>NZ_JBEAAJ010000005.1:0-689164 GCF_040446465.1 Streptomyces sp. RG80 | reverse complement strand
CGCCTTGCCCGCCGAGTTGACGTACCGGATGACCTTGCCGGCGAGCGGGTTCTCGAAGAGGTTGAGGCGGGCTTCCATGGTGAGCTCCTGTGGCTTGGTGTCGATGCCTACGCCCCTTTGACGGAATGGGCCCATGCGATGTGACACGGCTGAATGTGGCGTGAGCCACACCTGCCACGGGGCTGGTCGCTAGAGGGTGCGAGCCCGGTGGCGGCGGACCGCGTCGCGGTTGGCGCAGCGCGGGGAGCAGTAGCGCTGCCGGCCGGTGCGGGAGGTGTCGGCGTAGATCGTGGCGCACTCCGGCACGGCGCAGCGGCCGAGGCGTTGCATACCGCGGCCCGTCAGATGCAGTGCGGTGCCCACGGCGATCAGGGAGGACAGCACCCCGCCGAGCGGCTGCCCCTCGTCGCGGTAGTGCAGATGCCAGCCGCTGCCCACGTGGTCGGTCATCCGTGGGTAGGCGGCGGCCGCGGCCAGCATCCGGTTGACCAGCTCGGCGCGCTCGCGCTCGTCGGTGGCGTCGACGACCTTCTCCCAGCCGTCCAGTACGTCGAGCGTGCGCCGAAGGTCCTCGGGTGTGGCGGGGCCCTGCACCGTCAGCCCGGCGGCCCGGCAGCGATCGGCGAGTTCCGTGGGGCGCGTCGGACGGCGGTTGGCCAGGTCGGCGGCCAGGTTCACGGCATCCTCGCCGTAAGGGTTGAGATGCATAAGGTCATTACATCAGGGTCGTGGTCATGGGACAACGCACCGGACTCCGATCCGACGTACGGCAGGCCAGGGAGTACGACCTCGTCGAACTCATGCGGCTACGGGCTCTGTTGTTCGAGCACCTCGGAGGTGACTTCTTCAACCCCGCCTCGGCGGACGAGGGATGGCTGGACACCCTGGCCGTGGTGCTCAAGGAGCAGCTGACCGCGGACAGCGTGCGCATCCTCGTCGTGGACGGCGACGACGGTGGGCTCGCCGCCTGTGGCATCGGCACCGTCGAGCAACGGCTGCCGGGGCCGCACCTGTACAACGGCCGGGTCGGGCAGGTGCTCGGCGTGGTCACCGACCCCGCCCACCGGCGCCGCGGGCACAGCCGCGCCGTCATGCGGGGCCTGCTCGACTGGTTCCGGGAACGCGAGGTGGCGCGAGTGGACCTGCACGCCTCCCCGGAGGGCGAACCGCTCTACCGCGACCTCGGGTTCACCCCGCACCCCGACCCCGCGCTGTGCCGGCGTCCGTGAGACGCGGCGCACGCTACCGGTGGGTCGTCCTCGCCGTGGCCACCTTCACGCAGGCCGCGTCCGGCTTCTTCGTGCAGGGCATCGGAGCCATGGGCATCCAGCTGCAACGCGAACTGGGCCTGAGCACCGCACAGTTGGGGCTTCTGGTCTCGGCCGCCCAGTTCGTCCCGCTGGTCGGGCTGCTGGTGGCGGGGGAGTTGCTGGACCGCTGCGACGAGCGCTGGGTCGTCGGGGCGGGTGCCGGTGTGGTCGCCGTGGCCCTGGGGGCGGGCGCTCTGGTGCCGGGGTACGCGGGTCTGCTCGCCGTGCTGCTGGTCGTCGGCGCGGGATACAGCACCGTGCAGCCCGGCGGCAGCAAGTCGGTGGCGTCCTGGTTCCATGCCTCGCAGCGCGGGTTCGCGATGGGTGTCCGGCAGGCGGGGCTGCCACTGGGTGCCGCGTTCGCCTCGGCCGTACTGCCCCTCGTCGCAGGGGCCTTCGGATGGCGGGCGGCGCTCGTGACGGGTGGGTTCGTCGCCCTGCTGGGCGCGGTGGCCTTCATGACCCTCTACCGCCGGCCACCCGGTCGGGCCGTCCTTCCCCGGGCCAGGACGCCACGGGGCGTGCGGATGAGGCTGCTCCGAGAGCCGGCCATGGTCCGGACCATGCTGGCCGGGGCCGGCCTGATCTCCGTGCAGTGCGGGGTCGGCATCCTGACGGTGCTGTATCTCCACGAGGTGGCACACGCCGGCGCCGGGGCGGCGGCCCTGGTCCTGGTCGCGACGCAGGGCACGGGCGTCCTCGGCCGGATCGCGCTCGCGGCCTGGAGCGACCGCGTCGGGGTCGGGCGGCAACGCGCCGTCGTGGTCTGCATGGTCGCGGTCGTCGCGGGGATGGCCGTGCTGCTGACCCCGGCGGGCCGGTCGGCGGCCGTCGCCTGCTGCGCGTTCCTCTGGCTCGGGTTCTTCGGATTCGGCTGGTACGGCCCATGGGTCGCCCAGGTCACCGAGTCGGCGCCGCCGGACAGGACGGGGTTCGCCCTCGGACTGGCGATGTCCGTGAACCAGATCGCCATCGTCGCCGTACCGCCCCTGCTCGGCCTGCTGAAAGATCTCAGTGGCGGATTCGCGCCCGCCTGGGGTCTGCTGATCGCGATGACCCTGGCAGCCCTGGTGGCCTCGGTGCGCACCGGAGGTGCGCGCCGGTCCGCAGACCCGGCCCCCGACAGAGACGAGGTCGCATGCCCCAGCTGATACCCGAGCCGGGGCCCCGACGCGTGCTCGCCGCCTCCAACTTCGTCTACACGCTCGGCAGCGGCCTCTATCTGACCGCCGGGGTGCTGTACTTCACGAAGGCCGTCCACCTGCCCGCGGCCCAGGTCGGGCTCGGCCTCGGCATCGCAGGAGTGGTCGCCCTGACGGTGGGCATCGCCGTCGGTCACCTCGCCGACGTGTACGGGGCACGCGGGGTCTACGTGACCACCCTCGTCGTCCAGGCGCTGGCGACGGCGGCGTTCGTCCTGGCCGACGGCTTCTGGGCGTTCGTCCTCGTGGTGTGTGCGGCCGCCGCGGCGAAGGCGGCCGGGCTGGCGGCGCGCTCCCCGCTCATCCGGCACTACGGAGGGGACCGGCCGCAGGAGTTCCGCGCCTACCTGCGTGCGGTGAGCAATGTCGGCATCTCCCTGGGGGCCGTGGGCGCGGGCTGGGCCGTCCAGGTGGGCACCCTCGGCGCGTACCAGGTCATGGTCGCCGGGAACGCGACGGCCTTCGCGGTCGCCGCGGCCGTCCTCGTCCGGCTGCCGCCGGTCGCGCCCGGTCCGGCCGCCGAGGGTCCCAGGTGGAGCGCCCTGCGAGACCGGCCCTACCTGCTGCTCACCGTCCTCGACGGCATGATGGCCGTCCAGTTCAAGGTGCTCACCGTGGCGATCCCGCTCTGGCTGGTCGACTTCACCGCCGCACCGCACTGGCTCGTCTCCGGCACCATGCTCACCGGAACCGTCATCGTCATCGCGTTCCAGGTACGCGTGGGCCGGACCGTCGACTCGCCCGCGGCGGGCGGCCACGCCTACCGGCGGGCGGGCGTGGCCTTCCTGGTCTCCTGCGCCCTGGTCTCGCTGTCCGCGGGCCTGCCGGGCTGGGCAGCCGCGGTGCTTCTGCTGACCGCGGTCGTCGTCCACACGATCGGTGAACTCTGGCACGCCGCCGCCGGGTTCGAGGTCTCCTTCGCCTTCGCCCCACCGCACGCCACCGGCCAGTACCTCGGCGTCTTCAACCTGGGAGCGGGCCTGGCCGAGGCGTTCGGCCCCGGCCTGCTCATCGCGCTCTGCATCACCTGGGGCCGCCCCGGGTGGTACGTCGTCGGCGCACTGTTCCTGCTCACCGGCCTCGCGGCACCCGCCGCCGTGCGCCGGGCCGGGGTCAGCCGGCCGTCCGCAGATACGCCCCGAGCCGAGCGATCGCCGACGGGTTCCGCGGGCTCTCCACCAGGTCGACGTAGTCCAGCGTGAAGATCCGCCGGTGCTTGACGGCGGAGACGTTCCGCAGCGGGGCGTAGGAGAGCAGGAACTTCTTCTTCTGCTCGGCGCTCACGTCACCGTAGTCGCAGATCACGATGACATCGGGGTTGCGCTCCACCACGCTCTCCCAGCCCACCGTGGTCCAGGAGTCCCGCACGTCGTGCATGACGTTGACCCCGCCGGCCTCGCTGATGATCTGGTCGGGGGCGGCGTAGCGGCCGGAGGTGAAGGGCTGGTCCTGGCCGCTGTCGTAGAGGAACACCGAGGGCTTCTTCGCCGGTGCCTCGGTGTGCACGCCGGCGATCTGCTTCTTGAACCCGGCGATCAGCGTGGCCGCGCGCTTCTCGACGCCGAACAGTTTCCCGAGGTTGGTGAGGTCGGTGTAGAGCGCCTCCAGCGGCGGCATGATGCCGCGCGAGGTCTCGGTGCGGCCGTTGCGACAGGACTCGGTGAGGATGTACGAGGGGATGCCGAGCTTCTTCAGAGCGTCCGGGGTGAAGCCGGCGTCCTCGCGGAAGCCGTAGTTCCAGCCGGCGAAGACCAGGTCGCCGCGGACGTCGAGGACGTTCTCCTTGGTGAGCTGTTCCTTGGAGAGCCACTTGACCTTGTCGTAGCCGTCCTTCCACGGGACGCCGCTCAAATCGCCCTTGTCGTCGGGCATGGCGAACCCGGCCATGCGGTCCTCCAGACCGAGCGCGAACATCAGCTCGGTGATCCCGACGTCGTTGGTGACCACCCGCTCGGGGACCTTGTCGAACGTCACCTTCCGGCCGCAGTTGGTGATCGTCACGGACGAGGACTTGGCGTCCTTCGACGTCGTCTCGACGGACGCGCCGCAGCCGGTGGCGGTCGCGGCGAGACACAGGGCGGCGGCGAGCAGTTTGCGCATGGGGGTTCTCACAGTCTCTGCGGGGGCTACGGGAGCAGGTCGAACAGGAGCTGGACGGCGCCGGTCTCCGGATGCCGTACGGGATGCGCGCGCACCCCGAACACCTCGGCCAGCAGGGCGGGTTGCAGCACGTCGTGCGGTGTGCCCGAGGCCACGACCCGGCCGCTCGCGATCACGTACAGGACATCGCAGTGCGCGGCGGCCAGGTTGAGGTCGTGCAGGGCGGCGAGCGCGGTGACACCGCTGGCGCGCACCAGGGACAGCACGTCCAACTGGTGGGCGATGTCGAGGTGGTTGGTGGGTTCGTCGAGGACGAGCACCCGGGGCTGCTGGGCGAGCGCGCGGGCGATCAGCACGCGCTGCTTCTCGCCGCCGGACAGGGCGAGGAACCCCCGGTCGGCGAGATGCTCCACGCCGGTGCGGGCCATGGCCTCCGCGCACAACTCCCGGTCCGCAGCGGCCGTACGGTCCCGGTGCGGCAGCCGTCCCATCGCGACCACCTCGGCGACCGTGAAGTCGAACTCGGCCGACGACTCCTGCGGCAGCGCGGCCAGTACCCGGGCGGTGTCCCGGGCCGGCATCGCGTGCACATCGTCCCCGTCGAGCCGCACCACACCCCCGGCCGGCCGAAGTGCCCGGTACACACAGCGCAACAGAGTCGACTTGCCGCTGCCGTTGGGGCCGACGAGCCCGACGAAGGCCCCGCTGTCCACGGCGAGCCGCACCTCGTCGACGATCCGCGCCCCGGCGGCCTCGACCGTCACGTCCTCGATGTCGAGCCTCATGGTCAACGGCCTCCGAACGCGTAGCCGCCGCGCCGCATCAGCAGCAGGAAGGCGGGCACGCCCACCACGGCGGTGATGACTCCGACGGGCAGCTCGGCGGGGGCCAGCAGCAGCCGGGACAGCACGTCCGCCCACACCAGCAGGACCGCGCCGGCGAGCGGCGCCACGGCCAGCACCCGGCGATGGTCGGCGCCGACCAGCATCCGTACGACGTGCGGCACCATCAGCCCGACGAAGCCGATGGCCCCGCTGACCGCCACCACGGTGCCGGTCACGGCGGCGGTGACCAGGAACAGTTCGCGGCGCAGCAGGGTCGGGCGGACGCCGAGCGCGGCCGAGGTCTCGTCGCCCATCGCCAGGGCGTTGAGCGATTCCGCCCGCCATCGCAGCCACGCCCACCCGGCGGCGACGGTCACCGCGACGAGGGGCACCTGCGTCCAGGTGGCGCCGCCCAGACTGCCCAGCAGCCACATCAGCGCCGACCGGGCCGCCTCGCCGCGGGCCGCGCTGAAGACCATCACAGTGGTGAGGGCCTCGAAGCCATAGGCGAGCGCGGTGCCGGTCAGGACCAGCCTCAGCGGGGTGAGTCCGTGCGGGGAGCGGGCCGCGGCGTACACCAGCGCCATCGCAGCGAGGGCCGAGGCGAACGCCGACACGGACAGCGCCCAGACGCCGAGTCCGGCGAAGGCGCCGAGCAGGATGACCGCGTTGGCGCCCACCGCCGCGCCGGAGGAGATGCCGAGGACGAAGGGGTCGGCGAGCGCGTTGCGGACCATCGCCTGCACCGCCACCCCGACGGCCGCGAGCCCCGCGCCGACGACGGCGCCGAGCACCACCCGCGGCAGCCGGATCTCCCAGACGATCGTGTACGCGGCGGCGTCCTCGGCACGCACGGTCCCACCGGTCAGCCCGGCCCACAGGAACCGGAAGACCTCCGCCCAGCCGATGCCGGCGGCCCCCAGACCCACCCCGCCGACGAGGGACACCAGGAGCAGCAGCGTCATCCCGGCCACCAACGGGGGCAGGGGTATGCGGCTGGGGGCGGTACTTCGGCGCACGGTCGGGGCGGTCCTTCGCGTGGGGCCGCCTGATGAACGTCAAGGAGACAGCCCGTACGGACCGAGAGGCCGCGCGGTCCCCTCTCGCAGTCCTCGGCGAGCAGTCAACGGGTCGCACCACCCACGGGCGATCGGGCTCACGCGGCACCGGGTGAAGCGTGCCGCGCACACCGTTGCGGGTCAGCGCCGGGATCTCACCGGACTTCCCCCGCGGGAGGCTCGGGGAGCCTAGCAAGCCGGGGGTGCCGGCCGGCCGTCGGGGTAGGCGCGGTTGTGTCTGTCCGGTGCCGGGTGGTCCGTGCTGTCATGAGAGGGGCGGGGAGGTGAACACCCATGCGAATCGGGGGTCGGTACCGGCTGGGGGAGCGGGTCGGGCAGGGCGGCATGGGGCGGGTCTGGCGGGCACGGGACGAGATGCTCGAACGACCGGTCGCGGTCAAGGAGTTGTGGCTCGACGGCCCGGACGCGGCCGAGGATCCGCGGACCCGCCGGGAGCGGGCGCTGCGCGAGGCGCGGGCCAGCGCGCGGATCGACCACCCGGGCGTGGTCCGGGTCTACGACGTGGCCGAGGAGGACGACCGGCTGTGGATCGTCATGGAGCTGGTCGAGGCGCCCTCACTGGAGCGGACCGTCGCCGAGCACGGGCCGCTCGGCGTCCGGGAGACGGCACGGATCGGCCTCGCGCTCGCCGAGGCGCTGCGCCGGGTGCACGCCGCCGGGGTGCTGCACCGGGACGTCAAACCCGGCAACGTACTGCTGGGCCCCGGCCGTCGCGTCGTCCTGACCGACTTCGGGATCGCCGCCCTCCAGGACGCGCCGGGCCTGACCGGAGCCGGCATGGTGATCGGCTCCCCGGAGTACATGCCCCCGGAGCGCACCACCGGCCGTGACCCGGGGCCCGCCTCCGACTGGTGGTCCCTCGGCGCCACCCTCTGCACGGCCCTGACCGGCCACTCCCCGTTCGCCCGGCCCTCGATGCCGGCGACGCTCCTCGCGGTGGTCTACGAGGAGCCCGAACTGCCAGGCGCCGACTGTCCGTTGACGCCGCTGCTGCGCGGGCTCCTCGCCAAGGACCCGGCGCTGCGGCCGGGCGGGGACGAGATCGTGGCGTTCCTGACCGCGCTGCTCGCACGGCCGGAGCCGGTGGCGGAGCCGCCTCCCGACGCAGGCTCCCGGCTGCTCACGGCGCTGGTGCTGATCGCCGCGGCCGCCCTGGTCGTCGTGATGGTCGTCACCGCGATCCCGTCGGGCGGCGAGACCCGGCTGCCGGAGGTCACCCCGACCCCCACGGTCGCGGGCACCTCCCGGCCACCGTCCTCGCCGGCCACGACTCCGGCGCCGCGCTGAGCGCAGGGAGGAGCGCCGAGAGCGCCGCGCCGATCCTCACGCGCGCAGGACGACCCGCTCCCGGGGCCCGTCCTTCCGGAAGGCCCACTTCAGGTCCGGTTCCATGACGAACCGGAACGCCCTGCGCACGACCGGCGTGCAGAGCACGGTCACGATCACGGCCGCGACGACGGTGACGACCACCTCGCCGAGCGGCTGGTACACCCACGCGGGGTCGTACCAGCCCCAGTACTTGGAGCCCTGCGCGACGAACCCGTGCAGCAGATAGCCGTACAGCGTGCCGGCGCCCAGCGCGGTGAACCACATGCGCCGCCCGGGCACCCAGGACAGGAAACAGGCCACCAGCAGCGTCGAGCAGGCGAAGACGACCAGGGTCATGACCGGGCCGTACCAGGCGGGTGCGCCCAACTCCTGGGCGCTGTCCCGGTGGTAGAACCAGGCGCCGCTCATCCGCGGCACCGCCCAGTACGCCAGCGCGAGCGCGCCGACGAACACCGGGACCGCCGCGATCCGTACCTTCCAGCGGCGCACCAGCCGGAAGTGCTCCGGCTTCAGGCACAGGCCGAGCACGAAGTACGGCAGGAACTGCAGGGTGCGCTGGAGGTCGAGGTCCTCGCCGATGGACGGGGTCACGCTCGCCAGCGTGGCGACGGCGAGCGCGAGCGGCAGCGGCCAGCGCACCGAGCGCCACACCGGGGTGGTCAGCCGCCAGATGAACAGCGCGGCCAGGAACCAGGTCAGATACAGCGGTTCCAGCAGGCTGACCGGGCGGTCCGGCACCCCGTCGGTCCACCGGGTGTAGAAGGTGTACGCCGTCTCGAAGACGACGTACGGGACGGCGACGCCGGTCACCAGTCGTCGGAGCCGCTGCGGGCTCGCGTCGAAGCTCCGGGAGACGTGGCCGGCGATCACGATGAACGCCGGCATGTGGAAGGCGTACACGAGCATGTAGAGCGCGGAGGCGGCCCGGCTGCCGTCGCGCAGCGGCTCCCACGCGTGTCCGGTCGCCACCAGCACGATGGCCAGGTACTTGGCGTTGTCGAAGAACGCGTCCCGCTGCTTGACGGGCGCGGTCCGGGGCGCGGAGTCCCGCTCGGGTGCGAGATCGGTGGCCGGGCTCACCACACCGCCCCCTGCGCACCGCGCAGGAAGACGGCCGGGACGCATCTGACGGAAGTGACGGGAGTGAGGGGTACCTGGGGCATCCCACGCGCCTGACCACTTCTCGGCGCGCCAAACCTGCGGGGTTTCGCGCCAAGCCTCGCGGCGGACCTCTCAGGCCGCGGGGCGCACCAGCCCCGACTCGTAGGCGAAGGTCACCGCCTGGACGCGGGCGCGTCCGCCGATCTTGGCGAGGATGTGGCTGACGTGCGATTTGACGGTGGTCGGTGCGATGGACAGCCGCTGGGCGATCTCGGCGTTGGACCAGCCGGAGGCGACCGCGGTCAGGACGTCGCGCTCGCGCTCGGTGAAGGTGTCGAGCCCGACCCCCGGCGCGTTGGGGCGCACGGGCTGGAGCTGACGGACGGTGTCGATGAGGGCGCGGGTCAGATGCGGGGTGATGACCGAGTCACCGGTGGCCACGACCCGGATGGCGGCGATCAGTTCGTCGGGGGTGGCGTGCTGGGGGAGGAAGCCGCCGGCGCCGGCCCGCAGGGCGGTGTAGGCGTGCTCCTCGTCGCTGGTGGGGGTCAGGACCAGGACACGTGCCGGACGGGCGGGTTCGGTCGAGACGGCGAGGGCCGGCGGGTGGGTGATCCGGCGGATGACGTCGGGGCCTTCCGTCTCGTGGATACGGCCGTCGAGCAGGACGGCGTCCGGACGGAGCACGGCGGCCAGGCGGACGGCCTCGGTCCCGCTCCGGGCCTCACCGGCGACGGTCAGGTCGGGTTCGCCGGCCAGCAGCATGCGCAGGCCGTGCCGTTGGAGGGACTGATCGCTGGCGATGAGGACGGAGGTCATGACGGCTCCTTCTGAACGAAACCGTTTCGTTCACCGTGAGCTCAGAATACCCCTCCGGCATCGAAACGAAGCCGTTTCGTCTGTGGTCTCGATCACCCCCGCCCACGGGAACTCAGAGAAACGGAGTCCCCGCGTCCAGCCCCGACAGGATCCGCCCGTACAGCTCCAGATTGGTCGCGGGATTGACGAACGAGTGCAGGTTCAGCGCCTGCACATCGCGCACGGCCCGCTGGACGGGGACCTCCCGGTGCAGCGAGGAGGCTCCGCAGGCGGCGGCGACCAGGTCGACGGCCTCCTTGCACAGCCGCGCCACATAACCGGTCTGCGCCCGGATCCTGGCCCGCTCCTCCACCGTGAAGGGCTCACCCGCCTCGATCCGGGCGACGAAGTCCCTCGTCATCAGCTCGGCGCAGGAGATCTTCATCGCGGCCTCGGCCGCCTGGAGATGGGTGACCGTCGCCTCGTTCTGCCGCTGGTGGCGGCTGTAGGTGATACCCCGCCGGTGGATGCGTTCGGTGAACTCCGCCAGCGCGCCCCGCGCCAGACCGAGCGCGTGCGGCGCCGTCCAGACACAGAACATCAGCAGCACGGGCATCCGGTAGAAGGGATCGTCGGCGTTGGCCTTCGAGGGGAACTCGCCCGCCAGCAGCGGTCCGACGGGCAGGACGCGACGGTCCGGCACGAAGACGTCGCGGGCCACGACGCTGTTGCTGCCGCTCCCGGCCAGACCCGACACATGCCAGTCGTCGAGGATCTCCAGCTCGGCCATGGGCACCGCGGTCCACAGCACCTCGGGCGGCCCGTCGCCGGACCCGACCCGCGCCGTCAGCAGATGCCAGTCGGCGTCCTGACAGCCGGTGGCGAAGCCCGAGGTGCCGTTGACGACGTACCCGCCGTCCGACGCGACCGCCGTGGCGTCCGGGATCAGGGTGCCGCCGACCCGTACGTCGGGACCGGTGAAGATCTCCTCCTGCGCCTCGTCGGGAAAGAGCGCGGCGATGAAGGCGCAGCCGGCCTGGATCAGGGCCGTGAACGCGGTCGAACCGCACGCGGCGGCGATCTCGGCGATCACGTCGACCTGGGTGCTCGGCCGGGTCTGGTGACCGCCGTACCGCCGGGGGACGTTCATCCGGTACACACCGGCGTCCGTCAGCGCCGCGAGGACCTCGCTCGTCACCCGCCTGCGCTGCTCGGTGCGCAGCGCGTGCTCGGCGATCAGCGGCCGGAGCGCGTGGACGCGGGCGACAAGGTCCGTGTCGGAACGGGGTGCTGTCATGGGCGACCTCCGGTGTCCCACCGTGACGCCCGCCGGCAGCATCGTCAATGCCCCGTCACACAACGGGAGTTGGCCTCTTCGCGGGAACGGAGTTCGTCGCCCGGAGCCTGCGGCCGCGGCGCGTGGGCCCCCACGGCTTGAGGACCGAGATCACCGTCATGAAGAGATAGGCGGACAGCGACACGACCGGCCCGAACAGGACGTCACCGGCGTCCGGCAGCGGTCCGCCCGCGGCCACGGCGGCGACCGCCGCGTTCACACCGGGGCGCAGCGCGAACGCCGTGGCGGTGGTCGTGGCGAGGGTCAGCCAGAACTTCGTCCAGACCCAGCGGTGCCGCGCCAGCCCCCACACCGTGCCCAGCGACAGCAGCAGACCGCTCAGGAGCGTGAGGAATGCGAGCGGGAGCAGCAGCCAGTCGGCGAACAGCTTCATGGTCCGGACCGAGGCCTCGACGGTCACCGCCGCCTCGGTGGTGGTCGCGGTGATCCCGAGCGCGAGCAGCCCGAGGGTGAGCCCGAGCCAGCTCGCGGACGAGACGACATGGACGATCAGGGAGACCCGGCGGGCCGGGCGGTTCAGCTTCACCCGCACCACGGTGCCGGGCGGGGGCCGCCGAGGCGTCCGACGGCGGGAGTAACCGCGCGTACCGGCCTCGGAGTACGACGCCGACGCTCACTGCCTCGGTTCTCACTGCCTGGCGCCCACTGCCTCGGCCCTCACGGCTTCGGCGCTCACTTCTTCGGCAGGAACTCGCTCAGGGCGTCGATCAGGGCGTCGAGGGGCGGCTGCTCGGCGGAGCGGTCCGTGAGGACCGTACGGCCCTCGAAGCGGACCTCGTACTGGAAGAGGTCCCGGGCGCTCATGCTGATCGCGAAGTCGGACACGTCGTCCAGCGCCGGATCGCCGAGCAGCAGCCGCAGCTCCCTGAACTCCGCGGCGCCGGCCCGCCGAACCACCGACGTGTCGCCGTCACTGGCGTGGACGCTGCCGTCGCCGCGCAGGACCACCTTTCGGGAGACACCGGCGAATCCGCCGCTGACGTTCATCGACACCAGGGTCTGCCGCGGCCCCTCGACGGGCACCGGAGTCGCGGTGGGCGAGGTGGAGGGGGAGGGGGAGGCGGACGGCGAGGGGGTGGGTGTGGGCGACGCCGACGGCGAAGGCGCCGACGCCGAGGTGGTCGCGGCGCTCACCTCGACCTCCGTCGCCTCCTCGGCCGTGCTGCTCCCGGAGCTCTCGAAGGTGCAGCCCCCCAGCGCCAGTACGCAGGCCGTCGCCACGACCGCCGAAACCCTGCCGAACACGGTGCCCCCACCTGTCGATCGCCACAGTGGGAGAGTCCCTATCACGGAATCCCGCACTCCGACCCGGAACGGGCGCGCGCACGACGACCGGCGGCGTACCGTCGTAAGGGTGGACGTCACTGCGGACCGTCTCGTGTCCCGGGCCGCGCACGCACTGAGCCGGGCGGCGGACGGGCTGGTCCACGATGTCGAGCGGTGCCTGCGCGCCGAGGTCCCCGAACTGTGGGACGACCCGGAGGGTATGGCCTCGGAGAACATCGCCGACCATGTCCTCGCCGTACTGGCAGGGCTGGAGCACGGAGTCGAACCGAGCCGTATCGAACTGCCCGCCGCCGAGATCGAGCGGGCCCGCCGGATGGCCCGGTACGGCATCCCCGTCAGCGCGCTGCTGCGGGCCTTCCGGCTCGGACAGGGCGTGGTCCTGGACCGGCTGCTCCAGGAGCTGCCGCGGCTGACCGACGACGCCGGACTGATCAGCGCGGCCACCCGCCGCATGGTGGCCACCGGGACCGGCTATATCGACCGCACCTCGGAACACGGCGTCCTGGCCTACCAGGAGGAGCGGGAACGCCGGCTGCGGGCCCGGCTGTCGATGGTCAACGAGGCGGGCCTGCGCATCGGAACCACGCTGGACATCACCCGCACCTCCCAGGAGCTGGCCGACTTCGCCGTCGAGCACTTCGCCGACCGGGTCACCGTGGACCTGCTCGACTCCGCCCTCCACGGCCACGACGTTCCGACGCCGGACCCGCCCCTCCTGCGGCGGACCGCCCAGCGGCCGGCCGCGGCGGAACCGCCACCCCATACCTACCCGGAAGGGTCGCCGGCGGCCCGGGCCCTGGCCACCGGAGAACCCTCCCGGGACCGTTCGACGCTGGTCGTACCCCTGCGCGCCCGCGGCACGACCCTGGGCGTAGCGCGCTTCGTCCGCGACCGCACCCCCGACCCCTACGACGACGAGGACCTGCTGCACGCCCAGGAGATCGCCGCCCGGGCCGCGGTCGCCGTCGACAACGCCCGCCGCTACACCCACGCCCGCGCCACCGCCCTCACCCTCCAGCGCAGCCTCCTCCAGCAGAACCTGCCGCAGCAGTCCGCCGTCGAGGTCGCCTGCCGCTATCTGCCCGCCGGTGACCGGCTCGGCGTGGGCGGCGACTGGTACGACGTCATCCCGCTCTCCGGCGCCCGGGTCGCCCTCGTGGTGGGCGACGTCGTCGGCCACGGCATCCACGCCGCCGCCACCATGGGCCGGCTGCGGACCGCCGTACGCACCCTCGCCGACATCGACCTGCCGCCCGACGAACTCCTCACGCACCTCGACGACATCGTCATCCGGCTGTCCGCCGAAGCGGCCGGCGGCCCGGACGACGAGGCCGCCGGTGACATCGGCGCGACCTGTCTCTACGCCGTCTACGACCCCGTGTCCCGGCGCTGCACCCTCGCCCGCGCGGGCCATGTGCTGCCCGTCCTGGTGACCCGCGACGGCACCGTCGACCTCCTCGACCTGCCCCCGGGCCCACCGCTGGGCCTGGGCGGCCTGCCCTTCGAGGCGGCCGAGGTCGACCTCGCCGAGGGCAGCCTGCTCGCCCTCTACACCGACGGACTGATCGAGGCCCGCGACCACGACGTCGAGACGGGCCTGGACCTGCTGCGGGAGGCCCTCGCCAGGCCCGGCCCCTCCCTGGAGGCCACCTGCGACACCGTCCTGGAGGCCCTGCTCCCCGCCCTCCCGGACGACGACGTCGCCCTGCTCCTCGCCCGCACCCACGCCCTCGGCGTCCGCCAGGTCGCCACCTGGGACCTGGAGTCCGACCCGGCCGCCGTCTCCCGGGCCCGCGCGGACGTCGCCCGGCAACTGCGCGTGTGGGGCCTGGAGGAGCTCGACTTCACCACCGAACTGGTCGTCAGCGAACTGGTCACCAATGCCATCCGCTACGGCCGTCCCCCCATCCAGCTGCGGCTCATCCACGACCACGGCCTGCTCTGCGAGGTCTCCGACGCCGGCGGCACCACCCCCCATCTGCGCCGGGCCCGCACTCTCGACGAGGGCGGCCGCGGACTGCTCCTGGTAGCCCAACTCGCCGAACACTGGGGCACCCGCCACGCCTCCCACGGCAAGACGGTCTGGGCCGAACTCAACGAGTCCGACCAGACACTCCAGACGCTGCTGAACGTCTCCGTGCCGGAATGAACGCGTCGCCGAGACGACGGACGGGCGACTAGTCGGCAGTCCGCGCGCGGGGCGCCAGGTCCAGTGCGATGTCGGTGATCATGTCCTCCTGGCCTCCCACCATGCCCCGGCGGCCGACCTCGACCAGGATGCTGCGGGTGTCCAGCCCGTGGCGGGCGGCGGCGTTCTCCGCGTGCCGCAGGAAGCTGGAGTACACGCCCGCGTAGCCGAGGCTGAGGGTCGCGCGGTCCACCCGCACCTCGCGGTCCTGGAGCGGTCGTACGAGATCGTCGGCGGCGTCCATGAGCGGGAACAGCTCGCAGGCGTGCTCCCAGCCCATCAGGTCGGCGACCGCGACGAACGCCTCCAGGGGACAGTTGCCGGCGCCCGCGCCCTGGCCCGCGAGGGAGGCGTCGACGCGGACGGCGCCGCTCTCCACGGCGACCACGCTGTTGGCGACGCCGAGACCGAGGTTGTGGTGGGCGTGGATGCCCAGCTCGGTCGCCGGGTCGAGGACGTCGCGGTAGGCGCGGAAGCGGTCGCGGACGCCGTCCATGGTGAGCCGGCCGCCGGAGTCGGTGACGTAGACGCAGTGGGCGCCGTACGACTCCATCAGCTTGGCCTGGCGGGCCAGTTCGGCCGGTTCGGCCAGGTGGGACATCATCAGGAACCCGGCGACGTCCATGCCCAGCTCGCGGGCGGCGGCGATGTGCTGGGCGGAGATGTCGGCCTCGGTGCAGTGGGTGGCGATGCGCACGGAGCGGATGCCCAGGGCATGGGCCCGCTTGAGATCGTGAAGGGTGCCGATGCCGGGGAGCAGCAGGGTCGTCGGGACGGCGTGGAAGGCGACGTCGGCGACGGCCTCACGTCGATACGACGGGGGGTGGTCAGTCCGGTGCCCGCACCTTGAGCACCTGATCGTCGACGTGGAGTACTTCCAGTCGGCGCTCCGCACCGGGCAGGCTGAGCGCGAGCCGGCGGCTGTCGGCCGGGTCCGCCGGCGCCCATGTGCCGGTGCGCCGCCCAGGTGCGTCGCCGCGGCCGATGGGGCGCTCGGTGAAGGTGCCGTCCGCGGCGAACTCCAACCCGCGGCGGCCGCGCGCGGGTGGTAGTGGGTAGCCCGCGGGGCGGTACACCGTGACGCCGGGGGAGTCCTCCTCGTACGAATGCACCCATGTTCCGATCAGTTCCGGTGGTGGGCCGCTCATGGTCGGGCACCTCCTGATCTGTCGTCAGTTGACCCGATACGGAAGACAACGCCGTACTTACGGCGGAATTCGCGGTTCTGCTTACCGTGTCCGTTCCGTCGCCCTACGGTAAACCTCAACGGGCCCGCTCCACCCTCACTTCCGCACCGCTGGCGGTGCGGCCATCTCCAGGCGGTGCAGCGTGCCCGAGAACGAGACCGACGAGACCACCCCCGCCCCCGTACAGCGTGTCTGCGGCACGATGCCGGTCCACCGGCGGCTGCTGACCGAGGACCGCTCCTACGCCGTCGCGCGGGACGCGTTGGAGAACCGGGCCTTCGCCTTCGAGCAGGGGCTGGAGACACCGGCCCGCACGGGTGTGACGGTGATCCCCGTCGTGGTGCACGTCATCCACCACACGCCCGAGCAGGACATCGGCGACGAACAGATCGTCAGCCAGATCGACGTCCTGAACCAGGACTACCGGATGCTCAACCCGGACGTCTCGCGGGTGCCCGAGGTCTGGCAGCCTCTCGTCGCGGACTGCCGCATCGAGTTCCGGCTCGCCTCCCAGGGCCCCCACGGCGAGCCGACCAACGGCATCACCCGGACCCGGACCGCGACGGACACCTTCGGGATGGACGACGCGATCAAGTTCACCGAGAGCGGTGGGCAGGACGCCTGGCCCGCCGACCAGTACCTCAACTTCTGGGTCGCCCCACGCCTCGAGGACCCCAACGTGGGGGAGATCCTCGGCTACGCCCAGTTCCCGGGCGGTCCCGACGCCACGGACGGTGTCGTCATCACTCACACCTTCGTCGGCACGACGGGAACCGCGAGGGCTCCCTTCGACCTCGGCCGCACGGCCACCCACGAGGTGGGCCACTGGCTCAACCTGTTCCACATCTGGGGCGACGACGGAGAGGGGTGCAGCGGCAGCGACTTCGTCGCGGACACCCCCAACGCGGGCGGCCCCAACTTCGGCACACCCAGGTTCCCCCATGTGACGTGCAACAACGCTCCCGACGGGGACATGTTCGTCAACTACATGGACTACACCGACGACGCGGGCATGTTCATGTTCACCCAGGGTCAGGTGGCCCGCATGGACGCCACCCTCGAAGGTCCGCGCTCGTCGTTCCTGAAGACGAACGCGTAGCTAGCCTTCCTGGGCGGTCCGCAGCAGATGGTCGCGGACCAGGGGCACGTGCGGATTGCCGGAGGCGCCCGGACGCTGCACGAGGAAGACGGTGTTGATGGGCGGGTCGTCCGGGTCGTGGAGCAGGATCAGCGTCCCGGACGCCAGCTCCGCCGCGCACAGATAGCGGGGCAGCACCGAGAACCCGGCGCCGCCCACGACCGCCGCCTTCACCGCGTTGAGGTCGGGCATGGTGACCGCGGGGTCGCGCACCAGGCGCTTGCCGAAGACGTGCCGCCAGTAGCGGCGCACGATGGGCAGATCCTCGGCGTACGCGATCAGCGGGACGCCGTGCAGCGCGGCCTCCCCCTCGGCCGCGATCCGCGCCGGACCACCGATCCGCTCCGCCCGTTCGGGCGCGGCGACCAGCACGAACTCCTCGTCGTTCAGGGGCACCGCGGCCAGCGTGCGGCCACGCGGCCGGAAGGTGGCGATCACCAGGTCGTGACGGCCCGCGCGCAGATCCTCCAGGAGCGGCTCGGTGAGACCGGGCGTGATGCGCAGCCGTACGCCCTTCTCCACCAGGGGTGCGATGGCGGGCAGCACGGAGCGGGTGAGGAACTCGGCGGGCCCGGCCAGATGCACGGGCTCGGCCGGGGAGTCGTCCGCTCCCGTGACCGTGGCGAGCGAGTCCAGCGGGTCGACGATCCGGGCGGCCAACTCGTCCGCGTACGCCGTCGGCGCCACCCCTCGGGCCAGCCGCTCGAACAGCTCCCGGTCCAGTTGTCGCTCCAGCGCGCGGATCTGGGTGGTGACCGTGGGCTGCGACAGGCCGAGGAGACGGGCCGCCGCGGTGAAGGAGCCGGTGCGGTAGACGGTCAGGAACGTGCGGAGCAGATTGAGGTCCAGCGGTGCCGCGACCGGGTGGTGATTGGATTCCCTATCTCTCACATACGTGAGCCTATTGGATTCCTATGGGTGGAAAGAATTACGGTCGGACCATGGCAAAGATCCTCTTCGTAATGACCGGCGTCGACCACTGGACGCTGGCGGACGGCACTCAGCACCCCACCGGCTTCTGGGCCGAGGAGGCCGTCGCCCCGTACGAGGCCTTCAAGGCCGCCGGTCACGAGATCACCGTGGCCACCCCGGGTGGGGTCGTCCCCACCGTTGACAAGGGCAGCCTCGCGGCCGAGGTGAACGGCGGACAGGAGAACGCCGACCGGATCGCGGGCGTCATCGCCGCCGCGACCGAGATCCAGCACCCGATCCGCCTCGAGGACGTGAACCTCGACGACTACGCCGCCGTCTTCTACCCCGGCGGCCACGGTCCGATGGAGGACCTCGCGGTCAACACCGACTCCGGTGAACTCCTCACCCGCGCCCTGGAGTCCGGCAGGCCGCTCGGCGTCGTCTGCCACGCCCCGGCCGCCATGCTCGCCGCGGTCAAGGCCGACGGCGCCAACAGCTTCGCCGGCTACCGGATCGCCGCGTTCACCAACGCCGAGGAGACCCAGGCCGGCTTCGCAGACAAGGCCAAGTGGCTGCTCCAGGACCGGCTGACGGAGGCCGGCGTGCAGGTCGAGGTGGGCGAACCGTGGGCGCCGAAGGTCGTCGTCGACCGCAACCTGGTCACCGGCCAGAACCCGGCGTCCTCCGCGCCCCTGGCGGTGGAACTCCTCAAGAAGCTGGGCTGACACGGCAGTTGGCTGAAGGGCCGGTGCGATTCGCGCCGGCCCTTCACTCGCTCTCGCTCTCCTGTCTACCGCGCGGCCTTGAAGGACCGCAGCCGCAGCGAGTTCCCCACCACGAACACCGATGAGAACGCCATCGCCGCGCCGGCCAGCATCGGGTTGAGCAGTCCGGCCGCCGCGAGCGGCAGTGCGGCCACGTTGTAGGCGAAGGCCCAGAACAGGTTGGTGCGGATCGTGCCGAGGGTCCGGCGGGCCAGCCGGATGGCGTCCGCCGCCGCGCGCAGGTCACCGCGGACCAGGGTGAGGTCGCCGGCCTCGATCGCCGCGTCCGTGCCGGTCCCCATGGCCAGCCCCAGGTCGGCCTGGGCGAGCGCGGCCGCGTCGTTGACACCGTCGCCGACCATCGCGACCGAACAGCCCTCGCCCTGAAGGCGCTTGACGACATCGACCTTGTCCTGCGGCAGCACCTCGGCGATGACGTTCTGCGGCGCGATCCCGACCTCCTCGGCCACTGCCCGGGCCACCGCCTCGTTGTCCCCGGTCAGCAGGATCGGCGTCAGCCCCAGTGCCCGCAGCCGGGTGATCGCCTCGGCACTGGTCTCCTTGACCGCGTCGGCGACCTCGAGGACCGCCCGCGCCTCCCCGTCCCAGGCCACGGCGATGGCCGTACGACCGGACGCCTCGGCCTCGGACTTGAACCGGGCCAGCTCCACGGGCAGTTCCATCGCCCACTCACCCAGCAGCCGCTCCCGGCCGACGAGCACGGCGTGGCCCTCGACGATGCCCTGCACACCGAGCCCCGGCACGTTCGCGAAGTCCTCCGGGGTGGGCAGCGAGCCCAGCTTCGCCAGCGCCCCGTCGGCCACCGCCCGGGCGATCGGGTGCTCCGAGGCGTGCTCCAACGCGCCCGCCAGTCGCAGGGCTTCGGCCTCGTCGGTGCCCTCGGCGGTGTGCACGGCCAGCAGGGTCATCCGGCCCGTGGTCACCGTGCCCGTCTTGTCCAGGACGATGGTGTCGACCTTGCGGGTGGACTCCAGGACCTCGGGGCCCTTGATCAGGATGCCGAGCTGTGCGCCACGACCGGTGCCCACGAGCAGCGCGGTCGGCGTGGCCAGGCCCAGGGCGCACGGGCAGGCGATGATCAGCACGGCGACCGCGGCGGTGAACGCGGCAGTCAGACCCGCCCCGTTGCCGAGCCAGAAGCCGAGGGTGCCCAGCGCGAGGGCGATCACGATCGGCACGAACACCGCGGAGATACGGTCCGCGAGCCGCTGTGCCGCGGCCTTCCCGTTCTGCGCGTCCTCGACGAGCTTCGCCATCCGGGCCAGCTGGGTGTCCGCGCCGACCCGGGTCGCCTCGACGACGAGCCGCCCGCCGGCGTTGACCGTGGCACCGGTGACGGCGTCGCCCGCGGTGACCTCCACCGGCACGGACTCGCCGGTGAGCATCGAGGCGTCCACCGCCGAGGAGCCCTCGACCACCGTCCCGTCGGTGGCGATCTTCTCGCCGGGCCGCACCACGAAGCGGTCGCCGACCTTCAACTCGCCCACGGGCACGGTCCGTTCACGACCGTCGGCGCCCATCACGGTGACGTCCTTCGTGCCCAGTTCCAGCAGCGCCCGCAGCGCCGCCCCCGCCTTCCGCTTGGACCGGGCCTCGAAGTACCGCCCCGCCAGGATGAACGCGGTGACACCCGCCGCGGCCTCCAGGTAGATGTTCCCGGCGCCGTCACCCCGGGCGATCGTCAGCTCGAAGGGGTGCGTCATACCCGGCGTCCCCGCGGTCCCGAAGAACAGCGCCCACAGCGACCAGCCGAACGCGGCGAGCGTGCCGACCGAGATCAGCGTGTCCATCGTCGCCGCGCCGTGCCGCGCGTTGGTGAACGCCGCCTTATGGAAAGGCCATCCGGCGTACGTCACCACGGGCGCCGCCAGCGTCAGCGACAGCCACTGCCAGTACTCGAACTGGAGGGCGGGAATCATCGCCATGGCGATGACGGGGACCGCGAGCGTCACGGCGGTGACCAACCGCTCCCGCAGCGGCCGGAGTTCGTCGTGTGAGGAGTCCGGGGTATCGGCGGGGTCCGGTTCGGGTGGTGTCGGCTCCTCGGCCGTGTACCCGGTCTTCTCGACGGTCGCTATCAGGTCCTGGACGGTGAGGTCCCCGTCGTAGCTGACCTTCGCCTTCTCGGTGGCGTAGTTGACGGTCGCGGTGACCCCGTCCATGCGGTTGAGCTTCTTCTCGATACGCGCGGCGCACGAGGCACAGGTCATGCCGCCGATGACGAGCTCTACCTCGGTAGTGGCTCCGGTCGCGGTGGTGGTCATCGCTGCTCCTCGTGAGATACGGGGCGGGGGTATTCGTGCTGTAGGGTCTGTATACCCCCACAGGGTATCTGAGGCAAGTTGTTCGAAGGGCTTGACTTGGTACCCCCCAGGGGTATGGTCAGATCATATCGAGGCCCCGCGTCCGAGCCGGGGGCAATGTCTTCCCAGGAGCTGGCCATGCACGCTGGACTCAAGATCTCCGCCTTCGCCGCCGCGCTGGCCGCGACCTTCGGCACCGCCTACGGCGTGGGCAAGGGTGTCGACCCGGTCGTCGCGGAGAGCGCGCCCGCACGCCATGACAGCCACGAGGAGGCGAGCCCCTCCGCGGCGGCGGGCGGCGGACATGTCCCGGGCGGCCTACAGATCTCCGAAGGCGGCTACACCCTCGACCTGCGGACCCCGAGCGTCACCGCCGGACAGCGGGCCGAGCTGCGGTTCGTCGTACGCGACGCGAGCGGCCGCGCCGTCACCGACTACCGGCGCGAGCACGAGAAGGAACTCCATCTCATCGTCGCCTCACGCGACCTCGTCACCTTCCGCCACCTGCACCCGACCCGCGCCGCCGACGGCACCTGGAGCATCCCCGTCGAGCTGCCCCGCGCGGGCGGCTACCGCGTCTTCGCCGACTTCACCCCGGCGAGGAAGGGCGCCGAGAACCTCACCCTCGGCGCGGACCTGGCGGCCTCGGGCGCCTACGAGCCGCAGCGGCTCCCGGCGCGCAACGCGACCGCCACCGTCGACGGCTACAAGGTCGAACTGAGCGGCGGGCTGCGCCCGGGAGGCGAGAGTGAGGTCGAGCTCAAGGTCTTCCGGGGCGGCAGGCCCGTCACCGACCTCCAGCCCTACCTCGGCGCCTACGGCCACCTCGTCGCCCTGCGCTCCGGTGACCTGGCCTACCTCCACGTCCACCCCAACGGCGAGCCCGGCGACGGCGCGACCGAGTCCGGCCCCGGGATCTCGTTCACTGCCACGGCACCCAGCGAGGGCTCGTACCGACTGTTCCTGGACTTCAAGCACGAGGGGAAGGTCCACACCGCGGCGTTCACCGTGACGGCCGGAGAGGTGACGGCCGCGCCCGAGCCCGAGGCCGGGCACGCGGAGGAGGGCGGTCACGGGCACTGACCGGTCCGCGGTGGCAGGGCCGTGCCCACCGGACAACAGGAGCCCGGCGCCCCGGACGGGGGCGCCGGGCCGACTGCGCATGTGTGGGCAGTTGTCCGGTGGGTGGAGGGTCAGGGGCGGTGGGTGAGATAGCCGCCCATGGAGGTGAAGTACTCCGTCGCGGGCAGCTCCCGTCCGTCCTCGGTGCGCACCCGGGTGATCGCCAGGCCGTGGTTGCGGCCCGTACGGGCGTCGGCCCCGGCCACGATCACCACTCCGTCGCCCTCGCGGTAGAAGATGCGGCCGGGCGTTCCGCCGTACCGCCCCTGGGAGACGACCGCGGCGAGGACCTCGAGCCGCTTGCCGCGGTGGAAGGTGTACGCGCTGGGGTAGGGCTCGGACTGGGCGCGGACCAGGCGCTCCAGGTCCTCGGCGGGCCAGGCCCAGTCGATACGGCTGTCCTCGATGGACCGCTTGTGGAAGAAGCTCGCCTGGGAGCGGTCCTGCCGGGTGAACTCCGTCTGTCCGGAGGCGATGAGGTCGAGCGCGCCGATCGTGACCGGGGCGATGAGGTCGACGGTCCGGTGGAAGAGGTCGGTGGCGGTGTCCGTCGGTCCGACCGGCACCGCTTCCTGGCGCACGATGTCGCCGGCGTCGAGCTCGTCGTCCATCATGTGCGCGGTGACGCCCACCTCGGTCTCGCCGTTGATGAGGGCCCAGATCAGCGGGGAGAAGCCGGCGTACTTCGGCAGCAGTGAGTCGTGCACGTTGAGCGTGCCGTGGCGGGGCAGGTCGAAGATGCGCGGGGGGATCCAGGTCCGCCAGTTGTTGGCGACGATGATGTCGGGGTCGGCCTCCTTGAGGCGTGCGAACAGCTCGTCGTCGTCAGGCCGGTTGCGGATCACGACCGGCACGCCGTGCTCCTCGGCGAGGTCGGCCACCGAGTCGCTCCAGATCTTCTCGTAGACGTGCTCGCTCTTGGGGTGGGTCACGACCAGGACCACGTCGTGCTCGGAGTCCAGGAGGGCTCGGAGGGTCCGGTGCCCCCAGGTCTGATAGCCGAACATGACGACCCGCATGCGGTTCCTCCTCGGAGCAGGGACTGACCGGCGCCAGTAAAGCAAGGCTTACCTAAGCGCGCAATGGCGCTCGTTGGGGCGCAAGTTGGGCGGCGGCGCGCCCCCTGATGCCCGGTTTGCCTATCGACAGCCGCACAGGATCAGCTTAGCCTTACCTAAGTTTTGAGCCGATGCCTCCACAGGCGTGCTCGATTCCAGATCTTCCCGACGCTCGACCATCGGCCGCTCCACAGGGCGGCCGACCGCACGATGGGAGTGACATGACACCCGCTCTTCCTGACGACGCATCACTGATCCACGACCTCATAGGCGTTGGCTTCGGGCCCTCCAACGTGGCCATGGCGATCGCGCTCGACGAGCACAACGCACGCGTCGAAGGGCGGGAAGCGGTCAGCGCTCACTTCTTCGAGCAGCAGCCGAGCTTCGGTTGGCACCGCGGCATGCTGATCGACGACGCGACCATGCAGGTCTCCTTCCTCAAGGACCTGGTGACGCTGCGGAACCCCACCAGCGAGTACAGCTTCCTCTGCTATCTCAAGAGCAAGGGGCGGCTGATCGACTTCATCAACCACAAGAACCTCTTCCCGCTGCGGGTGGAGTTCCACGACTACTTCGAGTGGGCCGCGGCCCAGGTCGGGCACATGGTCTCCTACGGCCACGAGGTCGTCTCCGTGTCACCCGTCGTCCGTGACGGGGTCGTGGACCACCTGGATGTGACGGTCCGTTCGGGCGAGGGGCTCGCGCTCCACCGGACCCGCAACCTCGTCATCGGCACCGGCCTGCGCCCGTTGATGCCGGAGGGTGTCGAGCGCACCGACCGCGTCTGGCACAACGCCGAACTGCTCACCAAGGTCGAGGAGTTGGCGGACACCGCGCCCTCGCGCTTCGTCGTCGTGGGCGCCGGTCAGAGCGCCGCCGAGAACGTCGCCTATCTGCACCGGCGCTTCCCGCAGGCCGAGATCTGCGCCGTCTTCACCCGCTACGGCTACAGCCCGGCCGACGACAGCGCCTTCGCGAACCGGATCTTCGACCCCGAGGCGGTCGACGAGTACTTCGGCGCGCCGGACGAGGTGAAACGCAGCCTGATGGACTACCACGGCAACACCAACTACTCCGTGGTGGACATCGATCTGATCGACGACCTGTACCGGCAGATGTATCAGGAGAAGGTCCTCGGCACCGAGCGGCTGCGGTTCCTCAACGTCTCGCGTCTCACCGGCGTCGAGGAGACCCCGGACGGGGTGCGGGCCGCCGTGACGTCCCTGGTCACCGGCGAGGAGACCGCCCTGGACGCCGACGTGGTGGTCTGCGCCACCGGCTACAGCCCCGTCGACCCCCTAGGGCTCATCGGGGAGGTCGCCGACCTGTGCCGGCGCGACGATCAGGGGCGGGTCAGCGTCCTGCGGGACTACCGTGTCGCCACCGACCCCGACCTGCGCTGCGGTATCTACCTCCAGGGCGGCACGGAGCACACGCACGGCATCACCTCGTCGCTGCTGTCCAACACCGCGATCAGGGTCGGTGAGATCCTCGACTCCATCGTCGACCGAACCCTCAAGGTCGCCTCGGACGAGGCCCGTTCGGTCGCGGCCGCGCTGCCGGTGACGCCTGGCGCGCAGCCGGTTCGATCAAAGGGATAACGTACGTCCACATGGGCATGACTGCAGTCGAGCGCACCGCGCCCCGGGTCTCAACGCCTGCCCGGCGGCGTCGAGTTGTGGGTCTCGGCGCCCTGGTGGTGATCCTCGTCGTCGCGGCGGCACTCTCCTTGGCCGTCGGGGCACGGGCGTTGAGCCCCGCCGAGGTGTGGCACGGGCTGTTCGCGGCGCCCGACTCCGACCAACGGCACACCGAGATCAGGCTGATCGTGCAGACCGTACGGGTGCCCCGGACGGTGCTCGCCGTGGTGGCGGGCATCGCCCTGGGCGTCGGCGGGGCGCTGATCCAGGGGTACACGCGCAATCCGATCGCCGACACCGGCCTGCTGGGGGTGAACTCCGGTGCCTCGTTCGCCGTGGTGTCGGCGATCACCCTGTTCGGGCTCGGGAATCCGTTCCAGTACGTCTGGTTCGGCTTCCTGGGCGCGGCGGCCGCCGGTGTCGTGGTGTTCGGGCTGTCCAGCCTCGGCAGGGGAGCGGGCAACCCGCTGACGCTCGCCCTGGCCGGGCAGGGGGTCGCGGTGTTCCTCGCGGCGATGACGACGGCGATCGCGCTCACGGACCAGGCGGCGCTCAACGCGCTGCGGTTCTGGAACGCGGGCTCCGTCGCCGGGGTCGGGTTCGACGTCATCTGGCCGGTGACCGGGTTCATCGCGGCGGGGCTCGTGCTGGCGCTGACCACGCTGCCCTCGATCAGCCTGCTCAACCTGGGCGAGGATGTGGCCCGGGGGCTCGGTGTGAACATCGCGCTGAGCCGGACCGTCGGCATCGTCGCCATCACCCTGCTCGCGGGTGCGGCGACGGCGGCGTGCGGTTCCATCGCCTTCCTCGGGCTCATGGTGGCCCACGTGGCCCGCTACCTCACCGGCCCGGACTACCGCTGGCTGGTGCCGTACGCCGGTCTGCTCGGCGCGATCGTCCTGCTGGTCTGCGACATCGTGGGTCGGCTGGTGGTACGGCCGGGCGAGCTGGACGCGGGTGTCGTCGTCGCGCTGCTCGGTGCCCCGTTCTTCGCGGCGCTGGTGTGGCTCGGAAAGTTCAAGAACGCATGAGCGGGGCGGACGTGAAGGCAAGGGACCGGGCGGACGCCGAGTCGGCGCCGATGCCCGGGGTGCGGCTGGGCCGGGTGTCGTTCGTGTGGCGGCCCTGGCTCCTGTGCGTCACGCTGCTGCTGGCCGTGGCGACCTTCCTGCTGTTCTGTCTGTCCATCGGCATCGGGGACTTCCCCATCAGCCTGCCCCGGGTGATCGCCACGATCCTCGGCCGGGGGGAACAGGTCGACGAGTTCGTGATCATGGACCTGCGGATGCCGCGGGCCATGGCGGGGCTCGTCGTGGGGATCGCGTTGGGCGTCTCCGGGGCGATCACGCAGTCCATCGCCCGTAATCCGCTGGCCAGTCCGGACATCCTCGGGATCACCGGAGGGGCCAGCGCGGTCGCGGTGTTCCTGGTGACGGTCTCGGGCGGGACCGCCGCGGCGATCACGAACACCGTGGGCCTGTCGACGGCGGCGCTCGCGGGCGGTCTCGGCACGGGTCTGCTGGTGTACTTCCTGGCGTGGCGGCGCGGGATCGACGGGTTCCGGCTCATCCTCATCGGCCTCTCGGTGACCGCCGTGACGGAGGCGATCACGACCTGGCTGCTGGCCACGGCCGACATCCGGGACGTGGCCAGGGCCCAGGCGTGGCTGGTCGGTTCGCTGGACGACCGCTCCTGGGGCGAGGTGCGGGTGGCGCTGTGGTGCACGCTCGTCCTGCTCGTCGTCGTGTGGTGCGTCGCCTTCCAGTTCAAGCCGCTGCACTTCGGCGACGAGGTCGCGGCGGGTCTGGGCGTCCGGTACTCGATGGTGCGGGCGGTGATGCTGCTGTGCGCGGTCCTGTTGGCCGGCGCCGCGGTGAGCGCGGCGGGACCGGTGCCGTTCGTGGCGCTGGTGGCGCCGCAGGTCGCGATGCGGCTGGCGAGGTTCCCGACGCCACCGATGGCAGCCTCCGGACTGGTGGGCGCGCTGCTGCTGATCGGCGCGGACCTCGTCGCCCGTACGGCGCTGCCGGTGTCCTTGCCGGTCGGTGTGGTCACCGCGGCGATCGGCGGGCCGTTCCTCGTCTACCTGCTGGTGCGGGCGAACCTCCGGTAGATGATGCGCAAGTCAGGCAAGCCTCAAGGCAAGGGGGCCACGTGGTCGCTCAGGACATGACCGAGATCGAGTCCACGGTCGGGCAGGCCGCACGGCTGACCGCCAGGGACGTCACGGTGGGGTACGGCGGCCGGACCGTCATCGAGGGGCTCGACGTGGCGATCCCGCCGGGGGTGATCACCACCATCATCGGCCCCAACGGCTGCGGGAAGTCGACCCTGTTGCGCACACTGTCGCGGCTGCTCAAGCCGGTCGGGGGGACGGTCCTGCTGGACGGCGACGACATCGCCCGGCTCCGGACCAGGGACGTGGCGAAGAAGCTGGGCCTGCTGCCGCAGGCGCCGGTCGCGCCGGAGGGGCTGACGGTCGCCGACCTGGTCGCCCGGGGGCGCCATCCGCACCAGAGCTGGCTGCGGCAGTGGTCCTCGGACGACGCCGACGTCGTCGGGCGTGCGCTGGCCATGACCGGGGTGGCCGACCTGGCCGACCGCCCGGTCGACGAACTCTCCGGCGGCCAGCGCCAACGCGTGTGGATCTCGATGACCCTGGCTCAGGGCACCGACCTGCTGCTGCTGGACGAGCCGACCACCTATCTGGACCTGGCGCACGCGATCGACGTACTCGATCTGGTGGACGACCTGCACGAGTCGGGCTGCACCGTGGTGATGGTGCTGCACGACCTGAACCTGGCCGCGCGCTACAGCGACAACCTCGTGGTGATGAAGGAGGGGGCCGTCCTGGCGCAGGGGCATCCGCGCGAGGTGGTCACCGCCGAGTTGCTGCAAGAGGCGTTCGGGCTGCGCGCCATGGTGATCGACGACCCGGCGGGAGACCGACCGCTCATCGTGCCCATCGGCCGTACGCACGCGGGCGGTTGAGCCGCCCCTGGCCGAACTTCCGAGGGAAACAAGTCCAGTTAGGCTAGGCTAACCTCATTTTTGTGGATAAGGTTTGCCTGCCCTTAGAACGAGGCGCAGTGGACAGTGCGAAGGCAAGGGATGGCGGATGCTCCTCCACAGAACGACCCTCATGAAGCCTTGGCGGCGGTTGGCGGCGACGGTGTCCGCAGCGACCCTCGCCGTCGGCCTCCTCGCGGGATGCGGTTCCGACTCCTCGGACGAGCCGAGCGACGACAACAACACCGCGGCAGCGGCCGACGCCGGGGCGTTCCCCGTGACGGTTGAGCACGCCTTCGGGTCCACGACCGTCAAGAAGGCCCCCGAGCGGGTCGTCACCGTCGGCTACACCGACGACCAGACCGTCCTGGCGTTCGGCATCAAGCCGGTCGGCATGGTGGACCAGTACCCGAACCCGCCGGGCCAGAGCCCGGACATCAACACCCAGTGGCCCTGGGTGAAGGACAAGTGGGGCGACACCAAGCCCGAGGTCATCATGAAGAACGGTGACTCCGGCCCCAACTACGAGAAGATCGCCGCCCTGCGCCCCGATCTGATCATCGCGGTCTACTCCGAGGTCGACCAGGCCGCCTACGACAAGCTCTCCAAGATCGCTCCGACGGTCGGCCGCACCAAGGCCGAGAAGGAGCCGTTCAGCGCGCCCTGGCAGGACAACGCGCTCCAGATCGCCACGGCGCTCGGCAAGGCCGACGAGGGCGAGAAGATGATCGCGGACGTCCAGGGCCAACTCGACGCGGCGAAGAAGGCGCACCCGGAGTTCGCCGACAAGACCGCCGTCGTGCTGTCCTGGTACGAGAACTCGGTGGCGCCCTTCACCTCCACCGATGTGCGCGGCCGGCTGGTGTCGGGCATCGGCTTCAAGTACCAGACCGAGATCGACAAGGTCGCGGACGGCAGCTTCTACACCAAGCTCTCCCCGGAGCGCATCGACCTCGTCGACGTCGACCACATCTTCGTCATCAACGACAAGGCCGACACCGAGGCGCTGAAGAAGTTCAAGCTCTTCGCCAACCTGGACGCCGTGAAGAAGGGCAACGTGTCGTACCTGCTGGACAGTGAGGGCCCGGCCATCGGCGCGGCCATCTCGCAGGGCACCCTGCCGTCGATGCCGTACGCGATCGACGAGCTCGTCAAGTCGGCGGCCGGTTAGGTGTGACTGTCACCGACGCGCGGGTCGCTTCGGCCGCCCTGCACACCACGACAGGGCGGGAGGCGGCCCGGTGGGTCGCGGCCCACTGTCGTGAGGTGCCCTGGCTGACCGCGGCCACCGTGGTCACCTCGGTGGCCGGAGCGGCGCTCCAGGTGCTTCCGGTACTGCTGCTCGGCCAGGTGGTCGACGGGGTCGTGGACGGGGAGTCCCGCACGGTCCTGGTCAGGATCGGGGTGCTGATGGTGGCCGCCGCGCTGCTGGGCGCGGTGGCCACCGCGATGTCGACCTATCTGATCGGCCGGCTCGGCGCGGATCTGCTCGCGAAGCTGCGGGAGGCCGCCGTCCGGGCCGTGCTCGGGATGCCGAGCGCGCGGATCGAGCAGGTCGGCCGGGGCGATGTGCTGTCCCGGGTCGGCGACGACGTCGCCGTGCTCTCCCGGGGCATCCGCATGGCCGTCCCCACGGTGTTCTCGGCGGGCGTGCTGGTGGTCATCGCCACCGCCGGGATGTTCGGCCTCGACTGGCGGCTCGGTCTGGCCGGCGCCTGCGCGCTGCCCGCATACGCGCTGGCCCTGCGCTGGTACCTGCCGCGCTCCGCCCCCCTGTACCGCACCCAGCGCGCGGCCCAGGCCGACCGGGCCCAGGCGCTGATCAGCGGTCTGAACGGGATCGACACCGTGCGGGCCTACCGCCTGGAGGAGGCCTTCCGCGAGAAGGTCGACCGCGAGTCACGGCGGGTGCGCGACCTGGGCATCGAGGTGTTCCACTTCTTCGGCCGGTTCGTCGGCCGGGAGAACCGCGCCGAGTTCATCGGACTGACCCTGATCCTGCTGGTGGGTTACGCGCTGCTGGAAGCCGACGCGGCCAGCCTCGGCGAGGTGTCGGCGGCCCCCCTGCTGTTCCACCGGCTGTTCGTCCCGCTCGGCTCCATCATGTTCACCTTCGACGAGGCGCAGAAGTCGGGCGCCAGCCTGACCCGGCTGGTCGGGGTGCTGGGGGAGGGCGCGGCGGACCGGCTGGTGGGTGACGAGGCCGTCGCACGGGCGGACTCCCTGTCGTACCCGGTGACGGTGGAGGGGGTGACCTTCAGCTACCCCGACTCCGACGAACCGGTCCTGCGGGACGTCGACCTGACGATCCCGGCGGGCGGTTCCCTGGCGCTGGTGGGGGCGACCGGCGCGGGCAAGACGACGCTGGCCGCGCTCGTCGCGGGCATCGGGACCCCGCAGGCCGGCACCGTACGCATCGGGGCGACCGACCTCGCCGGACTGGACGAGGCCGGGGCACGGGCCCTGGTGAGCATCCTGACCCAGGAGACGCATGTGTTCTCCGGTCCGCTCGCCGACGACCTGCGACTGGCCGCGCCCCGGGCCACGGACGCGGAGCTGACGGACGCGCTGCGCACGGTCGGCGCCGACCGCTGGGTCGCGGAGCTGCCCGAGGGGCTGAACACCCCGGTCGGTGAGGGCGGTGAGCGTCTGGACGTCACCAAGGTCGCCCAGATCGCCCTGGCGCGGCTGGTGTTGGGCCGCGCGCCGGTGGTGGTGCTCGACGAGTCGACCGCCGAGGCGGGCAGCGAGGGCGCCGCCGAGCTGGAGCGGGCCGTGCTGGCCGCGTGCGCGGGCCGGACCACGCTCTTCGTGGCCCATCGGCTCACCCAGGCGATGGCGGCGGACCGGATCGCCGTGCTGGACGCGGGTCGGGTCGTGGAGCTGGGGACGCACGAGGAGCTGGTGGCCCTGGGCGGCCGGTACGCACGTCTGTGGCGGGCCTGGCGAGAGGGTAGTTAGGGAGACCTAACTTAGGCTAGCCTAACTTTCTTACCGTGGAAGGGTGCTGAGTCTTTCGATGATGGAACCGCGCGCTCGTCTCGTACTGCTTTCCCTCACCCACCTGGCAGCCCTGCGCCGGCGAGTCGGCGATCACCCCGATCGGACCGTCGCCGAGGCGTGCGCCATCGGGCTGGCCTACTGGGCCACGGGCCGCAGCCCCGACGGCATCGACCTCACCCCCGCCACACTCTTCGCCGACGTGCTCGGCTGGGTCGACAACGGCGGTGCCGGGCCCGGCAGTCGGCGGACCGACGACGGCGGCTGGAGCATCGCCGTACCGGACGGAGTCGAGGCGGCCGACGCGCAACTGGCCCTGAACGACCTCGCCGACTTCCCGGACCGCCCTCTCGGCACCATCGGCCCCTCCAGTGCGGCGGCGCGGCTCGCGACCCTGGCCGAGTGGAACGACACCGACGCCGACCGGGTCCGCCCGACCATCGTGGAGATGTTCCGCGAACAGGCCCGCGACCGGCCGGACGCCATCGCCGTCGTCGACGAGCACCGCACCCTGACCTACCGTCAGACAGCCGAGCTCTCCAGTCAGTTGGCTCACCACCTGGTCGAGCGGGGGCTCACCGCCGAACAGGTCGTCGGTATCTCCCTCGGCCGCTCCGCGGAGATGGTGATCGGGCTGCTCGGCGTCCTCCAGGCGGGCTGCGCGTTCGTCCCGCTCGACCCGCAGTGGCCCGCCGCACGCCGCGCCGTCGTCATCGAGGACGCCTCGGTCGTCGTCCAGCTCAACGACTCGGGCGACCACGACCCGAGCGAACCGGACGCCGTGGCCGTGGACCTCGACGACTGGCGGTTCGGCTCCTACCCGACCGGCGGCACCGGGATCACCGCGCCCGGCGACTCACTGGCGTATGTGATCTTCACCTCCGGCTCGACCGGCCGCCCCAAGGGCGCGATGATCCGCCACGAGGCCATCAGCGAACGACTGCTGTGGCAGGTCCACGAGATCCTCGGCTTCGGCCACGACGACGCGTCCCTGTTCAAGGCGCCGTTGTCCTTCGACATCTCCATCAACGAGATCTTCCTGCCCCTGGTGTCCGGCGCCCGCCTGGTGGTCCTCCGGCCCGGCGGCGAACGCGACCCCCACCACCTGCTGGGCGTCATCGCCGAACAGCGCGTCACCTTCACCTACCTGGTGTCGTCCATGCTGGACGTACTGCTGGAGATCGCGGGCGACTCCGGCCGCCTCGACAGCCTCCGCCACGTGTGGTGCGGCGGCGAGGTGCTCACCCCGGAGCTGTACGAACGGTTCCGCACCAAGCTCGACATCCCCATGTACCACGGCTACGGACCGGCCGAGACGACCATCGGCGTCTCCCACGTCATCTACCGGGGCGCGGCCGAACGCCTGTCGACCTCGATCGGCAAGGCCAACCCCAACACCCGGCTGTACGTCCTGGACGACGAGCTGCGACCCGTCCCGGTCGGGGTCGGCGGCGAACTCTACGTCGGCGGCTTCCTGTTGGGCCGCGGCTATGTCAACGCACCCGCCCTCACCGCGTCCCGCTTCGTCGCCAACCCCTTCGCCTCGGACGGCTCCCGCCTCTACCGCACCGGCGACCTCGCACGGTTCGCCCCCGACGGCTCACTGGACTTCCTCGGCCGGGTCGACAACCAGATCAAGATCCGTGGCATGCGGCTGGAGATCGAGGACGTCGAGGTCGGTCTCGCGGAACACCCCGGCGTACGGCACACCTGCGTCGTCGCCCGCAAGAACTCGGCGGGCGGCACCTACCTCGTCGGATACGTCATCCCGGCCGCCGGCCACGAGGAGCTGCGGGCCGACGCCGTCAGGGCCTGGGCCGGCGAGCACATGGTCGAGTACATGGTGCCCGCCCACATCGTCGTGATGCGGGAGTTCCCGCTCACCGCCAACGGCAAGCTCGACCGCAACGCGCTGCCGGAACCCGAGCTCACCTCGGGCGCGCTCGTCTCGCCCGCCACCGACGACGAACGGGCCGTGGCCCGCGCGGTCGCCCGGGTCCTGCGGCTCGAAGAGGTCGGCGCCGACCAGGACTTCTTCCAGCTCGGCGGCGACAGCATCCTGGCGATCTCGCTGCTCGGCGCGCTGCGCGAGGAGGGCCTGCACGCCACGCCACGGCAGATCTTCACCCACGGCACCGTCCGGGCACTGGCCGCCGTGGCGAGCCGCGAGGTCGTCACGACCGTGGACCACCGCGACGTCGCGACCGGCGCCGTCGTGGGCTCGCCCATCGTGCAGTGGCTCGGTGAGACCACGGACGCGATCGACGGATTCGTGCAGTCCGTCGTGCTGAACACGCCCGCCGACCTGACGGCCGACGCCCTCGACGCGATCCTCGCCGCCGTGCTCGCCCGGCACGACATGCTGCGCGCCCGGCTGGTGCGCGCGGACCGCTGGAGCTTCGACATCCCGCAGGCGGACCGGTCCGAACCGGCCTGGCAGCGCAGCGATCTGCCGCTCGACGAGTGCGTCGCACTCGCCACCGCCGGACTGGACCCCGACCAGGGCGTGATGCTGCGGGCCGTATGGCGGCGCGAGGCACGGCAGTTGGTCCTGGCCGCCCATCACCTGGTCATCGACGGCGTGTCCTGGCGGGTGCTCATGGAGGACCTAGCCACCGCGTGGCGGCAGCACACCTCCGGCCTGCCGATCGAACTGCCCGCGGGAGGTACGTCGTTCCGGCGCTGGACGCTGCTGCTGGAACGCGCGGCCTTCGACGCGGACAGCTCCTACTACCGTCGACCCCTGCCGGGGCGGGACGACCCCCTCGCCCTGCGCCCGCTGTCCGACGCCGACACCGTCGCACGGGAACGGGTACGGACCGTCTCGGTCGGCCCCGAGGTCACCGCCGCCCTGCTCGGCGAGATCCCCGCGAAGTTCCACGCGGGCGTCAACGATGTGCTGCTGACCGCGCTCGCCGTCACCCTCGCCCGGTGGCGCCGCGACCGGGGGCAGGACCAGACGTTCGCGCACATCGAGCTGGAGGGCCACGGCCGCGAGGGCCATTTCGTGGCGGACACGGCCGGCTTCGAGCCCGAACTGTCCAGGACCGTCGGCTGGTTCACCACCCTCTTCCCCGTGCTCGTCGACCCCGGCACGGCAGCCGACCTCACGGCACCCGCGTATCTGGCCGCCGCGCTCAAGGCCGTCAAGGAGGATCTCGCCCAGGTCCCGGACAACGGCGTCTCCTACGGGGCCCTGCGGTATCTGACCCACGCCGAGTTCGACGCCCCCGCACCCCAGGTGCTCTTCAACTACCTGGGCCGTTTCGCCGCGGGCGACACCGAGGATTGGCAACTCGCCGGTACCACCGGGCAGTTGGGGGAGAAGCGCGACCCGCGGATGCGGCTGCCGCGCGCCCTGGAGTTCAACGCGATCGCCGAGCCCGGTCCGGACGGCGAGTACGAGCTGGTCACCAGCATCTCCTGGCCCGAGGAGATGTTCACGGATCAGGACATCACCACGATCGGCGGGTACTTCCGCACCGCCCTCGCCGGGCTGGCCGCTCTCGAGCAGGGCGGCCACACGCCCAGCGACTTCGACCTGGTATCGCTGACCCAGGCCGACGTCGACGCCCTCGACGGACCGCAGCTGCGGGACGTCCTGCCGCTGACCCCGTTGCAGGAGGGCCTGTACTTCCACTCCGTCTTCGACGACGACTCGGCCGGCGCCTACGTCGAACAGCAACTCCTCACCCTCGAGGGCGAGGTGGACGCAGAGCGGCTCGCGACCGCGGCGACCCGGTTGCTGGAGCTCTACCCCAACCTGGCCGCACGCTTCGTGCCCCTCGCCGACGGCCGCGTGGTCTCCGTACTGGAACGCGGGGTACGAGCGCCGTTCACCACGCTGGACCGCCCCGGCATCACCGACGACGAGATCCGCGCGTACGCCGAGCGGGACCGCCGAGCCGGGTTCGACCTGGCCACCGGACCACTCATGCGGTACACCCTCGTCCGCGCCGGCGCGGGCCGCACCGTCCTGGTGCAGACCGTGCACCACATCATCGCCGACGGCTGGTCCGTGCCCCCGATGCTCCGGGCGCTGCTCGCCGAGTACCACGCGCCGGGAACGGTGTACCCGCTGCGCGGCTTCCCCGACTACGTGCGCCGCCTCGCCGAGCGCGACGCGGACCAGAGCGACCGGGTGTGGCGCGCCGAACTCGCCGAGCTGCCCGGCCCCTCACTGGTCGCCGAGGGACACACCCCCTCGGACAGGTTCGCCGACACCGCCCTGGAACCGGACGGCGACATCGACGCGGCCGCCCGGGCGGCCGGAGTCCCCCTCAGCGTGGCCGTGCACAGCGCCTGGGCGGTGACGCTGGGCGGCATCCTGCACGGCAGGGACGTGGTGTTCGGCTCCACCGTGTCAGGGCGGGACGTGGACGTGCCCGGCATCGAGGACATGGTGGGCCTGTTCATCAACACCATCCCCGTGCGGGCCCGTTGGTCCCGGGCCACCACATCGCGCGAGCTCCTCGCCTCGGTGCGGGAGCACCAGAGCGCGGTACTGCCCCACCAGCACGTCTCGCTGGCACGCATCGGCCGACAGGTCGGTGCGGGCTCGCTGTTCGACACCCTGGTGGTCTTCGACGTCGCGACCGACCCGGCCACGCTGCGCGGGCCCGGCGACGAGGTGGCCGTCACCGACATCGTCAACGAGGGCGCCCCGCACTACCCGTTGACCCTGGTGGTGGAGCGCGACTCGGACGGCCGCCCCCGCTTCAACCTGATCTACGACGGCGACCTGCTGCGGGAGTCGAGCGCCCAGGGGATCCTGCACGACTTCGAACGGACCCTGACGGGCCTGCTCACCCGCCCGGACACCCCGGTCGACGACCTGGCCACCGACACCGCCCGCCGCCCCGCGCACGCCACCCCGACGACACTGGGCGCGCTCTTCGACGCCGCCGCACACCGCGATCCGACCGCCACCGCCGTCACCCAGTGCGCGCTCGACGGCGGCACGCGTTCCCTCACCTACGGCGAACTCGCAGAAGCCAAGGGCGCGTTGGCGGCTGCCCTGGCCGCGGCCGGGGTCGGCCCGGGCAAACGGGTCGCGGTCGCCGTACCCCGTTCTCTGGAGCAGGTCGTGGCCCTGGTCGCGATCGTCTCCGCGGGCGGCGCGTACGTGCCGCTCGACCTGGCCTACCCCGACGAACGGCTGGAGTACGTCCTCACCGACTCCGCCCCCGAGGTCGTCCTCGTGGACGCCGGGCAACGTGAGCGCTTCACGGAACTGCTGGCCCGGGCGGGCATCCCGGCCCGGGTGCTCGTGCAGGGGGAGGAGCCGCCGGGGGCCGCGCCGCTGCCGGAGGTCCAGCCGCAGGACCCCGCGTACGTGATCTACACCTCCGGCTCGACCGGGCGTCCCAAGGGCGTCGTCGTACCGCACGCCGGCGTGGTGACCCTGCTGGCCAACACCCGGCCCGCGATGCACTTCGGCCCGGACGACGTATGGGTCCAGTTCCACTCGTACTCCTTCGACTTCGCGGTCTGGGAGCTGTGGGGCGCGCTGGCCCACGGCGGTGAGCTGCTGGTGCCGGAGTACGGGCTGACCCGCTCCCCGGTCGACTTCCACCGGCTGGTCCGGGAGCTCGGGGTGACCGTGCTCAACCAGACCCCCTCGGCCTTCTACCAGTTCATCGAGGCCGACCGGCACGCCGGTGCGCCGCTGCCCGCACTGCGGCGGATCATCTTCGGCGGCGAGGCACTGGACCTCGGGCGGCTGCGCGACTGGGTCGAGCGGCACGGCACCGGCTCGCCGGAGCTGGTGAACATGTACGGCATCACCGAGACCACCGTCCACGTCACCCACCGGGTGCTGACCGACGCGGACTTCGCCCACGGCGACGACACCAGCCCGATCGGCGGGCCGATCCCCGGCCTGGTCACCCACCTCCTCGACGACCGGCTACGACCGGTGCCGCCGGGCCGGGTCGGCGCCATCTACGTCGCCGGTGACCAGGTCTCGCTCGGATATCTGGGCCGGCCGGAGCTGACCGCGGGCCGCTTCGTGGCGGACCCGTTCGCGGCCGACGGCTCCCGCATGTACCACACCGGCGACCTCGCCCGCCGTACCCTCGACGGCGAGCTGGAGTTCGTCGGACGCGCCGACGACCAGGTCCAACTCAAGGGCTTCCGCATCGAGTCGGGCGAGGTGGAGACCGCGATCAGGGAGCTCGACGGCGTGATCGACGTCGCCGTGACCGTGGCGGCTAGCGGCGACCACCTGGTGGCGCACCTCGTGGGCAGCGCGCCCGCCGACCTCGCCGCCCTGCTGTCCACGAAGCTGCCCGCGTACATGGTGCCGGGCCGGGTGCTGACGGTCGACGCGCTGCCGCTGACGGTCAACGGCAAGCTGGACCGCAAGGCCCTGACCGAACGGGCCGCGCAGGACACCACCCCCGTGGCCACGAGCGCCGCCGCGCTCACCACCCTGGTCGAGATCTTCACCGAGACGCTGCCGGGCGCCGCGGTGGACGGCGACACCGACTTCTTCGCGGCCGGCGGCGACAGCATCGTCGCCATCACCGTGGTCAACCAGGCCAGGGCGCTCGGTCTGCCCATGGCCCCCCGGGACGTGTTCCTGCACAGGACACCGCGCGCGCTCGCGGACCGACTGGGCACCCGCACCCCGCAGACCGACCCGGCGCCGGCGCCCGCCCCCCGGGTCGACGGCCCGCTGCCCCCGACGCCGATCGTGCTGCGCCAGCGTGAACTGGGCGGATCCCTCGCCGGGTTCGCGCAGGCCAGAGCACTGACGGCACCGGAGGGCACCGAGTTCGCGGGCATCGAACGAGCCGCGCGTGCCGTCGTTGCCGCACACCCGGCGTTGCGCCTCAGACTCCGCACCGAGCACGGCGTATGGGCGCTCGACACCGAATCCGCCCGGGACATCACGGTCCTACGGCCGGACACCACCGACGCGACGAGGGCCGCGAACGACGCCGCCGAGCGCCTCGACCCCGAGTCGGGGGACGTCGTCGCCTTCGCCTGGCTGGAGTCGAGCCGCACACTGGTGATCACGGTGCACCATCTCGCCGTGGACGCGGTGTCCTGGCTGATCCTCCTGGACGACCTGGCCGCCGCGCTGCGCCGTGAGCCCCTGGCGCCCGCGACCACCTCCTACGCCGAGTACGCCGAGGCGCTGACGCTCGAGGCCACCCGGTCGCTCGACACCCTCGCGCACTGGACCGGCACACTCCAGGCGCCCACGCCCCTTCCGCCCGCCGAGGGGCTGCGCGAGACCACGGTCGTCCTGGCGCCCGACGTCACCGGCCGCCTGACGCGCACCGCCCCCGCGGCACTCGGCGTCGGCCTCACCGAGTTGCTGTGCGGCGCCCTGCGCACGGCGCTGACCCGTATCCAGCCCGAGCCCACCGACCTCGCGATCGACCTCGAGCACCACGGCCGCGTACCCGTCCTGGAACACCACGACTACAGCCGTACCGTCGGCTGGTTCACCGCCATCGCACCCGTACGGCTCACCGCGCACACCGACCCCGTGGCCGCGGCCCGCGAGCTCGCGGAACGCCGACCGGACGAGCGCACGCACCTCGCCTACGGCGGGCTCCGGTATCTCAACCCGCAGACGGCCCCGTCGCTGACCGGCCGCCCGCAGGTGCTGTTCAACTATCTCGGCCGCGGCACCGAGTCGCAGGCCGTCCGCCTGACCGGCGGCGACCAGGGCAGCCCGTACGCCGTCGAGGTGAACGCCTGGCTCGACGAGACCACCGCAAGCCTGCACGCGGAGTTCACCCTCGCCGACGGCGTCCCCGACGACATCACCGGGCACTGGCTCGACGCCCTGGAGCGCGTCGCGGACAGCGCCACGACGGCCGAGCGCACGGCTCCGGTCACCCCGCTCCAACGCGGCCTGTACTTCCAGGCCCAGCTCGCGGGCTCGACCGGACCCTACGTCGCGCAGAGCTGGTTCACCTTCGACCGGCGCCTGGACCCCGACGCGCCGGCACAGGCGATGGCGTACGTCATCGCACGGCACCCGGTGGTGGGCGCCGGCTTCACCACCGACGACGACGGCAACCCGGTGCAGGTGCTCAAGGCCCACCGCCGGGTCGACGTCCGCACGGTCGAGGTGGCCACGGACGCCGCGGTCGACGAGCTGCGCGCCCGGGACCGCGCGACCGGCTTCGACCCGGGCGAGCCCCCGCTGCTCCGGCTGACCGTGGTGCGGCTGCCCGACGGGCGCGACGGCCTGCTGTTCAGCTACCACCTGTTGCTGTGGGACGGCTGGTCCCGCGAGATCGTGCTGCGGGACCTGTTCGAGGCCTACCGGGCGCTGCTCGCGGGCGAGACGCCGACCGCGGTCCCCGCCACGCCCAGCTTCGAGGACCACGCCCGGGCACTGGCCGCCAGGGACCCCGCCGTCTCGGAACGCTTCTGGGCCGAGCACCTCGCGGGTCTCTCCGGCCCGACCCTGCTCGCCGGACCGCGACCCACCCTCACGGACGACCTGCCGCGCGCTGTCGTCCACACCGTCTCCGCCGAACTGTCGGACCTGGTGCGGGACGCGGCCCGTCAGCACGGCGTCACCCTCAACTCCGTGCTCACCGGCGCCTTCGGCCTGCTGCTCGGCGCGCACACGGGCCGCGGCGACGCGGTCTTCGGTGTCACCGTCTCCGGCCGGGACGGCGAAGGGCTCGCCGACGTCGTCGGCGTGCTGCTCAACACCGTGCCCACGTGGACACGGGCCCGCCCCGACGACACCGTCCGCGCGTATCTGACGGCCGTACAGGCCGACCGGGTCGCGGCGATGGACCACGAGCACCTCGGGCTGGGCGAGATCCAGCGGGCCAGCGGACACGACACCCTGTTCGACAACCTGTTCGTGCTCCAGAACTTCCTGGACCTGGACGCCTTCGCCGAGATGAACGCCCGGCACGGCATCACCTCGGTCAAGGCCGACGACTCCACCCACTACCCGTTCACCTGGGTCGTCACCCCCGGCGACCGCCTCACGGTCAAGCTCGAGTACCGCGACGACGACACCGCCGGCGCCCGCCGTCTCCTCGACGACTACCTGCGGACGCTGGAGAACCTGGCCCGCGCCACCGGGCCGCTGGGCGCGCTGCCGGGCCCGGGCCGCCGACCCGAGTCCGGTGCGCGCACGGACGTCGGCACGGACACCGTCGTCGACCGCTTCGACCGGGCGGCGGACCGCGATCCGCAGCGGGTGGCGCTCGTCGCCCAGGGAGCGAGCATGACCTTCGCCGAGCTCCGCGACCGCAGCCGCGCGGTGGCGGGAGTGCTCGCCGCGCGGGGCATCGGCCCCGAGCGGACCGTGGGTCTCGCCGTGCCGCGCTCCCTCGACTCCATCGTGGCGCTGTTCGCCGTCCTGCGCGCGGGCGCCGCCTACGTACCGCTGGAGCTGGACCACCCCGACGAACGGATCGCGGCCATCGTCGAGGACGCCCGTCCGGACGTGATCCTCACCGTGAGCGCCGTGTCGCCCCGGCTGCCCGGGCCGGCCCGTGACCTGATCGAGCTGGACCGGCCGCTGCCCCCGGCGGAGCCGTTCGTAACGTTCGACCCGGACGATCCGCACCGGCTGCGGCACCCCGCGTACACGATCTACACCTCCGGCTCGACCGGGAAGCCCAAGGGCGTGGTGACCGAGTACGCCGGACTCACCAACATGCTGATCAACCACCAGCGCCGGATCTTCGAACCGGTGCTGGCCGAGCACGGCCACCGGCTCTTCCGGATCGCGCACACCGTGTCGTTCGCCTTCGACATGTCGTGGGAGGAGCTGCTGTGGCTCGCCGACGGACACGAGGTGCACATCTGTGACGAGGAGCTGCGCCGGGACGCGCCCCGACTGGTGGAGTACTGCCTGGAGCACGCCATCGACGTCGTCAACGTGACCCCGACCTACGCGCAACAGCTGCTCGCCGAGGGCCTGTTGGACAACCCGGAGCGGCGGCCGCCACTGGTCCTGCTGGGCGGTGAGGCCGTCACCCCCACACTGTGGCAGCGGCTCGCCGAGACCGAGGGGACCGTCGGCTACAACCTGTACGGGCCCACCGAGTACACCATCAACACCCTGGGCGTCGGCACCTTCGAGTGCGAGGACCCGGTGGTCGGCGTGGCCATCGACAACACCGACGTGTACGTCCTCGACCCCTGGCTGCGGCCCCTGCCGGACGGTGTCCCGGGCGAGCTGTACGTGGCGGGCATCGGTATCGCGCGCGGCTATCTGGGCCAACCGGCGCAGACCGCCCACCGGTTCGTGGCGTGCCCGTTCGGTGCGCCCGGTGAGCGCATGTACCGCACGGGCGACCTGGTCGTGCGCAGGCCCGACGGGAACCTGATGTACCTGGGCCGCACCGACCAGCAGGTCAAGATACGTGGGCACCGCGTCGAACTCGGCGAGGTCGAGGCGGTGTTCGCGGCGCATCCGGCGGTGCGCTTCGTGGCCGCCGTGGCCCAGGCCGACCCGCAGGTCGACGGGGCGTACCGGCTCGCCGCCTATCTGGTGCTGGAGGGCGCCGAGTTGGCCGAGGTCGCCGCCCAAGTGGGTGCCGGACTACCGGACTTCCTGCGCCCGACGCACTACGCCCAGGTCGACAGCATCCCGCTGACCGTGAACGGGAAGGCCGACACCAAGGCGCTGCCGGAGGCCAAGCCGCTGGGCGCGCTGACCACATCGGGGGAGCGCGGCCCGCGGACCGGGACGGAGACCCTGGTGTGCGAGTACTTCGCCGAGGCACTGGACCTGGACGACGACGAGGTGAGCGCGGTGGGAGACTTCGTGTCCCTGGGGGGACACTCCATGCTGGCGGTACGCCTGGTCGGGCTGCTCCGCCGGGAGTTCGGCCCCGTCATCACGATCCGTGACCTGTTCACCCTGCGCACCCCGGAAGCGATTGCCCGCCATCTCGATGACAACTCCTGACACACAGCAGCCCCGCTCGGGGGCCGACATCCTCCGGATCGCCCTGCGCCGCAACGTCGGCGCCATGATCTGGGGCACCGTCCTGATGGGCCTGTACCAGGCCGGCGAGACGGCGTTCCCGATCGCGCTGGGCCTGATCGTCGAGCACACGATGCAGGACCGGAGCCTCGGCGCGCTCGGTCTGTCGATCGGGGCGCTCGCCGTGATCGTCACGACCGTGTCGCTGTCGTGGCGGTTCGGGATGCGCGTCCTGCAGAAGGCCAACACGACCGAGGCGCACCGCTGGCGGGTACGGGTCGCGGCCTGCGGCCTCCAACCGGTCGCCCGGGACGTCGATCTGAAGTCCGGCGAGGTGCTGACCATCGCCACCGAGGACGCCGACCAGACGGCCGACATCATCGAGGTGGTGCCGCTGCTGGTCAGTTCGCTGGTCGCGGTGCTGGTCGCGGCCGTCGCACTGGGCGTGGCCGACATCCGGCTGGGACTGCTGGTGATCGTCGGAACCGTGGCGATCCTGTCGATCCTGAGCGTGCTGTCCAAACGGATCGGCGACAGCACCCAGGAACAGCAGGCCCGGGTGGCGCGGGCCGGCGCGAAGGTCGCCGACCTGATCAGCGGTCTGCGCCCGCTGCACGGCTTCGGCGGCAACCACGCGGCGTTCGGTTCCTACCGGAAGGTCAGCACGGAGGCGAAGCACCAGGCGATCACCGTCGCCCGGGTCAACGGCGCCTACGCGGGCGCCGCGCTGGCCCTGAACGCGATCCTCGCGGCCGCGGTGACCCTCATGTCGGGCTGGCTCGCCTTCGAGGGCCGGATCACCGTCGGCGAGCTCGTCATGGCCGTCGGGCTCGCGCAGTTCATCATCGAACCGCTGAAGCTGTTCTCGGAGATGCCCAAGTACGTGATGATCGCGCGGGCGTCGGCCGCCCGGATGGCGCTCGTGCTGGCGGCGCCGCCGGTGACGACCCCGGGACCGGAACGCCCGGCCGCAGGCGGGGACCTGGAGATCGACGGCGTCCGGCACGGAACCCTGCGCGAGCTCAAGTTCCAGGTCGCGGCGGGGGAGTTCGTGGCGATCGCCGCCTATCAGCCGCGCGCGGCGGCCGACCTGGCGTCGATCCTGGCCGTGCGGGTCCCACCGGACTCCTACGAGGGAGTCGTACGGCTCGGTGGCCGGGACCTCGCGGACCTGTCGGTCGAGGCGGTCCGGGAGCACCTCCTGGTCAATCCCTACGACGGGGAGATCTTCGCGGGCACCCTGCGCAGCAACATCGACCCCTCGGGCAACAGCCGGACGGTGCCCGAGGCGGTCGAGGCGTCCCTGCTGACGGATGTCGTCGCCCTGCACCGGGAGGGCCTCGACCACGGGGTGCGCGACCGCGGCGCGAACCTGTCCGGAGGGCAGCGCCAACGGCTGTCGCTGGCCCGAGCCCTGGCCGCCGACACCGACATCCTCGTCCTGCACGATCCGACGACTGCCGTCGACGCGGTCACCGAACAGCTCATCGCGCGCAACATCGCGAAAGTCCGGCGGGGCCGGACCACCGTCGTGCTCACCAGCAGCCCGGCCCTGCTGGACGCCGCGGACCGGGTCCTCGTCCTGGACGACGGCGTCATCACCGCCGACGACACCCACCGCAACCTGCTGGCCACCGAGCCGAGTTACGGTCCGGCGGTGGCCAGATAGCCGACCCGGCCCTCAGCCGAGGGCCCAGACCACGTCCCTGAGGAGGGCCTCCCGCCAGCCCGCGCGGTCGTGCCCCGAGGGCGAGCGCGAGATGCGCACCGTCGCACCGGCCCGTTCGGTCAAGGACTCGGTCAGCTCACAGTGGGGGAGCATCCGCGTCTCGTGTTCCCCCACGTCGAAGGCGATCCGCAGACCGGAAAGGTCGGGGCTGCTCTCCCGCAGCCGCGTGGCGACGGTGCCGCCGACCGGGCCGCCCAGGGGGTCCGCGCTCTCCAGGGCGTCGGGCGTCCACCAGAACGACCCCGACTGACAGGCGATACGGGACACCAGGTCCGGGAATTCCAGCGCCGCGTACAGCGCGCTCAACCCACCGAGGCTCTGTCCGGCGACCACCAGCCGGTCCGGGTCGGCGGGGACCCCGGACTCCGCCACCAGGGGCAGCAGTTCGTCCCTGACCGCCTCCCAGAGCCCGGGCCGGCAGGCGAACTCGGCCTCCCGGTCCCTGGCCGGAAGGAAGGCCAGGGTGACGGGCGGTGACTCGCCCTGGGCGACGGCCGACTCGAAGGCGGTCGTCGCCGGGTGCAGATACAGCCAGTCGTCGCCGTCGAGCAGCAGGACCAACGGCCCGCCGCCGCCCACGGGTTGGACGCGTACGGTACGGCGTCCGCCGAGCCGCTCGCTGCTCCAGCGGATCCGGGTGCGGGGGAGCGGGAGGACGTCGTCCGGGCCCAGGGCGGGCCAGTGCGGCTGGGCCGGGGCGTCGGGGGTCGCGGCGAGGGACCGGTCGCCGCCCGCGCCGCAGGGGTTGAACGGGTCGGCGTGCGCGGCGGTGTCGGTGCGGAACTGGTAGGTCACCCGCAGCCGTCGGGGCATGCGCACCTCGGCGTACCAGCAGTCCGTGTCGTGCCATCTGCGCAGCGGGACCGGCTCGGACCAGCTCTCGAAGTCGACGCTCGCCTCGGATCCGCGCCACAGGAACAAGGTGGTCCAGCCACCGTCGTCGGCCGGCACCGACACCGGGCCCCGGGCCGTCGCCCAGAACGCGTCGGTCCCGGGTTCCCCGGACAGTCCGAACTCGACGAAGGCGTTCCGCGGCATGAACGTCTCCTTGTGAGAGCGAAAGGGAGAGGCTAAGCTCGCCGTAATTAGGCGAGCCTAACCTAATCATGATATTCCCCGGCTGTCACCGGTCCGTCGGTTCCCGAGGAGGCATGGAACGTGAGCACCAATCCTTTCGACGACGCCGATGGGCGCTTTCTGGTCCTGGTGAACGAAGAGGGCCAGCACTCGCTCTGGCCCGCCTTCGCCGAGGTTCCCGGGGGGTGGCGGACCGTCTTCGAGGAGAACAGCCGAGAGGCGTGTCTGGACTACGTCACGGCGAACTGGACCGATCTGCGCCCCCGTTCACTCGCGGCGACCCTGGAGTCCGACCCCGCGTAGCGGTCGCGGAGCCGTCCGGGACGACCGTGGTGCCGGGGCTGTCCTCTCCGAGGACGCCCCGGAGCAGGGCGTGCGGCACCCGGCCGTCCAGCACCTGCGCGCTGCGGACCCCGCCCCGGACGGCACGCAGGCAGCCCTCCATCTTGGGCAGCATCCCGCTCGCCAACTCCGGGAGCAGCGCCTCCAGTTCACCGGCGGTCAAGCGCTCGATCACCCGGGTGTCGTGCGGCCACCCGGCGTACAGGCCCTCGACGTCGGTGAGCATCACCAGCCGTTCGGCGCCGAGGGCCACGGCCAGGGCCGACGCCGCGATGTCGGCGTTGACGTTGTAGACCTGACCGTCCTCGCCGCGGGCCACGGGGGAGACGACGGGGATGTGCCCTTGGGTCATCAGGCCGTTGACCGCACCCGGGTTCACGCGGACGACATCGCCGACCAGACCGATGTCCACGAGACGCCCCTCCACCCGTACCCGCCGCCGCTCGGCGGTCATCGTGTGGGCGTCCTCCCCGGTCATGCCGACCGCGTACGGCCCGTGCCGGTTGATGTGGCCCACCAGTTCGCGCTGCACCCGCCCGGACAGCACCATGCGCACCACGTCCATGGCCTCCGGCGTGGTGACCCGCAGCCCCGCCTCGAAACGGGTCTCCAGGCCGAGCCGGTCGAGCATCGCGCTGATCTGCGGCCCGCCCCCGTGCACCACGACCGGCCGCAGGCCCGCGCGCCGCAACTCCACCACGTCGCTCGCGAATCCGCGCTGGAGAGCGCCCTCCACCATCGCGTTGCCCCCGTACTTGACGACGACGATGCCGCTCGGCGGCGCCTGTCCCGAAGCGGGTTCCGCGACGGTGGGTTCCGCGGCCGTGGGTGCCGAGGCCGTGGGTTCCGTGTCCGCGTGCTCTGCGACGATCCCGACCATGCTCGTGCCTGCCTCTCGTGACGCGCGGTGCGCGCGGGGTGCGGAGTTGTCGTGCGGGGCCAAGCCGTCACGCGTTGCGCGGCTCCCGGTGTCGGAGCAGGGCGCGCAGCAGGGCGTCGGTCGTGCAGACCACGCCGCTGCGCGCGGCCCAGCGGAGCGCCAGCGCGTGTTCCTCGGCCGAGAAGTCGGCCACGGCGTCGGCGACGACGAACGGCTGGATGTCGTTCATGAAGGCGTCGGCTGCTGTCAGCAGCACGCCCAGATGTGCGTACACCCCGCAGATGATCAGCTGGTCACGGCCCTTCGAGCGCAGCAGTCTGCCCAGATGACTGCGCAGGAAGGCGTTGTGGCGGACGTTCGCCAGCAGATGCTCGCCGGGGCGTGGCGTCAGTGGCGCGATGATCGCGGCGGCCTCCGGTTCGGCGCCGATGCCCGGCCCCCACATGTCGGCGACGAGTCCGCGCTGCCCGGGCGGCTGTCCGGCCGGCTCCGCGCTGAAGACGACGGGCATGTCCAGCGTCGCCGCGAGTTCCCGGAGCGTCGCTATGTTGTCGACGAGTTCCACGACAGGCGAGCACCCCACGGGGAACGCCTCGACGAAGTGGTTCTGCATGTCGTGGACGAGGAGGGCGGCGCGTGCCGGGGTGATCCTCCAGGTGACCTTGGAGCCGGGAAGGGCTGAGCGGCCCGGCATGGGATAGGGGTCGATGCTCGGCAAGCCCATAGCAACTAAGCTTAGCCTAGCCTTAGTTGGACAGATAGAGGGTGGCGGGAAGCCCGAACGCGAGCGGGTCCTGGCGGATCAGCCGAGCGCCCGGTCCAGGTTGAACGCCGCGCTGATCAGCGCCAGATGCGTGAACGCCTGGGGGAAGTTGCCCTGTTGCTCGCCGGTGTGGCTGATCTCCTCGGCGTACAGGCCGAGATGGTTGGCGTAGGTGAGCATCTTCTCGAAGGCGAGGCGTGCCTCGTCGACCCGGCCGGCGTGCACCATCGCCTCGACGTACCAGAAGGAGCAGATGGAGAACGTGCCCTCGTCGCCGCGCAGTCCGTCGGGGCTGGCCAGCGGGTCGTAGCGGTAGACGAGCGAGTCGGAGACCAGTTCCTGGGTGAGCGCGTCCAGCGTGGACAGCCACTTGGGGTCGGTCGGTGCGATGAACTTCGTCAGCGGCATCATGAGGACGGCCGCGTCCAGCACGTCACCGTCCTCGTGCTGCACGAACGCCTGGCGCTTCTCGGACCAGCCGCGGCTCATGATCCGCCGGTAGATCGTGTCGCGGCACTCCCGCCAGCGCGGCAGATCGGCCGGCAGCCCGCGCCGGTTGGCCATCCGGATCGCCCGCTCGATCGCCACCCAGCACATCAGGCGCGAGTACAGGAAGTTCTTGCGGCCGCCCCGGGTCTCCCAGATCCCCTCATCGGGCTGGTCCCAGTGTTCGCACACCCACTCCACCAGGGCGCACACATCGTCCCACTGGCCGCTGGAGATGGGCTTGGCCCACTTGTCGTAGAGGTAGATCGAGTCGATGAGCGCGCCGTAGATGTCCAACTGGAGCTGGTCGGCCGCCGCGTTGCCGACGCGTACCGGCGCGGAGCCCTGATGCCCTTCCAGATGGGGGAGTTCGGACTCGGTGAGGTCGGTGCGGCCGTCGATGCCGTACATGATCTGAAGTGGACCGGAGGGTTTGCCGTCGCCCGGACTGATGTGCCGGGTCACGAAGTTCATGAACGCCTCGGCCTCGCCGGTGAAGCCGAGCCGCAGCAGCGCGTACACACAGAACGCGGCGTCGCGCACCCACACGTACCGGTAGTCCCAGTTGCGCTCCCCGCCGAGCTGCTCGGGCAGGCTCGTCGTCGGGGCGGCCACGATGGCGCCGGTGGGCGCGTAGGTGAGGAGCTTGAGGGTGAGGGCCGAGCGGTGCACCATCTCCCGCCAGCGGCCCCGGTACTTGGAGGCGGAGAGCCAGCGGCGCCAGTAGTCGACCGTGCTGTTGAACTGTTCCTCGGCCTCGGTCCGCGCGCACCTGCGGGGTGTCACCTCGCCGCCGACCTGGTCCAGCGCGAACACCGCCGACTCGCCCTCGGCCAGCTTGAAGTCGGCGCGGGCGTCCTGGCCGTCGCTCTCCAGCGGCACGGTCGCGGTCAGGCCGAGCGACAGCCCCTCCGAATCGAAGACGGTGACATCGCCGACCTTGCGCACGGTGTGCGGCCGCCTGCCGTAGTCGAACCGCGGGGCGACCCGGGTGCGGAACGGGAGGGAGCCGCGCACGCACACCACCCGCCGGATCAGCCGGTGCCGTTCGGGCTCGGCCGACTCGCCGTCGACCGGCATGAAGTCCTGCACCTCGCCGACGCCGTCCTCGGTGAAGAAGCGGGTGATCAGGACGTTGGTGTCGGGGAAGTAGAACTGCTTCGTCCGCGCCGGCACCGACGCCGAGAGCTCGAAGGAGCCGCCCCGCTCCGCGTCGAGGATCGAGGCGAAGACGCTGGGGGCGTCGAAGGACGGGCAGCAGTACCAGTCGATCGTGCCGTCCGTGCCCACCAGGGCCACACTGCGCAGATCCCCGATCAGCCCGTGCTCGGCGATCGGCAGATACGGCCGGTCCAGCTGGTCCACAGGTGTAGCGGTCATCGCGGCCTCCCTGCCACCAGCCTAGGTCGCTTCGGCCCGCCGGGTGCCGTGAACGGACTCAGACCGTGAAGACCTGGACCCCCGCCTCCTCGAAGCGCCGCACGGTGTCCGCCCCGGCCGCCGTGTCCGTCACCAGGGTGTCCACCGCCTCGACCGCGCAGATCCGGGCGAACGCGCGCTGCCCCAGCTTGCTGGAGTCGGCGGCCACGATCACCCGCTCGGCCCGCTCGCACAGCAGCCGGTTGATCGCCGCCTCCGCCTCGTCGTGCGCGGCCGCGCCGTGCGTGACGTCGAGCGCGACCACACCGAGCACCGCCACATCGACGGTGATCTGGCTCAGCACCCCGTCGGCGAGCGGCCCGATGAGCTCGTAGGACTGCGGACGCGCCACCCCGCCGGTCACCACGATCTTGAACTGGGGGCGTACGGCCAGCTCGTTGGCGATGTTCAGCGCGTTGGTGACCACGGTGAGCGCCGGGGAGCCGGACGCGAGGTCGGCGCGTACGGCCAGCGCCCGTGCCACCTCCGTGGTGGTCGTCCCGCCGGTCAGCCCCACCGCCTCGCCGGGGGTGACGAGCCCGGCGACCGCCTTGGCGATGCGCTGCTTCTCGGAGGCGTGCCGGGCCGTCTTGTAGCGCAGCGGCAGCTCGTAGGAGACCCCGTGCACGACCGCGCCGCCCCGGGTGCGCACGAGCATCTGCTGCTCGGCCAGCTGGTCGAAGTCGCGGCGGATCGTGGCGGCGGAGACCTCCAGCTCGGCGGCCGCCTCCTCGACGTCCAGCCGGCCGCGCTCGACGAGCAGTTCCAGCAGCGTCTTCCAGCGGGCGTCGCGGGACATCCGCACCCTCCCATCCTCGATCTCCCGGCGACCCTAGCGCACCCCGATGCCGACCGAATGCTTGATTCTGCTCGAAAGCTCGCTATATCTTGCAGAAACGAGCATCGATCGTTCGGTGGGTGGGGAGGGGTCGCGACATGACGCATGTCGAGGACGAGCTGGTCAGCCAGCCCGAATGCTGGATCCGGGCGGCGGCCGAGGCACCGCGGCACGCAGCCGCGCTGCCGGCGCCGGGGGAGAGGGTCGCGATCGTGGGGTGCGGCACCTCGTACTTCATGGCGCAGTCCGCGGCCGCGCTGCGCGAGGGCGCGGGCCAGGGGGAGACGGACGCCTTCGCCGCGTCGGAGTTCCCCCACGGCCGCGCGTACGACCGGGTGGTGGCCCTCACCCGCTCCGGCACCACCACCGAGGTGCTGGAACTGCTCGACCGGTCGAAGGGGCGCACGCGCACCACGGCGATCACCGCCGACCCGCACACGCCCGTCATGACGGCCGCCGACGACGTGGTCGTCCTCGACTTCGCGGACGAACGCTCGGTCGTGCAGACCCGGTTCGCGACCACCGCGCTGACCCTGCTCCGCGCCCATCTCGGACTGCACACCGACGCCGTCGTCGCCGACGCGCGCACCGCGCTCGTCACCCCGTTGCCCGAAGGGCTCCTCGACTGCGGGCAGTTCACCTTCCTCGGCCGCGGCTGGACCGTGGGGCTGGCCAACGAGGCCGGCCTGAAGATGCGCGAGGCCTCGCTCGCCTGGACCGAGTCCTACCCCGCGATGGAGTACCGGCACGGTCCCATCAGCATCACCACCCGGGGGACCGCCACCTGGATGCTCGGCGAGGCACCCGAAGGGCTGGCCGACCAGGTGCGGGAGACCGGCGGGCTGTGGGTCGAGGGCGGCCTCGATCCGCTCGCCGAACTGGTCCGCGCCCAGCGCCTCGCGGTCGCCCTCGCCGCGGCCCGCGGCCTCGACCCGGACCGGCCGCGCCATCTCACCCGCTCGGTGATCCTCGCCGGTTCCTAGGAGCAGCCGTGCCTCTCGTGACCACCGGCGAGCTCGTCGCACGGGCCGCCGCCGCGCACACCGCCGTCCCCGCGTTCAACGTCGTCACACTCGAACACATCGAGGCCGTCGTCGCCGGCGCCGAGGCGGCACAGGCCGCCGTCGTCCTTCAAGTCAGCGAGAACGCCGTCAGGTTTCGCCTCGGACGCCTGCTGCCCCTCGCCCGGGCTGCCGTCGCCGCCGCCGAACGCGCCCGCGTCCCCGTCGCGTTGCACCTCGACCACGTCCAGAGCGACGCCCTGCTGCGGCAGGCGCCGGACGCCGGATTCAGCTCCGTGATGTACGACGCCTCCCGGCTGCCCTACGAGGAGAACCTGGCCGTCACCCGCGCCGCCGCCGACTGGGCGCACGCCCAAGGGCTGTGGCTGGAGGCCGAGTTGGGCGAGGTCGGCGGCAAGAGCGGTCAGGCTCCGCTCGATGCCCACTCGCCCGGTGCCCGCACGGACCCCGCCGAGGCCCGCGCCTTCGTGGCGGACTCCGGTGTGGACGCCCTCGCGGTGGCGATCGGCAGCTCGCACGCCATGACCACCCGCACCGCCACCCTCGACCACGGCCTCCTCAAGCGGCTGTCCGCGACGCTGGACGTGCCGCTCGTCCTGCACGGCTCCTCCGGACTGCCGGACGAGGAACTGACCGCGGCGGTGGCGGGCGGCATCGCCAAGGTCAACATCGGCACCGCCCTCAACGTCGCCATGACCGGCGCGATCAGGGAGTTCCTCACCGCGCACCCCGAGGCGGTCGACTCCCGCAAGTACCTGGGCGTGGGGCGCGAGGCGATGACGCGGGCCGTGGAGAGGATCGTCCGGGTGCTCGGCCGCGCATGACCCTCAGCGCTTGACGGCCTTCAACACCACGAACTTCGGATCACCGGCGACGAGGCGGCTGTTGCCGAACAGCCGCCGCAACGTCACGTGATACCCCAGATGGCGGTTGCCGATCACCCACAGCTCACCACCCGGCCGCAACGCGCGCTCCGCGTCCGTGAACATCCGCCGTGCCGTGGCGTCGGTGGTCGCCTGGTGCGAGTGGAACGGCGGGTTGTTCAGCACGAGGTCCACGCTCCCGGCCGACACCCCGGCCAGCCCGTCCCCGACCCGGAACTCGGCCTGCCCCGGCACACCGTTCGCCTTGTACGTCGCCTCCGCGGAGGCCACCGCCTGGAACGACTCGTCCACGAACAGCACCTCGGCCTCGGGATTGGCCAGCGCCACCGCCGTACCGACCACACCGTTGCCGCAGCCGAGGTCCACCACCCGCTGGGCGCCCTCGCCGACCGGCAGATGCCCGAGGAAGAACCGCGTACCGATGTCCAGCCGGTCCGCGCAGAAGACCCCGGCGTGATTGACGACGGTGCGCCCCGAGACCGGCCCGATGCCGTCGGGCAGCGCATAGCTGTACGGCCACGGACTGCCGGCCGCGGGCTTCGGCGACGGCTCCGGCGTGCAGAAGATCAGGCGCGCCTTCTTCTCGGCGAGCGAGGTGCGGGTCGGCCCCAGGATCCGCTCGAACAGCTTCAGCGTCGAGGTGTGGATCTCCTTCACCATCCCGGTGCCGACGACGACCGTGCCCTCGTGCACCGCGGGCGCCAGCCGCAGCAGCTGGTCCTCCAGCAGGGCCAGGCTCTTCGGCACCCGCACCAGCAGCACGTCGATCCGGTCGGGCGGCGGATCCTGGGTGGTGAGCAGCCGGACCGCACCGGCCTCGACGCCCGCCCGGGCCAGGTTGGCGCGGGTCGCCTCCTGCGCGAGGTAGGAGTCCGTGATCTGCACGGGCCGGTGCGCGGCCAGCGCCGTGACCAGCGCGCCCCAGCGGTCGCCGAGCACCACGACCGTGCCGGACAGCGGGATCTCCCGCTCGGCCAGGTGCTTGAGGAGGTACTCGTCCGAGGCGTCCCAGGCACGCAGCCGGTCGCGCGGATCCTCGGGGAAACGGGCCAGCGCGAGCTCGCCCCAGGGCGTCGTCATACGGTCGTTCATCGTGCACCCAGGCTAGCCGAGGCGCAGCTCAGGACTGTTCCGGCAGGATGGGGCCATGGACGCCGAGCTGTTCCCCCGATCCCGGGCAAAGATCGCGCCCGGCGCGGTGCACGTCCCGGACTGGCTCGACCTGCCGCGCCAGCGCGAGCTGCTGGACGCGTGCCGGGAGTGGGCCCGTCCACCGGCCGGCCTGCGCACGGTCCGCACACCCGGCGGCGGCACGATGACCGCCCGCCAGGTGTGTCTGGGCTGGCACTGGCACCCGTACGCCTATGCCCGCACGGTCGTCGACGGCGACGGTGCGCCGGTGAAACCGTTCCCGGGATGGCTGGCCGAGCTGGGGCGGGACGCGGTGCGGGACGCGCTGGGGGAGCCGGGCGGCGGTGCGGTGCCGGACGCGCCGGGGACGCCCTCACCCTCGTACGACATCGCACTGATCAACTTCTACGACGGCGCGGCCCGGATGGGGATGCACCGGGACGGCGACGAGAAGTCGGACGCGCCGGTGGTGTCGCTCAGCCTCGGTGACACCTGTGTCTTCCGGTTCGGCAACACCGAGACCCGGGCGCGGCCGTACACGGACGTCGAGCTGCGCAGCGGCGATCTGTTCGTGTTCGGCGGGCCCGCCCGGCTCGCGTACCACGGAGTGCCCCAGGTGCACCCCGGTACCGCGCCGCCGGAGTTGGGGCTGACCGGGCGGTTGAACATCACGCTCAGAGTCAGTGGGCTGTAGGACGCCCGTGCGGCGGATCATGGGAGACTCGCCCTCATGAGCGGCGACGCGGACCCCCGGCCGGCGGGGGAAGGGACCACCTCGAGGACGCGGCTGGACCGGGGGCGCGGTGCGCTCGGGCCCGCGTTGGAGCTCGTGCACACCGGACGCGCGCCCACCCGAGCCGTGCTCACCGCCGAACTCGGCGTGACCCGCGCCACGGCCGGCGCGGTCGCCGCCGAACTGGAGGCGCTCGGGCTGATCAGGGTCGACGCCCGGCCCGGCGCGGCCGCCGGTTCGCAGGGCCGGCCCTCGCACCGGCTCGCGGTCGCCGAGGACGGGCCCGTCGTGCTCGCCGCGCAGGTGCACGCCGACGGGTTCCGGGCGGCACTGGTGGGGCTGGGCGGCCGGATCGTCGCCACCGCGCCCGGCTGCGAGACCGTCGACGCCGACCCGGCGAAGGTCCTGGTCTCGGTCGTCGAGGCGGGCGCCGAACTGCTGCGCACCACCGGCCGCCGCTGTGTCGGCGCCGGTCTCGCCGTCCCCTCCGCGGTCGCCGAACCCGACGGCACCGCGCTCAACCCGCTGCACCTGGCCTGGCCCGTCGGCGCCCCCGTGCGCCGGGTCTTCGCGGAGTGCGTGCGCGCGGCCGGCCTCACCGGACCGGCCTTCGCGGGCAACGACGTCAACCTCGCCGCGCTCGCCGAGCACCGGCACGGCGCCGGCCGCGGCGCCCGAGACCTGCTGTGCGTGGCCACCGGACACCGGGGCGTCGGCGGGGCGCTGGTCCTCGACGGCCGTCTGCACACCGGCAGTTCGGGCCTGGCGCTGGAGGTCGGCCACCTCACCGTCAACCCCGAGGGCCGCCCCTGCCACTGCGGCAGCCGAGGCTGCCTGGACGTCGAGGCCGACCCGCTGGCCTTCCTCAACGCCGCGGGCCGCGACCCCGGCCCCGAGATGTCCCTGCTCCAGCAGGCCAACGAACTGATCCGCGACCACTACGACGACCCGGCCGTCCGCACGGCCACCGAGGCCCTGATCGACCGGCTCGGCCTCGGCCTCGCGGGCCTGGTGAACATCCTCAACCCCGACCGCATCATCCTCGGCGGACTGCACCGCACCCTCCTCGACGCCGACCCCGACCGGCTGCGCGCGGTCGTCGCCGACCGCAGCCTGTGGGGGCAGAGCGGCGGCGTACCGATCCTGGCCTGCACCCTGGACCACAACAGCCTCGTCGGCGCGGCCGAGTTGGCGTGGCAGCCGGTGCTCGACGATCCGCTGGGAGCGCTATCCCGTCAGTGACTGGGTCCCGACGACGGAGAGCAGCTCCAGCTTCTCGGCGGCCTCGGTGCCCGGCTCGGCCGAGTAGACCAGGACGTGCAGATCGCTGCCGTCCACCCGGAGCAGATCGCAGTCCAACGTCAGCGGGCCCACCAGCGGATGCTCGATCGTCTTGCGCGAGACCTCCAGGCGCCCGACGACACCCGCGTCCCACAGCTCGGCGAACCGCTTACTCTTCGCCCGCAACTCGGCGATCAGACCGCGCAATTGGCGGTCGGCGGGATACCGGCCGGCCGTCGCCCGCAGTTCGGCGACCATGCCGCTCTCGAACGCGCGGCGCTCGTCCGGGGTGTGCCGGACCCGGCCGGGCGCACCGAGGAAGTTGCGCCACACCCCGTTGCGTTCGAAGCCGCGCAGGCCGGAGGGGTCGCCCATCAGCGCCGCGTACAGCGGGTTGACCACCAGCAGCGTCATCGCCGCGTCGGAGACCCCGACGGGCGTGCCGACCAGCCGGTCCAGCAGCCGCTGCACACTCGGCGTGATGTACGCGGGCACCGTCTCGGGCCCCGGCGCCGCCAGCCCGGCCAGCCGGAACAGATACCCGCGCTCGTCCCCCGACAGCCGCAGCGCCCGCGCCAGCGTCTCCACCACCTGCGCCGACGGACTGGCCGCCCGCCCCTGTTCGAGACGGGTGACATAGTCGACCGAGACCCCCGCCAGCAGGGCCAGCTCTTCGCGCCGCAGCCCCGCCGCACGCCGTCGGCCACCGGCCGGCAGCCCCGCGCTCTCCGGAGCGACCCGGTCGCGCCAGCGCCGCAGCGCCTGCCCCAGCTCGGTCGTCGTCATGCCCCCAGTGAACCGCTTCGGGCAGCGAGATGCCTGGTACTGCGAGTCCCAGGAAAACCGGTCTCCTGGCTGTCCTCCCGGCCCGGCCGGACCGTGGAGGCATGACTACGACACTCATCACCGGAGCGAACAAGGGCCTCGGCTTCGAGGCCGCCCGCCGCCTCGTCGCCGCGGGGCACACCGTCTACGTCGGCGCCCGGGACGCAGACCGAGGCCGCCGGGCCGCCCAGCAGCTGGGCGCCCGGTTCGTCCAGCTCGACGTCACCGACGACGCCTCCGTCGAGGCCGCCGCGAAGACCGTCGAGGCCGAGGGCGGACTCGACGTCCTGGTCAACAACGCCGGCATCGAGGTGCGCGGCGAGGACAACGCCATCCCCGCCGCCGCGGACACCACCGCCGACGAGATGCGCACGGTGTTCGAGACGAACGTCTTCGGCGTCGTCCGCGTCACCCACGCCTTCCTGCCGCTCCTCCAGCGGTCACCGGCCCCCGTCGTGGTGAACGTCAGCAGCGGCCTGGCCTCCCTGTCCCGGCTCTCCGACCCCAACGCACCGGCGCACTTCTACCAGGCCGTCGCCTACCCGGCCTCCAAGACCACCGTCAACATGATCACCGTGCAGTACGCGAAGGCCTTCCCGAACCTGCGGATCAACGCCGTCGAGCCGGGCTTCACCTCGACCGACCTCAACGGCCGCACCGGCACCCAGACCGTCGAACAGGGCGCCGAGATCATCGTCCGCATGGCCCGGATCGGCCCCGACGGCCCGACCGGCGCCTACGTCGACGTCGACGGCCCACTGCCCTGGTGATCCTCCGCGGTCTCCAGGATCCGCGTCCGCGGCGTCCCGGCAAGCGCCGGGGCGCTCTCGGCCGAGGCCCACACCCGTGACCGGAGAAACCCCAGGAACCGCTCGGCGTCGGCCACCTCGTCGAAATCCAGGTCCACGACGACGTAGGCGGGATCGTCGACCGGCCGCTGGACCCGATGGCGCCGTACCCCGGCGTCGGCGCGCGCTGCCGCGAAGCGGTCGAAGGCCTCCTTCCAGACGGTGAAGTCGGTGATCGGGTGTTCGATGTGCAGGGTGGCCATGACTCCTCCTCGGCGCTTGTCACCAGGCTGCGCCCGGGCGCTCGCCGCCGACCATCCCAGAAAGTTGGGGATACGCTCGGTCCATGTCCGGACGGGACCGCGTCGTGCGGCTGTGCGAGGCGGGCGGCGACGCCCGGGAACTGCGCCTGCGGATCCTCGACGAGCTCCGCGCCGCCATCGGGTTCGACGCGTACGCCTTCGTCCTCACCGACCCGGAGACCGCGGTCGGCTGCGCGCCCCTCGCCGACGTGCCCGTTCTGCGGGAGCTGCCCCGGGCCATCCGCCTCAAGTACCTGACCCGGGCGAACCGTTGGACCGACCTGCGGCGGACCGCTCTGCTGAGCGAACTCCCCGACCGCTCGGTCAGCCCTCTGTGGAACGACCTCCTGCGCCACCACGGCATCCGTGACATCGCCTCGACCGTCTTCCGGGACCGCCACGGCACCTGGGGCTTCCTCGACCTGTGGCGCCGCGACCGCGACTTCACCGCGGGGGAGGCCGCCCACCTCGCGGACCTCACCGCGCCCGTCACCACGGCACTGCGCCGGGCCCAGGCCGCCACCTTCGTCGTCCGACCCTCCCACGAGCCCCGCGCCGAACCCCTGGTGCTGGTGCTCTCACCCGACCTGGGCGTCGTCGGCCAGACCCCCGGCACCCACGCCTATCTGCGTGTCCTGGTCCCTCCGGAGGACGGCCGCCCGACCGTGCCCGCCGGCGCGTACAACGTCGCCGCCCAGCTCCTGGCCGTGGAGGCCGGGGTCGACGACCACCCGCCCAGGGCCCGGGTGCACCTCGCCGACGGACTGTGGCTGACCCTGCGCGCCGCACGGATGGCCGGCGCCGTCGCCGTCACCATCGAGGAGTCCGCACCGGCCGAGCGGCTCTCCGTCTTCTGCCGGGCCCATGCCCTCAGCGCCCGCGAGACCGAACTGCTCGGCCTGCTCGCCAAAGGCGGTGACAGCCGCACGCTCGCCGCCGCCCTGTACGTCTCCGAACACACCGTGCAGGACCACCTGAAGTCGGTGTTCGCGAAGACCGGCACCCACAACCGACGCGACCTGCTCGCCCGCGCGCTCGGCGCGTAGGCTCGGGGTCATGCGGATCTCCGTCTCCTCGGACATGGACGAACCCGTGGCCCGCGGCCTCGTCGCCGAACTGCGTTCCCGTGGCCACGAGGTCCTCACCCATGGGGCCCTCGCCCCCGGCTCCGACCCCCAGTGGGCCGTGTGCTCGCAGGCGGCGGCCCGGGACGTCGCCTCCGGTACGGCGGACCAGGCGGTCGTGTGCTGCTGGACCGGCACGGGCGCCTCGATCGCCGCGAACAAGGTTCCTGGCGTACGGGCCGCGCTGTGCACCGACGCGTACACCGCGGACGGCGCCCGCCGCTGGAACGACGCCAATGTGCTCGCCCTCAGCCTGCGTCTGACCTCGGAGCCCCTGCTCAAGGAGATCCTCGACGCCTGGTTCGCGGGCGCGGCCAGCGAGGACGCCGAGGACCGGGAGAACGTGGCCCGGATCGGACGCCTGGACCTCAGGGAGCCGTGACCCCGGGTGTCGTCACGCCGGGTGCCGTGACCTCGGGTGCCGTGAGGCTCCACAGGGCGGCCACCAGTGGTCGGCGCAGATCGGCCCGCCGTACGCACAGCCCGATGGGGAAGGGCTCGGGCGCGGGATCCGCCGGGATCACCGCGAGCCGGTCGCGTACCGCGCTGTGTTCCAGGACGAGGCGAGGGACCAGGCCGGTGCCGCAGCCGAGGGCGACCAGCGTCAACAGCCCCTCGTGACCGTCGGGTTCGCAGGCCACCTCCGGCGCGGGGCCGCGGGCGCGGAACCAGCGGTCGGCCGCGTCCCGGACCAGCCCGCGGTGGGGGAGGACGAACGGTCCGTCGAGGCCGGGGTCCGGGCGGTCCAGGGCCGTGACCAGGACCAGCTCGGTGACGGCGACGGTCCGGCCCACCAGCGGCTCCGGCAGCCGCGCCGGGATACCCGCCACGGCCACGTCCACCTCCCCCTCGTCGAGCCGTGCCAGCGCCGCCGCCGCGTCACCGGTACGCAGGTCGAGCCGGACCTGGGGATGGGCGGCGCGGAACGGGGCCAACAGGTCCGGCAGCAGCGCCTGGCAGGCGGTGACGGTGGCGAACACGGCGAGGCGGCCGGTGAGTTCGGCCGGGTCGGGGTGCTCCTCGCGGTAGGAGCGCCACAACTCCAGTGCCTCGGCGGCGTATTCACGGAACCGGTGCCCCTCCGCGGTCAGCGACACCCCGCGGGGCCCCCGGTCGAACAGCCGGTGCCCGAGCCCGGCCTCCAGCCGCTGCACGGTCCGCGTCAGCGTCGCCGCGCTGACATGGCAGTCGAGACTGGTCCGCCCGAAGTTCAGCGTCTGCGCCAGATGCAGGAAGAGGCGCAGTTCGCGATGGTCGTCGCGCATACCGTGACCTGTGTCTTTCAGTTCGCGTAAGAGTGCGATGCGGAAGTTGCGCTTGCCGCAATGCTCTCCCGGAGCCTACAACTCGACCATGACCTCGACCACGTACAGCTCCCGTGTCTTCCCGCTCGAGACGATGGAGGTGCCCGGCGGCACCGAGACCATCCTGCGCGGCGGCAGGCACCTCTTCCCGCTGCTCCCGCAGGCCTTCGCCGGGGTCCGCCGCATCGGCGTCCTCGGCTGGGGCCCGCAGGGTCGAGCCCAGGCCCTCAACCTGCGCGACTCCCTCGCCGGCACGGACATCCGGGTGGCGGTCGGCCTGCGCCCCGGCTCGGCCTCGGCCGCCGACGCCCGCGCCCACGGCTTCACCGAGGAGGACGGCACGCTGGGCGACTGGCTCACCGTCGCCGCCGACAGCGACCTGGTGATCCTGCTGATCGCGGACGCCGCGCTCGCCGCCCACCACCAGGAGATCTTCGCGGCGCTGAAGAAGGGCGCCGCGATCGGACTGTCCCACGGCTTCCTGCTCGGCCACCTCCGCGAGACCGGGGGCGACTTCCCGCCGGACCACGCCGTGATCGCGGTCTGCCCCAAGGGCATGGGCGACTCCGTGCGACGGCTGTACCAGCAGGGCGCGGAGATCAACGGCGCCGGGATCAACAGCAGTTACGCCGTCCACGCCGACCCCGACGGCCGCGCCGTCGACCTCGCGCTCGGCTGGTCGGTGGCGCTCGGCTCGCCGTACACCTTCCGCACCACGCTCGACAGCGAATACCTCTCCGACATCGTCGGCGAACGCGCCGTCCTGCTCGGCGCCGTCCACGGCATCGTCGAGAGCCTCTTCACGCACTACCGCCTCGCAGGGGACGACGAGGTGACCGCGTACGAGCGCTCCTGCGAGAACGTGACCGGCCCGATCGCCCGCACGATCTCCCGGGACGGACTGCGAGCGGTCCGCGAGAACCTCGACGCGCCGGCCCGTGACGTGTTCGACCGCGCGTACACGGCGACCTACGCCCCCGCCCGCGAGATCGTCGCGGAGATCTACGACGAGGTCGCTGACGGCACCGAGCTGCGCAGTGTCGTCCTGGCCGAACAGCGGCTCGGCGCCCGGGAGATGAGCCGGATCGGGGGCTCGCCGATGTGGTCCGTGAGCGAGCGGGCACACGCCCGCCGCGCATCCCACGACCTGCCGGTCGACCCGTTCACCGCCGGTGTCTTCGTCGCCACGATGACCGCCCAGATCGACGAGTTCGTCGACCGCGGCCACCCCTGGTCCGAGATCGTGAACGAGTCCGTCATCGAGGCCGTCGACTCGCTCCTGCCCTACATGCACGCGCGCGACGTCGCCCACATGGTCGACAACTGCTCCCGCACGGCCCGTCTCGGAGCCCGCCGCTGGGGCCCGCGCTTCCAGAGCGCCTACGAGCAGATCGCCTTCCCGGCCACCGAACTCCCCGCCGACCAGGCCCTGTTGACGTCCTTCGACACCCACCCGGTCCACGAGGCCCTGTCCGCGGCGGCGAAACTGCGGCCGTCCGTGGACATCTCCGTGGCCTAGCCCTCTGGCAGTCGGCGGACGTCTGCTAGGACGATCAGCCGCGACGCGGCCGGGGAACCAGTTCGCCGCCGCAGTTGGGGCAGATGTCGTTCATGGCCTCGGTGCACGGCACGCAGAAGGTGCACTCGTACGAGCAGATGCGGGCCTGCGCGTCCGGCGGCAGCTCGGCCGTCTCGCAGCGTTCGCATCTCTCGCGCATCTCCAGTGCCATGTCCGCTCCCGTGCTCGATCCCGGTCAGTGCCACTCGACGGCGAGGGCCCGACCAGGATTCTCGCTCATGACCCGTCCGACCAGCTCGGCGCCCAGTTCGGCGACCAGACGAGGCCGCACCCGGCGCAGCAGATACGGCATCCCCGGGCCGCCGTTCACCGAGCGCGCGGCGGCGGTCGTGGTGTCGCCGCCGAGCAGGAGCCGGTCGCCGAACCCCGCCTCCGCCAGGGCCCGTACGGCTTCCGGCATTCGCCAGTCCGTGGCGTGGTTCGCGCGTGAGGGGCCGTCGAAGGCGAGATAGCAGCCGCTCGCCGCGGCCTGGAGGTGCACCACGGAGTCGGGGGAGCGGTTCAGATGGCCGAGGATCACCCGGTGGGGCGGCACCCCCAACTCGCCGCACAGCAGGTCCAGTACGTCGAGGGCGCCCGTGCCCAGCTCCAGGTGCACGGCGATCGGCGCGCCCGTCGCATGGTGCGCCTCGGCCGCCGCGCTCATCGTCCGGCGGGCGTGCGCGTCGAGGGCGTGGAAGCCGCCCGCGACCTTGATGATCCCGGCGCGCACCCCCGATATGCCGATCCCGTCGGTCAGTTCGGCGACGAAGACCTCCGCGAGCCTGCCGCGCAGGTCCGCCAGGGTCCGGTCGTCGTAGTGGACGGCCTGGTGCAGTCCGGTCGCGGCCACCACCAGGACGCCCGACTCCCGGGACAGCGCGGGCAGATCGGCGGCCCGCCGTCCCAGCCCGTACGGCGTCCACTGCACGACACTGTTCCCGCCCTCGGCGCGGAAGGCCGCCAACTCCGCGCGCGCCGCGGCGACGTCCCGCAGCTCCTGTCCGGGCAGTCGCGGGCTGCCGAAGAACAGGTGGTCGTGCGCGTCGCACACCCCCGGCTCCTCCGGCGCCACGTCCCCGAGCACTGTTCGGACCGCGCTCACCACTGGCGCCCCCGCTCCAGTCCGGCCAGGCCGGGCGCCGACAGGTGCAGCACCTGGAACACCTCACCGTCGGCCTTGGGCGTGTCGTGCGCCCAGAGCGAGAAGTGGACCAGCTCCCAACGGCTCGGGTCCACCGCGGCCGCCGCCAGCACCGCCCCGTCCTGCGCCGCGAGCCGCCCCGCCTCGTGCGCCGCGTCGCCCATGAACTCCGCCAACTCCACCCCGTCCGGCACCGGTTGCCGCCGCCTCACGGCGACCCGCGCGGGCGAACCCGCGGCGCCGCCCTCCTCGTAGGCCAGCCCCGTCCACTGCCGGACCGACGGTCGCCCGAAATCGTCGCTCAGCCCCTGGAAGGCGCCGCCCCACAGGAAGGTGTTCATGCCGGCCACGGTGTCCCAGAGGTAGAACGGCGCGTACTGGTTCACCGGGGAGCCGTGCAGCCCGCGCTCGCGCAGCAGGTACGCCTTCAGACCGAGCCCCTCCCACGCGTCCAGCAGATGCCCGACGCGCTCCACGCGGCCGCGGACGATCCCCATGTCGTAGTCGGCGGGGAGGGTGAGTTCGTACTGCATGGCATGCATCGCGTGCCTCCTCAGGCGGGGTACTCCGCGGGGTCGACGTGCGCTTCCCAGTGGGTGGTCGTGCCGTCCTCGGCGGCCTCCACGACCGCGAGGTGGGTCATGAAGGTGCGCGGCCCGGCGCCGTGCCAGTGCCGTTCGCCCGGCTCGATCCACACCGTGTCGCCCGCCCGGATCGGCTCTACCGCGCCGCCCTCCCGCTGCACCAGGCCCTCACCCTCCAGGACGTGCAGGACCTGGCCGTGCGGATGGCGGTGCCAGGCGGTGTGCGCGCCCGGCGCGAAGTGGACGTTGAACATCCGCAGCCGGGAAGGGGGTTGGGGCGCGGCGACCTCGTCCAGCCACACCGTGCCGGTGAAGTTCTCGGCCGGACCCTGCCGGGTGTCGGGACGTTTCCTGGTGATGTGCACGTGCGTGGACTCCTAGTGGATCGGCGCGGGAGAGGGGAGCGGTGCGAGCAGCGAGAGCAGGCCGCGGACGCCCGCGTCGAAGGCCGAGGGCGAACCGGACGCGCGGGCGAGGACATAGCCGCCCTGCACGGTGGCGACGACGGTCGCCGCGATCGCCTCGCCGTCGAGGGAGGGCGCGAACTGTCCCTGCTCCTTGCCCTCCTCGACGATCCCGGCGAGCCGTTCCCGGAGCCAATCGAGCGTCTCGTCGACCGGCGCGCGCAGCTCGTCGCTCGCGATGACGTCCGGATCCATCGTCAACCGCCCGACCGGACAGCCGCGCAACACGTCGCGCTCGCGCAGCAGATACGCCTGGATACGCTCGTACGGCGTCCCCGGGCCGGCGAGTACTCCCTCGGCGGTGGCCCGCATCTCCTCGGCCGTCCGCCGGATCGCGGCCAGCGCCAGGTCGGGCTTGCCCTTGAAGTGGTGGTACATGGAGCCCTGCCCGGCACCGGAACGCTCCAGGATGGCCTTGGGGCTGGTGCCCACGTAACCGCGCTCCCACAGCAGCTCGCGGGTGGACTCGATCAGACGCTCCGGGGTGCTCATACACGCACTGTACATACTAGTAGTTACAGAAGTCGAGCCCTGAGGAAGCAGGCGGCACGACCCCGCGTACTCCCCGGGAGGTACGCGTACTGCCGCTGGCCGTACGACGACCCGGACCCCTCCCCGGAGCCAGTCTCGATGCATCAACGGAACACACCTCAAGGGAGATGACCGAGATGCAGACCCTGGCGCACTGGGACGGCGGGCCCGGCCCGTGGATTCTTCTCTTCCCGCTGATCTGGGCGGCCGTCGTGGTCGGCGCCGTCACCGTCCTGCGCCGCACCGTCTGGCGCGGCCGCCGTGGCCCGTGGCGTGGGATGTCCGACGCCCCGTGGCGTGCGACGGACGCCACCGGCCCGTCCGGGGACTCGCCCATCGCGATGCTCGGCCGCCGCTTCGCCGCCGGCGAGATCGACGAGGACGAGTACTGGCGCCGGCTGTCCGTCCTGGACGAGCAGTTCGGCCGTACGGGCAAGGGCGGTGCGGCATGACCACCGCGACCGCGACCCGGTCGGCCGCCCGGGTGGTCGACGCCGTGAAGGTCTACGGCACCGGCGACACCAGCGTGAGGGCCCTGGACGGGGTGAGCGTCGACTTCCCGGTCGGCCGCTTCACCGCGATCATGGGGCCCTCGGGCTCCGGCAAGTCCACCCTGATGCACTGCGCGGCCGGCCTTTCGACACCCTCACCTCGGGCACCGCCCACATCGGCGACACCGAACTGGGCTCCCTCGACGACCGCCGCCTCACCCTGCTGCGCCGCGACCGCGTGGGCTTCGTGTTCCAGGCCTTCAACCTGGTGCCGACGCTGACCGTCGCGGAGAACATCACGCTGCCCCTCGACCTGGCGGGCGGCAGGGGCGACCGCGAGTGGATCGACGCGCTCGTCGACGTCGTCGGACTGCGCGACCGCCTCCACCACCGTCCCTCCGAACTCTCCGGCGGTCAGCAGCAACGCGTCGCCGTGGCCCGCGCGTTCGCCGGACAGCCCGACGTCGTGTTCGCCGACGAACCGACCGGCAACCTCGACTCCCGCTCCGGCGGGGAGGTCCTCGGCCTGCTCGGCCGCGCCGTGCGCCAGACGTCCCGCACGGTCGTCATGGTCACCCACGACCCGGTGGCCGCCGCCCACGCCGACGAGGTCGTCTTCCTCGCGGACGGACGCCTGGTCGACCGTATGACCGCCCCCACCGCCGACAAGGTCCTGGACCGCATGAAGGCCTTCGACACGCCGTCCCGCGAGGCACCCCCGTCCTTGGAGGAGCTGTCATGAACGCCGCCGTCCGCCTGAGTGTGTCCTCCCTGCGCGCCCACAAGCGCCGCTTCGCCGGCACCTTCCTCGCGGTCTTCCTCGGCGTCGCCTTCCTGGCCGGCACGCTCGTCATGGGCGACACCCTCCGCGCCAGCTTCGACACCATGTTCGGCAGGGCGACCAGCGGCACGGACGCCGTGGTCCGCAGCGCCGACGCCATCACCACGCCCGGCGAGAGCGAGGGCGTCCGCCAACCGGTCGCCGCCGACCTGACCGACGCCCTCGAGAAGGTGCCCGTCGTGGCGGCCGCCGCCCCCGTCATCCAGGGCGCCGGCCAGCTCGTCGGCGCGAACGGCGACCCCATCGGCGGCCAGGGACCGCCCACCCTCGCGGGCAACTGGATCACCGACCCCGCCGAACTCAACGCCTACCAGCTCGCCGAGGGCCGCGCCCCCGCCAAGCCGGGCGAGGTCGTCATCGACCGCGGCACCGCCAAGCGCGGCGACCTGAACATCGGCGACAGGACGACGCTGCGCACGCCGGACCCGGTCGAGGTGACCATCGTCGGCCTTGCGACCTTCGGCGGCGAGGACGGCATGGCCCAGGTGACCTTCACCGGCATGACCCGGGCCGACGCCGAGAAGTACCTCACCGCACGCCCCGGCGAGGCGTCGAGCATCCAGGTGCGCGCCGGACCCGGAGTGAGCCAGCGGGAGCTCGTCGACCGGCTGACTCCCGTACTGCCCAAGGGAGTCGAGGCCATCACCGGTCAGGAGTCGGCCGAGGAGAACACGGAGATGATCGCCAGTCAGTTCCTGACCGTCTTCACGCTCTTCCTGCTCGTCTTCTCCGGCGTCGCCCTGCTGGTCGCGACCTTCTCCATCCACAACACCTTCGCGATCGTCGTCGCCCAACGCACCCGGGAGAACGCCCTGTTGCGCGCCCTGGGCGCCTCCCGTCGCCAGATCACCGCGTCGACCCTCGGCGAGGCGACCGTGGTGGCGGTGACGGCGTCCCTCGCGGGCCTGGCGGGCGGCATCGGGATCGCCGCGGGTCTCCAGGCACTGTTCCCGGCCATCGGATTCCCCTTCCCCGAGGGCGACTTGGTGGTCAGCGCCCTGTCCCTGCTGCTGCCGTTCGCGGTCGGCGTCGTGGTCTGCCTCGGCTCCGCGCTCCTGCCCGCGCTACGGGCGGGCCGCACCGCACCCATGGCGGCACTGCGCGAGACGGCCGTCGACACCTCGGGCGCCTCCCGCGTCCGTGCCGTCACGGGCATGGGGCTCGCCGCCCTGGCCCTCGGTGTGACGCTCAGCGGCGTCCTCCTCTCCCCGTCCCTCTGGCTCGCAGGCACCGGAGCCGTTCTGGCGCCGGCCGCCTTCGTGGTCCTGGGCCCGGTCGCCTCCACCACGGCCGTACGCGTCCTCGGCGGCCCCCTCGACCGGCTGCGCGGCGTCACCGGGGGCCTCGCCCGCCGCAACGCCCTGCGCAGCCCCAAGCGCACCGCCGCCACCGCCAGTGCCCTGATGATCGGCGTCGCGGTCGTCTCCCTGTTCACGGTGTTCGGCGCCTCCCTGAAGGCGACCATGGACCAGACCGTCTCCCGCTCCTTCGCGGGCGACATCGCGGTGAGCACCCCGTCGTTCGGCGCGGGCGGCAGCGGGCTGAGCCCTCGTCTGGCCGACGCCGTCAGCGCGCTGCCCGAGGTGGACACGGCGGTCGGACTCGGTCGCGGCGTCGCCGAAGTCGACGGCAGGGGAAGGGCGTTGACCGTCACCGACCCGCGCGCACTGAAGCGCACCTTCGACCTCGGCGAGATCCGGGGCTCCCTGGACGACCTCGGCACGGACGGCATCGCCATCACCGGCAGCGAGGCGGACAAGCTCGGCGTGCGGACCGGCGACACGACCCGGCTGACCTTCACCGACGGTGAGCAGCAGACCTTCACGGTCCGCGCGGTCTTCGGCCGGTCCGAACTGGCGGGGGAGTACGTCATCACCCGCGCGGCCTGGGAACCGCACCGCACCCAGGACTCCGACAGTCTCGTCGCCGTCTCCTTCAAGGACGGCGTCAACGCCGTCACCGGCAAGGCCGCGGTCGAGAAGGTGGCCGAGCGCTACGGCAACCCCGAGGTGCAGACCCGGGACGAGTACGCGCAGTCCTCGGCGGGCGGCATCGACATGATGCTCACCCTGGTCTACGCCCTGCTGGCCCTGGCGGTCCTGATCGCACTCCTCGGCATCGCCAACACCCTGACCCTGGCGATCCACGAACGCACCCGGGAACTGGGCCTGTTGCGGGCGGTCGGGCAGACCCGCCCCCAGCTGCGGGCCATGGTCCGCTGGGAGTCGGTCCTGGTCGCCGCCTTCGGCACGGTCGGCGGTCTGGCCCTCGGCGCGTTCCTCGGCTGGGTCCTGGTCAAGGCGTCCGACGGCGCCTTCGCCTTCGCGCTGCCGCCGACCCAGCTCGCGATCGTGGCCCTGGTCGGCCTGGCGGCGGGCGCCCTCGCGGGCCTGCGCCCTGCCAGGAGGGCGGCGCGCCTGGACGTACTGCGAGCGATCGCCACGGAGTGAGCGGGAGGGCCCGGGCCCACCGAGTCAACAAAAGTGCAGTCGACGTACTCGGCACGTCACCGCCCGGTCAGCCGACAACGGCCGACCGGGCGGGAGCATGTTCGACCCGATGGGAGTCGACCTCGGCGAACACCCGAGGTGTCTTCTCCACCGCCGCACGCCGCGGCGGACGCGCCGCCCCGGCCTTCACGGCGGCCGGCGCGGACAGCGCGAACCACACGACCTTCCCCGCCTCCCCGTCCGGCCGCACCCCCCAGCTCTCGCTCACGGCGGCCACCATCGACAGCCCTCGTCCACATGTGGCGAGCGCGTCGGTGTCGGCCTCCTGCGGGTCCGCCACGACCGGCAGACGCGGGTCGTGGTCGTGCACCGAGACCATGAGCCGGTCGAGCAGCAGCTCGATCTCGACGGTGCACATCTTGTCGGGCTGGGCGTGCCGGTGGACGTTGGTCAACAACTCCGTCACACCGAGCGCCGCCCGGTCTATGAGGGGGTCCAGATGCCAGTAGCGCAATTGCGCAGAGACGATTCTGCGGACCTGGCCGATCCGCGACGGCAGGGCTTGGAGCTCCACCGTGCAGTGCCTGCTTGGGTGACTGATCACGGCTGCGACTCCCCGACTGACAGAGGTCCGGCAGAACACGGAGTTCGGATCGATCCAGCAGGGTGCCTGGTGAGACGGCCGCCTGCTGCCATGCCCGGCGGGCTGGTTCGCAGCGTTATCGCCGGTAAACCCAGAGTGACGTGTGAACAGCGTGACTCAGGGGACGAGACCCCGCAACTCGCGGTGCCTCATCCGTTGCGTCCCGCGGCCTTCCGTACGGCCTCGATGAACCGGCGTGCCGCGGGTGGGCCGGGCTCGCCCGGTGCCGGATCGTGATCGCCCAGGGTCAGCAGGTACCGCTTGCCGTTGAGGTCGGCGAGGGCCCGGTCGTCCGCGGCGAACCAGGGCTTGGACGCCCGCACCGCCTGGACCGGCGCGCTGTCGATCTCGCTGCCGTAGCTGGTGAGCAACTCCAGCCTGCCGTCGCTGATCCGGACCTGTCCGGCCCGGGTGAGCGAACGCAGCCGCTTCCCGATCCGCACGCCCGTGGCCGTGAACTCCGGCTCCGCCATGCCTCCCCGCCCCCTCGTGCGTCCTGGGTGTGCCGGCCCGTGATCCGGCTCGTTACGTGATCCAGTGTGCGCCCCCGTCCGGGACCGGCGCGTCCCGTCCGGTGCAGTCTGCCCGCACCCGGCGTCGAGCACCAGTACGCATGCGCTGCCGCTTGCGAGCGCCCGGAGCACTCGTTCGAATGCGCCCCCATGACCGTGCGGAGCCCGCACCCCAGGGTGGTCTTTGGGGTGCTCAAAGGTGTGTTTATGCAGGTGAGAAGCGTGCGGAAGGTGCTTATGATCGGTGCGTCGGCCGCGCGACCCGCCGCCGGCGCTCAGCCTAAGGAGCCCCGCCGTGAGCACCCCTCAGCAGATCCGGACCGGCGCCACCCTCGACGTCGACCACAGCGACGCCGCCTACCGCGCCTGGCTGAAAGAGGCCGTCCGCAAGGTCCAGGCCGATGCCAACCGCTCGGCCGACACCCACCTCCTGCGCTTCCCGCTGCCGGAGAAGTGGGGCATCGACCTGTACCTCAAGGACGAGTCGACCCACCCGACCGGCAGCCTCAAGCACCGCCTCGCCCGCTCCCTGTTCCTCTACGGCCTGTGCAATGGCTGGATCCGGCCGGACCGCCCGGTGATCGAGGCGTCCAGCGGCTCGACGGCCGTCTCCGAGGCGTACTTCGCCGGACTGATCGGCGTGCCCTTCATCGCCGTCATGCCGCGCACGACCAGCGCCGAGAAGATCCGCCTGATCGAGTTCCACGGCGGGCGGTGCCACTTCGTGGACGACTCGCGCCGGATGTACGAGGAGTCGGCCCGGCTCGCGGTGGACACCGGCGGCCACTACATGGACCAGTTCACCTACGCGGAACGCGCCACGGACTGGCGCGGCAACAACAACATCGCCGAATCCATCTTCCGCCAGCTGGAGTTGGAGCGGTTCCCGGAACCCGCGTGGATCGTCGCCACGGCCGGCACCGGCGGCACCTCGGCGACCATCGCCCGCTACGTCCACTACACCCAGCGCGACACCCGCATCTGTGTCGCCGACCCGGAGAACTCCTGCTTCTTCGAGGGCTGGACCACCGGCGATCCGGACGTCACCTGCGACTGCGGCTCCCGCATCGAGGGCATCGGCCGGCCGCGCATGGAGCCGAGCTTCGTGCCCGGCGCCGTCGACCGGATGATGAAGGTCCCCGACGCGGCCAGCGTCGCCGCCGTACGGGCGCTGGAGCAGGCCATCGGCCGCAAGGCGGGCGGCTCGACCGGCACCGGGCTGTGGAGCGCGCTGAAGATCGTCGCCGAGATGGTCGCCGAGGGGCGGCGCGGCAGCGTGGTGACACTGCTGTGCGACCCCGGGGACCGGTACCTCGACAAGTACTACTCGGACGCGTGGCTGGCCGACCAGGGCCTGGACATCCAGCCGTACGCGGCGGCGATCGAGTCGCTGCTCGAGACGGGAGTCTGGCCCTGCTAGGCGCTCCGCGGGAAGTGCCGCGATGTGCCGTCGTCCGTCTGCTGCGCCGTCGTGGCTGGTCGCGCAGTTCCCCGCGCCCCTTCAGGGCGCTGCCGAACCGTAAAAGACTTCACCCGACCCGCTCAGACGGCGATACGCCGGTCCAGCGCGGCGACCGCGCCCCGGAACGCCCGCCTCAGCCCGGCGCGGCCGAGCTTCGCCGCGAGGCGGATCGGGGCCGTGCCGTCGAGGGCGAAGGTCCAGCGCACGAGGGTGCCCGTCCCCGAGGGAGTGAGCCGCCACTCCTCGGCGAAAGCGCGGATGCCGGGGGTGTTCGCCACGTCGACGCGGTAGGCGTACACCTCCGGCTCCTTCGCCGCGATGATCGTCTCCTGGAAGCGTCCGCCGCCCCTGAGGTGGATCTCGCGCGTCGAGCCGTCGCCGGTCGGCCGGGCGAAGGTGACCGCCGAGAACCACTCCGACCAGCCCGGCACATCGTCGGCGAGGGCCCGGTAGACGGCCTCCGGGGCGGCGGCCATCTGCCGGACGAAGACCATGCGCACGGGAGCGACCTCGATGAAGTCGAGCCCCACGGCGCGCAGTTGGTGAGCCACGGTCACACCCCCAGCTGACGACAGAGGGGTGACACCCTAACTGACGACCAGTCAGCTGTCTGTAGCCCCACCGGACTCGCCGGCCACCACCAGTCGCCGCAGCTGCTCGGCGACCTCCTCGCGTGCCTCGGCCGGCAGCCCCGCGTCCGTCACCAGCGTGTCGACCTGGTCCAGCGCCGCGAACGAACTCAGGCCCACCGTGCCCCACTTGGTGTGGTCGGCGACCACCACGACCCGGCGCGCCGACTGCACCAGCCGGCGGTTGGTCTCCGCCTCCGCGAGGTTCGGCGTCGACAGACCGGCCTCGACCGATATCCCGTGGACCCCGAGGAACAGCACGTCGAAGTGGAGCGCCGCGATCGCCTGGTCGGCCACCGGACCCACCAGCGAGTCCGACGGTGTACGCACCCCGCCGGTCAGCACGACCGTGGCCGCGCCCTGACGGGGGCCCGAGGTGCGCTGCGCCGCGTGGAAGACGTCGGCCACCCGCACCGAGTTGGTGACGACCGTGAGGTCGGGGACGTCGAGCAGGTGATGGGCGAGCGCGTACGTGGTCGTACCGCCCGACAGGGCGATCGCGGAGCCCGGGGCCACCAGTTCGGCCGCCGCTCGCGCGATGTCCTCCTTGGCGCTCAGCTCCAGGCCCGACTTGGCCTCGAAGCCCGGTTCGTGGGTGCTCGCCTCGACCACCGGGACCGCGCCGCCGTGCACCTTCTCCAGCACGCCCTGCCGGGCGAGCGCGTCCAGATCACGCCGTACGGTCATGTCCGACACGCCGAGCTTGCGGGTCAGCTCGTTCACCCGGACGCCGCCGCGGCGTCGGACCTCGTCCAGGATCAGGGCGCGCCGCTGCTCCGCGAGGAGGTTCTGATTCTCGCTCACGTACGCTCCGGTCCTTTCGCCTCAACCCGTCCGACACGCCCGGCGCACCTGCTCCGACGAGGAGATTCTCCCCGTGACCCGGTGCGTGGACGCCCCATCCTCGCACGGCACCGTACCGGTCGTGCCACCGACCGTCACGACGCGCGCATGTCACCTCGGTCTCATCGCCGCCCCGATCGTGACACGGATCGGGGAGATTCCGTGACGAGGGGTGTACGACCGGACCGCAGCGGAGATCCTTGAGCCCGCACCGACATCTGCGTACGGCGCGTCACGGGGGAAGAGCGACACAGTGGAACATGTGCAGGAACGTGCCTCGACGGGCGGGCCGGAGGGCTCCGCGCTGGAGCTTCTGGTCCACGGGGTGGGCGGTACGACGCCCGAGAAGATGCTCGACGATCCGCGCGCGGTGCGGATCACCGGCGACGACACGGCGGCGATGTTCCGGCGCGCCGAGGACGTCGAAGGGGCCGACACCGGACCCGCCGGTCCCCGGAGCGAGCCGGTCCCCGAGGCCTACGTGTGGTGCAACCTCACCTCCGGCAACGCCTCGCGCGCCCTGTGGCTGTTGCTGCTGCCGTTCATGGTGGTCAACCTCACCCACTGGATGCGCCCCGCCGCCCGGGGCCGCACCCGCACGGTCCGGCTGTACGGACTGCTGGTGCGGCTCGCAGGGCTGTCCCTGACGGTGCTGCTGGTCGCGGCCGTCTGCGAGGTGGCCGTCGACCTGACCGCATGGCAGTGCGCCGGCACGCGCGCGTGCGCCGACCGGCACACCTGGCTGGGCTTCCTGTCGCCGACCGTCTCCGGCGGCGGCTGGTGGAGCGACCCCGGCCGCAGGCTCGCCCTCGCCGCCCTGCTGCCCGCCGTACTGACCTGCCTGCTGTGGTACCTGTCCCACCGCACCTGGAACGCCTACGAGTCGCAGGCACCGATGTCCCGCCCGTCCGAGCCCGACGAGGAGACGGCCCGCACCGCCCTCGGCCGCCCCGGCTTCTGGTACGGACGCCGGCTGGTGGCCCGGCTGCGCGCCGCCCACACCGCCGCGGCCCTGCTCACGGTCGCCGCGGCCGTCGGCTCCGCGGCGGCTCGCTTCGACCGCCGCCCCGGCGGGCCCGCCCTGCTCGACCTGCTGGGCCGAGCGCTGATCGTGGCGCTGGCGGGCGGCGCGGTCATGACCGTCTGGGTGGTCTGCCGCCGCGGCCGCAGCGAGAACCGCCTGGACCGAGAGCTCGACGAGCATCTCGTACGCCGGCTGCCCCTGGCCGCGCTCGGCCTGCTCGCCCTGACCCTGGTGTACGCCGGCTGGGAACGCCCGGGATGGGTGTCGTCCGGGCGGCTGCCGGGCGACGCGACCTTCGGCGGCATCGCCCTGGTGCAGGGGCTGATCGTGATCGTCCTCGCCGTGGTGGCCCACCTGCTGCACCGCACCCACCCCGACCCGCGCGCCGCGATGCGGGGCCTGGGCGGGCCGGCCGTCGCGATGCTGGCCTGCGCCCTCGGCGGGGTGATGTCCGGCGGGGTGTCCCAGCGTGTCGCCGACTGGCTGGACGGCACCGGGAGCTCCATCGCCGGCCCGCCGGTCCTGCTGACCTGGCAGTCCTCCGTGATCCCGCCGCTCATCGTCGTCCTGCTGGTGCTGATCGCCTGGCTGGGCCGACGCACCTGGCAGCTGCGCCGCACCGAGCTGGCGGTCGTGGAGAGCGACTACCCGGACAAGCCCAAGGACCGGACCCGCACCCGCGGTATCGCCACCACGCGGGCGCTGGCCACCCTCACCGACCGGGCCCCGCTGATCGTCGCCGTCACCTCCGCCACGACCCTGCTCCTGGGCGCCGGCGCGCTGGTGGGCGCCCTCACCACCGGCAGGACACCCAGCGAGGCGGCCCAGGAGTCGTACGCCTTCGTGCAGGGCGCCGCCGAGACGTCGCAGGCGTTGGGCTCCTGGCTGATAGGGGTGGGCTTCATCCTGTTCGTCACCTGGGGCCGGCGCGCCTACAAGGACGCCTCCGCGCGCCGCACCATCGGCATCCTGTGGGACGTCGGCACGTTCTGGCCGCGCGCCGCGCACCCCTTCTCGCCGCCCTGCTACGCCGAGCGCGCGGTACCCGACCTGACCTGGCGGGTGGCCACCTGGACGCGGAAGACGGGCGGCCGGCTGGTGATCTCCGGGCACTCCCAGGGCAGCGTCCTCGCCGCCGCCGCGGCCTGGCAGCTGACGCCGGCCGACCGCAGGCGGGTCGCTCTGCTGACCTACGGCTCACCGATCGAGCGGCTCTACGGCCGCTGGTTCCCGGCCCACTTCGGCCCCGCCGCGCTCAGCGCCCTGCACCACGACGTCGCCTGCTGGCGCAACCTGTACCGGCCCACCGACCCCATCGGCGGCCCGGTCCGGCTCTCCGGCGACTGCGGCCCCGAGGTCGACCACGAGCCCCTCAGCGACCCACTGGCCTACGGCCGCACCGAACGGCACCCGCTGCCCACCCCGATCCTGGGCCACTCCGACTACCAGGCCGATCCGGCCTTCGCGGAAGAACGCGCGAAGCTCCTGTCCCGACTGCGGCCGGACGTCCCCGCCCAACGCTAGATCCGGCCCGGCGGCAAGGCGCCGAAGCCGCTCACGGCAGCTCCGGCAGGTCCTCCGCGAACAGCAGGGTCAGGTCGTCCTTGCTGGGTTCCTCGACCTGGGCGACCCGGCTCGCGTGCCGCTCGACCATGGCCTCGAAGGTCTGGCGGGCGGTGCGGCCGTTGCCGAAGGCGGGGCCCTTCGGGATCGCCGTGAAGTACTTCAGAAGGGCCTCCGGGGCGCCCGCCGCCAGCCGGTACTCGTGCTCGTCGGCCTGCTGCTCCACGATCCGCAGCAGTTCGTCGGGGGCGTAGTCGCCGAAGGTGATGGTCCGTGAGAAACGGGACGCCACACCGGGGTTGACCGAGAGGAAGCGCTCCATCTCGGCCGTGTAGCCCGCGACGATCACGACGACCGCGTCCCGGTGGTCCTCCATGAGCTTCACCAGCGTGTCGATGGCCTCCTTGCCGAAGTCACGGCCGGAGTCCTCCGGGGAGAGCGCGTACGCCTCGTCGATGAACAGCACACCGCCGCGCGCCTTGTCGAAGGCCTCCTGGGTGCGGATCGCGGTCGAGCCGATGTGCTCGCCGACCAGGTCGACCCGGGACACCTCGACGAGATGGCCCTTCTCCAGGACACCGAGCGAGGCGAGGATCTCGCCGTAGAGACGGGCGACCGTGGTCTTGCCGGTGCCGGGGGAGCCGGTGAAGACCAGATGGCGCTTGACCGAGGCCGCCTTGAGGCCCGCCTGCTGACGGCGCCGGCCGACCTCGATCATGTCGGTGAGGGCCCGCACCTCGCGCTTGACGCTGTCCAGGCCCACCAGCGCGTCGAGTTCACCCATGACGGCCTTGGAGGTGCGCGCGGGCTGCTCCGGCTCGGCGGGAGCGGCGGGCGGCTCCGGCTCGGTGACGCGCTGACCCGGGATCGAGCCGAGCAGACCGGGGGACGGGCTCGACGTCTGCACGGCGGTCTCCCGGGCGGCGGAGGGCCTCGCGCCGGCGCTCTCGTCGCTCGTGCAGTCCTCGACGACCGGACCGATGCCGGCCCCCGTGTCCGGGCCCGCGTCCGCGAACTCGTACCCGCCGCGCGCGCACCGCTCGGTGCGGCACTTGCGCAGTGTCGCACGGCAGCCGTCGATCACATGGAAGCCGTAGCCGCCGCTGCCCGTGACCCGGCAGTTCAGGAAGCTGCCCCGGCCACCCGCCGAGACGTAGAAGCCGGCCTCGGCGGGGGAGTCGACCGTGCACCGCTCGATGGTGGGGTCGGCGCCCTTGGTGACGATCACGCCGGTCTGGGTGGCGTCGACCGTGCAGTTGTTGAGGGTGCCGCCGCTGCCGTGGTCGCGGAACCAGGCGCCGGTCGCCGCGTCCCGGATGCGGCAGTCGTCGAGCTGCGCGGTGGCGCCGTCGCTCACCGACACGGCCGTGTTGCGCACCTGGGAGATGTCGCTGTCGACGACGTCCGCGCGGGAGCCGCGGTCGAGGACGAACAGTGCGTCCGGCACGTCGTGCACCCGGCAGGAGTCCAGCACCGCGGTCGCGCCGTCACTGACCCACACCGCGGGATAGTCGCCGGTGCTGTCGAAGATCTCGCACTGGTTGGCGTCCACGCGCGTGCCCGGATCCCACACCGACAGGCCGTTGCGCCCGAACTGACGCACCGTCGAGCGCGTCAGCGTCAGCACCGAACGGGACCGCAGGTCCACCGCGTTCTCGGGGATGTCGTGGATACGGCAGTCGGCGAGGGTCAGTACCGCGTCGGTGTCGAGCGTGACACCGTCGGCGGTCGTGCGGTGCACCTGGCAGTCGCTGAGATGCGCGGTGGCCTTGTTGGTGATCTGGACGCCGCTGCCCCGGACCTCGTAGACCTCGCAACCCACCGCTTCCAGCGCGGAGTTCTCCCCGGTCACCGAAAGGCCCACGCCCGAGGCGTGGTGCACCCGGCTGCGTTCCAGGCGGGGGTGGGCGCCGCCGCGGACCGAGACACCGGACTGGCCGGCCGCCACGACCTCGCACTCCTCGAACACGCCGCCCCCGCCGTCGACCACGGCGATGCCGATCCCGGCCGGGTTGTCGACGGTGCAGCGCCGCACGGTCGGCCGGGCGCCGCCGCGCACCTCTATGCCGGCCGCGGACCGGGTGACGATCCGGATGTCCGTCAGCTCAGGGGTGCCCTCCTCGACCAGCAGCGCGGGCGCGGCCGCGTCCTGGCCCTCCACGTGCAGGTCCTGGACCACCGCCGAGGCACGCACGGTCAGCGGCACCCCGTCCACCGGTGCGATCCGCACCGAACCGGGCGAGCCCTCGGGCCCGCGCAGGGTCACCGCCCGCTGGACGACGAGGTTCTCCCGGTAGGTGCCGGGGGCGACGGTGAGGACGTCGCCGTCGGCCGCGGCCTCCAGGGCGGCGGCGAGCGATGCGTACTCACCTGTGCGGCGCCGCCACCGCGAGGTGCCGGTGTGCGTCACCTGGACCGTGCCCTGTGCCATGGCGTTGCCGTGCCCCCACCTTGCGGTAATTCATGGCTCGCTCGTCTGCGGGGCGTCGCCGCCGATGCGGAGCGTGTCTGCGCGTCCGGCACCGGCGCGTTCCTGCAGCTCGCTCGCGCGCGGGTTCGTGCTGCCGAAGAAGTTCGGCCGGTCCACCGTAGCGTGCGTGCGGGCGGTGGGTTGACCAGAGCCGGAAGGCTGTCAGCTGCCGGTGCCGGTCCTGCCCCAGTCCGGGCCCACCCGAGCCCAGGCCTGGTCCCAACGGGCGTACCGGCGACGGACCATGCGCCAGACGATCAACCGGCGGGCGCTCTCGACGAGTCCGATACCGAGCAGGGCCGCACCGACGCCGGCGAGGACGGCATGGGTGGTGGCCGTGGCGGAGTCCAGCGGGCGGGCCACTATGTGGCCCTGGTCGTCCGTCCAGAGCGTGAAGTGGTCACCGCTGTGCGGGTCCTTGAGGTTCGCCAGCACCGGGCCGTGCTGCGCGGTGCCGTCGGGAGCGGTCCAGTCGGCGATGACGCGGGTGCGCGTCTCCCGCCCGGTGGAGGTCTCGGGGTCGACGTCCAGCGGGGACCGGTCCAGCTTGCGGGTCACGGTCGCCGTCACCAGGTGACGGGACGCGCGCTGGTTGCGGACCGATTCCTGGAGCGCGTCCTGGGCGACGCTTCCGACAAAGGCGCCTACCACCGGTGTGACGACCAGGATGAGCAGCAGGGCCGCCAGCGCCGTCCACGCCTCGGCCATATCGGTGGCACGGCGCAGCGGATTGTGCCGCCAGCGCCACAGTCCACTGATCGATCGCACGGTCCGCACCCCCTTTCCGCTCCGTGATAACCCCCCGCGGAGCCGTTCACCCACGGTCCCGGTCGAAGAGAGAGCGAAATCACCGGACCGGGGCCTCTCATGAACTTCTCACGATGCCCAACGCGCAGGCCCCCGCGGTCGGTTCCCGTGCCCGGCGCTTTCGTGGATCACTACCGGCCGATGATCTCGACCGGATCGCCGACGCGGATCGTTCCGCGGGACTGCGGCACCAGGTTCTGCCCGAAGACCAGTTTTCCGCTCAAGCGCCGGTGGCGTCCCAGCGTGTGGAGGGGTTCCCGGCCCCGCTCGGCGCTGCTCTGGTCGGTGGTCGTCACGACACAGCGCCCACAGTTCTTGGCGACACGGAAGGCGACCTCGCCGATCACGACGCCCGTCCAGTCGTCCTCGGCCCAGGCCTCGGTGCCCGACACGACCACGTTGGGCCGGAACCGGTTCATGGGCAGCGGGCCCTCCGCGGCGTGATCGCCGCCCGCGATCAGGGAGTTGAGCGCGTCGAGCGAGGCGGTCGTGGTGAGCAGCAGGGGATAGCCGTCGGCGAAGGAGACGGTCTCACCCGCGAACGCGAACTCCGGGTCGACGGGCCGGCGGGTGGCGGGGTCGTCCATGTGCACCAGACGGACGTCCTCGCCGAGCAGCTCGCTGCACCAGGCGTGCGCGGCCGCGCCCTCGGCGGGTACCGCCTCCACCTTGTCGCGGAAGATCTCCACCGGCACGGTGCCGACCGGCCGCGGCACCGGGACCTCCAGCGGTGCCGCGCCGGGCGCGGACAGGCGAACACCGCCGCCGGGCAGAAGCCCGGCGGCGGCGAGCGCGATGCGCGGGTGCCGACGTTGTGTGACGACCTTTCCCCCGTCGTCGATCAGCGCCCAGCGCCTGTCCCCGGCCAGCCCCCAGGGCTCCACGTCGGCCTCCCCGGGCGCGAGGCCCCGGAACGCCTTGACCGGATGGACATGAATCGACTCGAGCCGTGCGGTACCCATGGACCCATCGTGCCAGCCTGCACGGTCGGTCCGGGGATCGGCTCAGTAGCCTCGGTACTGCTGGTTGTTGTACGGGTCCTGGTACGGCGCCGGAGCGGGCCGGGGAGCCGCGGGGCGCATGGCCTCGTAGCCCATGCCCTGCGCCATCGGACGCGGCTGCTGCGCCTGCGGGCCGGGATAGCCGCGCGGGGCGCCCGCCTGCTGCGGAATGTACGCCGCGGGCGCCTGCTGGAGCGGGGCGGGCTGCTGCGCCTGCGGATAGCCGTAGGCGGGCTGGGACGGCCCCGCCGGCAGGGCGGGGAGTGCCGAGGGCAGCGCGGGCAGGTTGCTGCTGCTCGGCATGGCGTACTCGGCGGGGACCCGGATCGGGGCGATCTGCGGGGTGCCCCGCTCGGCCACGAGGGAGTCGTAGATCGGAGTGTCCGGGAAGGAGGCGGAGTAGTAGCCGCCGCCATAAGTGGAGCGGGGGGAGGTCATGGCACATAAGTTAAGCCCACGATGTGCTGGTTGGGGAGACCGATAAGAGGGTTGTTTTCCGTGTCGGCAGTGACCTCGGATCCCCAATGCGAGCGAAGTTGGGAAAATGGGACGCCTTGCAGGGGGTGGGTGTTGTAAAGGCCGAGTTCCGGGCGGGTTACCCGGGGTTGGCCGGCGATCTTCCTGTGCACCTCATGGGAGTTCGCTGTCGCGGGGAATAGGTTGACCCCGTAGACAACCAATGGGCTGCCGGGACATGCCTGGCGCGGTGACACGTGATGGGGGCGGACATGTCAATGTCGAAAGGGTCCAATGCTCCGGTGCCGACGACGGCACTGCGGGTCGAATTGGGCTGGAGTTCCGGGCCGGGCGTGCCCGACGCCGATGCCTCGGCGCTGCTCCTGGTCGGCGGGAAGGTCCGTTCCGACGGTGACTTCGTCTTCTACAACCAGCCCGCGCACTCCTCCGGCGCGGTCCGCCACGAAGGCAAGCAGAACACCGGCGGCCGGGTGGTGGACGCCCTCCTCGTGGACCTCGCGCGCGTGGAGCCCGCCATCGAGACGGTGGTCCTGGCCGCCTCCAGCGACGGAGGGTCATTCGGGCAGGTGCCGGGCCTGTACATCGAGGTCAAGGACGCGGCTCAGGGCACCGTGGTCGCCCGTTTCGACAGCACGGGCGCGAGCGTCGAAACCGCTTTCGTGCTCGGTGAGTTCTACCGCCGCCAGGGCAACTGGAAGTTCCGCGCCGTCGGTCAGGGCTACAGCAGCGGTCTGGAGGGACTGGCCACGGACTTCGGGATCAGCGTGGACGAACCGCAGCAGGCCGCCCCGCCCGCGCCGGTGGCGCCCCCGGTGACCGCCCCGCCGGTGACCATGCCGCCTCCGCCGGCCGCCCCGCCGACGCCTCCCGCGCAGCCGGTCCGGCTGACCAAGGTCACGCTCACCAAGGCGGCCCCCTCGGTCTCGCTGACGAAACAGGGCGGCACCTCGGGCGCGATGCGCGTCAACCTCAACTGGGAGGTGCGCAAGCAGTTCTCGGGCTGGGCCGGCAAGCTGGGCCGTCCGGTCGCGATGCACAACGACCTCGATCTGGACCTGTGTGCCCTGTACGAACTCACCGACGGCAGCAAGGGCGTCGTCCAGGCCCTCGGCAACGCCTTCGGCGCCCTGCACCAGCCGCCGTTCATCCACCTCGACGGCGACGACCGCACCGGCGCCGTCGCGAGCGGCGAGAACCTCACCGTCAACCTCGACCACAAGCAGGCCTTCCGGCGCATCCTCGTCTTCGTCACGATCTACGAGGGCGCGCGCTCCTTCGCCGACCTGCACGCCACGGTGACCCTTCAGCCGCAGTACGGCGCCGCGATCGACTTCTCCCTCGACGAGTGCACGGTCCCCTCGACGGTGTGCGCCCTCGCTCTGATCACCAACACCGGCTCCGACCTCGTCGTCCAGCGCGAGGCCCGCTACCTGGTGCCCGAGCGCGGGGTGAGCCCGCAGCGGACCGTCGACTACGCCTACGGCTGGGGCATGAACTGGACGCCCGGCCGCAAATAGGCTCAGCCCTCCTCGGACACCGTGTCCGGACGCGCGTAGGTGCGGCCCTTCCAGGCCGCACCGCGCCCGCGGTAGTGCTGTACGGCGGAGTCGACCGTCATCAGCAGGTAGAGGAACGCCGTGAACGGCAGCAGCGGAGCGAGCCACAGCGGCTGCCGGTAGTAGCGGAGCATCGGGACGTACGTCCCTGTCATCACAAGCCACGCGAGAGCGCCGAGGACCGCGGTCGGCGCGGCCCCCGTGGCGAGCCCCACGACCAGGGCCACGGGCGGCACCAGGTAGACCAGCGCGAGCCCGGCCACCGTCCCGGCCAGCAGCAGCGGGCTGTGCCGCAGTTGCGCGTAGGCACTGCGCGACACCATGCGCCACAGGTCGTGCAGCCGCGGATAGGGACGCACGCTGTCCACCTGCTCGGCCAGTCCCAGCCAGATGTGCCCGCCGCCGCCCTTGACCGCGCGCGCGAGCGCGACGTCGTCGATGACGGCGTGCCGGATCGCGTCCGGGATCCGCGCCCGCTCGGCGGTCTCGGCCCGCAGCAGCACACAGCCGCCCGCGGCGGCCGCCGTCCGGGAGCCCTTCCTGCCGATCCGGCGGAAGGGGTACAGCTGGGCGAAGAAGTAGACGAACGCCGGCACGACCAGCCGTTCCCACAGGCTCTTCACCCGTAGCCGGGCCATCTGGGACACGACGTCGAAGCCACCGGTCCGCGCCGCCGCGACCAGCGCGCGCAGACTGCCGGGTTCGTGCGCGATGTCCGCGTCCGTGAGCAGCAGGTACTCGGGATCACGCGCGCGTGCCAGGTCGATGCCGTGGCGCACCGCCCACAGCTTGCCGGTCCAGCCGGCGGGCGGTTCACCGGGCGAGCCGACGGTGAGGGGCAGCCCGCCCAGCCGCCGTGACAGCTCCCGGGCGAGCTCCCCGGTGCCGTCCGAGCTGCCGTCGTCGACGAGGAAGACCTCGGCCCGCCCGGGATAGTCCTGGGCCAGCAGCGAGGGGAGGCTCGCGGGCAGGACCGCGGCCTCGTCGCGCGCGGGGACGACCACACAGACCGACGGCCACGCCTGCGGCTCCCGCCGCTCGGGCAGTCTGACGTCCGTGCGCCAGAAGAAGCCCTGGCAGAGCAACAGCCACAGCCAGGCGGCGAGGGAAGCGGCGGCGGTCCACGCGAAGGCGCTCACCCGCGCAGTCTGCCCCACCCGAGGGGCCCCGAAGGGCTCATCGTCTATCGTGACCGGGTGAAGATCGCGCTCATGGACTCCGGAATCGGCCTTCTGGCGGCCACCGCCGCGGTACGGCGTCTGCGCCCCGACGCCGATCTCGTCCTCTCCCTCGACCCCGACGGCATGCCCTGGGGACCGAGGACGCCCGAGGATCTCACCCGGCGCGCCCTGGCCGTCGCCGAGGCGGCCGCAGCGCACCGGCCCGAGGCGCTGATCGTCGGCTGCAACACCGCCACCGTGCACGCGCTGCCCGCCCTGCGCACCCTCCTGGAGCCCGCCCTGCCGGTCATCGGCACCGTCCCGGCGATCAAGCCGGCCGCCGCCGGCGGCGGACCCTTCGCGATCTGGGCCACCCCCGCCACCACCGGCAGCCCCTACCAGTGCGGTCTCATCAAGGACTTCGCGGGCGGCGTCCGCGCCACCGAGGTGCCCTGCCACGGGCTGGCCGAGGCCGTGGAGCACGCCGACCAGGCGGCCATCGACGCCGCCGTCGCAGCGGCCGCCGCACTGACCCCCGACGACGTCACCACCGTCGTCCTGGGGTGCACCCACTACGAACTCGTCGCCGAACGCATCCGCGCCGCCGTCCAGCGCCCCGGCTCGCCGCCGCTCGTCCTGCACGGTTCGGCCGGCGCGGTCGCCGCGCAGGCCCTGCGCCGGATCGGCGAGCAGCCCGCCCCGCAGGCCGCCGCCGAGGGCACCCTCACGGTCTTGCTGAGCGGCCGCCGGGGCACACTGCCCGCGGCCGCCCTGGCGTACGACGAGGGCCGGAGCCTCCAGGAGGTCAGTCCCGCCCGCTGAGCGGGGCGAAAAGGGGGCGCGCTCGGCCCAGCGGCCCATTCACCCTCCGTTACGCGCTACCCGCGCGGCGAAACCTGAGTAACCTCATAGGCATGAGGGACCACCCCCACGGCGAGAACGCGCCGCATCCCGACGTCTGGACCGGACGGGCCACCAACCGGGTCCAGTGGCTGCTGGCGCTCGTCGGCGCCGCGTGCATGGCGCTCGGCATCGAGCTGGCCGTCGACTCGGCGTGGACCTCCGGCATCGCCCCGCTCGCCATGGCCGTCGTCGGCTGTATCGCGGCCGGTCTGCTCGTCCTCTTCGGGACCCTGGCGTTCGTGCACGTCGCGCTCAAGGTCGACGAGGAGTCCCTGGAGGTGCGCTGCGGCCACATGGGGCTGCCGCGCCGCCGCATCCTCCTGTCGAACGTGGCGGGCGCCGAGGTCGACCCGAACGTCACCCCGCGCCACTGGGGCGGCTGGGGTTATCGCTGGCGGCCCGAGAAGGGCACCGCCGTCGTCGTACGCCGTGGCGAGGGCATCGTCCTGAGCCTGTGGGACGGACACACCTTCACGATCACGGTGGACGACGCCGAGGCCGCCGTACGGATCATCAGGGACCGGCTGCACTCGCGCGCACACGGCACGGCGCACTAGTTCCCGGACCGGGAACGGGTCACGGGACCGGCTCCTCGCCCCAGGGGCGCGGCTCCTGGGGTGTCTCGTGGCCGGGTGGACCGTCGGACAGCGGGCGGGCCGTGGCGAGTCCCGCCAGGAGGCCCGCGCCCACCGAGACCGTGGTGAAGCTGAGCGCGTTGCCGACCGCGGCGATCGCGGCGAGTGCGGTCAGGGCCGCGCCCGCGGTGAGCACCACCGGCGTGGAGCGCGGGGAACGCCAGAGCGTGTAGAGCAGCCAGCAGAAGGCCGCGGCGAGCAGGACCACCCCGACGGCGCCCTGTTCGGCCGCCTGCTGGAGCGGCGCCGAGTGCGGTTTGCCGTCCGGCAGCAGGGTCTGGGCCGCCGTCGTGCTGAGCTCGCCGAACCGTCCCGGGCCCACTCCCAGGGCGGCGTCCCGGTGCGCCATGTGCAGCGCGTCGCGCCACAGCTCGATCCGCTGCCGGGTCAGCTGGCCCTCCAGCGACACCGCGAGCCCCTCCGGCACCGCACGGCCGGCGACCGCCCAGGTCAGCCCGGTCACCACGGCCGCCGCGAGGACGAGTCCGGCGAAGGCGGTACCGCGGTGGTCGCGCATACGGTCGGCGGCGAGCGAGCACAGCAGCACCGCGGCACAGGCGACGCAGCCGCTCGCCGAACCCAGAACGGCCGCGGTCACCACGATGCCGGCGGCCAGCAGCCGGAGCAGCAGCCGCGGGACCGGCGCCCGGACGGCCCACGCGGCACAGCACGCGGCACCGGTGGACAGGGCCAGAACGGCGGCGGTGGCGCCCGCGTGTCCGAGTGGGGAGGCGATCTCGGGCCCGGCGGACAGATGGGGTGCGGCGGCGGTGAGGCCGACCCCGGCGAGCGCCGCCGCGCAGAACACCGCGACCGGCAGGATCGCGCCACAGATCCGCCCCGCCGCATAACCCGCGGCCACCGCGAGGACGGCGAGCAGCACACCCTCGGGACGGCCGCCGTGCACGGCCGCGGTGATCAGGGACCAGGTGGCGCAGGCCCCGAGCACCACCACACCCGCCGCGTCAGAAACGTTTCGTCTGTCGCCGTCCGCCACCGGACCGGCCGCAGACGCCCTCCCCGTGGACCCCACCCGACCCCCCGAACCGGTCGCCCCCGCGACCTGTGCCGGGCCCCGCTCGCACGGCCGCCTGACCGGCGGTACGACAAAGGCTCCGGCACACCGTAACGGCTGATGGGCGGTTTGTGGACGAGTTGTGCAGGACGGATGTGTCAGGAGTGCGCACGAGCCTCCCGTACCGCCGTCCGGACCGCGCTGTCGGCGCCAAGGTCACCCGCCGTACACTCCCGGAGTGACCGTCACCGCAACATCCGTGGACGAGTCGGACCAGAAGCCGCCGCCCGCGCCCGCCGCCCGCGCGGCCCGCCTCGTGCGCTTCGTCCCGGCTCTCGCCGCCGCGCTCTTCGGAGTGCTGCTCTACGTCAGCTTCCCGCCACGCACCCTGTGGTGGCTCGCCGTGCCCGCCTTCGCCGGCTTCGGCTGGGTGCTGCGCGGCCGCAGCTGGAAGGCGGGCCTGGGCCTCGGCTACCTCTTCGGCCTGGGCTTCCTGCTCCCCCTGCTGGTATGGACCGGCGTGGAGGTCGGGCCCGGGCCCTGGCTGGCCCTGGTGGCGATCGAGGCGGTCTTCGTCGCCCTGGTCGGCGCGGGCATCGCCACGGTCTCCAAGCTGCCCGGCGCGCCGCTGTGGTCGGCGGCCCTGTGGATCGCCGCCGAGGCCGCACGCGCGCGTGCGCCGTTCAACGGCTTCCCCTGGGGCAAGATCGCGTTCGGTCAGGCCGACGGCGTCTTCCTCCCGCTCGCCGCGGTGGGCGGCACCCCGGTGCTCGGCTTCGCGGTCGTCCTGTGCGGCTTCGGGCTCTACGAAGTCGTGCGCCTGGCCGTGCGCAAGCGCCGCGAGCAGGAGGTACGACGGTCCGCCGCCGCGGTGGCCCTGCTGAGCCTCGCCGTCCCGGTGGTCGGTGCCGTGGCCGCCCGCCCGCTGGTGAGCGACAAGGCCGAGAACGGCACCGTGACCGTCGCGGTCATCCAGGGCAACGTGCCCCGCGCGGGCCTGGACTTCAACGCCCAGCGACGGGCCGTGCTCGACTACCACGCGCGCGAGACCGAGCGACTGGCCGACCGGGTCAAGGCCGGCAAGGTGGCCAAGCCCGACTTCGTGCTGTGGCCCGAGAACTCCTCCGACATCGACCCGTTCGCCAACGCCGACGCGCGTGCCGTCATCGACGTCGCAGCCAAGGCGATCGGCGTGCCGATCTCGGTCGGCGGTGTCGTCGAGCGCGACGGCAAGCTCTACAACGAGCAGATCCTGTGGGACCCGGTCAAGGGACCGACCGACACCTACGACAAGCGGCAGATCCAGCCCTTCGGCGAGTACCTGCCGCTGCGCTCGCTCATCGGGGCGATCAACAGCGACTGGACGTCCATGGTCCGCCAGGACTTCAGCCGCGGCACCGAGCCGGGCGTGTTCACCATGGCCGGCGCCAAGGTCGGGCTCGTCACCTGCTACGAGGCCGCCTTCGACTGGGCCGTGCGCTCCGAGGTCACCGACGGCGCCCAGCTGATCTCCGTGCCCAGCAACAACGCGACCTTCGACCGCAGCGAGATGACCTACCAGCAGCTCGCCATGTCCCGGGTCCGGGCCGTCGAGCACAGCCGGACCGTCACGGTGCCGGTGACCAGCGGTGTCAGCGCGATCATCATGCCGGACGGGCGGATCACCCAGAAGACCGGCATGTTCGTCGCCGACTCCCTGGTCCAGAAGGTGCCGCTGCGCTCCTCCGAGACCCCCGCGACCAAGCTCGGCATCCTGCCGGAGATGGCGCTGGTGCTGCTCGCCGCGGGCGGACTGGGCTGGGCGATCGGATCCGGCCTGCGCAACAGGCGCACGGGAGCGGCCGGTTAGGGTCGGGGGCATGGCTACTCCCGACTTCATCCGCGACCTCCGTGCCTCCGTCGGTCATCAGCTCCTGTGGCTCCCCGGAGTCGCCGCCGTCGTCTTCGACGACGAGGGCAGAGTGCTGCTGAACCGCCGTTCCGACACCCGTCGGTGGTCGTTGATCGGCGGAATTCCGGAGCCGGGAGAACAGCCCGCGGCGTGCGCCGTCCGGGAGGTCTTCGAGGAGACAGCGGTGCGCTGTGTCGCCGAGCGTGTCGTTCTCGTACAGGCGCTGGAACCGATCACCTACCCCAACGGCGACGTCTGCCAGTACATGGACATCACCGTGCGCTGCCGTGCCGTCGGGGGCGAGGCCGAGGTCAACGACGACGAGTCGCTCGAAGTGGGCTGGTTCGCCGTGGACTCCCTGCCGGAGCTGAACGAGTTCGGGAAGTTCCGGATCAAGCAGGCCCTGGCGGACGGCCCCACATGGTTCGAACCCACGAGTTCGCAGTGAAGTATGGGCGCTGACCACATGGGGGGAGCGAACGGCGCTGCCTAGGGTCGAGCCATGACCCCGCCCAGCGCCCTTCCGGCACTCCAGACCCCCTCGCTCGACCTCGGCGGCCGCACCGCACTCGTCACCGGCGCCGCCGGTGGCATCGGCCGCGCCTGCGCGCTGCGGCTCGCGGCCGCCGGGGCGAAGGTCAGAGCGGTCGACCGGGACACGCGGGGGCTGGAGGAACTCGTCGACGGGGCCCGGGGCCTCGAGGGCGCCATCGAGCCGCACGTCCTCGACCTCACCGACCTGGACGCCGCCGAACTCTCCGCCGCGGGCACCGACGTCCTGGTCAACAACGCCGGACTCCAGCTGGTACGCCCCCTCGAGGAGTTCCCGCCCGACGTCTTCCACACGGTGCTGACCGTGATGCTGGAGGCGCCGTTCCGGCTCATCCGCGGCGCCCTGCCCCACATGTACGGCCAGGGCTGGGGCCGGATCGTCAACGTCTCCTCGGTCCACGGGCTGCGAGCCTCGGCCTTCAAGTCGGCGTACGTGGCCGCCAAACACGGCCTGGAGGGCCTCTCCAAGACGGCCGCCCTGGAGGGCGCGCCCCACGGCGTCACCTCCAACTGTGTGAACCCCGCCTATGTGCGCACCCCCCTGGTCGAGAAGCAGATCGCCGACCAGGCACGGGCGCACGGGATCCCCGAGGAGCGCGTCCTCGCCGAGGTGATGCTCCAGGACAGCGCGGTCAAGCGGCTCATCGAACCCGAGGAGGTCGCCGAGGCCGTCGCCTACCTGTGCGGCCCGCAGGCCTCCTTCGTCACCGGTACGTCGCTCGTGCTCGACGGGGGCTGGACGGCCCACTGACCGGCGTACTCCCGACGCACCGGGAGTTGTCCACAGGGCTGACGAGGTGAGCGTGCGATGAGGAATCCTGTGAGCATGTCCCGCGATCACACGCAGTCCGCCGAGCGCCCCGCCGGCAGCGCCGAGGCACCGTTCCTCGAGCTGCTGGCCAGGGGTGCGTCCGCCGACGCCTACGAGCAGCCGGTGCTGGTCGCCCGGGCCGAGGGACGGCCGGCCGAGCGGATCGCCGAGCTGGAGCAGGCGAAGCTGGTCGCGCTGCGCGTGCGCTCGGAGCTGGAGGGACGGCGTCGGCGCGAGGCCGAGCTGTCCGCGCTCTTCGAGACCGCGCACGACCTGGCGGGACTGCGCGACCTGGACGCCGTCCTCCAGGCGATCGTGCAGCGCGCCCGGTCCCTCCTCGGCACGGACATCGCCTATCTGAGCCTGAACGACCCGGTCCGCGGCGACACCTACATGCGGGTGACCGAGGGCTCGGTCGCCGCCCGTTTCCAGCAGCTGCGGCTCGGGATGGGGGAGGGGCTCGGCGGCCTGGTCGCCCAGACTGCCCTCCCCTATGTCACCGACGACTACTTCCAGGACGACCGCTTCCAGCACACCGGCACCATCGACGCGGGCGTCCGGGACGAGGGCCTGGTCGCCATCCTGGGCGTGCCGCTGATGCTGGGACACCACGTCATCGGCGTGCTGTTCGCCGCGGACCGGCGGGCCCGGGTCTTCGAGCGGGAGCAGATCGCCCTGCTCGGGTCCTTCGCCGCGCTGGCCGCCGCCGCCATCGACACCGCGAACCTGCTCACCGAGACACGCTCCGCCCTCGCCGGCCTGGAGCGGGCCAACGAGATCATCCGCGATCGCAGCGGGGTCATCGAACGCGCCTCCGACGTGCACGACCGGCTCGCCGAGCTGGTACTGCGCGGCGGCGGGGTGCACGACGTGGCGGCCGCCGTCGCCGAGGTCCTCGACGGCAAGGTCGAGTTCACCGAGGCCACCGCCGCCCCGACAGAGGCCCTGGAGACCTCCCGGGCCGAAGGACACGCGGTGCGGCACGGGGACGACTGGATCGCGGCCGTCGCCGCCGGCGGCGAACTGCTCGGCGCGCTCGTGCTCCACGGTCACCCCGGACTCGACCCCGTCGACCAGCGCACCCTGGAACGCGCCGCCATGGTCACCTCGCTGCTGCTGCTCGCCAGACGTTCGGCCTCCGAAGCCGAACAGCGGGTCCGCGGCGAGCTGCTGGACGACCTGCTGGACGCCCGCGACCGCGACCCACGCCTGCTGCGTGAACGCGCCACCCGGCTGCACGCCGACCTCGACGCCGTCCACGTGGTCCTCGCCGCCCGTCTGGACGCCACCGCGGCCGACGCCGAGCAGGAGGCGGAGGCCCGCAGACGCCTGTGGTCCGCCGCCTCCCACCTCGCCGCCACCCGGCACGGACTGGCCGCCGCCCGTGACGGCGGCACCGTCCTGCTACTGCCCCTGAAGCCCGGCGACACCGCGACCGCTCTGGCCCGCCGCACCGCGCGTCACCTGGGCACGGCAGTCCACGAGGCGGTCACCGTGGGTGCCTCCGGCCCGGTCGAGGACCTGGCGGCCCGCCCGGACGTGGTGGCCGCGGCCTATGAGGAAGGCCGCCGCTGCCTCGACGCGCTGCGGCTCCTCGGCCGCACCGGCGACGGTGCCGCCGCCGAGGACTTCGGATTCCTCGGCCTGCTCCTGGCCGGCGACCGGGACATCACCGGCTTCGTCGACCGCACCATCGGCCAGGTCGTCACCTACGACGAACGCCGCGGCACCGACCTCCTGCGCACCCTCGACGCGTACTTCGCCTGCGGTATGAGCCCGGCCCGCACCAAGGACGAACTGCACGTCCACGTGAACACGGTCGCCCAGCGCCTGGAGCGCGTCGGCCGCCTGCTCGGCGACGACTGGCAGAGCCCCGCCCGCGCACTGGAGATCCAGCTCGCCCTCCGGCTGCACCGGCTGTCGGCACCGGCCCAGCACTGAACCGAGCGGCCGCACCGCCACGGCACCGACCCCCGCACGCGTCGGCGTACGGGGGTCGGTCCGGGGGAGATCATCCGGGGGAGATCAGGGGGATCAGACCGTGCGGGCGTCCGCGGGCGCGGCCGCCGTCGGCTCCGGGTCGGCGGCGCTGGTCTCGACGTCGGCGAGATCCCGGTTACGGGTCTCCTTGGCCACGCCCACCGCGATGAGCGTCAGGACGGCCGCCGCGATGACGTACAGCGCGATCGGGGTCGAGCTGCCGTAGTCGTTCAGCAGGGCGGTGGCGATCAGCGGGGCGGGCGCACCGGCGGCGACCGAGGCGAACTGGGCGCCGATGGAGGCGCCGGAGTAGCGCATCCGGGTCGCGAACATCTCGGAGAAGAAGGCGGCCTGGGGCGCGTACATCGCCCCGTGCAGCACCAGACCCACCGTCACGGCGAGGATCAGGCTGCCGAAGTCGCCGGTGTCGACGAGGGAGAAGAACGGGAACATCCACAGCCCGATACCGGCCGCGCCGAGCAGATACACCGGGCGCCGCCCGATCCGGTCGGAGAGGGCGCCCCACAGCGGGATCACCGCGAAGTGCACGGCCGAGGCGATGAGGACGGCGTTGAGCGCGGTCTGCTTGGAGACGTCGGCCGTGGTGGTGGCGTAGACGAGGATGAACGCGGTGATGACGTAGTAGCTGATGTTCTCGGCCATGCGCGCGCCCATCGCGATCAGGACGTCCCGCCAGTGGTGGCGCAGCACGGACACGATCGGCAGCTTCTCCGCGGCCGCCCCCTGCTCGGCCTTGCGTGCCTCGGCGTGGGCCAGCGCCTGCTTGAAGACCGGCGATTCATCGACAGACAGACGAATCCACAAACCGACCATCACCAGCACACCGGACAGCAGGAACGGGATCCGCCAGCCCCAACTGGTGAAGGCGCTGTCCGAGAGGACGGCGGTGAGCAGGGACAGCACACCGGTGGCCAGCAACTGCCCCGCGGGGGCACCGGTCTGCGGCCAGGAGGCCCAGAATCCGCGCCGCCGGGCGTCACCGTGCTCCGACACCAGCAGCACGGCACCGCCCCACTCGCCGCCGAGCGCGAAGCCCTGGACCAGGCGCAGCACGGTCAGCAGCACGGGCGCGGCCGAGCCGATCGTCGCGTGCGTGGGCAGCAGCCCGATCGCGAAGGTCGCCCCACCCATCAGCAACAGGCTCAGCACCAGCAGCTTCTTACGGCCCAGCCGGTCGCCGTAGTGCCCGAACACGAGGGCACCGATCGGACGGGCGGCGAATCCGACGGCGTACGTCAGGAACGACAGCAGGGTTCCGACGAGCGGGTCGGAATCCGGGAAGAACAGCTTGTTGAAGACGAGGGCCGCGGCGGATCCGTAGAGAAAGAAGTCGTACCACTCGATGGTCGTGCCGATGAGGCTGGCGGCGACGATGCGCTTCAGGTTGTTCGGCGACGGTGGTGCGGGAGCGGGTACTGCGGAGGCCATGTGCGCCACTTCCTCGTGTGCGGTGGGGACGGGTACTTGTTCGCACACCGTAGGAACGCGCACGTCAGCGGCACATGTGGTGGGGATACATAGTTCGCGGGGGGTCTGTGCGTGCTGCCACTATGTCGGGGCGCCACGAAGGAGCGCACGGCCGCGTGGTGATGCGGCCGTGCGCCGGGTTTCTCGCTGGGGGTGCGTGGGTCAGCTGATGCAGACGATTCCGAGCACGCAGAGTCCCGAGGGCGAGGTCGCCGAGGACGAGGAGGACGTGTCGGACGAGGAGGGGGTCGTCGACGACGTGTCCGTGCCGGAGGTGTCGGTGCCGTCGGTCGCGGAGGGGGTGGGGGAGGCCGTCGTCTCCGTGACCGTGTCCGTGGTGTCCGAGACCGTGGTGGAGGCCTGCTTTTCGGCCGTGGATATGGTCCGGGTCACGGGATCCGCGACGCCGTCCTGCCCGGCCGCCGGTGTCGTCGGCGTGGCCTGGGGGGTGGTGGCGTACTGCTCGTGCGGGGCGTTCGCCGTGGACGAGTGGGCGGTGGACGAGGTGTCCTTGGCCCGGTGCTTGCCGGTCGGCGTCGACGCCGACGGAACGGTGTCCGTGGCCGGCTTCTCCGCGATGCCCATGGTCTCCGTGTCCGGCGCGGAGGCCGCCTGGGTGCTGTCCGTGGACTGGCGGTCCATCGAGGCGACGGTCAGGCCACCGCCGACCAGGGCGACCGCGGTGGCCACCAGGGCCCTGCGCTGGGTCTTCTTCCAGCGTTCCCGCTGACGCCGCCGAGCCGCCCGGCCCGTCGGCGACAGGGACGGGGCGTCCGGGCCGTCGTGCGGGAGTTCCTGCGGTTCCTCGCCGGCCTCTTCGGCAGCCGCGTCCCTGTCCTGCCACAGGCGGGCTGCCGGGGCCTGCCATGTCGTCGCGCCCGTCTCGGGTGCCGGTGCGGGCGATCCCACGGCGAGCGGGGCGATGTCCGGGGCGTAGGCGCCGCAACCGGGGCACACCAGGGCGCCGTTGAGATGCCGACGGCATGTGGAGCAGTAGTCCATGTGCGGTCTTCCTGTGTTCACGTACGCCCGGATGATCGAGCCGCGAGCAAAGGTAGCGAGGCTTTCGAAAGCGTGTGTGGAGTCTGTGTGACGCCCCTGCGCAGATGTGACCAGCACGTGACCGCATAACGCGACACATCCGGCGAGGGGCGCCCGGCCGGGGCGACGTCAGTCACCCACGGCCGTCAGTTCCGCGGGGCCGTCAGCCGCCCAGTGCCGTCAGCACCACGGACCTGGCCTCCTCCTGGACCTGCCGCAGATGGTCCGCGCCGAGGAAGGACTCCCCGTAGATCTTGTAGACGTCCTCCGTGCCCGAAGGGCGGGCGGCGAACCAGGCGTTGGCGGTGGCGACCTTGATGCCGCCGAGGGCGGCGCCGTTGCCGGGGGCCTCGGTGAGTACGCCGGTCACCGGCTCGCCGGCGAGGGTGTCGGCGGTGACCTGGCGCGGGGACAACTTGGCGAGCAGCGCCTTCTCCTCGCGGGAGGCGGGAGCGTCCACGCGCGCGTAGGCGGGGGCGCCGAAGCGGTCGGTGAGCTCGGCGTAGTGCTGCGACGGGGTCTTCCCCGTGACCGCCGTGATCTCGGAGGCGAGCAGGGCCAGGATGATGCCGTCCTTGTCGGTGGTCCACACCGAGCCGTCGCGGCGCAGGAACGACGCGCCCGCCGACTCCTCACCGCCGAATCCGAGGCTCCCGTCGGACAGGCCGTCCACGAACCACTTGAACCCGACCGGGACCTCGACCAACTGCCGGCCGACGTCCGCCGCGACCCGGTCGATCATGCTCGACGACACCAGGGTCTTGCCGATCCCCGCGTCCGCGGGCCACTGCTCCCGGTGGGAGAAGAGGTACGAGATCGCCACCGCCAGATAGTGGTTGGGGTTCATCAGGCCCCCGTCCGGCGTGACGATGCCGTGCCGGTCGGCGTCGGCGTCGTTGCCGGTGGCGATGTCGAACCGGTCCCGCTGCTCGATGAGCGAGGCCATGGCGTACGGCGAGGAGCAGTCCATGCGGATCTTGCCGTCCCAGTCCAGCGTCATGAAACGCCAGGTGGGGTCGGTGAGCGGGTTGACCACCGTCAGGTCGAGGCTGTGCTCTTCGGCGATCCGGCCCCAGTACGCGACCGAGGCGCCGCCCAGCGGATCGGCGCCGATGCGCACTCCGGCCGTCCGGATCGCTTCCAGGTCCAGCACGTTCGGCAGGTCGGCGACGTAGGTGCCGAGGAAGTCGTAGCGGCCTGTGCCGGGGGCGGCCAGGGCGCGGGCGTAGGGGATGCGGCGTACGTCCTTGAGGCCGGCGGTGATGATCTCGTTGGCCCGGTCCTGGATCCAGGAGGTCGCCTCGGAGCCGGCCGGTCCGCCGCTCGGCGGGTTGTACTTGAAGCCGCCGTCGGCGGGCGGGTTGTGCGAGGGGGTGACCACCACGCCGTCCGCGAGGGCCGACGCGCGGTTGCGGTTGTGGGCGAGGATGGCGTGCGAGACCGCCGGCGTGGGGGTGTAGCCGTCCGCCTCGTCGATGAGGACGGTCACGTCGTTCGCGGCGAACACCTCGAGCGCCGTGATCCGCGCGGGCTCGGACAGGGCGTGGGTGTCGGCGCCGAGGAAGAGGGGGCCGTCGGTGCCCTGGGCGGCGCGGTACTCGCAGATGGCCTGGCTGGTGGCCGCGATGTGGTCCTCGTTGAACGCCGCCGCCAGGGACGAGCCGCGGTGCCCCGAGGTCCCGAACGCCACCCGCTGCCCCGGCTCGGCCGGGTCGGGGTGCAGCGCGTAGTACGCCGTGACCAGACGGGCCACATCGATGAGGTCCCCGGGCCCTGCGACCTGCCCCGCTCGCGCGTCCTGCATTTTCCCGCTCCTCCGCAAGGGTCGACCGTTGGGTGTGGCCCTCATTCTCCCCTGCCGGGCCGCCCGGGACGCGCACCGGGCGGGCGTTGTGGCACGCGTACGCCGGGTGCGACGATGCAGGCCGGCGAGCGAAGGGACACCGACGTGCAGCACGAGGACCAACTACCGCCCGCAGCAGTGCTGTTCGACGCGCTGGGCGCCGACTACGAGAAGGCGTTCGCGCACGCCCCCGCGCACCTGGCCGCGCTGGAGTGGCTGATCGGGAGCCTGCCCCCGGCCGCGCGAACCCTGGACGTGGGCAGCGGCACCGGGCGCCCCACCGCGGCCGCGCTCGTGGAGGCGGGGCACTCCGTGCTGGGCGTCGACGTCTCGCCGGTCATGGCCGAACTCGCCGCACGCCAGGTGCCCGAGGCCGAGTTCCGCTGTGCGGACATCCGCGAACTCCCGCTGGAGCCCGCCTCGTTCGACGGCGTGTGCGTGTTCTTCTCGCTGCTCCAGATGGCCCGCGCCGAGCAGTCCGCCCTGATGCGGAGGCTGGCCCTGGCGCTGAAGCCCGGGGGCCATCTGGTGCTGGCCACCGTCCCCGCCGACGTCGAGGACATCGAGGTGGTCTTCATGGGCCTTCCGGTCCGCGCGACGAGCTTCGCGGAGGCGGACGTCGTCGCCATGGTCGAGGCGGCGGGTTTGACGGTGCTGTCCCGGCACGCCCTCACGTTCACCCCGGACCACCCGGGCGCCGGGCCCGAACCGCACCTGTTCCTGCACTGCCGACGGGACGAGAACGGGCACTGAGGCGCGGATCAGGCCATCGTCTTGCCGCCGTCACCCCTCCGTCGCACCATCTCGGAGATCCACGTGGGCGCGTACGGGGACGTGCAGCCCGGGGAGGTCGGGTAGTCCTTGAGCACCTCCAGACGCTCCCCGATCTCCAGGGCACGCGCGCGGTACTCGGGGTGGTCGATGCCGATCTGGGCGAGGCAGTGGTTCATCGCCCATTGCAAACGGTCCGGGGCGTCCTTCATCCGCGCCTCGATGACGTCGAGGAGTCCTGAGAGGTCGAGGCCTTCGGGCTTCTTCGCGACGCGGTCGACGGTCAGCGCCCAGCCGGCGCTCGCGACCACGGGGTCGGGATCGGCGGACCAGGCCAGACGGAGTTCCTCGACGTGCGGGTTCTTCTTCACCACGTAGTTCACGAGCCAGTCGTGCACCTTGGGTGCGCGCGCCTGGCGCAGCATGGCGTCCAGCTCGTCACGTTCGTACGCCTTCGGACGGCAGATCAGGAGTGCCAGCAGCCGTGCCGCGGTGTCGTCCGTGTCCCAGAGCCCGCGGGCGAGCTCCTGCTGGGTCTTGAGCCGCTTCGCGAGCGCGCGCAGCTTGCCGAGGTTCACCCCGTGGTCGTCGCCGTGCCGCTCGTTCACCGCGCGTGCCTTCGGGTCCTCGAGCGCGGCCAGCTCGGCCATCACCTCGGCCACCGTCGTATCCGCCATACCGGCCTCCTGGCCTCCCGCTCCTCACCTCACCCGCGAGACGCAGCCTATGACGGAATGCGGGCCGAAGCCGTCCCGCCCCGTACAGCGTGGGGCGGGACGGCTTCGGCCCCGCGTGCTACGACAGGCCGACCACCCGGCCCAGCTCGACACGGTCGATGTCCGGCGCCCAGGCGCTCGTGTTCCCGAAGGTCACGGTGTTGGAGCCCTTCCTCAGGTCGACCGGGACGCCCAGCGTCCAGTAGTCGTCCGTGCTCCAGGTGTTCTTGAAGGTGACCTTGCGCGGGTCCGCGGAGCCCACCGTGATGTCGGCGGTCCGGGACATGATGTCCGTGTTGTAGGCGTGGCCGTTGTCGCGCCGGTCGTTGTGGGCGTAGTGGACGACCAGCAGGTAGCGACCGGAGCGGGGCGCGGTCACCGTGAACTCGGCGGTGCTGTCGGGGCTGTTGCCGAGGCTGCCGATGTACGAGCCGCCGGAGGCGTGGGCCGAGTCGACGAGCCGGGCGCCGCCCGTCAGGGTCGCGGTGGCCGCCTCGTAGGAGAGCGTGCCCGAGGTGGAGCCGGTGCCGGAGACGTCGAGGGACCGTACGGCGGCGTGCCCGGCGGTCACCGCGACACGGTTGTTGCCCGCCACCAGGTACAGCCGGAGCGGACGGCCCGGAGCCGCCGCGACCCGTTCCCCGTGCAGGGCCAGGTTCACGGCCGCCGACGTCCGCGGTACGACCGTGTAGTAGCCGTCGCGCGGGGCGTACACGTCGAAGACCGCCTTGTCGCCCTTGCGCAGGACGAGCGCGCCGGTGCCCACCCCGGCCGAGGAGGAGTAGTCGTACGACGGCTGCCCGCTGATGTCCGCCAGCGTGGCCTCGTAGCGCGCGGCCGGTGCTCCGGTGCGCGTGGTCAGGTCGACGCGGTCCAGGGTGACCTCGGCGTCGCCCTTGGCGAGGGTCAGGACGTGGGTGCCGGCCGTGAGCTCGACGGTGACGTCCTTCTTGGCGCGGTAGGTCCAGTTCTCGGTGGAGGGATACGTCACCGTGACCGGGGTGCCGCCGTCGACGGACAGTTTCTGGGTGGAGGGGGCGCCGGACTGGTTGCCGTACAGGATCGCCAGGTCGTAGGTGCCGTCCTCGGGCACCGACACCGTGAAGTCGACCTTGGACGCGGCGGTGTTGAGGGAGCCGACGTCCTTGGTGCCGGAGGCGGCGTAGCCGTTGGCGTTGCTGACGGTGCCCTGTGTGTAGACCTGGCCGCCGGTGATGGCGGCGTCCTCGGCCTCGTACGACGCCGACCAGGGGACGGACGCGGCGGCCGGGGTGCCGGTGCCGGCCGGGGTGAGGACGACGCGGTAGGCCGACATCTTGTGCAGGCCGCGCAGCGGAACGGTCACCGTGCCGTCGGCGGCCACCTTGACCTTCGTACGGGTCAGGACCTGAGGCGTCGCGTGCTGTCCTTCGTAGCCGGACCAGGCGGCCTCGGCGACGGTCGCGGTGACCGTGCGGCCGAAGACGGAACGCGGGACGTTCCGGACGGTGACGTCCGCGTCGCCGGCGGAGCCGCCCAGCAGGACCTGGGCCTGGCGGCGCGAGGTGTCGAGGGAGGCGAGGCCCTGGAGGGTGTCGATGGAGTCGGCCTGCGGCGGGGTCACCTTCACGGTGTCGCCGGTGAGGCCCGCGTACCAACGGAAGAACCACCAGCCGCCGTTGGGGATGTTGGTCCGCACGACGTTGCCGTCCATGTTGCCGGCGGCGTCCCAGTACGCCTGGTTGGCGTACACCTTGTTCCTCTCGAACATCGAGACCCACTGCACGAGTTGGCCCGGGACGGAGAGGTCGCGGCGGTTGGCGTACTCGTCGATGTTGATCTTCAACGGGCCGATGCCCAACTCCCGCTCCATCGCGCGGTAGTTGTCGTAGTGCCCCTGGAAGTCGCGCAGCGAGCCGGAGCTCAGCTCGTGCCAGGTCATGATCTGGGGCAGCACGTTCTCGCGCTTGGCGAAGGCGAGGAAGTCCCGCAGGAAGCGCGGGTAGTAGCCGGTCTCGTTGGGGCCGGCGATCCGGGCGTCCGGGTCGATCGCGCGGATGCGCTGGTACACCGTCTTCCAGTGCTCCAGGAAGCGGTCGCGCTCGACCTCGTACTCCGCCTGGGGACCGTTGAGCTTGTACCAGATGGCGTCCGGTTCGTTGAACGGGATGTAGACGAACCGCTCGCTGTTCGGGTCGGCCGCGATCTCCTTGGTGATCTTGTCGACCTTGGGGAGGTAGTCGTCGATGCCGAGGTTCTCGTAGGGCCACTTGGCGTAGATGTCCTGCATCATCACGTTGATCTCGCCGCCGCCGTTCCTGAAGAACGACTTCGAGACGGCGATGGCGTCGCCGTTGGGGTGCTGGGCGCCCCCGTCCGGCTTCTGCGAGATGCTGGTGATCTTCAGCGGCGCCAGGGCGGCGTCGCTGGGCACCCCGTCGTCGCTGAGCCCGTACAGCGCGCCGTTGGCGCCGCGCATCACCGGGCCCTCGGAGGCGGCGAGGTCGACGGTGAGGCGCTGGGGCTCGACGGCATCGGCTGCCGCGGACCCGGTGGCGGGGAGGGTGGCTGCCATGGCGGCTACTCCAAGTGCGGCCGCGAGCACGGCGGTTCGGGATCTCGTGCGGGTGGGGGTGATCACGCGGTTGGACCTCCGGTCATTTGACGGCTCCGCTGGTGATTCCGGACACGATCTTTCGCTGGCCGACGAGGAACACGGCGACCATCGGCAGGCTCATCACCACGACGTACGCGAAGACGAGATGCCAGTTGTTGAGGTAGAGCTGGGCGCTGGCGACCTGGTAGAGGTTGAGCGGCAGGGTCGCCCGGTCTCCGCCGCCGAGGACGAAGAACGCGTAGAAGATGTCGCTCCAGGCGTAGAGCATCACCATGATCGTCGCGGTGGCGATCACCGGCCGGAGCAGCGGGAGGACGATCCGGGCGAAGATGCGCCAGGGGGCGGCGCCGTCGATGCGTGCGGCCTCCTCCAGTTCCATGGGGATGGCCCGGATGAAGCCGGTCATGAAGAAGATCGACGTCGACAGGTACATGCCGGTGTAGACGGCGATCATCCCGGGGCGGGTGCCCGCCAGGTCGAGCTGGCGCAGTTCCATCACGACGGTGATGACGGCGGGCGGCAACAGCAGTCCGCTGATGCACAGCGCGTACGCCGCCGCGACCAGCTTCGACTTGCGGCGCGCGAAGACCCAGGCGGCGCCCGCGCCGAGCAGCAGCACGAGGAGCACCGAAGGCACCACGACCAGCAGGGAGTTGAAGAACCCGCGCAGCATCTCGCCCTGGCTGACGGCGTCCGCGTAGTTGTCGGCGGGCTGCCAGTGCCTCGGCAGATCGAGGTTGGGCCTGATGGCCTCCGCCTGTGGCTTGGCCGAGGTGACGGCGACCAGCCACAGGGGGACGCCGACGGCGAGGCCGGCGAGCAGGATCACCAGGGCCGGGCGGCCGTATCTCCAGACCGGCGTCACAGCATCTGCTCCCTTCGCCTCAGGCCCACGACCAGCGGGACCGCCACGGCGACCACGACCAGGAAGAGGACGAGGCTCATCGCCGAGGCCTGGGCGTACAGGCCCTGTCCGAAGATCCGGAACATGTAGATGTTGAAGACCTCCGTGGAGCCCGCGGGCCCGCCGCCGGTGGTGGCCTGCACGATGTCGAAGGTGTTCATCGAACCGATCAGGGCCGTGGTGACGTTGAAGGTGACGGCCGGCGCCAGCATCGGCCAGCGCACCGACCAGAAGGTCCGCCACGGTCCGGCGCCGTCCATGCGGGCGGCTTCGAGCATGTCGCCCGGGATGCCCTTGAGGCCCGCCAGATAGATCAGCATGGCCAGGCCCATCCACTTCCAGCCGTGCACGAGGGTGACCAGGACCAGGGTCCAGGTCGTCGAGCCCAGCCATGGAATGTCCGTGCCCAGTACGGAGTTGACGGCGCCGTCCTGGTCGAGGAGGGCCTGGAAGATGTAGCCGGTGGCCAGGGCCGAGATCAGGACCGGCAGGAAGAAGACGGCGCGGAAGAACCGGTTGAACCGGGTGTCCGCCTCCAGCAGCAGGGCCAGCACGAGCCCGAAGCCGTTCTGGAACAGCGCGGCCAGCAGGGCGTACAGCAGGGTCGTACGGATCGCCCGCAGCAGGGAGCCGTCGTCGGCGATGGTCCTGAAGTTGTCGAGGCCGGTGAAGGCGATGTCCGGGTGGTACGAGGACCAGTTGGTGAACGGGTAGTAGAAGTTGAGCAGGTTGGGCAGCAGGAAGAAGCCCGCGAAGACGACGATCGCCGGAAGCGCGAACCACCAGGGGTGGTGCACGGCGGCGCGCGGCAGCCGGCCCACCCGCTCGGGTCCCTTCCGCGGGGATTTCTGCTGGTGCGTGCGTATGGCGGTGTCGGCCATCGAGAAGCCCCGTGTGGTCTAGAAGCCGGGCGCGGCCTGTGCCTTGGCCACCTGCGCGAACTGGTCCTGGATCGCCTGGGCGACCTGCTGCGGGCTCTTCTTGCCGTAGATCATGTCGGCGAGGTAGAGGTGGGTGTCCGGGGCGACGATCGCCTTGGCCTGGAAGACGCCGATGGCCTTGGGCAGGGCCGCGACCTGGGCCTTGGAGGTCTCGGGGAGTCCGTCGGGGGTGGGCACCGAGGGCTGCACGGACGGGATCTTCATCGCCTTGATGTAGTCGGCGTAGTCGGGCCCGAGCCAGAAGGCCATGAACTGCCGGGCCGCGTTCTGCCGCTTGTCGTCACCGGTCCTGAAGGCGACGACGCCGTTGGTCTGGTCGGGCGAATAGAGCCCGGTGGCGGAGGAGTTGGCGACCGGGAACCAGCCGATCTTCTTGTCGATCTCGGCGGTGGAGTACTTGGCCTGCAACTGGCTCTGGAAGGAGGTGACGTTGAGGACCATCCCGGCCTCGCCCTTCCACAGCGCGTCGGCCTGGCCGGTGAAGGTACCGGTGCGGTAGTTCTTCTGGGCCAGTCCGGCGCCCAGGAGCTTGTCCTTGTACTTCTTGATCGCGCCGACGACGACCGGGTCGGTCCACTTCTCCTTGTTCCGGTTCAGGCCCGTCCACCACTGCTGGTCGAGGTCGGTGAGCTGGAGCTGCATCTGCCACTGCAAGGGCCACTTGTCGCCGCCGGCCTCGTAGAAGCCGGCGGCGTCCGTCTTGTCGACGACCTTGTGACCGAGCGCCAGGAGCTCGTCGTAGGACTTCGGGAAGTCCTTCTCGCTCAGGCCGGCCTGCCGGAAGACGTCCTTGTTGTAGTAGACGCCGAGCATGGCGGGGCTGGTGACGATCGCCGCGTACCGCTTGCCGTCGATGACACCGAGGGAGCGCTCGGTGTCGCCGAGCCGGGAGACCCAGTCCTCCCCGTCGAGCGTGAGGAGGTTCTGCTTGGGCTGGATGAACGGCAGTGTGGAGATGGACGGTTGCCAGAACATCAGGTCCGGGCGGTCACCGGAGGCGAGTTTCGTCGGCACGTTCTGCTCGTAGAGGTCCGGGATCGCCTGGGTCTCCACCTCGGCGCCGGTGGCCTTCTCGAAGGCGTCGATGACCTGCTTGGGGGCGTTGACCGTGTTCTGCGCGGTCCACATGGTCAGCTTCACGCCGTCCAGCCGGGCGGTCGGGTCGACCGCCGTCTGCTTCGCGTCCGTACCGGAGTCGCCGGCACTCGGATCGCTGCACGCGGTGGCGGCCAGGCCGAGGGCGCATATCAGCGCCAGGGCGGGGAGAGCTCTCGTCTTCATCACGTGCCTTTCGCGAACGGGCGGTTCAGGAAGCAGGACGCAGAACAGCGGTGCTCTTGAGCGGAGTTCAGTGGCCGGTCGGCGGTGGCCCCGAGCTCTCCCGCACCACCAGCTCCGGTACGGAGACGGGGTGCGGGGCGATCTGCGCGGACTCCTCCAGAACCCCGTGCAGCAGGGCGAAGGCCGACCGCCCGAGCCCGGTGAAGTCCAGGCGTACGGTGGTCAGGGCCGGGGTGAGATACGCGGAGTGCGGGGCGTCGTCGAAGCCCGCCACGCTGACCTCGCCGGGGACGGACCGGCCGGCCTCGTGCAGCGCGCGCAGCACACCGAGCGCGAGGTCGTCGTTGCCGCACAGGATCGCCGTGACGGCCGGGTCCCGCGCCAGCTTCAGTCCGGCGGCGTGACCTCCCGCCGGCCCCCAACTCCCTTGTACGGGACGGGTTTCCGGCGCCCCGGCCTCCTTGAGGGCCTGCCGCCAGCCGCTGGTCCGCGCGCTGGTGCGGCGGGTGCTGGACGGGATGGCGACATAGTGCACGGTCTCGTGCCCGAGGGAGAGCAGATGGCGGGTCGCCTCGTAGGCGGCCTCACGGTCGTCGGTCCACACCCAGGGGCGGTCGCCGCCGGGTGGGGTCGCGGGGGTCTCGACCACGCCGACGACCGGCAGTTCGGCGGGAACGGCGCCCAGCGCCCGGACACCGGCCGGATCGTAGGCGATCACGATCAGGCCGCCGCCCGTGTCCGCCGCGCGCTGCACCTCGGTGGCGACGGCGGCCTCGTCGGCCGATTCGAGGACGCTGATGCCGACCGAGTAGGAGGCGGCCCGGGCGGCCTCCTCGATGCCCTGGAGGATGGAGGCGTAGCCGTAGTGGGTGGTGTTGGCGGTGAGCACGGTCACGGCCCGGGTGCGGCCGCTGGCCAGGGCCAACGCGGTCGCGCTGCGGCGGAAGCCCAGGTCGCCGATGGCGGCCAGCACCCGCTCCCGGGTGGCGGGCCTGACGCTGGGGTGGCCGTTGATCACCCGGGAGACGGTCTGGTACGAGACCCCGGCGGCCGTCGCGACGTCCCGGATGCTCGGGGAGCGCCTTGTGTGACCGGTCACATTCATGCGAGGATTGTGACCGGTCACATCACCGTCGTCAAGAGACCGTAACGACGGATTCACGCGGGCCGCCTTGACGTGGGGGCGGAGCCTGGTCGGAAGGGGAGGCACCTTGACCAGTACGGCGGACGAGGCGGGCGAGGCATCCAACGCACCAGCGCAGGGCTTCAGTTGGGGGCATCCGGCACTGGAGGCCGAGTTCGCCACCGCATCCGACGGGACGCTGCGGCTGGTCCGGCTCGGCGCCCCCGGCGACCGCGTGGCCCCCGAATCCGCCCTGCCGCTGGTGGAGTTGACCGCCCTCGGCCACGGCAGCGGCTGGTCCGGCCCGCGCTTCACCGGCACGGCCTTCGGCTCACACCTGCGCTACCGGGCCCACCGCGCCGGCCGTCGCGACGACTGGGAGTGGCTGACCGTCGAACTCCACGACCAGGACACCGGGTTGACCGCCCACGTCGAACTCACCTCGCCCGTCGGCCTGCCGGTGCTGCGGTCCCGGGTCCGGCTGCGCAACGACGGTGCCGAGCCCCTGGTGATCCAGTCCGTCAGCAGTCTGCTGCTCGCCGGGCTGCCCTCACCGGACGCCCTCGACGTGCACCGGGCCCGCAACGACTGGCTCGCGGAGTGCCGTTGGTACACCGAGCCGCTGCGCGCCACCGTCGCCGACATCGGCGGCGACGTCCATCAGCACGACAGCCGGGCCGCCCTCGCCCTCACCGGGCGCGGCAGCTGGCCCACCGACGGCCATCTGTCGATGGGCGCACTGACGGACCGCGGCGACGGCCGGACCTGGCTGTGGCAGGTCGAATCCCCGGCCGGCTGGCGCTGGGACCTGGGGGAGCGGGCCCGCGGCACGTACCTGGCACTGAACGGGCCCACGGACGCGGAACACCAGTGGCGCGACCGGCTGGAGCCGGAGGCGGAGTTCACCACCGTCCCGGGCGTCCTGGCCCTGGGAGCCGACTTCGACGCGGCGATGGGCGCGCTGACCTCGTACCGCCGTGCCGTCCGCCGGCCGCACCCCGACCACGTCGAACTCCCGGTCGTCTTCAACGACTACATGAACACGCTGATGGGGGACCCGACCACCGAGAAGCTGCTGCCCCTGATCGACGCTGCCGCCGAGGCCGGGGCGGAGTACTTCTGCGTCGACTCCGGGTGGTACGACGACGATGCCCACGGCTGGTGGGACAGCGTCGGCGAGTGGCTGCCCTCACCGCGCCGCTTCCCCGACGGCGGCATCCACAAGGTCCTGGACCGGATCCGGGAACGCGGCATGGTGCCCGGACTGTGGCTGGAGCCGGAGGTCGTCGGCGTGCGCAGCCCCGTCGCGGCCGCGCTGCCACCGGACGCCTTCTTCCAGCGCGACGGCGTCCGCCTCGCCGAACAGGGCCGCCACCAGCTCGACTTGCGCCACCCGGCGGCCCGCGCACACCTCGACAAGACGGTGGACCGGATCGTCGGCGACTGGGGCGTGGGCTACCTCAAGCTGGACTACAACATCGTGATCGCCCCCGGCACCGTCGCCCCCGGGGACCTCGCACCCGGCGCCGGTCTCCTCGGCCACGCCCAGGCCTACCTGGACTGGCTGTCCGGGGTCCTGGACCGCCACCCCGGCCTGGTCGTGGAGAACTGCGCCTCGGGCGGCATGCGGACGGACGGCGCCACCCTCGCCGTCGCCCAGCTCCAGTCCACCAGCGACCAGCAGGACCCCCTGCGCTACCCGCCCATCGCCGCCTCGGCACCGACCGCCGTCCCGCCCGAGCAGGGCGCCGTCTGGGCCTACCCGCAACCGGAGTTCGACGACGCGCTGATCTCCTTCACACTGGGTGGCGCGCTGCTGGGCCGGGTGCATCTGTCGGGCCACCTGGACCGGATGTCGGAGCACCAACTCGGCCTCGTCCGGGACGCGATGGACACGTACAAGGCGATCCGCGGGGACCTCGCGGGCGCGGTGCCGTTCTGGCCGCTCGGCCTGCCGGGGTGGACGGACGAGTGGCTGGCGCTGGGCATGCGCGTGCCCGACGGCCCGTCTTACGTGACGGTCTGGCGCCGCGGCGGTTCGACCGAACTGCGGCTGCCGCTCGGGCACTTGGCGGGCCGCGCGGTGCGCGCGGAGGTGCTCCACCCGTCCGGCCCGGAAGCCGGTGCCGCGCTCTGGGACGGAAACGCCCTGCGGGTGTCGCTCCCGCGTACGCCTGGAGTGCTGCTCGTCAGACTGTCCTGACCGCCGTCTGTCCTGACCACCGTGTACTCCGCCCGTCGGTCCCTCAGAGGTCGGCGGTGAGCAGCGGGCCGGATGTCAGGGCGCGCAGGTCGGGGAGTATCTGCGCGTCCGTCCCGGCGAGGGCGGACAGCGCGTGCTGCCAGCGGCGGCGGGCCGCCCGCTCGTCGCCGCGTGCCCTCAGGACGTGGCCGAGTTCGTACTCGGTGAGGCCGCGGCCGTAGGAGTCGCCGCGGGCGAGTGTCTCCCGGAGCAGCGCCATGCAGGTTTCCTCCGCCTGGTCCAGGCGGCCCAGCGTCCGCAGGGCCTCGGCCAGACCCAGGCGGGTCTCGCGCTCGGCGTTCCAGTGCGGTCCGCCGGACGCCATCACCCGGAGAGCCTCCTCGAAGCTCCGCAGGGCCCGGGCGGGCTCGCCGAGGTCGAGGTGGGTACGGCCCGCGTTGCACAGGGCGATCTGCTCGATCACGGCGTTGCCGGCCCGCCGGGCGAGTTCACCGCTGCGGCGGTGGTACGTCAGGGCCGAGCGCGGGTCGGTGAGTTCGGCCACGTGACCCTGGTGCCCGAGGAGCTTCGCCTCCTCACCGGGGGCGAGGCGCTCGGGGCGCAGCGCGAGGCAACGGGCCAGCGTCGACCGGGCCTCGGCGGCCTCGCCGAGTTCGCGAAGCAACGCGGCTCGGTTGCCGAGGTGGCGCATGCGGGCCAGGTCGTCGGCGAGGTGCTCGCTGAAGTCCACGGCTTCGTCCAGGAGCAGCAGTGCCTGGCGGAGGCGTCCGGCCGAGTAGTGCGCGGAGGCGAGGTGGCCCAGCGCACGTCCCTCGGCCGCGGTGTTGCCGCTGGATCTGGCGAGGGCGATGGCGTGCCGGGTGAGCCGTTCCAGTTCCCTTGCCCGGCCGCGGTCGTGGAGGTAGGGGAACAGGGAGTTGATCAGGTCGAGGGTGCGGGCCGGACCCAACCGGCCGTGCGCACCGGAACCGGCGAGGTGCAGGAGGTTCGCCACCTCCGTGTCGGCCCAGGCGAGGGCCTCCGCGGCGTTGGGGAAGTCGGTGGCGGGGCGGCGCGCGACGCGGTGATGACGGTGAGCGTGGGGGTGGGGGCGAGTGTGGGGGTGGGGGTGCTGGCTGGCTTGGCTGGGTGCGGGTGTGTCCGGCCGGCCGTCGATACATCCGGCGCCCGGCTCAGCCCAGTGGTCGAGGTGCCCCTGGCTCACGATGCCGCGGCCCTCGACAGGCCCGGGTTCCGGCCGTAGGGCCGCCGCGCAGTGGGCGAGCCGCTCCTCGTACCAGCGCAGGGCGCGCTCGACCGCCTCGGCGTTCCGGGCTTGTCCCTCCGGCCTCTCCAGTGTCTTCTGCCCGCCTGGCCCGCCTGGCCCGCCCGGTCCGTCCAACCTGTCCCGTCCGCCCGCGAGTTCGCGGGCGAAGTCGCGGACCAGGTCGTGCGGTGTGTAGCGGCCCCAGGCCGGCTCCTGGAGCAGGGCCACCTCCGCCAGTCGGTCCAGAGCCTGTTCGGCGGTGGCTTCCGCTCGGTCCATGGCGACGGCCAGCAGCGGTGCGCTGTACTCGGGCAGGTCCAGCGCGCCGACGAGGACCAGGGCCGCGGCGGCGTCGGTGTCGCGCGGGTCGCCCGAACCCAGGAGTGCCTCGTGGGCGGCTCCGAGGGACCGGCGCACGCTGAGATCCTCCAGTTCGAGGTGGTCCAGACGGTCCTCCTGGCGGGCGAGGCGGTCAGCGAGCTTCTTCACCGGAAGGGCCCGCCGGCTTTTCAGGCGGGCCGCCGAGATCCGCAGGGCCAGGGGCAGACGGCCGCACAGTGCCACCAGCCGGGCGACCGGTTCCGCGTCGGACGTGGTCCAGGAGCGGCCCGAGGCCCGTTCCAGCAGGAGGGCGCCGTCCCGTGGGGAGAGCGGTTCGAGCCGGACGTGCGCGGCGGCTTCCAGGGTGGCCAGGGGACGTCGGCTGGTCAGCAGTACGCCACAGCCGGCGCCGGCCGGCAGCAGGAGACGTACCTGGGTCACCGACGCCACGTCGTCGAGGACGAGCAGCGTCCGGGTCGGCGCGAGAAGGGAACGCAACAGGGCGGAGGCGGCCGCGGGGTCGTCCGGGACCCGCCGCGCGTCCACGCCGAGGCCGCGCAGGAGGACGGCGAGCGCGTCGACGGGTTCGACGGGATCCACGCCGGGCGTGCCGCCGTGCAGGTTGAGATAGAGCTGTCCGTCGGGGAACGCGTCCCGCAGCTGCTCCGCGATGTGCAGGGCGAGGCCCGTCTTGCCCACGCCGGGCATACCGCTGATCACGGCGAGCGAGGTGCGTCGGCGAGAGGACTCCAGCGCCGTACGGATCTCGGTGATCTGATCCGATCGGCCCACGAACTCTGCTGGAGACGCCGGGAGTTGAGACAGTCGTGCTGGTCTCGTCCGGGTCGACGGAGAGGCCAGTACCTCCCGATGTGCCTCCTGGACCGCAGGGCCCGGCTCCACGCCGAGTTCCTCGACCAGGGTCCGGCGCAGCGAGCGGAAGAGCTCCAGTGCCTCGGCGCGGCGGTCCGTGCGGGCGAGGACGAGCATCAACTGGCGGTGCGGCGCCTCCCGGAACGGGTGCTCCCTGACCAGGACGCCGAGTTCGGCGGCGAGCCCGTCCAGCCGGTCCAGGTGCAGGAGAGCCTCGTAGCGGCATTCGAGCGCCCGTAGCCGCTGCTCGTCGAGGAAGGCCACGACGGGGTGGTCGGCGAGGGCGGGTACGTCGGCGAACGGCGTGCCGCGCCACAGTGCCAGCGCGGCAGCGGCGTCCCGCTCCACCGCCTCCCACTCCTCCCGGCCGCGGGCCTCCTGGGCCCGGCGTATCAGCGCTTCGAAGACGTCGCGATCCAACTCGCCCTCGTCGACCCGCAGTTGGAGGCCGTGGGGCATGGTGCGCAGTCGCGTGCCGCCGGTGTCGTGGAGGCGGCGCCGCAGCCGGGCCACGTGGTTGTGCAGGGAGGCGGTGGCGGTGGGTGGTGGTTCCTCGCCCCACAGGGCCGTCATCACCGTGTCCAGGGGTACCGTGCGGTTCGGTTCGAGGAGCAGGGCGGCCAGCAGCGCGCGGGGTTTCGGCCCGCCGGGGGCGGTGGCCACGCCGTCGTCGTCGACCGTCGTCACCGGTCCGAGCACCGCGAATCTCACCGACACCCCCGTCAAGAACCTCACCGACACCCCTGTCCCGGACTCACCGGAATCACTGTCACGGACACCAACGGCCACCATCGCCGCGCCCATGTCAGCAACTGCACGGCCATCACATCATCGCTGTTGGCGGTGTGTTGGCGGCCTGTTAGGGGTGCGGGGCACGATGCGTGCCCCGCATGCCGAGAGAGGGTTGGTGCACATGTCGACACGCCTGATACGGACGACGCTGGTGGGCGTGACAGCGATCGCGGCGGCGAGCTCGGCCCTGCTGACGGCACCGGCGACACCGGCGGCCGCGGTCACCGGGACGCCCCGGCCCGCGCACACCGCCACCCAGGCCGCCATGGACGCGGCCGTCGAGGCGGGCGTCCCGGGTGTCGTGGCCGAGGTGCGTGACACCCACGGGGGCTGGAAGGGCACCTCGGGAGTCGCCGACCGCACCACTCAGGAGCCCCGTGGCAACGGCGACCGGTTCCGCGCGGGCAGCGTCACCAAGACGCTGGTGGCGATCGTCATGCTCCAGCTCCAGGCGGAGGGCAGGGTCGACCTCGACGCCACGGTCGACCACTACCTGCCCGGTCTGGTCCAGGGGAACGGCCACGACGGGACGAAGATCACGGTCCGGCAGCTGATGAACCACACCAGCGGCATCTTCAACTTCACCGAGGACGCCACCTTCGCGAAGAAGGTCCTCGGCATCGACTTCCTCCAGACCCGCTACGACGACTGGACCCCGCGCCAGGTCATCGCCCTCGCCCTGCAGAACCCGCCCCAGTTCGAGCCCGGCACCTCCTGGAAGTACTCCAACACCAACTACCTCCTGATCGGCCTGATCATCGAGAAGCTGACCGGCAGGCCCTACGCCCAGGAGATCGCGCGCCGCGTCACCGGACCGCTCGGCATGCGCGCCACGTACTTCCCCGGCACCGACCCGCACGTCCCCGCACCCACCCGGCACTACTCCACGTTCACGGAGGACCCCGGGAAGATCTACGACGTGACCGAGCTCAACCCGTCCTGGGCCTGGGCGGCCGGCGAGATGATCACCAACGCGTCCGACCTCAACCGCCTCTACGCCGCCCTCCTCGGCGGCCGGTTGCTGCGTCCCGCCCAGCTCGCGCAGATGACGGCCACGGTCTCGACCGAGGGCAACCTGGCCCGCCAGCGCTACGGCCTGGGACTCATCGAGTACGAGACGACCTGCGGGGTCAAGGTCTGGGGCCACTCCGGCGGCATCCACGGCTCCTCCACCCAGTCCTTCGGCACCAAGGACGGCCGGCACATGATCACCCTGAACTTCAACGGCGACTGGGTGGGCGGCGGCAAGAACGTGGTCTCGGCCGAGTTCTGCTGACCGGACCCCGCGCCGCCGCACCTCGTACACTCGGAAGACGATGGTGGTCAAAAACCGACAGGGCATTCCCGACGTGCCCTTCGCCGCGCCCGCGGGCACGCCCGCCGGGGTCGAGGTCATGTCCCTGACCGAGCTGCGTCGGCGGGCACCGCAGGACGTGCTCGCCCGGCCGCAGCGCCCCGACTTCCACCACCTGCTCACCCTCCGCGCGGGGGAGCTCCGGCACACCGTCGACTTCACCGGGTACACCCTCCGGCCGGGCTCCTGGCTGTGGGTGCGCCCGGGGCAGGTGCAGCAGTGGGGCGCCCCGGCGTCCGCCGAGGGCACCCTGATCCTGTTCCGGCAGGACGCCCTGGACGCGGCCACCGCGACGGCCGCCCGCCTGGACGACCCGCACGCCCCCGTCCTCAGCACCCCCGTCGCCGAGGACACCGAGGCCCTGGACCTCGCCGCGGAGCATCTGCGCCGGGAGTTCCACGCGCTCGGCCGGCTGCCCCTGGAGGTGCACATGGCGGCGCTACGGCATCTGCTGGCGGTCCTCGTGCTGCGGCTGGCCCACCTCACGGTCCCGGCCGACGGCCCGGCGCCGGTTCCGGACGAGACGTACCTGCGCTTCCGGGACGCGGTCGAACGGCACTTCACCCGCACCCGGCGGGTGGAGGACTACGCCGACATGCTCGGCTACTCCTCCCGCACCCTCGCCCGGGCCGCGCTGGCCGGCGCCGGGGTGAGCGCGAAGGAGTTCGTCGACCGGCGGGTCGTCCTGGAGGCCAAGCGGCTGCTGGCGCACAGCGACCGGACCGCGGCGCAGATCTCCGAGCAGTTGGGCTTCGCCCACGGCTCGCAGTTCGGCAAGTACTTCACCCAGCGGGTCGGCGAGTCACCGATCGACTTCCGCGAGGCGGTCCGGGGCCGGGCCGGTCAGCCGGCGCCCAGGGCGCGTCGGTAGGCGCTCTCGTCGTCGGCGCCGAAGACGCAGAACACGACGTGGTCGAACCGGCCAGGGTGGGCGTCCAGCCAGTCGGCGACGGTGTGCAGGGCGACCGCGGCGGCCTCGTCCTTGGGGTAGCCGAAGACGCCGCTGCTCACCCCGCAGAGGGCGAGGGTCCGGATCGCCGTCACCTCGGCGGCGAGGTCGAGACAGGCCTGGTAGGAGGCGGCCAGCGCCGCCGCGTCCTGTGCGTCGGGCCGGCCCTCGATCACCGGGCCGACGGTGTGCAGGACATAGCCGGCCGGCAGGTGGTAGCCGCGGGTGATCTTCGCGGTGCCGGTCGGTTCAGGTGTGCCCTGCAACGTCATCACGGTGTGGCAGTCGTCGCGGAGGCGGGGTCCGGCGGCGTGGTGGATGGCGTTGTCGATGCACGCGTGCAGCGGCTGGAAGCAGCCGAGCAGAGCGCTGTTCGCGGCGTTGACGATCGCGTCCACCGCGAGGGCGGTGATGTCGCCCCGCCACAGTGACACCGAGCGGCCGCCGTGTGGGAACTCCCGCCCGAGCGTGGGGAGTTGATCGACGGATACGGTCGATCGCAGGGCGCGCTGCACGCCGAGGACCGCGTCCACGGCCTCCGGCGCGCCGTCGGGCAGCGGGCCGGGCGGGCGGACGGTCAGCAACGCGCGCAGCGCCCTGCGGGCCGTCGCCGCGTCCAGGTCTCCGAGGTCACGTAGCCCGAGCCGCGCGGCGCCCGGTTCGGTGCCGAGCAGGGCGAGCGCCGAGCGCACCCGCTCGTCCAGCCGGTCGACGGGCGGCGCGGGCACCGAGGGTCGGAAGGGCTCGTCCAGGGAGATCGCGGCACGGTAGGCGGCCAGAGGCAGCATGAGGGTTCCCTGTCAGCGCGGCGGCAGCGCGCGGATGACGTCGGCGAGGGGCGTGGCGGGGCGGCCGGTGAGCCGGGGCAGGGCATCGCTGACGCCCTCGAGCTGGCCTGCCGCGATGGCCGTGTACGTGGACACCCAGGCGTCGAGCTGCCACTGCGGGGCGCCGTAGGAGGCGCGGGAGGCGTACGCCTCCTCGACCGTCTCCGGGTGGTAGGTGACGCTGTGGCCCCGCACCTCGGACAGGACGGCCGCGGCCTCCTCCAGCGACACGGCCTCCGGGCCGGTGAGGTCGTAGACGGCACCGGCGTGCTCGGCCGGCCGGGTCAGCACCGCGACGGCGGCGTCGGCGATGTCGTCGTGAGCGACGAACGCCGCCCGCCCCTTGTCGGCGGGGCCGCGGATGACGCCGTCGGCACCGGCCAGATCGGGCACGAACTCGGCGTAGAGGTTGTCCCGCAGGAACGTGTACGCGAGGCCGGTGGACCGGATGTGCTCCTCGGTGTGGAAGTGGTCACGGGCCAGGGTGAACGTGGCGTCGGGAGCCGCGCCGAAGAAGGAGATGTACACGAGGTGCCGTACCCCCGCCTCGACGGCGGCGTCCACGAAGGCCTTGTGCTGGGCGAGCCGGTCGGCGCTCTCGGAGGCGGACACCATGAACAGCGTCTCCGCGCCGGTCAGCCCCTGTACTGCGGCGTCGTGGTCGCCGTAACTGCCACGGACGGCTGTCGCCCCGGGCAGCCGCGGCGCTCGCTCGGGGCTGCGGACCAGCAGCCGCTGGGGCACGTCCCGCTCGGCCAGGCGTCGGGCGACGAGGCCGCCGAGGCGGCCCGTGGCTCCGGTGACCACCAGTGTCGGCTCGGTCATGGTCCAGATCACTTCCTTACACGGTGAGCGAGTGCAGGAGCCGGTCCGCCCCGAAGGGCAGGGACAGCGCGCGGGCTCCGAGGTCGGCGGGGACGTCCGGGTGGCCGGGATTCACCCGCACCAGACGTGCCCCGGGAGTGTGGCGCACGATGTTCTCCATCGGCCACCGGATCACACCCGGGGTGTTGAATCCGGCCCCGAACTCCAGGACGAGCAGGCGGGCGTCGTCGGGCGCGTCGGCCAGCCAGCGCGTCAGCCGGTCGCCGGCGGCCAGATAGGGGCCGTCGACGAACTCGGGGCCCACCCGCACGTTGGGGAAGACCTCGGCGCCGCAGCGGGGGCAGACGGGCAGGGCGGCCGGGTCGGTCACGCGTCCCGTGTCACGGTCGTACGCGGCGAGGATCCGGTCCAGGAAGGGCTTGCTCGGCCAGGTCTCTTGCGAGCACGGCACCGTGCACTGGAGCCGGCCGTAGTCGCCCTGGGGGGTGAAGATCCGGTCCGGCTCGAAGCCGTTGCGGGCGAAGAGCCCGTCGACGTTGGACGTCAGCACCCGGTGGTCGCGGTCCCCGACCAGTGAACGCAGGCCCCGGTAGAGGGGGTTGGGGTCGGTGCCGAAGCGGATGTCGTCGATGTGGACGGCCCAGTAGCCCCACATCATGTCGGCCGGCAGCGGCGCGCCCAGCAGATAGCGGGAACGCAGCCCGAGCCGGTACAGCGCCGGGAACAGCTGCTCGAACCGCTCGGTGTCGCCGTAGTCGTAACCGGCCGCCGCGCTCAGACCGGCGCCGGCCGCGACGAGCACCCGGTCGGCCTCGTCGAGCCAGGTACGGACGGTGTCCGTCGCCTCCGTCCCCGTCTCCATGGCCTCCTCCTCCGGCTGGGTGTTCTTGGCTGAATCCCAACGTAGGAGGAGGAAGCGCACGGGATGGAGCCGGATGACGACTCCCGATGGTCAGAATCCGACAATCTACTCCCCGGAGGGTGCGGTCAGCGGGACACCCAGGGCGACCGGGGTGCCGAAATTGGGTGTGCCGTCCGCGTTCCAGGTGAACTTCTGCGCCCGGGTGGTGCGGTTCATGTCGCAGCCGCCGCCCGTGGAGTTGTTGGCGTGGTAGACGATCCAGTCCTCGGTGCCGTCGGGCGACTTGAAGAAGCCGTTGTGGCCGGGCCCGTACACGCCGTTGGCGTTGGACCGCTGGAAGACCGGGTTGGGGGACTTGACCCAGGAGGAGGAGTTCAGCGGGTCACCGCCGTTGTAGGTGAGCATGCCGAGCTTGTAGTCGGGTGTGGAGCAGTGGCTGGCGGAGTAGACGATGAAGGTCTTGCCGCCCCGCTGGAGGACCTCCGCGCCCTCGTTGACCGCCCCGCCCACCGTCTCCCAGCTGTAGGTCGGCGTGGAGAGCACGCGGCGCGTACCGCTCGCGGTCCACGGGTTCGACAGCGGGCGGATGAACATGGGCTGCGAGCCGTTGTAGAAGGTGCCCAACAGATAGAGCTGACCGTTGAGTTGGAGGATGCCCGGGTCAAGCTCCCAGGTGTTGTCCTGGGTCGGGTCGAGCAGATCGGCCTTGAAGCTGTACGGCCCCATCGGGTCCAGGCCCGCGCTCTCCAGGACGTGGATGCGCTGCGTGCCCAGGTCGTACGGCTCCCGTCCGGCCGTGTAGTAGAAGTACCAGCGCTTGCCGTTGGGCCCGTCCAGCAGATGGAACTCCGGCGCCCACATGGTGCCCGCCCCGTTGGGCCGGGTCAGGTTGAAGATCACCTGGTCGGTGGCGGTGGCGAGACCGGCGAGCGTGTCGGCCTTGCGCATGGTGATCGTCGAGTTCCAGGTGGTCGTGGCGAGGTAGTAGTACCCGTCGTAGTACGTCAGCCAGGGGTCGGGCCCGTGCTGGGAGAGCGGGTTGGTGAAGGTGCCGGGCGTGGTGCCGCCGCCGGTGAAGCCGGGCACCCGCCAGACCCTGCCGTTCGCGGCGGAGCACGGCAGCTGCACGAGGTTGGTGTTGGACGCCGACGAACCACCGCTCGGGGCAACGCACTTGCCGGAACTGACGGAGACCAGGTTGAACGTCTTGTCGGTGCCCGAGACCGTCACCGGGACGAGCCGCCACCGCTGGTTGGTGCCGTTGTGGCAGGGCCACTGGATGATCGCGGCGTTGTCCGCGGTCGAGGCGCCGTAGACGTCCACGCACTGACCGGACTGGGTGGTGATGGTGTATGTGTCGCTGGTCCCGGAGACGGGTGTGTAGACGAGGTTCTGGTTGGCGCCGGAGGAGCAGGTGAACGCGCGCAGTTGGGTTCCCGCCGTCGTCGAACTCCCCGGCAGGTCGATGCAGTTGCCGCCGGTCTGGTTCACGGCCGTCGAGGTGAAGGTGACGGCGGCGGAGGCGGGCGGTGCGACGAGGAAGGCGGCTGCCAGGGTGAGCAGGGCGAGCAGGGCCAGGAGGAGTCTGGGTCTGGTCACGGGCCGTACACCTTTGCTTCGAGGAGGCCGACGGAGTTGGTGCCGTTGCTCGTGAGCAGCACCCGGAGCCGTGTGGTGCTCGTGGCGGTGAACGTGACGCTGTTGTACGCGTTCTTGGTCAGCGTGTAGGCGCTCGCGCCGGGCACATCGACGTAGGAACTGCCGTTCCAGTACTGGAGTTTCCAGGCGGACGGCATGTCGATGCCCTGGTCGTCGTCGAAGAAGTAGATCTCCGCCTTGTTGAGGTTCCTGGCCGACGGCCAGGTCAGCTCGGCCCACTGCTGGCCGGTCTCCGGCCAGGTTCCCCAGCGGGGGTTGACGGTGTCGTTGGACGAGGGCGGGTCGATGCCGTCGTTGACCGCCGTGACGGCCTCCCACGGGGAGGTGTACGACGCGGACGCGGTGGCCGACCCGGCCTGGTTCGCCGGTGGCTGGGCCCCGCCCCGGTTGAACACCTTGACCTCGGTGAGGCCCGTCTTGGCGCCGGAGGCGTTGGTGGCCAGGACGCGGACGCGCTGGGCGCTGACCGCCGGGAAGGTGACCAGGTTGTAGTTGGCGCGCGGTGCCGCCGGACTCTTGGTCTGGCTCGGCACATTCACCCATGAACTGCCGTTGTAGTACTGGATGTTGTACGCGGACGGGGCCCGGTAGGTGCCGCTGGCCGGGCGGCTGTCCTTGAAGTACAGCCGTACCTCGTTGAGCGTGCGCGCGGTGCCGAAGTTGAGTTCGTACCAGTCCTGGCTGTTGGGCGAGCCGCCGGCGCCCCAGAAGGGCTCGTTGACGGGGTAGCCGTCGACCGCGCCGGCGGTGGTGCTGCCGGAGCCGGTGTGGGAGGCGGACACCGTCGCTCCGGAGGCAAGGTTGGTCAGGTCGGCGGTGAGGTCCACGCCGGCCTTGGCGAGCATGTCGACCATGCGGGGGCTGTCCTGCACGACCTGGGTGGGTGCCTTGAGCCCGGAGATCGCCGTGTGGTGGGTGACCGTGCCGTTCGTCGTCACGTCACCGGTCGCCGGGTCCCAGGTGAAGGGCACCAGGGTGCTGACGGTCGCGGCGCGGCTGCCGTTGACGTAGATCGAGTAGCCCTCCGGGATGCCCGGGTAGCGGACCACGCCGTCGGCCGGGTCGTCCCAGACGATCGACAGGTCGGCGCCCCGGTAGCGGAGGTTGTTGACGGTGAAGTGGCTCCAGCCGATGTCGATGGGGGAGAGCTCGACCTTGGCGTCGTTGCGCGGCCGCAGCCCCGCGACGTCCTCGATCACGGTCCAGTTGCCGCTGCCGAGGATGTTGTGGTGGATCCAGGAGCGGTAGTTGATCGAGCTGCCGTTCCAGTCCGCCCAGAACTCGTTGGCGTCCGGCCACTGGGTGTTGCCGCCGATGTACTGCGCCCAGGTGTTCCAGTACAGGAGCTTCTTGTAGTCGGTGGCGTTCATCCAGGAGTTGGGGTAGTTGCGCAGCACCGAGGAGTAGAGCCGGAACTGGACGGTGGAGTTGATGGTGGAGAAGTTGTTGGAGCCCGGGTTGCCCGCGTCGGCCGCCGCCTTCTTGTCGACCTGGTTGGCCGTGTAGAAGGGGAAGATCGGGTACTGGGCCGGGTCGTCGTACAGGCGCAACGCCTGCTTGTACGTGGCCGTGTTGGGGACGGCGCCGACCGAGAACGGGTAGTAGTTGTTGATCTCCTTCCAGGGCACCCACTCGTTCGTCGACTTGAGCCGGTGCTCGAACAACTGCCGGCCCGGGTTCCACAGCACGTTGACGATCGCGTCCTTGATCTGCGTCGCGAGCGTGCGCATCTCGGTGGCCTTCGCCGTGTTGCCGATCGCCTCGTAGGCCTGCGCGGCGGCGAGTGCGCCGCTGTACTGGTAGGCGGACTCGGCGCGGTCCATGTTGCCGGGCTTCCAGTGGAAGGAGACGGCGTCGGCGTCGTTGCCGGTCAGGGCGCCCCAGTCGTACTCGATGAGCTTGTTGTTGTCGTGGTCGTAGAACGCGAGCTGTCCCTTGACGTCGCCCTCGGCGTAGCGGGCCAGGTTGGCGGCGATGCCGGGCTGGCCGCCGTGGATCTGGTAGCTCTTCCAGGCCGCTTCGGCGATGTACTGGGTGTAGCTGTTGGACCAGTTCTCCGGGTCGCCCGGGTTGTCGAGGAACCGGCCGTTCTTGGAGACCTGGCCGACGCTCAGCCAGTCCCCGTAGGCGTAGGACGGATCACGGAGGTACTTGAGATCGTCGATGTGCATCGGCTGGGTCAGCGCGATCGCGTTGTTGTAGCCGAGGACGCCCTCGGTGGAGGTCGGGAACTGGAAGGTCTGCCCGGGGATGTCGGCGTCGAGGTTGTTGAAGCGCATCAGCCACCAGCGGTAGTAGATGTTCTTCTTGATCGCCGGCTCGGGCACGTCGATGTACGGCACCTTCTGCGCCCACCACTGGTTGTAGGCCCGGACGTGGGTCGCGAAGGCGGTGGCGTTGGAGTAGCCGGCGTAGGCGTTGTACTCGGTGAGCGAGGCGGGGATCTCGTCGGTCACGAAGCCCATGACGACCTTGGCGGTCGCCGTCGCCCCGGCCGCGATGGTCACCGAGCGGTTGAGGCCGCCGCTGGAGACGCTGAAGCCGTCGCCGGTGAGCCGGGGGCGCAGCGTGGTCAGGTTGTTGTACGCGTTGACCTGGCCGGTCAGCTCACTGCCGCTGCCCGAGGTGGCGTACGGCGAGGTCGCCCGCAGCTGGAGGGTGGTGGAGCCGCTGCCGTTGTTCTTGATCGACAGGTTCGTCACCGCGACGTTGTTGTCGGTGATGAACTTGGTCTGCGTGACCGCGATCGAGCCGCTGACATGCACGCTCTTCCAGTGGCTGGGCGCCTGCCACCGCTGGGAGACCTGTTCGGTGAAGGTGCCCGGGCTGATCGCGACGCTGTAGGCGTTCTGGTCGTTGACGCTCTCCCAGTAGGCGACGTTGCCGCCGAAGCCGAGCACCGCGGGGTTGTGGGTCTTCATGAACAGGGCTCGTCCGCGGCTCATCAGCCAGGGACCGGCCGGGTCGTCGCCGGAGCGGCCCAGCAGCCGGTCCATCCAGAAGTCGGTGCCCGAACTCTCCGCGTCGTAGATGGCCTTCATCATGTCGCCGGGCGTGTGGGCGACCGGCGGGGCCGGGATCGCGGGGCCGCTGAAGGTGGGGAAACCGATGGTCTGCGCGGCGCGCGCGGGGGTGGCGGTGGCCACGGAACAGGCGAGGAGCGCCAGGACGATCAGGAGGCGCTGGATGAGGGGCTCGGTTCGTCTTCGCATCGGATCTCCCCTTTGCCGAAACGACCTAAAAGGTTTTCGCAACGTAGGAGCGAGCTGATGCAGTGTCAAGAGAGGCCGTAGGGGCCTGAGTTCGCCGACCGCTCGGATCAGGACAGGGGAGCGGTGGATCCCCGGATCACCACCCGGCAGGGCAGCGCCTCGATCCCCGAGCGGGTCGCACCGCCTATCGCGCCGAACAGTGCCTGCGCCGCCGCCCGGCCGACCTGTTCCAGGTTCATGTCGACGCTGGTCAGCAACGGGCGTGAACCGGACGTCATGACCTGCCAGTTGTCGAAGCCCATGACCGCCACGTCCTCGGGGACCCGATGACCGCGCTCGCGCAGCACGTCCATGACGCCCCGGGCGATCTGGTCGCTCCCGCACAGCACCGCGTCCACGTCCGGGTGCCGGTCGAGCAGCAGCGCCGTGGCCGCCCGTCCCCACCCCTCCGACCAGGCCCCGAACCGCGGTTCGCCGATCGGGGCGACGCCAGCGTCGGCGAGCGCGGCCAGCGACCCCGCGACCCGGTCGTGCGCGGCGGCGTATCCGGGGTCGCCGGTGATGTGGGCGATCCTGGTACGGCCGCAGGCCAGCAGATGCTGCACCGCGATCCGGCCGGCGTCGACATTGTCGGGGACGATGGACAGGTCGTCCGGATCGTCCGAGGGCGCGTACGCGTAGACCACGGGGACGGCCGGCTGACGGCCGAGCGAGGGCCTCGGATCGGTGCGGCTGCCCACCACGATCAGACCGTCCACCCGGCGTCCGAGCAGCGCGCGGACGTGGTGCTGCTCGCGGATCGAGTCCCCCCGCGCGTCGCACAGGAACACCGCCACCTCGCCCGCCCCGAACGCGTCCTCGGCGCCCATCAGTATCGGGATGCTGAACCGGCCCTCCAGGTCGCTGGTCAGCAGCCCCACCGTGCCGGTCCGTCCGGCGAGCAGGCCCCGGGCCAGCTGGTTGGGCCGGAACGACAGCCGCTCGGCCGCCTCGATCACCCGCTGCCGGGTCTCGGCGCGCACCTGGCTGCGGCCGTTGAGCGCCTTGGACGCGGTGGCGACGGACACCCCGGCCAGTCGGGCGACGTCGCTGAGGGTCGCGGTGTGCGAACGAGCGGGGCCGGTGGCTGGTGTCATGCGTGTCTCCTGTCTCGCAACACGTGGGGGTCTCGCAACACGAGGGTCTCGCAACACGTGGGTCTCACGGCATGTGGGTCTCGCAGCACGTGCGTAAACCGTACGCGAGAACTTTCGGTATGCACCTGAAACTCTGTTCATGCACGGGGGATTGACGGGCTTTCAGCTGCGTTCTAGCTTTGCGAAAGCCTTTTCGGCCCGTTTCTTCCCGGTGCTCGTCGCGGAGGGAGATCGTCATGGGGAGCCCCACCGGATCGTATGGACCCGGCCGCCGCCTCGTCACCGCAGTGGTGCTGCTGGCCACCGTGGGACTGGGCACGGCGTGCGGATCGGGGGACGACGGCAAGGACGACAAAGGAGGAGGGGGCGGCTCGGCGGCGAACGCCACCGGCGTCGACGACGGCGCCAAACTGACGATGTGGACCCGCGCGGCCACCCGGCCGCAGAGCGAGGCCCTCGTCAAGGCGTACAACGCCAGCCACAAGAACCAGGTCGAACTCACCGTCATCCCCACCGACGATTACCAGGCCAAGGTCGGGGCCGCCGCCGGCTCCCGCGACCTGCCCGACCTGTTCGCCTCGGACGTCGTGTTCGTGCCCAACTACACCAGCAGTGGCCTCTTCGCCGACCTCACCGACCGTATCGACGCCCTGCCCTTCGCCGACGACCTGGCCCAGTCGCACATCAAGGCCGGTACGTACGAGGACAAGAAGTACGTCGTCCCGCACACGCTCGACCTCTCGGTGCTCTTCTACAACAAGGACCTCTACCGCAAGGCGAAGCTCGACCCCGAGAAGCCGCCCACCACGCTGGCGGAATGGGACGAGCAGGCCCGCGCCGTGGACAAGCTCGGCGGCGGTGTCAACGGCACGTTCTTCGGCGGCAACTGCGGCGGCTGCGGAGTCTTCACCTGGTGGCCGTCCATCTGGGCCGCCGGGGACGAGGTGCTGAACAAGGACGGCACCGCGGCCACCCTCGACTCCGTCACCGCTAAGAAGGTCTACGACACCTACCGCGGCTGGGTCGACGACGACATCGTGGCCCCCGGCGCCCGCGACGAGACCGGCGCCACCTGGACCGGCCTGTTCCCGAAGGGGCAGATCGGTGTGATGCCGATGCCGTCGACCACCCTCGGTCTGATGCCCAAGAACCTCGACCTCGGCGTCGCGCCCATCCCCGGCCCCGACGGTGGCAAGGCCACCTTCGTCGGCGGCGACTCCATCGGTATCTCCGCCACCAGCAAGTCGGCCGACCAGGCCTGGAACTTCCTCGCCTGGTCCGTGGGCGACAAGGCACAGGTCGACGTGGTCGCCGCTCACAAGGACGTGGTGGCGCGCACGGACCTCGCCTCCAACAAGTTCTCGGACGCGGACCCGCGCCTGGTCGCCATCAACGAGCTCGTGGCCGACGGACACACGCCGTACGCCCTGAAGTTCGGCCAGACCTTCAACGACCCCAACGGTCCCTGGCTGACCATGATGCGCAACGCCGTGTTCGGCGACGGGAGTTCGGTCGACAAGGACAACGACGCGGTCAGCGCCTCACTGGCCGACTAGGGCCTGTCGTTTGGATCAGGTCGGCCTTGAGAAACAGTGCTTCCGGGCCGACCCGAGCGGGGGCGATGGGGGCCCCTCCCGCCCGAGCGAAGCCGAGCGTGGGGGAGCGTGCAGCTGCAAGGCGGAGGAGGGAGTCGACGCGGAGCGTCGGCGAGTGACGACAACGCGGCAGATGGGCGTGCCAGACCCCGCGACGCCGAGCTGATCCAAACGACAGGCCCTAGGAGAGTCATGCAGGTGAAGGCGCTCGACCGGGCGGCGGCCGAACACCGGGTACGGCCGCCGCACCTGCCCCGCCGACCCCGTACGACCAAGTCCCTGTGGCGCTCCCGCAAGGTCCAGGGACTCGGATACGCGGCGCCCACCGCCGTGTTCGTCGCCGTCTTCTTCGTGTGGCCCCTGCTGCTGGTGGGGCAGATGTCCCTCAACGACTGGCCGCTGCTCGCCGGCGACCGGGGCCGCAACGCCCCCGAGAACTACACCGACCTCACCGACAGCCCGCTGTTCTGGCCCGCCGTCCGCTTCACGCTCCTCTACACCGTGATCGTCACGGTCGTCCTCCTCGCCCTCGCGCTCCTCCTCGCCCTGCTGGTCCAGGAGTCCCGACCCGGCGCGGGCTTCTTCCGCACGGTCTACTTCCTGCCCGGCGCCCTCGGACTGGCGTCCGCCTCCCTGCTGTTCTGGGGCCTGTACAGCCCCACCACCGGACCCATCAGCCGCACCCTGGAACACCTCGGACTCGTCGACGAACCGGTGTCGTTCCTCGGCACCTCGACCAACGCCCTGCTCTCGACGGTGTTCCTGGTCGTCTGGAAGTTCGCCGGCTTCTACATGCTGATCCTGCTCGTGGGCCTGCAACGCATCCCGCACGAGCTGTACGAGGCGGCCCGGATGGACGGCGCGAGCCGCGGCCAGATCTTCCGACGCATCACCCTGCCGCTGCTGCGCCCCTCACTCGCCCTCTCCCTTCTGCTCTGCGTGACCGGATCGCTGCTCGCCTTCGACCAGTTCTTCGTCCTCACCAAGGGCGGCCCGGACAACAGCACCGTCACCATCGTGCAGTTGATCTACCGGGAGGCCTTCCAGCGGCTCAACCTCGGCACCGCGGCGGCCCTGTCGATCCTCGTGCTCGGAGCCCTGCTGCTGCTCAACGCCGTTCAGTTCCGCGGCCTGCGCCGCGCCGACGAGTCATGAGGGGAGACCTCACCGTGCTCAACCGAGCCCTCGGCCGGACACCGCACTACGTCGTCGCCGGAGGACTGGCCGTCATCTTCCTGTTCCCCCTGGTGTGGAACGCCTGGGCCTCGGTCAGCGAACAGCCCGGCACCGCCCAGGAGTCGGGCTACGGCTTCGGCAACTACCGCACCCTGCTGGACTACGACGCCGGACTGTGGCAGTACCTCCTCAACAGCACGCTCGTCTCGGCGCTCACCGTCGCCCTGACCCTCGGGGTGTCCCTGCTGGGCGGCTACGCCTTCGCCCGCTTCGAGTTCCCCGGCAAGAACCTGCTGTTCCTGCTGACCCTGGCCATCCTCATGGTCCCGTACGCCACCCTCCTCATCCCGCTCTACGTGCTGCTCGGCAGGCTGGAGCTGCAGAACTCGCTGGTCGGGCTGAGCCTGGTCCTCGCCATGTTCCAACTGCCGTTCGCCACCTTCATGATGCGGATCTCCTTCGAGGCCGTGCCGCGCGAACTGGAGGAGTCGGCGCTCGTCGACGGCTGCGGGACCGCGGGCGCCCTGCGCCGGGTCCTGCTCCCGGCGGTGCGGCCGGGGCTGATCACCGTGGGGCTGTTCGCCTTCCTCGCCGCCTGGAACGACTTCATTGCCCCCCTGATCCTCATCTCCGACAGTGCGAAGGCGCCGCTGCCGCTGGCCGTCGCCAACCTGCGCCAGCAGAGCATGGGCGCGGTCGACTACGGCGCCACCGAGGCGGGCGTGGTGGTGCTCGCCGTGCCCTGTCTTCTCGTCTTCCTGCTCCTGCAACGGCATTACGTGCGCGGATTCATGTCAGGCGCCCTGAAGGGATGATGCGTTGAAGTCCAAGCTGAAGTCGCAGGGGAACAGCCTGGTCGTACCCGTGGCCCCGAGCCGTGGTCGGCTACGGCCTCTCGGCCTCGACGAGGTCCGGATCACCGGCGGTTTCTGGGCCCGGCGCCGGGAGGTCAACACCAACGCCATCCTCGACCACTGCCGTGAGTGGATGGAACGCGTCGGCTGGATCGGCAACTTCCGGGCCCCGGTGGCGGAGCGGCGCGGACGGGAGTTCGCCGACTCCGACGTCTACAAGCTGCTCGAGGCGATGACCTGGGCGGGCGTCGAGACCGACACGATCACCGAGGCGATCGCCTCCGCCCAGGAACCCGACGGCTACCTCAACACCAACTTCGGCCGCCCCGGCCAGCAGCCCCGCTACAGCGACCTCGAATGGGGCCACGAGCTGTACTGCTACGGGCACTTGATCCAGGCGGGCGTCGCCGAGCTCCGCACCCGGGGCGGGGGAGAGCTCGCCAAGATCGCACTGCGGGCCGCCGACCACGTGTGCGCCACCTTCGGCCCCGATGGGGTGGCAGGCGTCTGCGGGCACGCGGAGATCGAGACCGCCCTGGCCGAACTCGCCCGCGCGACCGGCGAACAGCGCTACCTGGACCAGGCCACCCTGTTCGTGGAGCGCCGAGGCCACGGCACGCTCGCCGACGGCGAGTTCGGCCGCGCCTACCACCAGGACGACATGCCGGTACGACAGGCGACCGTTCTGCGCGGCCACGCCGTCCGTGCCCTCTACCTCGCGTCCGGCGCCGTCGACGTGGCGGTGGAGACCGGCGACGAGGAACTGCTCGCGGCGGTCGTACGCCAGTGGGAGGGCGCGGTCGCCCGGCGCACCTATCTGACCGGCGGCATGGGCTCCCACCACCGCGACGAGGCCTTCGGCGACGACTTCGTCCTCCCGCCCGACCGGGCCTACTCCGAGACCTGCGCCGGAGTCGCCTCGGTCATGCTCAGCTGGCGGCTGCTCCTCGCCACCGGCGAGCCACGCTTCGCCGACCTCGCCGAACGCACCCTGTTCAACGTGATCGCCACCTCCCCGGCCGAGGACGGCCGTTCCTTCTTCTACTCCAACACCCTGCACCGGCGCCGCCGCGGCACCGTGCCCGAGGCGGACGTCCAGGTCCCGCGCGCCGAGTCGAGCCTGCGCGCCCCCTGGTTCGCGGTGTCCTGCTGCCCGCCCAACGTGGCCCGCACCCTGGCCCTGCTGCCCGGTTACCTGGCGACGACGGACGCGGGCGGCGTCCAGATCCACCAGTACGCCGACGCGGAGATCACCACAGGAGGGATCGCCCTGCGGATCCGTACCGACTACCCCTCGGACGGACGCGTGACCGTGACGGTCGACCGGGCCCCCGACCGCCCGTGGACCCTGTCGCTGCGCGTCCCCGCCTGGGCGGAGGGCACTCCCGCGTGGCTGGTGGACCCGGAAGGGCGCCGCCGACCCGTCGCCCCGGGCGCGGCCGAACTCACCCGGGTCTTCCGGCCCGGCGACGAGATACGGCTCGAACTGCCCGTGGAACCACGCTGGTTGCGACCCGATCCGCGCATCGACGCGATCCGCGGCACGGCGGCCGTCCAGCGAGGACCGCTGGTGTACTGCGCCGAGTCCGTGGACCTGCCGGACGACCGCGATGTCGACGCGATACGCGTGGACCCGTCCGCCCCACCGGAGGGGAGGGCGGACGGGTCCGTGGTCGTCGCGGGGGAGATCGGCGCCGAGGGCGACGACCCCTGGCCCTACCGGCCGTCCGCCGCCCCGCCGACGGCCGGCGACCGCACGGACATCGTCCTGGTCCCCTACCACTCCTGGGCGAACCGGGGACCCTCGACGATGCGCGTGTGGCTGCCGACCGTGGAGCCGACGCCGTAGCGGCGTCCGGTCGGGGTCAGCGCCGTAGCAGCGTCAGCCGGTACGTCGTCGTCCGTGACCCGTCCTCGCTGGTCACGGTGACGACGGCGCGGCCGTGGGTGCGCTCGACGGCGACGGACGCGTACGGGTCGCGGGCCGTCGCGGTGACCACGGCCCGGGCCGGATCGCCGGTGCGGACCCGGTAGTCGGTCGTGTCCGGAGCGAAGCCCGCGACCGGCACGCCGGCCACCTCGATCGACGCGGCGGACGCGTCCGAGGAGACACCGGGGGCGTCGGCGTACACCTCGACCTCGCTCATCGTGATGTACCCGCCGGGCCGGGCGGTCATCACGATCCGCACCCCGGTCGCCGGGCCCGCCGTGCGCAGCGGTACGTCGACCACCGGTGTGCCCTCGGTGCCGACCGTGATCTCGTCGCTCGCGTCGGCCCAGGCGCCGTCGGCGCCGCGCACCTGTGCCTTGAGGCCGGTCGGGAAGGAGAGGTTGCTTCCGTCCCGGTAGAAGTGCGCCACGACCCGGTCGAGGTCGCGGGCCTTCGGCAGGCTGAAGGTGATCGTGTCGGACGGGTTCTTGGTGCCCGACCGCCAGTTGGACCAGGCCTTGTCGGCGGTGTCGCCGTTGCGCAGCCGCTCGGCGGAGTAGCCGCTCTCGGTGTAGGTGGCCGAGACCTCGGCGTCGGCCGCGATGTTGGTCCGTGTCGGCTCGGTGACCTGCACGCGAACGGTCGCGTCGGCGGTGTCGCCGCCCACGATCCGCGCGGTACCGCGCAGGGTCACCACACCGGTCTCGTCGTACGCCCCGTCGGGGGCCGCGTCCCAGGTCACCGGGAGGTCGGTCCGGCCGCCGTGCGCGCCGACGCCGACGACCGTGTCCGGCAGTTCGGGACGTCCGCCCACATAGGTCTTGGCGCGACCGGGCAGGGTCGAGGCGATCGTGTCGACGGTGACGACCGCCTTCGCGCGGATCTCCCGGCCCAGCGGATCGGTCGCCCGGCCCTTGACCCGTACGGTTCCGTGGTCGGCCCACGCGTCGTCCGAGGGCACGTCCCACACCACCGGCAGCGCGCCCCGGGCGCCGTCCCGGTAGACCGGCGCCACCGCGTCGGGGAGCTCCGGCGCCAGCCCGGGCACCGTGAACACCTCGGCCTTCTCGGTGCGCAGCACGGTCTCGTCGCGCACCGTCCAGCGCTGGTTCGCCGCCGAGGTCGGCGTGTACGTGGAGACCTTGGCGCCGTCCGCCGAGGACTGTCCGGCGACGTCGAGCAGCCGACCGGTGTCGGCGTTGACGAAGGTCCAGGTGCCGTCGCCGGTGGTCGACATGATCCACTGCGCGGCGGCGCTGTCCGAGGGGTCCTCGAGGACGGCCTGGTTGTCGCGTACGGCGAGCCGCTTGCCGGTGGCGGCGTTGGTGAGGGCGTACCGCTCGCGGTGGTCGGTGCCCGGCGTCAACTGCCGTACGGACCACAGCTGTCGGGCGCTGCCGGTGTCGGTCGTGCGGATCACGACCCCGGTGCCGTCGTCCGTCGGGGCGAGCGACTTGCCGCTCTGGGTGCCCTGGAGGCGGTAGACATGGCCGCGCTGTACGAGGGCGGCGTCCTTCGCGACACCGCTGACGCCCTTGACGAGGAAGCTGGTGACCGACTTCGCGGGGACGGTCAGGGTGGCCGACCGGTCGGTGACCCGGACCGGGTCGCCCTCGACGAGGGCGCCGTCCGCGCTGGTCACCACGGGGGTGACGGTGGCGCCGCGGGTGACCTTGCCGAAGCGGGAGAGGTCGAGGGTGACCGAGCGGGCGGACGTGCCGCCGTTGACGTGCACCACGGTCGCGGAGCGGCCCGACCTGGCGACGGCGGCGACGCTGGAGGTGTCGTCGACCTTCACGAAGTGGTCGCCGGGGCGGATGTAGTGCGTGAAGTTGCGAATGGTGTGGAACTTGGAGTTGGCCCGGATCGGGCAGGTCTCCAGGGTGTCCTCGGCCGTGCAGTCGAACGGTACGTGGATGCTGCCCCAGTTCTTGCCGGCGGCGGCCTGCGGAGCGGCGTCCTCGATCGGCTGCCAGAACACCCAGGCGGAGGGCTCCAGTTCACGCATGTCGTCGACCATGCGGGTGGCCATGCCGAGGCCCGGCTCCATGCTGGTGAAGTCGGTGCCGGTGCCCCAGGTGCCCTCGACCTCGCTCATCCACAGCGGCTTGTCGGCGCCCTTGGCGATGTCGCGGGCGCTGGTGCGCTGGCTGGTGCCGTAGGTGTGCACGTTGAGCTGGTCGACGGCCGACCGGGCGTCGTCGGCGTAGGCGTTCCAGTTCGTGGTGAAGATGCCGGGGTTGGTCTCGTCCATCGCGGAGACCCGCGCCTTGGTCGTCGCGCCCTGGAGTGCCTTGTCGAGGGCGAGGATCACTTTCTGCTGGAGGGCGGGTCCGGCGTGGGCGCCCTCCTGACGGCCGCCGGTGGGCTGCCCGTCGGCGCCCAACTGGGTGCCCCAATACGGGGTGTTGGGCTCGTTGAGCGGGTCGATGGTGTCGAAGGTGATGCCGTGCTCCTGCTCCATCCGCTCGGACACCCGCACCAGGTAGGTCGCGAAGTCGTCGACACGGTCGGCGCGGATCTGGTCCGCACTGGCGTCGAACCCGCCCGACACATAGCCGCTCACGGTCTGGAACCAGGGCGGCGAGTTGCTGAACGCCTCCCACTTGCTGACCTTGTCCTTGACCTGGTCCACCCACCACCGCTGGCCCGCGTCGGCGTCCCAGTCCCAGTGCTCGGGGTTGTCCGGGTCCCACCAGTCCATGTCCTTCTGGGTGGTGCCCTCGGGCGCCTTCCAGAAGCCCTCCATCGTCGCGCCGGTCTTCATGTAGTTCTTGCGGACGTCCGGGGCGTTGCCGCCGCCGATGTTGTAGCGCGCGATGTTCAGGGCCAGACCGTCCTCGCCGAACAGCATGTCGACGAGCTGTCTTCGGATCGGCTCCGGATAGCCGCCGGTGGCGTTGGCGAACCAGACGAGGCTGGTACCCCATCCCTCGAACTCCTGCTGCTGGTAGGAGGGGTCGACGCGCACCGTGACCGAACCGGGGGCCGCCGTCTCCGCGGCGGCGGGGGTGGCGGGGGCTGCGGTGACGAGTCCTGCGGCGAGCACGAGGGGGACGGTGGGCGTGAGGGCCCGGACTAGGCGACGTCGGTGGGACACGGAACTCCCTTGCGGAGTAGGAGAGTCACAGAATCAACCAGAAGCGATCAGGCTCAAGGCATGCTCATCGACGTAAATGAACACGTCAAGACAGCGCGCATCGTGGATCCCTATCAGGTCAAGCGTCCCGGACCCTTGACTCATAACCCGCCAGTAGCCATTCTCGTCGCACAGATTGCGCCGGTCATGACAAACCCCATGGCCACCGACCGAGGGGCGTGGTACCGACCATGACTCGATGTACGCATCGCAGACGCAAAGACATCACCGTGGTATCGCTGCTCCTCTTCGTCCTGGCCATCGCGCTCGGCCCGACCCCGAGCTCGGCGGCCGCGAGCGACTGGTGGAACCCCACCGCGCGCCCGACGCCGGACGCCCAGATCAACGTCACCGGAGAGCCCTTCACCGGCACCAACTCCGCAGGCGAGGTACGCGGGTTCGTCGACGCGCACAACCACCTGTTCTCCAACGAGGCCTTCGGCGGCCGACTGATCTGCGGCAAGGTGTTCTCGACCGCGGGCGTCGCCGACGCGCTCAAGGACTGCCCCGAGCACTACCCCGACGGCACCCTCGCGATCTTCGACTACATCACCCACGGCGGCGACGGCAAGCACGACCCGGTGGGCTGGCCGACCTTCAAGGACTGGCCGGCGTACGACTCGATGACCCATCAGGCCAATTACTACGCCTGGATCGAGCGCGCCTGGCGCGGCGGCCAGCGGGTGCTCGTCAACGACCTCGTCACCAACGGCATGATCTGCTCGGTCTACCCGTTCAAGGACCGCAGCTGTGACGAGATGACCTCGATCCGCCTCCAGGCCAAACTGACGTACCAGCTCCAGGACTTCATCGACGCCCAGTACGGCGGCGCCGGCAAGGGCTGGTTCCGGATCGTCACCGACAGCGCCCAGGCCCGCGAGGTCATCAAGCAGGGCAAGCTCGCGGTCATCCTCGGCGTCGAGACCTCCGAGCCCTTCGGCTGCAAGCAGATCCTCGACATCGCGCAGTGCAGCAAGGCGGACATCGACAAGGGCCTCGACGAGCTGTACGACCTCGGCGTGCGCAGCATGTTCCTGTGCCACAAGTTCGACAACGCCCTGTGCGGCGTCCGCTTCGACGAGGGCGGGCTCGGAACGGCCATCAACGTCGGGCAGTTCCTGTCCACCGGCACCTTCTGGAAGACCGAGAAGTGCACCGGCCCGCAGCACGACAACCCCATCGGCACGGCCGCGTCCGAGGCGGAGTCGGACCTGCCGGCGGGCACCGAGGTCCCGGAGTACGACGAGAACGCCCAGTGCAACGTCCGCGGGCTCACCGACCTCGGCGAGTACGCCGTCCAGGGCATGATGAAACGCAAGATGATGCTCGAGATCGACCACATGAGCGTCAAGGCCACCGGCCAGGTCCTCGACATGTTCGAGGCCGCCGACTACCCGGGCGTGCTCTCCTCGCACAGCTGGATGGACCTGAACTGGACCGAGCGGGTCTACTCCCTCGGCGGTTTCGTCGCCCAGTACATGCACGGCTCCGAGGGCTTCAGCGCCGAGGCGAAGCGGACCGATGCCCTGCGCGCCAAGTACGACGTGGGCTACGGCTACGGCACCGACTTCAACGGCATCGGCGACCACCCCGCCCCGCGCGGCGCGAACACCTCCAACCCGGTGAAATACCCGTTCAAGAGCGCCGACGGCGGCTCGGTCATCGACAGGCAGACCAGCGGTCAGCGCACCTTCGACTTCAACACCGACGGCGCCGCGCACGTGGGCATGATCCCCGACTGGATCGAGGACATCCGGCTCGTCGGCGGCCAGGGCGTGGTGGACGACCTCCTCCGCGGCGCCGAGTCCTACCTCGACACCTGGGGCGCCTCCGAGCAGCACCAGGCCGGTGTCAACCTGGCCAAGAACCGCACGGCCACGGCCAGTTCGTCCGAGTCCAACCCCTTCACCAGCTACCAGCCGGGGCGGGCCGTGGACGGCGACGACGGCACCCGCTGGGCCAGCGACTGGAGCGACGACCAGTGGTGGCAGGTCGACCTGGGCTCCACCCACCTGGTGTCGCGGGTGACGCTCGACTGGGAGCGCGCGTACGGCAAGTCGTATCGCGTCGAACTCTCCACGGACGGCAGCAACTGGCAGACCGCCTGGTCCACCACGGCCGGTGACGGCGGCCTCGACACCGCAAAGTTCACCGGCACACCGGCCCGTTACGTCCGTGTCCACGGCCTCGACCGCGGCACCGACTGGGGATACTCGCTCCACGAGGTCGGCGTGAACAGCGCCTGACAAGCACGAGGGACTCACCTATGGCACGGATGCCGTCGGCCGAACGGCGTCGGCAACTGACGGAAGCGGCGATCAGGGCGATGGCCCGGGACGGCGTGGCGAAGACCACGACCCGGTCCATCGCCGCCGAGGCGGGCGTCTCCCTGAGCGTCTTCCACTACTGCTTCGACTCCAAGCAGGAACTGGTCGAGTCCGTCATCACCACCATCACCGACCACTACGTCACCGTCGTACAGGAGGCGCTCAAACCCCGGGACACCCTGGAGGAGACCGTCCGGGCCGGGTTCCAGGCGTACTGGGACCACGTGTGCGCACACCCCGACGAGCACATGCTCACCTACGAACTCACCCAGTACGCCCTGCGGGAACCCGGGTTCGAGCATCTGGCCCGCCGCCAGTACGAGCTGTACGGCGAGCTCTACGCCGAGCTCATCGACCGGCTGCGCCAGGACATCGACCTCGAACTCCGGGTCCCCGTCCCCGCGTTGGCCCGCTACCTCGCCGCCATGACCGACGGACTGACCCTCAACTACCTGGTCCTCGGCGACGAGGAGGCCTGGACAGACATCCTCGACACCGTCACCGCCCACATCGCGGGGCTGGTGACGGCGCGACCCTAGGCCTTGAGGGGGTTGGACCTCGCCGCCGAGAGCAGGTACCAGGCGGTGGCGCCGGTGTGCCGGTAGGGGTAGTAGCCGAACCCGAAACCGGTGTCCAGCGGGCTGCTCGCCGAGACGACCCCGGACCGGGCGGCCACGGCCTTGCCGCCGAAGGTCTGGTTCGCGCCGAGCAGGTCCTGGGCCCGCTCGATCGAGGCGATCAGGCGCCGGGCGCGCTTCTCGTCCCCCGCGGCCTGCCGGTGGCGCAGGGCGAGCGCGAGATGGGCCGTGCCCTCGAACCACACCCCGTTGCGGTCCGGCCTGGGCTGGCCGTCGGCGATCGGGGCGCCCTCGTTGGCCAGGAGGCTGGCCGAGCTGAAGGTGACGCCCTCGTACGACTGGCCTTCTGGGACGGTGCTGTTGGGGCGGTCCGGGGTGTCCAGGACGGCCAGTTCGGTGGCGGCCCAGTCCAACGAGCGGCCGTACGCACGGGAGTTGAGGGCGAGATGCGTCCAGGTCTGGGTGTCCTCGGGGACGGGTGCCTTGTTGATGGTCACGCCGTCGTTGGTCCCGGTGTAGAAGAAGCCCGCGCTCGGCTCCCACATCTTCTTGACGAACTCCGCGGCGACGGACCGGCGTTCCAGCCACACCCGGTCCCCGGTGAGCCGGGCCAGCTGCCCGAACAGCCCGATCAGGTCGGTGTTGTGCTCGGTCGAGGTGAACGGCAGCTTCTCGTTCGCCCCGTTCACCCCGAACTTGAAGCCGCCGAGCGGCTCGTCGGTGCGGCCGGTACGGTCGATCCACTCACCGATCCGCACGGCACCGGAGAGGAACCGGCGCTCCCCGGTCCGCCGGGCGAGCGCGGCCAGCGCGATACCGGCCCAGGCCATGTCACCCACGGCGGTCCCCGTGAACCCGAACTGCCGGCCGATGTTGGCCTTCCCGTCCGCCCGCACGAGACCGTCCGGCTGAGGGGTGCCGTCGTAGAAGGTGTACGGCCCCACGTTGTACGCCTGCCGGAGCCTGCCGTCGTCGTAGCCGGGGTCGTTGGCCTGCGCGAACAGCAGCGCGTCACCGAGCGCCACCGCACGCGCTCTGCCGTCCCCGCCGCCACACGCCAGACTCGCCAGGATCGCGAGGGCGTTGTCGTAGGTGAACGCGGTGCTGAACAGTCCGGCCTGGTCGGTGTAGCTCTGCGCGAGTCGCGTCGGGCCCTGGTCCGGATAGGCGTCCATGGCCGCGGCGAGAAAGCCCTGCGCCCTGCTCCGCGCGGAGGCCGGCGCCCGCTCCGCCGCCCGGGCGGTCCCCGAACCCGCCGCGATGAGAACCGCGGCACCGAGCCCGGTCCCGATGAGTGCACGGCGATTGAACGCGGGGCCGCCCTGGCTGCCGGTCATGGGTCTCCTCGAAGTCCGACACAGAAATCTGAGAGCGCTCTCAACAGCGCGCGCCCATTCTGCTGTCGCCGAGGGGATGGGTCAACGGCTGGGTACGGTCGTGTAGTTGAGGTGCTTGAAGGGTGACTCGGCCTTCCGAGCGGAGAATAGGGCAGTGATGACGACGATCGCGGTGACCGGACACACAGACTTCACGGCGGAGGGTTCCGTCCTGGTACGCGCGGCGCTTGACGCACTGCTCCAGAGCTACGCCGGCGACGGTGAACTCGTCGGCGTCTCGTGTCTCGCCCGGGGTGCCGACTGTCTGTTCGCCGAGGCCGTGCTCGGGGTCGGCGGGCGGCTGGCCGTTGTGATCCCCTCGCGGGACTACCGCCGGAACAGGGTGCGGTCCGATCACGCGGCCGTGTTCGACCGTCTGGTGGAGGCCGCGGAGGACGTGCTGGTCCTGCCGATCGAGACCGCGGGGCGGCAGGCGTACGAGGCCGCCAACAGCGTTCTCGTCAAACGTGCCGACCGGCTCGTGGCCGTGTGGGACGGCTCTCCGCCCACCGGCAGGGGAGGCGGCACGGCCGACACGGTGCTCGAGGCGCGGGCGGCGGGGGTCCCCGTCGACGTGGTGTGGCCGGAGGGGACCGGCCGCACCCGCCGTCGGCGCCACGAGGGCGCGGACGACGGGTGCGCCGGGATCAGACCGCCGTCGACGGGAAGGTCGGGTACTCCACCCCGGAGACGTGCTGGACGACCCGGATGACCTGGCAGGAGTAGCCGAACTCGTTGTCGTACCAGAGGTAGAGGATGGCGTTGTCGCCGTCGACCTTGGTGGCGCCCGCGTCGACGATGGAGGCGTGGCGGGAGCCGACGAAGTCCATCGAGACGGCGTCGGGGGCCGTGGTGAAGTCGATCTGGCGCTTGAGCGGCGAGTTCAGCGAGACGTCCCGCAGGTACTCCAGGACCTCCTCGCGGTTGGTCTCGCGGCCAAGGCGCAGGCTGAGGATCGCGATCGACACGTCCGGCACGGGCACCCGGATCGAGCTGCCGGTGATCGGCGCCTTGAGGTCGGGCAGCGCCTTGGCGACGGCGGAGGCGGCACCCGTCTCGGTGATCACCATGTTGAGCGGCGCGGAACGGCCGCGACGGTCGGCCTTGTGGTAGTTGTCCAGCAGGTTCTGGTCGTTGGTGAAGGAGTGGACCGTCTCCACGTGACCGCGCAGCACACCGTACTCGTCGTCCATCGCCTTCAGCGGCGGCACGATCGCGTTGGTGGTGCAGGAGGCGCAGGACAGGATCTGCTCGTCCGGCTTGACCGTGTCGTGGTTCACGCCGTGCACGATGTTCGGGACGTCGCCCTTGCCGGGCGCGGTCAGCACGACCTTGTCGATGCCGGGGCGCAGGTGCTTGGAGAGGCCCTCGCGGTCGCGCCACTTGCCGGTGTTGTCGATGAGGATGGCGTTCTTGATGCCGTACGCCGTGTAGTCGACCTCGGAGGGGTCGTTCGCGTAGATGACCTTGATCGCGTTGCCGTTGGCGGTGATCGTGTCGGTCGCCTCGTCGACGGTGATCGTGCCCTGGAACTGACCGTGGATCGAGTCGCGGCGCAGCAGCGAGGCGCGCTTGACGATGTCCTGGTCGCCGCCCCCGCGGACGACGATGGCACGCAGTCGCAGACCGTTGCCGGAACCCGACTTCTCGATCAGCAGGCGGGCGACGAGCCGGCCGATGCGGCCGAAGCCGTACAGGACGACGTCACGGCCCTCGCCGCGCTCGATCTTGTTGGCGCCGGTCGCCCCGGCGACGGCCTCGGCGGTGAAGGCCTCGACCGTCAGACCGCGGTCGTCGGCGCGGTAGGTCGCGGCGAGCATGCCGATGTCGATCTGGGACGGGCCCAGGTCGAGGGTGGTGAGCGCCTGCAGGAAGGGCAGCGTCTCGGTGACCGACAGCTCCTCGCCGGCGATCTGCCGGGCGAAGCGGTGGGTCTTGAGGATGCTGACCACCGACTTGTTCACCAGGGAGCGGCTGTGCAGCAGAACGGTCACGTCCCGCTCGCGGTGCAGCTTCCCGATGATCGGGATCATCGACTCCGCGATCTCCTCGCGCGTCTTCCAATTGGTGAACGAGTCCTCATTGACAGTCACAGATCTATCTCTCAGTCGAGCTAGGCGGCGCTCATATGCTAACCCTATGCTCATTCGGCCCTTCGAACCGGGTGGTGTGAGCCGCGCGGGCCCGTATCGAGCAGACCCGGCCTCCCGCACGTATGTGCGGGGAAGGGGCCGCGCGCCCCGGGACCAGGCCATCGATGCAAGGGGCAGACCTCATGAACGCAAGCGCAGCCATCGGCGTCACCGGACTGGGCGTGATGGGCCGCAACCTGGCGCGGAACCTCGCCCGCCACGGGGTCGCGGTCGCCGTCCACAACCGGTCCGCCGGCCGCACCCACGCGCTCGTCGAGGAGTTCGGCCACGAGGGCGCGTTCGTCCCGGCCGAGTCGCCCGAGGAGTTCGTCGCCGCGCTCGAACGCCCCCGACGGCTGATCATCATGGTGCAGGCGGGCGCGGCCACCGACGCGGTCGTCGAGGAGTTCGCCCCGCTCCTCGAACCCGGCGACATGATCGTCGACGGCGGCAACGCCCACTTCGCCGACACCCGGCGCCGCGAGGCCGCCCTGCGCGCACGCGGCATCCACTTCGTCGGCACCGGCATCTCCGGCGGCGAGGAGGGCGCGCTGCACGGCCCGTCGATCATGGTGGGCGGTTCGGAGGAGTCGTACGGACTGCTCGGCCCGCTCTTCGAGACCATCAGCGCCAAGGTCGACGGCGAACCGTGCGCCGCCCACATCGGCACCGACGGCGCCGGGCACTTCGTGAAGATGGTGCACAACGGCATCGAGTACGCCGACATGCAGCTCATCGCGGAGGCCTACGATCTGCTGCGCCAGGTCGCCGGATACACCCCGGCCGAGATCGCGGGCGTCTTCCGCCGCTGGAACGAGGGCCGGCTCGGCTCGTACCTGATCGAGATCACCGCCGAGGTCCTCGCCCACACCGACCCCGCCACCGGAGCGCCCTTCGTCGACATCGTCGCGGACGCCGCGGGGCAGAAGGGCACCGGCCGCTGGACCGTACAGACCGCCCTGGACCTGGCCTCTCCGGTCACCGCCGTCGCCCAGGCCACCTTCGCCCGCTCCGCCTCCGGGCAGAGCGAGCTGCGCGCCGCCTACCGCGGCCTGCCCGGCGGCACCACGCCCCCGCTCAGCCGCACCGAGGCCGATCGCTTCACCTCGCAGGTCGAGCACGCGTTGTACGCCTCGAAGGTCGTCGCCTACGACCAGGGCTGGACGATGATCCAGGACGCGGCCGCCGAGTACGGCTGGAAGATCGACCTCGGCTCGGTCGCCCGGATCTGGCGCGGCGGCTGCATCATCCGGGCCGCCTTCCTCGACCGGATCCGCGCCGCGTACGCCGCCGACCGGGACCTGGTGAGCCTGCTCGGCGAGATGGAGTTCGCCATGGAGATCACCGACGCGCAGGTGCCGTGGCGCGAGACGGTGGCCTCCGCGGCCCGCCGCGGCATCCCCGTGCCGGCCATCTCCGCGGCCCTCGCGCACTACGACACCCTGCGCGCCGAACGCCTTCCCGCCGCGCTTCTGCAAGGTCAGCGCGACTACTTCGGCGCGCACACGTATCGCAGGACCGACCGGCCCGGCAGCTTCCACACCCACTGGGCGGCGCCGGGGCGGCCCGAGACCGCGGAGTGAGGGGCGTACCGCCTCACGTGATGTGTTTTAAGATTCAAACGGATGCCCGGTAGGGTGTGGGCCATGTCCACGACGCCACGTTGGCTCAACGCCGAGGAACAACGGGCCTGGCTGGCCTACATCGACTTCTCCACTCTGCTGAACGACTATCTGAACCGGCAGCTGAGACGGGACGCCGGTATGACCCACGCCGACTACAGCCTGCTGGCCCACCTCTCCTCGGCGCCCGACCACTCACTCGGAATGTCCGAGCTCGCCCAGCGCCTCAAGATCACCCGCAGTCGGCTCACCCATGCGGTGAGCCGACTGCGCGAGGCCGGTCTCGTGAACCGGCGCGAGGATCCGGCCGACGGGCGCGGACAGCTCGCGGTGCTGACCGAGGAGGGCCGCGGGATGCTGTCGGCGGTGGCCCCCGGTCATGTGGAGGCGGTGCGGCGGGCGGTCTTCGACGTTCTGACGCCGGACCAGGTGCACCAACTCGCGCAGATCGGCGAGGCGGTGAGCGACGCGCTGCACCAGGCGGAGGCCGCCGAGACGGACCCGGCGGTGCTGCCGTGGCGGCGCCGATAGGTGCCGGTAGGGGCGATAGAGGCGATAGGGGCGATAGGGGCGGTACGGGCAGGCCCGCGCGCTACGGAGCGCGGTGGACGCCCCGAGGGCGATAACCCAGCTCCTCCGATCCGCCCAGCACGTCCGCCAGATGCCAGATGATCGCCAGCCACATCTCGGTCCCCTGGAGCCCGGCCTGCGTGCCCGGACCGAAGGCGAAGCCCTCCCCGTCCCGCCAGCGGGGAAGGGCGGCCGCCAGCTGCCGCTCGGCCCAGGCGCGTATCTCGGCCTCCCGGTAACCGTTGCCGAGCTGCCGGGCGCACAGCCACAGGGGATGGACGACGTCCAGCACATTGCAGGCGTTCTCCCGCCCCGCGCCGAACCAGCGGGCGTCCCGGGAGTGGTCCAGCACCGCGTCCACCACCCGTTCCGGGTACGGCACCGGCACCCCGAACTGCGCGAACGAGCCCCGCGTCAGCCGGTAGTAGCCGTTGACGACCTGCAACCTCCCTTCCCGCGCCGAGGGTTGGCCCCACATCCCGGTCCACGGATCGGCCCGTGTCAGCAGCCACCCGAACAGCGCCTCCACGGCACCGGCGTCCGCCGTCCCGTTCCAGTGCGCCGCCGTGGCCCACGCGTCGATCCAGGCCCCGGCCTCCCAGGCCCGGTCACTCCACGGCAACCCCTCCAGTCGCGCGGTGAGTTGACGTGCCGTCATGTCCCGTGCGCCGCGCACCGGATGAGGGAAGGAAGCGCCCAGCAGATCGAGCGCGTAACCGACCGACAGGACGTGGTAGAGCCCGGCCCCCTCCCCGACGAACCCGTCCTCCTCCACCACCGGCACCGGCTCCCCGAGCTCCGGTACCAGCCCGCTCACCGGATCCTGCGCCCCCGCGAGCCGCTCGACATGCTCCTCGGCGGAGAGCTGCCCGGGCACGGACCCCAGCAGCAGGTCGGCGATCTCCACGGCGTCGCAGTGCGCCCGGACCGTCGGCGCCGCGCCCGGGCGGTCGACATAGCGCTCGCCGTCCCAGCAGCGGGCGACGAGGTCGGCGGCCTGGGAACGGGCGGTGTCCGCGAAGCGAGCGAGAGACGTGGGACGGGCGGCGCCCTCCGAGGTGCCGCGCCGGCCGCGGTCGGTGTCACGTCGGTCGCGCAGGGGTCTCGCCGGGTTGCCCGCGGCCATCGTCCACGGCGGCAGGTCGCGGGTGACGACCGCCCCGGCGCCGATCACACAGTGGTCGCCGATCGTGACCCCGTCCACGACGACCACGTGCGAGCCGATCCACACGTCGTCCCCGACCGTGATCCCACGGCTCGTGAGCGGCTGCCGGAACACCGGCCGGTCCGGTTCCATGGAGTGGTTGAAGCCGAGCAGCGAGGTGTGCGCGCCGATCCGTACGCCGTCGCCGAGCACGACCGTGCCCCGCACCGTGGAGAACGGGTTCAGCGTGCAGTCGCTCCCGGTCGTCAGCTCCCCGGTGACATAGGCGTGCGCGGCGATGTACGAGTCGTCGCCGAGCCGCAGCCGGTCCGGGAACACCGCGGCGGACCCGGCGACGTAGCAGCGCTCGCCGACCTCGCTGTCCCCGTCGATCTCCGACTGGCGTCTGCGCTGCTCGGAGCGCTGTTCGTCGGTGGCGTTCTCGGCGAACAACCACGGGCAATGGTCGAACTGTCGATGATCCATGGACCGAACGCTAGGCCCACGCAACCTCACACGCCCCGGTGCCCTCCTATCAGTCACACACAGGCCTGTCAGTCGCACAGGCCGTCCACGAAGGAGTGCGCGTTGGCAGAGCTGTCCCGCCGCAGATTCATGGTCTACACACTCGCCGCGTCCACCCTCACCGTCGCCGCCCCCCTCGGCTGCGACACCTCGCAGGCGGAGGGGGCCACCCCGCCCCGCCTCTCCGACGTCGTCGTGACCGGCACGGACGACGAGATGCTGGTCCTGGAGGTGACGCGGGAGAACAAGGTCGTCGTCCGGCTGCCCCGCGTCGAGGTCGGCCAGGGCGTCACCACCGCCGTCGCCATGATGATCGCCGAGGAGCTGGACGCCCGTCTCGTCGACGTCGACATCCCGCTCGCCGCCGCCCGGAACAAGGGCAACCAGTTCACCGGCGGTTCCAGCTCGGTCAGTTCGCTCTACGACCCCGCCCGCAACCTGGCCGCCACGGCACGCGCCCGTCTGGTCACCGCGGCCGCCCAGCGCTGGCGCCTGCCCGCACGGGAGCTGCGGACCCGAGACACCATGGTCGTCGCACCCGACGGGCGCACCGCCACCTTCGGATCGCTGACCGAGGCCGCCGCCCGCATCCGCCGGCCGAAGGTGTCCACCAAGCCCAAACCGGCCTCGCGGCACAAGGTGATCGGGAAGCCGACGAACCGGATCGACGCGCGGGACATCGTCACCGGCCGGGCGAAGTACACCGGCGACCTCACCGCGGCCGGCGCGAAGCCGACCGTGGTGGCCCGGCCGCCCACGCTCGGCGGGAAGGTCGTCAAGGTCGACGACCGCGCGGCCCGCGCTCTGCCCGGGGTCCTGGAAGTGGTCAGGGTGCCCGGGGGAGTCGCCGTCGTCGCGGACTCCTTCCACCACGCCTTCAAGGCCCGGGACGCCTTGAAGATCACCTGGAAGGCCGGCCCTCTCGCCGGCGTGTCCGACGCCGAGATCCGGTCCCGGCTCAAGGCCGCCGTCCCGGCGCTCGGCGGTCCGCCGCGCGGATCTGCCCAGATCGAGGCCCGGTTCGAGTTCGCGTTCGTCAGCCACGCCCCGATGGAGGTGCTCACGGCCGTCGCGGACGTAGGCGACCGCCGTGCCGAGATCTGGTTCTCCTCCCAGACACCCCAGGAGGCCCGCGAGACCATCGCCCAGGCGGTCGGGCTGCCCGGCTCCGCCGTCAAGGTCCATGTGGTGCGCGGCGGCGGGTCGTTCGGACGCCGGCTGAACTCGGACGCGGCGATCGAGGCGGCCCTGATCTCCAAGGCGGCCGGCCGCCCGGTGAAACTGATGTGGAGCCGCGCCGACGACCTCCGGCACGGCCGGATGCGCCCGGCCTCCCACCACCGGATCCGGGCCAGCCACGCACAGGGCAGGGTCGTGGCCTTCGCCCACGCCACGGCCTCGGTGAGCGAGTCCTACAGCGGCGTCAGGACCGCCTCCTTCCGTGCGGCCTCCCCGCTGCCCAGCGACAGCGGCCTCTACAACTTCGGCAGGCTGTCCGGGGATTCGGGCTCCGTCGAGCTGGCGGCCATACCCCTCGGAGCCTGGCGTTCGGTGGACTCCGGGACCGTGCGGACCGCCGAGGAGATCGTCGTCGACGAGATCGCACGCGGCCTGGGCAAGGACCCGGTCGCCTTCCGCCGTACGACCCTGCGCAGCAAGTCCGTCAAAGCGGTGCTCGACAAGGTGGCGAGCGCCGGACACTGGGGCCGGACCATGCCCGCGGGACAGGCCCAGGGCGTGGCCGTGCACGAGGAGTACGGGTCCTGTGTGGCCTGCCTGGTCGAGATCGACGCCGCCGATCCGAAGAACCCGCGCGTCACCAAGGTGGTGATGGCCGCCGACGTCGGAACGGCCGTCAACCCGCGCGGACTTCAGGCCCAGCTCATGGGCACCGCGATCGACGGCATCTCCACGATCCTCAGCGCCGGCCTGCACATCGACAAGGGCGCCGTCCGCGAAGGCAGTTACGCGGACTTCCGCTACGCCCGCCAGCGGCACGCCCCGCTCAGCTTCGAGGCGCACATCCTGCCCACCGGCGGGGAGCCCGGCGGGGCGGGCGAACTCGGTGTCCCGGCCGCCGCCGGCGCCGTCGCGAACGCCTACGCCCGCGCGACCGGCACCAAGCCCCGCCGCTTCCCGCTCGACTTCTGACACCCCTGAGACCTGCGAGAAGGTACCGATGCCGTCCTACTCCTTCGACCTCAACGGCAAGCCCGTCACCGTCGAGGCCCCCGCCGACATGCCCCTGCTGTGGGTCCTGCGCGACCTGCTGCACGTCACCGGCCCCAAGTACGGCTGCGGGGTCGGCGTCTGCCGGGCCTGCACCAGCCACCTCGACGGCGAGGAGATACAGCCCTGCGTGGTGCCCGTGGCGGAGTGCGCCGAACGGAAGGTCACCACCATCGAGGGCCTCGCCGACGGTGACACCCTGCACCCCGTCCAGCAGGCCTGGCTCGAATGCGACGTCTCCCAGTGCGGCTTCTGCCAGCCCGGCCAGATCATGGCCGCGGCCGCCCTGCTGAAGAAGACGTCCCGGCCCACGGACGCCGACATCGACGCCATCGAGAACGTCTGCCGCTGCGGCACGTACTCCCGCATCCGCGAGGCGATCAAGAAGGCGGCGTACGCGCCTCGGGGTGCTTGACGCCCCGGTGCGACCCACTTAGCGTCACCTCGACATGTATGCGCAGGGAGGTCGACGATGACGGATGCCAGGGACTCCCTCGACAACAGAGCCAGGCAGCTCCAGGTGGAGACGCACGGGCTCGACGTGATCGGCGACGCCGAGCGCAAGGGCACCCCGCGCACGCTGTTCTGGCCCTGGTTCGGAGCCAACGTCTCCGTACTGGGGCTCAGTTACGGCGCGTTCGTCCTCGGCTTCGGCATCTCCTTCTGGCAGGCGCTGGTCGCCGGCGTCCTCGGCATCGTCTTCTCCTTCCTGCTGTGCGGTTTCGTCGCCGTGGCCGGCAAGCGCGGCTCGGCGCCGACGATGGTCCTCGGCCGGGCCGCCTACGGGGTGCGCGGCAACCGTCTGCCGTCGGTGATCTCCTGGGTGCTCACCGTCGGCTGGGAGACCGTGCTGTGCGCGCTCGCCACCATGGCCACCGCGACGGTCTTCGGCCGGCTCGGCTGGGGCGGCGGCACCGGGACCCAGGTGGTCGCGCTGATCGTGGTCGCCGGGCTCACCGTGGTCGGCGGGGTCATGGGCTTCGACCTGATCATGCGGCTCCAGACCGTGATCACGGTGGTGACGGGCGTGCTCACCGTCGTCTACGTCGCCCTGGTCGCCGACCACATCCACTGGAGCACCGTCAGCGCCGTACCGGCGGGCTCCGCGCAGGAGTTCATCGGCGCGCTCGTCTTCATGATGACCGGCTTCGGCCTCGGCTGGGTCAACGCCGCCGCCGACTACTCCCGCTATCTGCCCCGCACCTCCTCGGGCCGCGGCGTGATCGGCTGGACCACCTTCGGCGCCTCGGTCGCCCCGCTCCTGCTGCTGGTCTTCGGGCTGCTGCTCGCCGGCTCCTCCAGCACGCTCAACGAGGCCGTCGCCGCCGACCCCATCGGCGCGCTGACCACGATCCTGCCCACCTGGTTCCTGGTCCCGTTCGCCGTCGTCGCCGTACTCGGGCTGGTCGGCGGCGCGGTCCTCGACATCTACTCGTCCGGCCTCGCGCTGCTGTCGGCGGGCCTCAGGATCCCGCGCTATCTGGCCGCACTCGTCGACGGCGTGCTGATGATCGCCGGATCCGTCTACATCGTCTTCTTCGCCGACGACTTCCTCGGCCAGTTCATGGGCTTCCTCACCACCCTCGGCGTCCCCATCGCCGCCTGGTGCGGCGTCTTCCTCGCCGACCTGCTCCTGCGCCGACGCGACTACGACGAGGGCGACCTCTACCGCCCGCACGGCCGCTACGGCGACGTCCCGCTCACCCCGCTCCTCCTCACCCTCACCGCCACCGCGCTCGGCTGGGGCCTGGTCACCAACTCGGCCGCGAGCTGGCTGGAGTGGCAGGGCTACCTCCTGGACCCGCTGGGCCTCGGCGGCAAGTCAGGCGCCTGGGCCTACGCCAACCTCGGCGTCCTCCTCGCCCTCGCGCTCGGCTTCCTCGGCACCCTCGCCCTGCGCCGCGGCCGGGTCCGGGAGCAGGAGGCCCGGGAGCCGAGCCCGGCGGAGGTGCCCGCCGTATGACAGGCCGACTCGCCGTCATCGACATGCAGCACGTCTTCGCCGACCCGGACAGCCCCTGGGCCACGCCCCGCTTCGCGGAGGCCGCCGAGGGCGTACGACGTCTGCTGCCGGCCTTCGGCGAACAGGTCACCTTCACCCGCTTCCTGGCACCCGAGCACCCCACCGGCGCCTGGCGCGCCTACTACCGGCAGTGGCCGTTCGCCCTGCAACCCCCTGACGCTCAACTGTGGCGACTGACGGACGAGTTCGCCGCCGAGGCACACCATGTGCTGGACGCCCCGACCTTCGGCAAATGGACGCCCGAACTGGCTTCCCTGGTCGGCCCGGAGGGCCGTCTGGTCCTGGCCGGTGTCAGCACCGACTGCTGTGTGCTGTCGACCGCGCTCGCCGCCGCGGACGCCGGAGTGGAGGTCGTGGTCGTGGCCGACGCCTGCGCGGGCGCCGACGACGACTCGCACGCCAAGGCGCTGCACGTCATGGACCTGTACCGGCCGTTGATCCGCGTGACCAACTCCGCGGAGCTGCTGGGCCGCTGACGGCCGACCAGTTCGTTGAAAGCTGTGCGACCCCCCTTTACGTGACTGTCATGTCCCTGTAGCTTCCGCGAAGCCGCAAGAACTTTCAGGAACTTGCCGGTTCTTCTTGCAAGAGCCGGGATTCCGGCCCGTATTGGAGTCGCCCATGAGATCCGCACCCCCACGGCTGCCAAGACGCCCCCTCGTGGCGTTCGTGGCGGCGACCGGGCTGCTCGGACTGCTGTCCGCAGTGCCGGACGCGAACCCGTCGACCCCCATGGCGCCGGTGGCCGACACGGCCAACTCGGCGACCGTCTTCTACTACACGAAGACCAAGAACTGGTCCGCCACCTATCTCCACTACGCCCCGGACGGCGGCTCCTGGACCACCGTCCCCGGCACGCGGATGGAGAGCGCCTGCACGGACTGGGTGAAGAAGACCGTCGACCTCGGTTCGGTCACCGGACTCCAGGCCACCTTCAACAACGGCAGCGGCACCTGGGACAACAACGGCGGCAACAACTACGCGCTGGGCACCGGCACCCTCACCGTCAAGGACGGGGTGATCGCCCACAGCGACCCGTGCGCCGACACCGGCACGGGCAGCGGCAACCAGGCCACCGTCTACTACTCGACCGCCACCTCCGGCTGGACCACCGCCAACATCCACTACGCGCCGAGCGGCGGTTCGTGGACGGCCGCTCCCGGCCTCGGCATGGAGTCCGCCTGTACCGGCTGGTGGAAGAAGACCCTCGACATCGGCACCGCCACCTCCCTGAAGGCGGCGTTCAACAACGGCAACGGCGTCTGGGACAACAACAACAGCGCCGACTACACGATCCCGACCGGCACCACGACCGTGAAGGACAAGGCGGTCACGACAGGCGCCGCCAACCCCTGCGCGACCGAAGCACCCGACACCGAAGCCCCCACCACGCCGACCAAGGTCACCGCGAGCGCCACCAACACCTCGGTCGTGGTGAGTTGGGACGCCGCCACCGACAACAAGGGCGTCACCAAGTACCAGGTCACGCGCACGGGCGGCACCAAGGGCACGGTCGTCGTCGACGTCGGCTCGACCGTGTACTCCGACACCGGACTCGAGGAGAAGACCGCCTACACGTACACCGTGAAGGCGGTCGATGCGGCCGGCAACACCTCACCCGCCTCCGCCGGGGCGACCGCGACCACCGGCTCCACGGCTCCCGCCCCCGCGGCCGGCACCCCGCTCGGCACCGACCCCCGCAAGGACCCCATCTACTTCGTCCTCACCGCCCGCTTCTACGACGGCGACAGCTCCAACAACCGCGGCGGCAGCCAGCACACCAAGTCCGGCAACGCCGCCAACAACGACCCCATGTTCCGGGGCGACTTCAAGGGCCTGGTCAACAAGCTCGACTACGTCAAGGCGCTCGGCTTCTCCGCGATCTGGATCACCCCGGTCGTCCTCAACCGCTCCGACTACGACTACCACGGCTATCACGGCTACGACTTCTACAAGGTCGACCCCCGCCTGGAGTCGGCCGGCGCCACCTACCAGGACCTCATCAACGCCGCCCACGCCAAGGGCATGAAGGTCTACCAGGACGTCGTCTACAACCACAGCTCCCGCTGGGGCGCCAAGGGCCTGTACACGCCCACCGTCTACGGCGTCCGAGACTCCCAGTGGAGCTGGTACTACGACGAGAGGAACGAGGGCTTCGAGTACGACGGACTGACCGTCGAGACCAAGTCCGGGAAGTCGTACTACAACGGCGACCTGTGGTCGACGGCCGAACCCACCGGCAACACCTGCGTCAACTGGGGCAAGCCGACCGGCGGCAAGAGCGCCGAGGGCTACACGCTCTACAACTGCCAGTGGCCGAGCCCCACTTCGGGCATGTTCCCCAAGGCGTACTACCACCAGTGCTGGATCGGCAACTGGGAGGGCGAGGACTCCCGTTCCTGCTGGCTGCACGAGGACCTGGCCGACTTCAACACCGAGTCGACGCCTGTGCAGAACTACCTCATCGGCTCCTACGACAAGTACATCGACATGGGAGTCGACGGCTTCCGCGTCGACACCGCCGTCCACATCCCCCGGGTCACCTGGAACCGCCGTTTCCTGCCCGCGATCCAAGACCGCGTCACCCAGAAGTTCGGTGCCACGGCCGCCCAGAACTTCTTCGTCTTCGGCGAGGTCGGCGCTTTCGTCAACGACAAGTGGAACCGCGGGTCGGTGAACCACTCCGCGCAGTTCTTCACCTGGAAGGAGCGCAAGGAGTACAGCGCCGACGACGAGAAGGCGGCCATCGAGCAGTTCACCTACGAGAACAATCAGGGCACCGGCAACCAGCCCACGTCGACCAACGCCTTCCTGAACGGCAACAGCTACCACACCCCGGACCGCAGCCAGTTCTCCGGCATGAACATCATCGACATGCGCATGCACATGAACTTCAGCGACGCGCAGAACGCCTTCGGCAACGGCAAGGACTCCGACGACAGCGTCAACGACGCCACGTACAACGTCGTCTACGTCGACAGCCACGACTACGGCCCCAACAAGTCGAGCACCCGCTACACCGGCGGCACCGACGCCTGGGCCGAGAACATGGCGCTGATGTGGACCTTCCGCGGCATCCCGACGCTGTACTACGGCTCGGAGATCGAGTTCCAGAAGGGCAAGCAGATCGACTGCGGACCCACCTGCCCGCTGGCCGGCACCGGCCGGGCGTACTACGGCGACCACCTCCAAGGCACCGTCACCGCCTCCGAGTTCGGCACCGTCGACTCGGCGTCCGGCGAGGTCGCCACCACCCTCGCCCAGCCGCTCGCCAAGCACCTCCAGCGGCTGAACCAGATCCGCCGGGCGATCCCGGCACTCCAGACGGGCCAGTACTCGACCGACGGCATCAGCGGCTCGATGGCCTTCAAGCGCCGCTGGACCAGCGGCAGTACGGACAGCTTCGCCCTCGTCACGGTCACCGGCGCCGCGACCTACACCGGCATTCCGAACGGCACCTACAAGGACGCCGTCACCGGTGACGTCAAGACCGTCACGGGCGGCACGCTCTCCGTGTCCGCGCCGGGCAAGGGCAACCTGCGGGTGTACGTGCTGAACGGTCCCGGCAAGATCGGGACGGACGGTCCGTACCTCAAGTAGTTGGCGTTATCCGGTGGGTACAGGGGCGGCGGTTGCCGTGTTCAATCAATCCTGTCGCGACACATGCGGACGTCCCCACACGTCAGGAGGCACCGTGATCGCCGCTCCCGAACCCGGACTCACCGCGGAAGACGTCATCGAACGGGCCGTGCAGTTACGGCCCGTGCTGCTCGAACGCCAGCCGGAGACCGAACGGCTGACGCACTACCCGAAGTCCACCCACGACGACTTCCTGCGGGCCGGCTTCTACCGGATGCTCCAGCCACGCCGATACGGCGGCTACGAGTTCGGACTGCCCGTGTTCTACCGCGTGGTCACCGAGGTCGCCCGGGGCTGCCCCTCCACCGGCTGGGCCCTGTCCCTCACCGCGGCCCATGTCCTTCAGGTCGCCGGGTTCTTCGAGGAGCAGGCCCAGGACGAGATCTTCGGCGCCGACGGCGACTTCCGGGCGGCGTCCACGGTCGCGCCCATCGGTGTCGCGCGGCCCGACGGTGACGGCCATGTCGTCCTCGACGGCACCTGGCCGTACTCCTCGGGCGCCCCCTGGTCCACGCACTACCTGGGCCAGACCCTGCGCGCGGGCGACCCGCCCGGACCGTCGCTGCTGTTCGTCGCCCCACGCTCGGTATGGACGGTCCTCGACGACTGGCACGGCATCCTCGGTCTGCGCGGCAGCGGCTCCAACAGCGTCCACATGGACCAGGCCCGTATACCGACCCACTTCACCAGCGAGGCGAGCCTGCTCGACCTGCCGTGCGAGGGCGGCAGCGTCGGCTCCAAACTGCACGGCAACCCGATGTACGCCCATCGCGCGCCGAGCTTCTACCACGGCGAGCTCGCCGCCATCATGATCGGCACCGGTTACGCCGCCGTGGACGAGTACGCCCGCATCCTGCCCGCCCGGCCGCTCATCCTGGAGCCGGACCGCACCCGCGCGGAGCTCCACGACTACCAACGCCACCTCGGCGAGGCCCTCGGTCTGATCCGCACCGCCGAGGCGGCCCTCCAGCACACCGCCGCCGACTGGATGGAGACCTGCCGGCGCAACGTCGCGGGCGAGGCCCCCTTCACCGAAGCGGAGGACAACCGGCTCGCGCTGATGTTCCTGAACGCCGGGCGCATGGCCTGGGACGCGATCCAGAACATCCTCTTCCGCACGGCCGGCTCCCGGCACGCCCGGGACGGGGAGCGTATGCAGCGCTACTTCCGGGACGCGGCCACCTACTGGACCCATGTCGGCCCGAGCATGGCCGAACCGCTGTTCCGCCGGGTCGGCTGCGACCGGCTGGGCCTGCCCTCGGATCACATCCCCCTCATCCCCTGAATACTCCGGGGCACCCGGATGCCCGATCGGCGGCTCCCGAGGATCCCCGAAGGAATGCTCGCGTCCGGATCGGGTACGCGAGCAGGGCCGCGCCGGGGCCGAGCATGCCCCGGACCGACCGCACGACCGCCGCTATCAGGGGATTCCCATGCAGACACCCGCGAACGACAACCCCACCACACCGGCCCGGCGGGCGCTGGACGCGCTCGCCGAGAACACCCAGGACACGGTGGCGCTGGACACGCTCGCGAGCAGCGACGTCCTCGTCCCCGTACCCGACGACGCCAGTGACGCGGACGCCGCCGATCCCACGGCGGTGGCGCTGCCCGTGATCGAGCAGCCCGGCGGAGCGCCGGTGGTGCCCGTCTTCACCTCCGAGTCCGAGCTGGCCGGGCTGCTGCCCTACGTCTCCCGCTACCGGCTGGTGCCGCTGGGCGCGCTCGCCTCGGAGTGGCCGACGGACGAGCTGGCGCTGACCATAGACGCGGCCTCCGAACACCCGCTGACCCTCACCTCGGAGGGGGTGCGGACCCTGCTGGGCCGGGCGCACGGCTGACGGACAGGGGCGGGCCCGGCCACCGGTCACGGCGGGGGAGAGCGACCGGGCCCCGCGGGCACGGGCAGTCTCCCGCTCCCGCGCCCGGGTTCACGCCGACGTCCCGGATGAGCGGCGCCGACTCCGCTCATCACCGGACGTCCACGATCGCCGTGCCAGACGATAGGGCCGAACGGCTCTCCTGTCGCTCCGGGATACGCGGCGACTGTCCGCAAAACGCGGCGGATCCGGGCAGATGGAGGCGGATGACGTCAGGCGGCGCGCAGCGTCTGCGACGGCGTCTCCCCGAACCGCTCCCGGTAGCGCCGCGCGAACCGGCCGAGATGGACGAACCCCCACCGGTAGGCCACGTCCGACACGGTCGTCGTCCCCGGCGCCGAGGCCCGCAGCTGGACGCGCACCCGCTCCAGCCGCACCTCGCTGACGTACGCCATCGGCGACATCCCGACGTGCCTGCGGAACGCCTCCTGCAGGGTGCGCACACTGACCTGGGCGATCTCCGCCAGCCGCGCGGCGTCGTAGGGATCGGCGGGACGTTCCTGTACGACGTCCATGACCCGTTTGACGGAGGCGGGCCGCATCGGTGGTGGAGGCGCCGCCAGGGCCTCGCGGTAGGAGTGGTCGGCGGCCAGCAACACGCCGTCCAGCAGGGTCTGTTCGAGGCGGCCGCGGATGAGGGGCTGGCGCAGCAGTCCGTGCGAGACGTCCTTCTCCAGCAGGCTCCACTGTGCGAGGTTCGCCCAACTGCGCCCGGGGCCGCGGGTAACGTCCATGTACGGCTCGAACCGGGGCGCCCGGACGAGCGGTCTGCCGAGCAGGGCCTCCAACTGCCGGTGCAGGGCCAGCTTGTCGATCTTCACCGTGAGGGTGTGGCAGTCGCCGGTCCACTCCTCGACGCTGATGTACCGCTCGGGATCGAAGAAGCACGCGCGTCCGGTGGAGGCGTACAACAGCTTCCGGAGCCCTTCCCGGACGGCGAAGCCGCCGGTGAGCGGCACGCCTATGTGGTAGAAGCCGGGTTCGCCGAAGCGCATGCGCACCTCGGTGCCGAAGGTGACGTCGCCGACGGTCAGGGAGCCGAGGTCGACCACGTTCATCACCGTGGTGAAGTCCTCGGCGCGGCCCGCCACTTCGAGGAGAAGGTCGTAGTAGTGCGCCGCGATCGCGTCGTGGGTCTCCTCCACGGAACGCGTCGTGTAGGTGCTGAACTCGGCGACCAGATCCTCTTCCACGGCCAAGGCGTTGCCTCTCCGTCCCCGCGCGGCTTTTTGTTCAGCATGGCACCGCGAACGGCCTTGGAGGTGTCGCTCTCTGCCGGGTTCTCACATCCCTTCCCCGGGATCCGCCGGTGCGCCGCCGTCGTACTCCCGCATCCCGTCCTCCAGCAGGGCGAAGGCCCGAGCGCCGCGGCGAGGGCGTCGGCGCAGGCGGCGTGTGCGAGCTGCTCGCGGGCCCGCAGCGCCGGGCTGTCCGCGATCAGGCGGTTGACGGTACGGAGCTAGTCGAGCGCGTCGGCCTCTCCCGCCTCCATCCGCGTCAGCAGCCCCTCGGACGCCAGCAGCCGACGCCGGAAGGTGGCCGGTGCCGACTCGCCGGGCGGGCGGGTCCGGACGGCCTCGACGAGCCGCTCCCCGAAGGCCTCGAAGCGCGAGGAGAACAGGTCCTCTTTGGCCGGGAAGGAGTTGAACACGGTGGCCTCGGAGACCTGCGCGACCCGTGCCACCTCGGCGACCGTCACCCGGTCGAACCCCGCGCTCAATCCGCGGGCGGTGCCCGACGGACGGCTGACCGAAGGGGGGCGTACCGAGGAGATCACCGCGCAGGAGAGGTGCCCGAGGCCGAGTGCCCGCCGCTGCCCGACCCCCCGGACCATCGCGTCTTCCGTATCCGGACCCGGAGCTGAGGGTCCTCAGCCGCCGAGGGTGCGCCCCAGGGCGTCCCGCTGGAGCGGCAGTACCTCGGCGTGCAGGTCGCGGCCCTTGGGGGTGAGCGTCACCCACACCCCGCGCCGGTCCTCCATGCACACGGAACGCTCCACCAGACCGTCCTTCTCCAGCCGGCCGATGAGCCGGGAGAGCGCGCTCTGGCTGAGATGGACCCGGCCGACCAGGTTCTGCACCCGGCACAGGTCGCCCTGCGCGGGCGCCTCGGCGGCGAGGATGTCGAGCACCTCGAAGTCGCTCGCGCCCAGGCCGTGCGGGTGCAGCACCCGGTCGATCTCGCACATCGTGCGCGCGTGGACCGCCAGGATGTCCCGCCACTGTTCTTCGAGCCGGGCGCCGGCCGCGTTCACTGCCATACACCGAATGTTAATGCGTGTGCATCCACATTCGGGAACGGGCCCGATCCCTCAGCTGTCCTGGGTGATGCCGACCAGGTTGCCGTCCGCGTCCTTCACCGAGGCGATCAGCTTGCCGCCGCCGACGTCCGTGACGTCCTGGAGCAGCTCGGCGCCCGCTTCCAGCAGCGCCGCCAGCCGGGCCCTGATGTCGGTGACATGCCAGTACGGGACCGGTCCGGTCATGCCCCGGGCGTGTCCGTTGGGGTCGAGGCCCACGTCCTGACCGGCGTCCTTGAAGCCGACGTAGTAGGGCTCGTCGGCGTACGGCTCGGTCTCCAGCAACGCGCTGAACAGGGCCTTCGCCCGGGCGATGTCCTTGACGGGGTAGATGATGGTGTTCAGCCCTGCGGTCATCGGGGTTCTCCTCCGTGGGTTCCTTCGTCGGTGGTTTCACCGTAGGACGGGGGAGTGGGGCGCGGCTTCTCCGATCCTGACCGGCTGCCGGGCGAGGGCCGCCGGGGAAACGACGGACGGGCGCGCCGACGGCCGGATGGCCGAGCGGCGCGCCCGTGCGCACAGGGGCCGTCCGTCAGGTCGACTCGCGCTTGACCAGCTCGGTGGGGAGGATCACCGCGGCCGGGTCCTCGCCCCCTATCTGCGCCAGCAGCACCCGGACCATCTCGTTGCTGATGCGGTCGTAGGGCTGGCGGATCGTGGTGAGCGCCGGAGTGGACTCCGTCGCCGCGGCGGAGTCGTCGAAACCGCCCACGGACACGTCCTCGGGGATCCGGCGGCCCGCCCTGCGCAGCGCCGTGAGGGCGCCCTGCGCCATCAGGTCGGAGGCCACGAACACGGCGTCCATGTCCGGGGCCTGCGCGAGCAGCCGCTCGGCACCCGCCTCGCCGCTGGCCCGGCTGTAGTCGCCGGAGGTGATGAGGCGCTCGTCGATCTCGATGCCCGCCTCGGTGAGCACCTCCTTGTAGCCGGCGAGGCGGTCGACACCACCCGGGCTGTCCAGCGGACCGGTCACGACACCGATACGGCGGCGGCCCAGCGACAGCAGATGGCGCACCATGTCGCACGCGCCGTCCCGGTCGTCGGCGGCCACGTAGCTCACCTTGGAACCGCGCCCCATGGGCTTGCCGCACTGGACGAGGGGCACCCCCGCCTCGCGCAGTTCCTCGGCGACCGGGTCCGCGGAGTGGCTGGAGACCAGCAGCACGCCGTCGACATGGCCCGCCGTGATGTACCGCGTTATCCGGCGCCGCTCGTCCTCCGTGCCGGCCAGCATCAGCAGCAGCGGGATGTCGTGGGCGGCCAGCGCCTGGGTGCAACTGCGCAGCAGGACGTTGAAGTTGGGGTCCTCGAAGAGCATCTCCTGAGGCTCCGTCAGCAGGAAGCCGATGGAGTCCGAACGACCGGTGATCAGTGAACGGGCGTGCCGGTTCACGACGTAACCCGTCTTGCGGATCGCGGCGTTGACCGCCTCCTGGGCGGCCGGGCTGACGTAGTGCCCGCCGTTGAGGACGCGTGAGACGGTGCCCCGCGAGACCCCTGCCTCGCGGGCCACGTCGTGGATCGTCGGCGGTCTGCGCCGGCCCCCCGTGTTGCTCATGGTCATGACTTTACGGCCCCGGACAGCAGATCGAGGCTCCAGAACCGCTGGATGACCAGGAAGAGCGCGATCAGCGGGAACACCGCGAGGAAGGCGCCGGTGATCACCAGCGTGTACAGGGCCGGGGTGTTGGCGCCCTGCTCCAGGAGCGTGTACAGACCGAGCGTGATCGGGAACTTCTCGTCGTCGCTCAGCATGATGTACGGCAGCAGGAAGTTGTTCCAGATCGCCACGAACTGGAAGAGGAACACCGTCACCATGCCGGGGATCATCATCGGCAGCGCGACCCGGGTGAAGATCCGCCACTCGCTGGCGCCGTCCATCCGCCCGGCCTCCACCACGTCGGCCGGGACCGCCGCCGCGGCGTAGATACGCGCGAGGTAGACGCCGTACGGGGAGAGGATCTGCGGGAGCAGCACGGACAGGTAGGAGTCCGTGAGGTCCGCCTGCGCCAGGAGCAGGTACTGCGGGACCGCCAGGATGATCGGCGGCATCAGCACGCCCGCGAGGAGCACGTTGAAGATGCTCTCCCGGCCGCGGAAGCGGTAGGTGGCCAGGGCGTAGCCGCTGAACGCCGACACGACCGTGGAGAGCAGGGCGCCGAGAATCGCGTAGAAGGCGGAGTTGCCCATCCACTGCCAGTAGACGCCGTCGCGGTAGGCGTTGAGGTCCTTGAGGTTCTCGGTGAATCCCGTGCCGGGCAGGAACGTGAACGTGGAGAACAGCTCGGAGCCGGACTTGGTGGAGGCGATCACCACCCAGGCGACGGGCAGCAGCGTGTACGCGGCGCCGATCAGCAGCGTGATCGTCGGGACGAGCGCGATACGGCGGCGCAGGGGCGGGCCCTGGGCGGCGCCGGGCGTGGTCCCGGCCGCCGGCTCGGTCTTGCGGACGGCAAGAGAACTCATCGTGCTGCCTCCTGCTTCTGACGACGGTTCGCGGCCCGCAGGAACCCGAAGGACAGCAGCAGCGTGGCGAGCGCGATGATCACGGCCTGGGCGGCCGCCGCATAGATGTCACCGGTGCCGAACGCGTCCCGGTACACCTTCATCAGCGGACTCCAGGTCGTGGACACGGAGTTGGTGAGGGGCTTCAGCGTGGTCGGCTCGTTGAACACCTGGAGCGTGGCGATGATCGAGAAGAAGAAGGTCAGCACCAGCGAGGGCGCCACCATCGGGATCTTGATCCGCAGCGCGATCTGGGTCGGGGTGGCCCCGTCCAGCTTCGCCGCCTCGTACACCTCGGCCGGGATGGACTGGAGCGAGGTGTAGATGACGATCATGTTGAAGCCGGTGCCGCCCCAGACCGCGATGTTGGACAGGGCGAGATACAGCGGGCCGCCGTCCAGCAGGTCCGGCTGCGGCAGGCCCAGCCTCTCCAGCACGTAGTAGAACGGGCTGACGTCGGGCAGATACAGGAAGCCCCACAGCAGCGCCGCGACGACGCCGGGGATGGCGTACGGCAGGAAGATCGCGAGCCGGGTGAACGGGGTGAAGCGCACCTTGTCCGAGTCGAGCATCAGCGCGAACAGCAGGGCGAGGCCGAGCATCACCGGGACGACGATGCAGCCGTAGCCGAGGACGCGCAGGGCACCGTTCAGCAGCTCGCTGTCGGTGAGGGCGTCGGTGTAGTTCTCCAGACCGGCCCAGACCTCGGTGCGGGCGCCCTTGCCGAGGCCGAGCCCCGAGACATGCACCTTGCGGAAGCTGAGCCAGACCGCGTACCCGATGGGCAGCGCGAAGAACAGCGCGAAGAGGACGGTGGCGGGGATGAGGAAGGCGTACGGGGCCCCCTTGACCCCGTACGACTTCCGGCGTGCGCTCGTCACTCGGAGACCCCGAAGCCCTGCTTCTTGAGGTCGGCGACGGTGTCGTCCTGCATCTTGTCCAGGGCGGCGGTGAAGTCCGACTTGTTCTTGGCGGCGGCGCCGAAGGCGTCCTTGAAGGTCGTGTAGGCGACGTTCACGTTCGGGCCCCAGGCGGAGGGCGCCGTGGTCTTCGCGATCTCGGCGGCCTTGGTGTAGAAGTCCGCCTGGTTCGAGAAGTACTCGGGCGACGTGGCGAAGGCGCCGGAGGTCTGGGCGTTGGTGGCGGCCGGGTAGATGCCGCTCTCCTTGGCCAGCGCCTGGAGGGCCTGGTCGTCGGTGTTCAGCCAGGCGGCGAACTTGGCGGCGGCCTCCTGGTGCTTGGAGTCCGTGGTGACGCCGGTGGAGGAGCCGCCCCAGCTGCCCGTGACGCTCTCACCCGTGGACCACTGGGGGAGCGGGGCCATCGCCCACTTGCCCTTGGTGTCGGGCGCGGCGGTGGTCAGGGTGCCCGGCGCCCACACGGCGGAGACCCAGGCGATCTGCTTGCCGGTGTTGAGCGCCTTGTTCCAGGCCGGGGTGTACATCGGCTGGTTGTCGATGGCGCCCTCCTTGACCAGGCCGCCCCAGAAGTCGGCGACCTTCTTGGTGGCGGCGTCGTTGATGCCGACCTTCCACTTGTCGCCCTCGGTGGTCCACCACTTGGCGCCGGCCTGCTGGGCCAGGCCCGCGAAGAGGCCGGAGTCGTTGGCGGAGAAGGTCGTGAGGTCCGTCCCGGGGGACTTCTTCTTCAGCGCGCGGGCCGTCTCGGCGAACTCGTCCCAGGTGGTGGGGACGGTCAGGCCGTACTTCTTGAAGAGGTCCTGGCGGTAGTAGAACATCATCGGGCCGATGTCCTGCGGGACCGCGTAGACGGCGTCCGTGCCCAGTGTGGTCTGCTGCCAGACACCGTCGGCGAACTTGCCCTTCGCGTCGCCCACGTTCTTGGAGATGTCCGCGAGGGCGTCATTGCTGACCAGGGTCGGCAGCGCCTGGTACTCGGCCTGCACCAGGTCGGGGGCCTTGCCGGCCTTGTGCGCGGTGAGGATCTTGGTGATCAGCGTGTCACCGGACGCCTGCTTCTTCACCGTGACCGTGATCTGGTCCTTCTTGCCCTGGCCCTTGTTCCAGAGGTCGACGACCTTGTCCATGCCGGGCGTCCAGGTCCAGTACGTCAGCGAGACCGGGCCGGACTCGGCCTCGCTGTCGTCGTCGGACGAGCCGCAGGCGGCGAGTGCGGTGGCGCCGAGGGCGACGGCGACGGCGGATGCTGCCACTCTGCTGAGCCGGCTGCGCTTCGTGATGGGCATGGATCTCTCCCCTGACCAGGGCCCCCGCCTGCTGCGGAAGGCCTGCCATGCGTCTGTGAGCGTTCACAGTAGAGAAACATCCTGGACACTTGTCAATGGTTGTTGCCGTGCGGTTATCTTGGCCTCGCACCGGTGATCCGCTGTGTGCACGTTCCCAACCGATAGACCACAACGGGAGAGATCCATGCCGGAAGCCACCCCCAGGGGCCTCACCAGGCTCGCCTTCGGTGGGGACTACAACCCGGAGCAGTGGCCGGAGAGCGTCTGGCACGAGGACGTCCGGCTGATGCGGGAGGCCGGCGTCACCATGGTGAGCGTCGGAATCTTCTCCTGGGCGCTCCTGGAGCCCTCACGCGGGGTCCACGACTTCGGCTGGCTCGACCGCCTGCTCGACCTGCTCCACGAGAACGGCATCCGCGCCGACCTCGGCACCCCCACCGTGGTGCCCCCGGTCTGGTTCTACCGGGCCCACCCCGAGGCCCTGCCCGTCACGGCCGAGGGCGTGCGCTACGAGTTCGGCTCCCGCGGCGCGATCTGCCACAGCAACGCCGACTACCGGGCGGCCGCCGCGAACATCACCACACAGCTCGCCGAGCGCTACGCCGACCACCCCGCGCTGGCGATGTGGCACGTCCACAACGAGTACGGCGTCCCCGTCTCCGCCTGCTACTGCGACAACTGCGCGGCCCACTTCCGCCGCTGGCTGGCCTCGACGTACGAGACCGTCGACGCGGTCAACGAGGCCTGGGGCACGGCGTTCTGGGGCCAGCGTTACGCGGACTTCGACGACATCAACCCGCCGCGCCTCGCGCCCACGGTCGGCAACCCGGCCCAGGCGCTGGACTACAAGCGCTTCGCCGACGCCACCATGCGCGAGAACTTCGTGATGGAGCGGGACATCCTGCACCGCCTCGCGCCCGGTGTCCCGGTGACGACCAACTTCATGACCGCCCTCAGCCAGTGCGACTCCGTCGACTACTGGGCCTGGGGACGCGAGGTCGACATCGTCACCAACGACCACTACCTGATCACCGACGGCCGCCGCACCCACGTGAACCTCGCGATGGCCGCCGACCTCACCCGCTCGGTCGGCGGGGGAGCGCCCTGGATCCTCCTGGAGCACTCCACCTCGGGCGTCAACTGGCAGGCCCGCAACCCCGCCAAGGCCCCCGGCCAGATGGCCCGCAACTCCCTCGCCCATGTGGCCCGGGGCTCCGAGGGCGCCATGTTCTTCCAGTGGCGGCAGTCCCGGCGCGGCGCCGAGAAGTTCCACTCGGCGATGCTCCCGCACGGCGGCACCGACACGCGCGTGTGGCGCGAGGTCGTCGAACTCGGCGCGTCCCTCGACTCGTTGAGCACCCTGCGGGGCACCCGCACCCAGGCCGACGTCGCCGTCCTGTGGGACTGGCACTCCTGGTGGGCGCAGAACCTCGCCTGGCGCCCCAGCGAGGACCACGACCCGCGCGAGCGTGCCGACGCCTTCTACGAGGCGCTCTACGACCGGCACCTCACCGTCGACTTCGCCCACCCCGAAAGCGACTTGTCGAGCTATCCCCTTGTCGTCGTGCCCGCCCTCTACCTGATGACCGAGGCGGCCGGGAACAACCTCAAGGAGTACGTGGCGAACGGCGGCACCGTCGTCGTCTCCTTCTTCTCCGGCATCGTCGACGAGCACGACGCCGTGCACGAGGGCGCCTACCCCGGCCCGCTGCGCGACGTCCTCGGCCTGACGATCGAGGAGTTCTCGCCGCTGCTCCCGGGCGAGAACGTGCGCATCACCGGCCCGGACGGTTCCGAGCTCAGCGGCGACGTGTGGACCGAGTTCGTGGTGCCGCGCGGCGCCGAGACGGTGTGGACCTACGCCGACGGCCTCACCGCCGGCCACCCGGCCGTCACCCGCAACCGGCTCGGCGAGGGCACCGCCTGGTACGTCTCCACCCGCCTGGGCGCCGAGGGCCTCGACGCGCTGCTCGGCTGGGCCATCGAGGACGCGCAGGTCACCTCGCGTGCCGACCTGCCCCGCGACGTGGAGGTCGTACGCCGGACCGGTGAGTCGGGCACGTACCTCTTCGCCGTCAACCACACCGTCGCGGACGCCAAGGTGTCGCTGGAGGCCTCGGGCACCGAGCTGCTGACCGGCGAACGTGCTGCCGGCCGCCTGGAGGTCCCCGCGGGAGCCGTGCGGGTCGTCCGCCTCGACGGCTGAACCCAGGCCCACTGGTCGAGGGTCTGTGGACCCCACCGAACTCCCCTCCGCCCGTGCGAGCCGCGAGCCGCGGGTGGAGGGGCTCCTTCGCCATCCCCGTCGAAGGACACCCCCAACCCATTTGTCGAAGGGACGACGGACGAAGATGTTCCATCCCAGACGCACCCTGCGCGCCCTGCTCCTCCCGCTCACCGCGGGGCTCGCCCTCACCGCCCTGCCCGCGCAGACCGCCACGGCGGCCAGCACGCTCACCAACGGCGGCTTCGAATCGGACGGCGCGGGCTCGTCGGCCCCCACCGGATGGTCCGAGTACGGCACGACCGCCGCCTCGTTCAGCGAGTCCGGCGGCCACGGCGGCAGCTACCGCCTGACCCACTGGGCGTCCTCCGCGTACAAGGTGGAGACGTACCAGTACCTGTCCGGGCTGACCAACGGCAACTACAAGCTCACCGCCTGGGTCCGTTCCGGAGGCGGCCAGAACTCCGCCTACATAGCCCTGAAGAACTGCGGCGGCACCGACCGGCGCACCGACCTCCCGGTCTCCGCGAGCGGCTGGATCCGGATCGTCGTGCCGGTCAGCGTGACCAACAACCAGTGCACGATCAGCATCAACAGCGACGCCAACGCGGGCAACTGGATCAACGTCGACGACCTGACCTTCGCGTCGGGCACCGGCGGCACCACGATCAAGGGCTCCGACGTCTCCTCACTCGCCAAGAGCGAGGCCCTCGGCGGCACCTACAGGACCAGCTCCGGCACGAGCGGCGACGCGCTCGCCATCCTCAAGTCCGCCGGACAGAACTACGCGCGCGTCAAGGTCTGGGTGAGCCCGAAGGACGGCTACAACACCAAGACGCAGGTGCTGGCGCTGGCCAAGCGCATCAAGGCACAGGGCATGAAGCTGCTGGTCGACTTCCACTACTCGGACACCTGGGCCGACCCGGGCGCCCAGACCGTGCCGTCCCCGTGGACCGGCCACAGCTACAGCCAGTTGAAGACGGATGTGTACAACCACACGTACGACGTCCTCAACGCGCTGAAGGCGCAGGGCACCACGGCCGACATGGTCCAGGTGGGCAACGAGATCAACGGCGGCATGCTGTGGAACGTGGGCTCCACCTCCAACTGGTCGCAGCTCGCCGGTCTCCTCAACTCCGGCTACGACGCGGTCAAGGCGGTCAGCTCCTCCACGCAGGTGGCCCTGCACCTCGCCAAGGGCGGTGACCTGACCGGCACCCGCTGGTGGTTCGACAACGCGGTCTCGGGCGGTGTGAAGTTCGACGTCATCGGGCTGTCCTACTACGGCTACTGGCACGGCACGCTCGCCGACTTCCAGACGACCCTGGACGACGCGGCCTCCCGCTACGGCAAGCCGGTGTTCGTCGCCGAGACGGCGTACCCCTTCCGTCTCGACAGCGAGGACTCGCACGAGAACATCATCAACCTCGACAGCGAGCTGGTCTCCGGCTACCCGGCCACGACCGCCGGTCAGACCCGCTGGATGAACGACGTCGCCAGCATCGTGGAGGCCGTCCCGAACGGCCGCGGTCTCGGCGTCTTCTACTGGGAGTCCACCTGGACCGCGGTCACCGGCAACGGCTGGGACCCGACCGACTCCTCCTCCGGCAACGGCTGGGAGAACCAGGCCCTGTTCGGCTACGACGACAAGGCGCTGCCGGCGATGGCGTGGTTCAGCCACCGGTAGTCCCGCGAGGCAAGGGCCCGGACGCGCGGTGTGCGGCCGGGCCCTCACAAATGAACTGGCGTTCCTCGCACGCCCGTTCGGAATCGGACAAGCCGTGCGAAGTCCGTACACGACAGCCTCAACTGCGGGACAGTGGGAACACGCGGTACGAGGAGGTCGGACCGGAGGGGATGGCATGCTGAGGACTCCCGTCAGTGAGCGACGGCTGGACATACTGGAATGGCTGAAGGATCCGGCCGCGCACTTCCCGTCGCAGCGTCGCGGTGATCTGACCGAGGACGGCGTCACCGCCGACGCCGTGGCCGCCAAGCTCGGCGTGCGCCGCCAGGTCGCCGACATCCACCTCGAACTCCTGGCGGACATCGGCCTGTTGCGTGCCAAACGGATTCGTCGGCGCACGTACTACCGGCGTGACGAGGTGCGAATAGCGGAAGTGGCGCGCATGTTCGAGAAGGGCTGGTAAGAAGGGCCGTAAGGCCCTGACAAACCCTCAGGCGACGAAGGGCGGATGTCCGTGGAGCGTGCACAGGTGCTGGTCCCGCACAGGTACGTCGCGATCGGTGGCCGTGGCCCCGAGGACGTCGTCGCCGACAGCCGAGGGCGGGTGCTCACCGGCGTGGAGGACGGCCGCATCCTCCGCCTGCACGGTCTCACCGACCCGGCCACGGCCCGCGTCGAGGTGCTCGCCGAGACCGGCGGCAGGCCGCTGGGCCTCGAACTCCTCGCGGACGACACCCTGTTGGTGTGCGACGCAGAACTCGGTCTGCTGCGTGTCGACCTGACCACCGGTGTCGTACGCATCCTCGCCGACTCGGTGGCGGGGGAGCCGCTGCGGTTCTGCAGCAACACGGTCGCCCTCTCCGACGGCAGCGTGTACTTCACGGTCTCCAGCCGCCGTTACCCCCTCGACCAGTGGATCGGCGACCTCGTCGAGCACACCGGCACGGGCCGTCTGCTGCGGCTGGCCCCCGGCAGCGAGACACCCGAAGTCCTCCTGGAGGGGCTCCAGTTCGCCAACGGCCTCGCCCCGAGCGGCGACGAGTCCTTCCTGGTCGTCGCCGAGACCGGCGCGTACCGCCTCACCCGCCACTGGCTCACCGGCCCGAAGGCGGGCAGCTCGGAACCCTTCGTCGAAAACCTCCCCGGCATGCCCGACAACATCTGGCGCGGCGGTCCCGACGGACCGATCTGGGTCTCCCTGGCCGGCCCCCGCGTCCCCCCGCTGGACCTCCTGCACCGCGCCGCACCGGCCGCCCGCCGCACCGCCGCCCGGCTGGCCGTGCGCGCCCCGTTCCGGCCCACCGGCACGATCGGCGTCCTCGCCGTCGACGACCACGGCGAGACCGTCCACCACCTCACCCGCCGCCACTCCGGCTTCCGCATGGTCACCAGCGTCTGCGAGGCCGCCGGCCATCTGGTCCTGGGCAGTCTGTGGGAGCGGGGCGTGGCCCTGTGCGAGCCGCCCGCCGGCAAGGGAGTCCCGCGTTAGCCTGATGACCGGCCCTGATCGGGGCCGTCCAGGCAGGAGACGTACGACCATGACAGCTCCGGAGGCCGAACGCCTCCGCACCCCCAGGCAGCCCGTCGCGCGCGGCCAGGCGCCTGTCGTCGCGGTGGTGGCGCTCGGCGGAGCCCTCGGGGCCACGGCACGGTACGCGCTGTCCCTGTGGTGGCCCGTCCATCCCGGCGGCTTCCCCTGGGCGACGTTCTGGACCAATGTCGTCGGCTGTGCGGTCATCGGCGTGTTCATGGTGCTCATCACCGACGTGTGGGCCGCCCACCGCCTGGTCCGTCCCTTCTTCGGCACCGGCGTCCTCGGCGGCTTCACCACCTTCTCCACGTACGCCGTCGACATCCGGAAACTGGCCGACTCCGGCCACCCGGGTACGGGCCTGGCCTACCTCGCCGCGACTCTCCTCGCGGCCCTCACGGCGGTGTGGCTCGCGGCGACCGCGACCCGGCGCGTCCTGAAGCGGAGGCAGTCATGACGAGGCTGACCGGCCACGCCCTGCGGGTGACCGTGTTCGTCGGCGAGCACGACACCTGGCACCACAAGCCCCTCTACAGCGAGATCGTGCACCGCGCCCACGCGGCGGGCCTCGCGGGAGCCAGCGTCTTCCGGGGGGTCGAGGGCTTCGGCGCCTCCTCCCGGATCCACACCTCACGGCTGCTGTCCCTCAGCGAGGACCTGCCGGTCGCGATCGTCGTCGTCGACACCGAGGAGCGCGTCCGGGCCTTCCTGCCCCAGCTCGACGAGCTAGTCACCGAGGGACTGGTGATCCTCGACGACTGCGAGGTCATCCGGTACGCCGGCCGCGATGGCGTGGACAACCCGGACGAACCGGACTCGAAGGGTAAGAGCTCGTTGTGAACTGGCTGCTCGTCGTAGCGGGCGCCATGGTCGGTGCCCCGCTCCGGTATCTCACCGACCGCGCCATCCAGTCCCGGCACGACTCGGTCTTCCCCTGGGGCACCTTCGCGGTCAACGTCACCGGCTGTCTCGTCCTCGGCCTGCTCACGGGCGCCGCCGTCTCCCCGCACGTCCAGCTCCTGCTGGGCACCGGCCTGTGCGGTGCCCTGACCACGTACTCGACCTTCTCGTACGAGACCCTGCGGCTCGCCGAGACCGGCGCGGGGCTGTACGCGCTCCTCAACGTGGGCGGCAGCCTGGTCGCCGGGCTCGGGGCGGCGTTCGCGGGGGCGGAACTCGCCCAGGCCGTCTGGGCGTAGGGGTTCGGGGCACATCCGCGTGTAGTAAGACTGTCCCCGCCGCACCCGCCCTCCCCGTAGAAGAACTGGAACCCATGAGCGCCATCAGCGTCGGTCAGGCCGTCGTCCTCGGAGCCGTCGAGGGGGTGACCGAGTTCCTGCCCGTCTCCTCCACCGGCCATCTGAAGATCGCCGAGGGGCTCATGAACATCCCCGTCGACGACGACGCCGTGGTCGGCTTCTCGGCCGTCATCCAGGTCGGCGCGATCGCCGCCGTGCTCGTGTACTTCTTCAAGGACATCGTGCGGATCGTCTCCGCGTGGGGCCGCGGGCTGCGGAACAAGGAGGAGCGGTACCACCACGACTACAAGTTCGCGTGGTGGGTCATCTACGCGACCGTCCCGATCGTCGTCGTGGGCCTCGCCGCCAAGCCGCTCATCCAGGGCCCGCTCGCCTCGCTGTGGGTGGTCGCAGGCTCCCTGATCGTCGGCAGCGGTGTGATGTGGGCGGCCGACCAGATGGGGCGGCACAAGCGCGGGGAGGACGACACCTCGTTCAAGGACGCGATGCTCGTCGGCAGCTCCCAGATCCTCGCCCTGCTCTTCCCCGGCTTCTCCCGCTCCGGCGCCACCATGTCCACCGCCCTCATGCTCGACCTGGACCGCGTCGCCGCCACCAGGCTGTCCTTCTTCCTCGGCATCCCCGCCCTGACCGGCGCCGGCATCTACGAGCTCAAGGACGCGCTGGGCACCGGCGCGGGCGCGGCCCCGCTCGCCGTCGGCACGGCCGTCTCCTTCGTGGTCGCCTACGGCTCCATCGCCTGGCTGCTGAAGTTCGTGGCCAAGCACTCCTTCAACGCCTTCGTCGTCTACCGGATCGTCGTCGGTCTGCTGCTGTTCGGCCTGCTGGGCGCGGGCGTACTGAGCGGCTGACGGCCGGGGAGCGGGGTGTGAGACGGCTTTCACCGCTCGCACCCCGTGAAAATCCTCATTCACACGCCTTGACAGCACCCTCCCGCCGCCCGGAGTATCTCTCCCGTGAACCTGTCAGACAGCCGGACAGCCGGACAGCCCCCGCGGCGCGTCAGTGCCATGGAAGCGGTGCTGGCGTATCTGCGTGCCGCCATCGAGCGCGGGGAGTACGCCATCGGCGACAAGCTCCCCTCCGAGGCCGAGCTCTGCCGCACCCTGGAGGTCAGCCGGCCCGTCCTGCGCGAAGCCCTCAGGGCGTTGCAGACCATGGGCCTGACCGTCTCCAAGACCGGCAAGGGCACCTTCGTGATCGCCGACGCGGTCGAGGACCCGACCTTCGGCGACTACGCGGCCAGCGACCTGCTGGAAGTCCGCCGCCACGTCGAGATCCCCGTCGCCGGGTACGCGGCCCTGCGCCGCACCCCGGAGAACCTCGACCACCTGGCCCATCTCCTGGACCGCATGGAGCGGGAGACGGACACCACCGCGTGGGTCGCGATGGACACCCTGTTCCATCTGGCCGTGGCCGAGGCCGCCCAGAACCCGGTCTTCCGCCGGGTGATCGAGGAGATCCGTGACGCACTGGCGCGTCAGTCGGCCTTCCTCAACGAGCTCGGTGGACGCCGCGAGCAGTCCAACCGGGAGCACCGGGCGATCGTCGAGGCGCTGATCGACGGTTCCGAACTCGACGCGGTGGAGGCCATGTCCCACCACCTCGACCGCGTCGAGACCACCCTCACCGACATCGTGCGTTCCCCGGGCACGGGCACGGACACCCCCACGGAAGGCGAACCCCAGCCTTGAGCGAGCAGAGCCTGCACGAAGGCGTGCAGAAACGTTCCGGCCATGTCGACGCCGGAGACGAGGGCTACAGCAAGTCGCTGAAGTCCCGGCACGTCAACATGATCGCCATCGGCGGCGCCATCGGCACCGGCCTCTTCCTCGGCGCCGGCGGCCGCCTCGCCGACGCCGGCCCCTCCCTCTTCATCGCCTACGCGGTCTGCGGCATCTTCGCCTTCCTCGTGGTCCGCGCCCTCGGCGAACTCGTCCTGTACCGCCCCTCCTCCGGCGCCTTCGTGTCGTACGCCCGTGAGTTCATGGGCGAGAAGGGCGCGTACGTCGCGGGCTGGATGTACTTCCTGAACTGGGCCACCACCGGCATCGCCGACATCACCGCGGTGGCCGTCTACACCCACTACTGGGGCATGTTCTCCGACATCCCGCAGTGGGTGATCGCGCTCATCGCGCTCGCCGTGGTCCTCACCGTCAACCTGGTCTCGGTGAAGATGTTCGGCGAGCTGGAGTTCTGGTTCGCCATCATCAAGGTCGGCGCGCTGGTGACCTTCATGCTGATCGGCATCTTCCTGCTGGTCACCCAGCACGAGGTCGGCGACACCACCCCCGGCCCGGCACTGATCACCGACAACGGCGGCGTCTTCCCCAACGGCCTGCTGCCCATGCTCCTGATCATCCAGGGTGTCGTCTTCGCCTACGCCTCCGTCGAACTCGTCGGCGTCGCCGCCGGCGAGACCGAGAACCCCGAGAAGATCATGCCGAAGGCGATCAACTCGATCATGTGGCGCGTCGGCCTCTTCTACGTCGGCTCGGTCGTCCTGCTCTCGATGCTGCTGCCCTGGTCGGCGTACAAGTCGGGCGAGAGCCCCTTCGTGACCGTGCTCTCCAACATCGGCATCCCCGCGGCCGGCGGCGTGATGAACCTCGTCGTCCTCACCGCGGCCATGTCCTCGCTCAACTCCGGCCTCTACTCCACCGGCCGCATCCTGCGCTCCATGGCCAAGTCCGGCTCCGCGCCCAAGTTCACCGGAGTGATGAGCCGCAGCCAGGTCCCCTACGGCGGCATCCTGCTCACCAGCGGCATCTGCGTCCTCGGCGTCGGCCTCAACTTCGTGGTCCCCGCCGACGCGTTCGAGATCGTGCTCAACTTCGCCGCGATCGGCATCCTGTCCACCTGGGGCATGATCATGCTCTGTCACCTGCTCTTCTGGCAGAAGACCCAGAAGGGCGAACTGACCCGCCCCGGCTACCGACTGCCGGGATCCCCCTGGACCGAACTCGTGACGCTGGCCTTCCTCGCCTCCGTCCTGGTCCTCATGTACGCCGACGGCGGCGCCGGACGCACCACCGTGCTGTGCCTGCCCCTGATCGTCGGTGCGCTGGTCGGCGGCTGGTACGCCATCCGCGGCCGGATCGCCCGCCAGTCCACCACCGGCGTCGGCGCGTGACCCGCGTGACGCTCCTTGCGAAGTAGGAAGTGATGTACAGCAGTTCCGTCGCGGCCCCACCCATGATCCGCGAGCCCCTCCACGCCCCCGTCGCCCACCTGATACGCGGCGGGGTCGTGGAGGGCATCCACTACGGTTCCGTCGTCGTCCTCGGCGCGGACGGGCAGGTGCAGTTCCAGCTCGGCGACATCGAGGCGGCGTTCTACCCGCGGTCGGCGCTCAAGCCGGTGCAGGCCGTCGCCATGGTCCGCGCCGGGCTCCCGCTCGACGGCGAGCTGCTCTCGCTCACCGCGGCCAGCCACTCCGGCGAGGAGCGCCATCTCGCCGGTACCCGGCGGATCCTGGAGCTCGCGGGGGTCGGCGAGGACGCGCTGCGCAATGTGCCGGACATGCCGTTCGACCCGGTCGTGCGGGACGGATGGGTGCGGGAGGGCCGGCTGCCCTCGCGGCTCGCCCAGAACTGCTCCGGCAAGCACGCGGCGATGCTGTACACGTGCGTGCTCAACGACTGGCCTCTCGAGGGCTATCTCGACCCCGCGCACCCGCTCCAGCAGGCGATCGCCGAGATCGTCGAGGACCTCACGGGGCAGCGGATCGCCCAGGTGACGGTCGACGGGTGTGGGGCGCCGCTGTTCTCCATCTCCCTGCACGGGCTGGCGCGGGCCGCCGCGCGGATCACCTCCGCGGTGCCGGGGACGCCGGAGGCGCGGGTGGCCGATGCGATGCGGTCGCATCCGGAGATGGCGTCCGGGGCGGGGCGGGATGTGGCCGCGTTGATGGCCGCTGTACCGGGGCTTCTTGCCAAGGACGGGTTCGAGGGTGTGCAGGTCGCTGCGCTGCCTGACGGGCGTTCTGTTGCTGTGAAGATCGCTGACGGGGCCAATCGGGCGCGGGTGCCTGTTGCTGCTGCGGCGTTGGCTTGGGCCGGGGTTGATCCTGCGGTTCTGGGCGAGTTCCAGGGGGAAGCCCTGCTGGGCGGCGGGCGAGAGGTCGGGTGTGTGCGGCCCGTTCGTTCGTTGGAGCCGGTTGTCGTGCCGGCCTGCGCCTAAGGATGTGCCGGATTTCGAGATTGGCGACCGCGGGCCGTTCGTGGCTGGTCGCGCAGTTCCCCGCGCCCCTAAAGGGGCGCTCACACCGAGCCCCTTCAGAAAGAGGACCCTTACTCCCATGACCGCCGCAGTCAGCCGCCGTGAACACGATCTGCTCGGCGACCGTGATGTTCCCGTCGATGCCTACTGGGGTGTTCACACCCTGCGGGCCGTCGAGAACTTTCCCATCACCGGTACGCCCATCTCCGCCTATCCGCATCTCATCGACGCGCTGGCCGCCGTCAAGGAGGCCGCCGCTCTCGCCAACGAGGAGCTGGGGCTGCTGGAGCCGCGGAAGGCCGCCGCGATCGTCGAGGCCTGTCGGGAGATCCGGGAGGGCAAGCTGCACGAGCAGTTCGTCGTGGATGTGATCCAGGGCGGAGCCGGTACCTCGACCAACATGAACGCCAACGAGGTCGTCGCGAACCGGGCGTTGGAGCTGCTGGGGTTCGAGAAGGGGCAGTACCAGCACCTGCACCCCAACGAGGACGTCAACCTGGGGCAGTCGACCAACGACGTCTACCCGACCGCCGTCAAGGTGGCGACGGTCTTCGCGGTGCGCGGGCTGCTCGAGGCGATGGCCGTGTTGCAGGACTCGTTCGCCCGCAAGGCCGTCGAGTTCCGAGATGTGCTCAAGATGGGCCGTACGCAGTTGCAGGACGCGGTGCCGATGACGCTCGGCCAGGAGTTCTCCGCGTTCGCCGTCATGATCGACGAGGACCGTCTTCGGCTCGACGAGGCCGTGCGGTTGATCCACGAGATCAACCTCGGCGCCACGGCCATCGGTACGGGGCTCAACGCGCCCGCCGGTTACGCCGAGTCGGCCCGTCGGCATCTCGCCGAGATCACCGGGCTGCCGCTGGTCACCGCCGCCAACCTGGTCGAGGCGACGCAGGACTGCGGGGCGTTCGTCCAGATGTCCGGCGTGCTCAAGCGGGTCGCGGTCAAGCTCTCCAAGAGCTGCAACGATCTGCGGCTGCTGTCCTCCGGTCCGCGCGCGGGCCTCGGCGAGATCAACCTGCCGCCGGTGCAGGCCGGTTCGTCGATCATGCCCGGCAAGGTCAACCCGGTGATCCCCGAAGTGGTCAACCAGGTCGCGTTCGAGGTCATCGGGAACGACGTCGCCATCACCATGGCCGCGGAGGCGGGACAGCTCCAGCTCAACGCGTTCGAGCCGATCATCCTGCACTCCCTGTCGGAGTCCCTCACCCATCTGCGCGCCGCCTGCCTCACCCTCGCCGAGCGCTGCGTGGACGGCATCACCGCCAACACCGAGGTACTGCGCGCCACCGTGGAGAACTCCATCGGCCTGGTCACCGCCCTGAACCCGCACATCGGGTACACGGCCGCCACCGACATCGCCAAGGAGGCCCTCGCCACCGGGCGTGGGGTGGCCGAACTCGTGCTGGAGAAGGGCCTGTTGCCCGCCGAGACCCTCGCCGACCTGCTGCGGCCCGAGGTCGTCGCGGGCACCGGACAGCTGTCGGCCTGACCTGAGGACGGGCGCCGGACCGGCGCGGAGGCACCAGCGGAGGCACAATGGTGATCATGACTTCGTCCATGACCTTCGAGCCGGTCCTGGCACGCATCGCCGAGGAGATCGAGCGCACGCCCGGGCGCGGCCGGCCCGCCGACTACATCCCGGCGCTCGCCGCCTGCGACCCACGCCGCTTCGGCATGGCCGTCGCGGAGCTGGACGGCACGGTCTACGGCGTGGGGGACTGGCGGCAGCCGTTCTCCACCCAGTCCATCACCAAGGTCTTCACCCTCGCCCTCGATCTGGCCCGCGAGGGCGACGCGCTCTGGGAGCACGTGGGCCGCGAGCCCTCCGGCAACCCCTTCAACTCCCTGGTCCAGCTGGAGTACGAGAACGGCATCCCGCGCAACCCGTTCATCAACGCGGGCGCGCTCGTCGTCACCGACCGTCTCCAGACCCGTACCGGAGACGCGGCCGGCGAACTCCTGTCGTTCCTGCGCGCCGAGAGCGGCAACCCGAGCCTGGACTTCGACAAGGAGGTCGCCGCCTCCGAGTCCGCCCACGGCGACCGCAACGCCGCCCTCGCCCACTTCATGGCGTCGTACGGCAACATCGACAACCCGGTCCCCGTCCTGCTCGACCAGTACTTCCGGCAGTGCTCCCTGCTGGCGTCCTGCGCCGACCTGGCCCTGGCCACCACCTTTCTGGCCCGGCACGGGATCCGCGCCGACGGCAGCCGACTGCTCACCCGCAGCCAGGCCAAGCAGGTCAACGCGGTGATGCTGACCTGTGGGACGTACGACGCGGCCGGGGACTTCGCCTACCGGGTCGGGCTGCCGGGCAAGAGCGGTGTGGGCGGCGGGATCATTGCCGTCGTGCCGGGTCGGTGCGCGCTGAGTGTGTGGGGCCCGGGGCTGGACGAGCGGGGCAACTCGGTGGCGGGAGTGGCGGCCCTGGACCGGTTCACGACGCTGACGGGACTGTCGGTGTTCTGATCACACGGCGGTCACACGAAGGCCGCTGCACCGAGTGCGGTTCGTCAATTCCCGGCCACCCGGCGTTGCGACGCTTCCCGAGTGTTGGCCATGGCTTTCCCCGTCGATCTCCGCCGCTGTCAGGTTCTCGGCCTGGCCGGCACCGCCTTCCTAGCGCTGGGCGGTGACACGGCCGGCGCCCTGCCCGTACGGGAGCTGCTGGCCCCCGCGAGCGTCCGTGCCGCGCTGGGCCTGATCGGGGTCTACTTCGGCGTCGTCCTGCTGATAGCTGCCTGGCTCCTGCTGGGCCGTCTCGTCCGCGGCGCCGAACCGCCCACCCCGCGCGCCCTGTTCCTCGTCCTCGCGATCTGGGCGGCCCCGCTCCTGCTCGCCCCGCCGCTCTTCAGCCGGGACGTCTACAGCTACCTCGCCCAGGGCGCCATGGTCGACGCCCACATGGACGTCTACACGCATGGCCCCGCCCAGCTCGGCGGTCCGCTCGCCGACGAGGTGGCCCCGCTGTGGCAGCACACGGCGGCCCCGTACGGCCCGGTCTTCCTCGCCCTGGCCTCCGCGCTGGCCGGACTGACCCGCGGCGAGCTGCCCGCCGGTCTGTTCGGGATGCGGCTCGTGGCACTGTTCGGGGTGGCCCTGATGGCGGCCGCACTGCCCCGGCTGGCCCGGCACAGCGGCGCCGACCCGGCCGCCGCGCTCTGGCTCGGCGTCCTCAACCCGCTCGTCCTGCTGCACCTGGTCGCCGGTGCCCACAACGACGCCATCATGCTCGGGCTGCTCGGCGCCGGTCTGGTCGCGGCGCTGGGACGGTGGCCGGTCCTGGGCGCCGTGCTCGTCACGCTCGCCGCACTCGTCAAGGCGCCCGCCGCGCTCGGACTCGCCGCGGTCGTCCTCCTCCAGATCCGCGCCGGGCACCGCCCCGCCAAGGCGGTGCTGACGACAGCCCTCGCGGCCGGGGCCACCACGGTCGCCGCGACCGCCGTCGCGGGGACGGGATACGGCTGGACAGGCGCCCTCGACACCCCCGTCTCACCGCAGAACTGGGCCCTCACCAGCCTCCTCGGCCGGGCCACCGGAGCCCTGCTGGAACGGCTCGGCAGCGATCTGGCACCGCTGGCCGTGCCCGCCTGGCATCTGCTCGGACTCGCCCTCACCTCGGTCCTGGTGGTGGCCATCTGGTGGCGGCTGCGACCCCGCCCGGTGTACGCGCTGGGGCTGAGCCTCGCCGCGGTCGCCGCGTTCGGCCCGGCGATCCGGCCCTGGTACGCCCTGTGGGGACTGTTCCTCATCGCGGCCGCGGCGCCCACCACCTCGGTACGGCACCGGGTGGCGGCCGTGACGGGTGTCCTCGCGCTCGCCACCCTGCCCAGCGGTGGCCCCGTCGACACCGCTCAGCTGGTCCTGGCGGTCTCCGGCGGGGCACTGGCCGTCGTCGTCCTGTGGCAGGCCCGCCAAGCGGCCCAGGCACCCGCACCGGCATCGGGCCGTACGGTATGAACCGGCCCCGCACCGACCGCGGCCGACTGCCGCTGGTCCTCGCCCTCGCCACGGCGGTCACCGTCTTCACCGCGACCGTGCCGCTGCTGCGCGACTGGTTCGACCTGCGCGTCTACTACGGCACGATCGACACCTGGGTCCACCACGACGGACGGATCTACGACTACCTGGTGCCGGGCACGACGTACGGCTTCACCTATCCGCCCTTCGCCGCGGTCGTCATGCTGCCGATGGCGCTGATGCCACTGCCCGTCGCGATCGCCGGCTCGATGCTGCTCAACCTGGCCGCCCTCGCGGTGATCGCGCGTCTGCTGGCCGGGCGGTCCTGGCGGCGTCACGGGTGGTACGGCTGTGCGCTGGGCGCCTGCGCGCTCGCGCTGTTCGAGCCGCTGCGGGACACGTTCAGCTTCGGCCAGGTCAACCTCGTGCTGCTGGCCCTGGTGCTGTGCGACGGCTGGCTGCTTGCCACGGGACGGGAGCGGCGGGCGGGTTGGGGCATCGGCGTGGCGGCCGCGATCAAGCTCACGCCCGCCCTGTTCATCGTCCTGCTGCTGCTCGCCGGGCGCAGACGGGCGGCCGCCGTCGCGACCGCGGTGGCCGTCGGTGCGACCGCGCTCGCGGCCGGGGTGGCCCCGCAGGCCTCGCGTATCTACTGGACGGAGGCGATGTGGGACACGACCAGGGTGGGACGCCTGGACTACGTCTCCAACCAGTCGCTGCAAGGGATCCTGGCCCGGTTGGGCGAGCCGGACCGGGCCGTGTGGGCCGTGGCGGCCCTGCTGGTCCTGGGCGTCTGGGCGGTCCGGGCCCGCCGGGCGGCCACTGCCGGTGACTGGCCGGCGGCGTTCGCGCTCACAGGACTGACCGCCTGTCTGGTCAGCCCGATCACCTGGGTGCATCACCTGGTGTGGCTGCTCCCGGCCTTCGCCGTGCTGGTCCGCGCCGGGCACCCGCGCGTGGCGGGTGCCCTGTACGCGGTGCTGTGCACCAGCGTGGTGTGGCTCTGGTTCGACGACGCGTCCGGCGTCGACGGCTTCCTCGGATCCAACACGTACACCTGGATCACGCTCGGCCTGCTGCTGTGGCTGCCGACCGGTCAGCCCCGCGGCGCCCGTCCGGCCCTGGCCCGCAGGACGAACGCGACGGCGAGCGCGCCGAGCCCGGCGGCCCCTGCGATCGCCCATGTCTCCGGCAGGCCCGAGCCGCTGTCCCGGGCCACCGCGACCGTGGCGGCCGCGGGCACCGCCTCGGGCCCCGGCCGCGGTCTGGCCCGCAGCGCGTCCAGCGACCCCACCGGATCCACCCGCCCCGCCGCGTCGAACCCCCAGTCGAGCAGTTCGCGCGCCTCCTCGTACACGGCGAAACCACCGCCCGCCTGAGGGTTCATCACGGTGACGACGAGCGTGCGCTCACCCCGCTCGGCGGCGGCGACGAGCGTGTTGCCCGCATGGCTGGTGTAGCCGTTCTTGACACCGATCAGCCCGTCGTAGGGCTCCACCCCGTCGGCGCCGGTGAGCAGCCGGTTGGTGTTCTGGATGGCGTACGACCAGCCGCCGCCCCCGGGGAACCTGGCCCCGACCGTGCCGCAGTACCGCGCGAAGTCCGGGTTGCGCAGCCCCGCCCGGCCGAAGACGGCCAGGTCGTACGCGGACGAGACCTGGCCGGGTGTGTCGTAGCCGTCGGGGGAGCGGACGTGGGTGTCGAGGGCGCCGAGCGAGCGTGCCTTGGCCTGCATCCGGGCGGCCGCGGAGTGCCAGCCGCCGCTGAGCCGGGCCAGGACGTGCACGGCGTCGTTCCCGGAGTTGAGGAAGACCCCGCGCCACAGGTCGGACACGCGGTACGTGTGTCCTTCCCGCACCCCGACCAGGCTGCTTCCGGCGCCGACGTCGGCCAGCTCGTCCCGTCCGACCCGGTGCCGGATCCCGCCGGGCAGCACGGGCAGCACGGCCAGGGCGAAGAGGGTCTTGAGCGTGCTGGCGGGCGGCAGCCTGCGATGCGCGTCGTGCGCCGCGAGCACCTCGCCGCTCTCGGCGTCGGCCACGACCCACGACAGCGCGGAGACGCTCGGCACCCGGGGAGCGCCCTGGTGCGGCCGGAGGTGCGTGCCGGAGCGGTACAGCAGGGCGGGGCGCGGGGCCGCGGCCGGCGCCCCGCCGGGCGTGTCGGGGTCGGAGCCCGTGTGAGCGACCGCGGGGACAGGGGCGAGCGTCAGCAGGCCCGCCGTGCACAGCGCGCAGGCCGACACGGCAACCCGGGAAGGAAATCCGATGGTCATACCGCAAACGTAGGAACGCACCCTCCGTCCGAGGCGCTGCCCGGGCCGTGCGGGGCGCGCGAGCACCCGGACGGGGGAGTGCTCAGCCCGTGGGCAGCGTGGGCTGGATGCGGCGCAGGAAGGTCGCGTTGTCCGGGGTCTCGCGCATGCGCTCCAGGAGCGTTTCCAGGTTGGCCTGGCCGTCACGGCTCTGCAGGGCCCGGCGCAGACCGTGCGTGGTCGTCAACTCGGCCGGGGGCAGCAGGAGTTCCTCGCGACGGGTGCCGGAGGGGTTGATGGCGACGGCCGGGAAGACACGGCGCGCGGCGAGCTCACGGTCGAGCCGGAGCTCCATGTTGCCGGTGCTCTTGAGCTCCTCGAAGAAGAAGTCGTCGGCACGGGAGCCGGTCTCCACCAGCGCGGTGGCGAGGATGGTGAGCGAGCCGCCCTCCTCGGCCGACCGGGCGGCGCCGAAGAACCGCTTCGGGCCGATGAGCGCGGTCGCGTCGACACCGCCGCTGAGGGTGCGGCCACCGGCGGCGGCCGCGTTGTTGTGGGCCCGGCACAGCCGGGTCAGGGAGTCGAGCAGGATCACGACGTCCTCGCCGGCCTCGACGAGCCGCTTGGCCCGTTCGATCACCAGCTCGGCGAGCGCGATGTGCTGCTTGGGCGTGCGGTCGAACGTGGAGGCGTACACCTCGCCGCGCACCGAGCGCCGCATGTCGGTGACTTCCTCGGGGCGCTCGTCGAGCAGCACGACCATCAGCCGGCACTCGGGGTGGTTGCCGGCGACGGCGGCCGCGATCTGCTGGAGGAGGACCGTCTTGCCGGTCTTGGGCGGGGCGACGATGAGGCCGCGCTGGCCCTTTCCGACGGGGGTGATCAGGTCGGCGACCCGGCCGGTCAGACCGGACGCCGGGTGTTCGAGACGGATCCGCTCGCTCGGGTGGAGCGGGGTCAGGTCGCGGAAGTGGCGGCGGCCGCGCAGCTCCTCGGGGGAACGGCCGTTGACCCGGGCGACCTCGGTGAGGGCGCGCTGGGTGCCGCGTACGCCGTCGACGGCGTCTCCCTTGCGCAGACCGTGCTTGCGGATCAGTGCGGGGGAGACCTGGAGGTCGGACGGCAGCGGCAGCAGGCTCTCGGTGCGCAGGTGGCCCTTTCCGTTCGCGTCGATGTCGAGGAAGCCGGTGGCGGCGCGGACCGGGAGCTGCTGCTGGACAGAGGGTTCGAGTGTGGTGGTCATGGTGGGTGTGTCCTTTCGAGGACGGAAGGCATGGGACATGCGGAAGGAAGGGGGTTGCCGCGCACATCGGGAAGGCGGTCGAAGCGCCTTCGGGCGGCGGAGAACAGCACCTCGGGTACGGCGAACCGCGGTCGCGAGGTGGTGCTGAGAAGCCGGTCGATCAACCGGCGAATTGAAGGAGAAACCAGCACCGGCGCCCTCGACGGGGCGTACACAAGTGCTGTCAGGACCGTATCACGGTGGTTCAGCGGGTGGCGAGGACTCCGTAGAGCAGCGGGATCCGGGGCTCGGGCAGACGCCACCAGCCGGACTCCGTGCGCACCATGCGCGACCAGCGCGGCCAGGGCAGCTCGTCGCTCTCCGTGAGGCGCCGGATCGTCAGTCCCGCACCCACCAACGCGTTGATGACCTCGCTTGTTCCGTGCATCCACTCGTAACTGTCCGTGGCACCCTCGACGGCCGGGCCGTCGGTGTAGGTGTGGGTGGCGTCCCGGTGCACAGGGCCGCCGCCGCCCAGGTAGTCGTGGCGCAGGAGGAGTTCGGGTCCCTCACCCGGAGCGGGCTTCGGGCCCAGCGAGTTGAGCAGCGGGTGGAACTCGACGAGGGACAACCGGCCGCCGGGGCACAGGAGTCGGGCGACCGTGTCGGCCCACCGGTCCAGGTCCGGGAGGTAGCACAGCGCGCCCTTCCCGGTGTAGACGACGTCGAACTGCCGCCCGCCGAGCGCCTCCACGGCGTCGTAGACGTTGGCCCTGACGTACTCGACGGCCACGTCCGCCCGCGCGGCGATGTCGGTCGCGGCCGCCACGGAGGCCTCCGAGAAGTCGAGCCCGACGGCCCGGGCCCCGCGCCGGGCGAGCGCGAGCGTCTCCGTGCCGAGGTGGCACTGGAGGTGGAGCACATTGCGGCCGGCGAGGTCACCCAGATCTGCCCACTCGAAGGCCGCGAACCAGCGCTCGGGGTCGAGATCCCCGTCGAGGCCGTAGAACCGGCTGGCGAGATGGACGGGGGTGCGGGCGTCCCAGTTCGCCTGGTTGGCCCGCATGAACCGCGCGTGCTCGTCGGTGGTCATGAGGCCATCCAACCGCAACAGCCGTACTGCGGTTCGGCCGCGCCCTGAAGGGGCGCGGGGCGGTGTCGACGTGCGGCTGCCGCCGCGTGGGCGCGACCGGCCACGTCGGTGCCGCAGACGATCGACGGCGCGTCGCCGCACCTCCAGCGGAGCGCCTAGTCGGCGTTGCTCGCCGCCGCCTCCTTCGCGATCCGGTCGAACTGGGCGCCCATGGCCTCCGCGAGGGCCTGGGCGCCCGACAACGGCCGCACCATGACCGTGAGTTCGTCGATGAGGCCGTTCTCGTCGAGGTGGATGAAGTCGCAGCCCGTCAGCGCGCGGTCGCCCACCCGGGCCGAGAAGACCAGGGCGTGGTCGCGGCCGTCGGCGCCGGCGAGCTCACGCTCGTACCGGAAGTCCTCGAATACCCGGGAGACGCCCCGAAGGATCGCCGCCGTGATCGCCTTGCCGGGGTACGGCTTGAAGACGACCGGGCTGGTGAAGACGACGTCCTCCGCCAGCAGGGCCTCGACCGCGTCGAAGTCCCACGCCTCGACGGCCTCGCGGAAAGCTCGCATCCGACCTCACCTCATAGTCAATTAGTTGAATAATCGTGGCCTACGGTATGCCTCGGCCCGCGGCGTGTCCATGGGGGCGCTCGCCTAAGCTGACGCGATGTTCAGCCCAGAAGGCCCGAGCCTGCGTGAACTCGCCGTCCAGGCTCTGTCGTCCGTGGAACGCGGCTACGACCTCCTCGCCCCCAAGTTCGACCACACGCCCTTCCGGACCCCGGACTCCGTGCTCGACTCCGTCGAGGCGGCGCTGGCGCGGATGGGACCCTTCTCCGCCGGGCTCGACCTGTGCTGCGGGACGGGGGCGGGGGTCGACGTGCTCGCGCGGCTGTGCCGGGAGCGGGTCGTCGGGGTCGACTTCAGCGCCGGGATGCTCGAGGTCGCGCGACGGCAGGTGGGGCCTGCCGGGGCGCGGGCCGACTGGGTCCGTGCGGATGCCCGGGCGCTCCCCTTCGGGCCCGCCTTCGACCTGGTCGTCAGCTTCGGGGCCTTCGGGCACTTCCTGCCGGGCGAGCTGCCCGGACTGTTCGGGCAGGTCCGTTCCGTGCTGCGACCGGGGGGCCGTTTCGCCTTCCCCGTGATCGCGCCGCCTCGCCCGGGATCGCTCGGCTACTGGATGCTGCTGGGCTTCGACACGGTGATGCGGGTCCGCAACGCGGTGTGGCGGCCGCCCTTCGTCATGTACTACCGGGCGTTCCGGCTCGCCGACGTGCGCCGGGAGCTCGAGCGTGCCGGGTTCGGCGTGGACCTCGTGGCGCTGCCCGAGTTCGGGCGCCGGCGCGACGGCAGTCCACGCGTCCGGATGGTGGTGGCGACGCTGCCGAGCTGATCGGGGCGCTCCTCGGTTCGGCCGGAGGCTTGCCGGCCGTTCGCACCGCCCCGCGCTCAGACGTCGTCCCCCGCACCACCCCCGTCGCCCAACGCCAGTCCGATCGCCGCCTCCGACCCCAACTCCCCGCCCTCGCGCACCGCTTCGGTGAACCGGGCGTCGCCCAGGGACGCTCGCAGCCGGCGCTCGTACTCCCGGTGGAAGACGGTGGTGTCCGGTCGGCCCAGCTGCGGCAGCCCGGCCGTACGCCACAGACGCCTGCTGATGCCCAGGAGGCGGGCGGCGAGTTCGTCCTCGCCGCGGGACGCCTGCGCGGCGACCAGCAGGTCCGCTACGGCGGCCGCGCCGAGCCGGTCGTGCACCCGCCACTTCGCGGTCAGCGCCTCGCGGGCCGGACGCAGGGCCTCGTCCGGACGGCCCAGCCCGATCCCGGCGAGCGAGACGAAGAAGTCGCCCCACGCCCGCATCCACAGCTCGCCCCGCTCGGCGCAGTCCCGGCGCAGTCGTTCGGCGACCGAGGCGCAGCGCTCGAACGCGGCCTGCCCGGCCAGGAGATACGCCTGGAGGGCGAGGGTCATCAGCTGGAAGAACTCGGCGCCACCGTCACCCGCCGGAGCATGCCCACTGCTCCCGTACAGCACCGCCGAGCGCGCCGACTCACCCCGTACGGCGAGGCTCGCCCCGGTCAACGGCAGCGCGGGGACCGGCAGATGACGTTCCGCGGCCAGCCAGACATACGCGGAGCTCACCGACTCGGCGGCCTCCAGATCATCCGGTACGACGGTCACCAGCCGGTGCGCCCACACGGCGAGGGTGTGCTCGGGGCCGCCACCCTCGGGGGCGTGGCGCAGCGCCTGTTCCAGATAGCCACGGCCCTCCTCCGCGACACCGCAGGCGAACCAGAAGTACCAGAGGCTGCCGGTGAGTTCGAGCGCGGTCTCCGGTTCGGGCGCCGCCAGACACTCCTCGATCGCCAGCCGGAGATTGGCGTGTTCCGCGGACAGCCGCTCGGCCCACATCCGCTGGCCGGGGCCCAGCCACTCGGCCTCGCCCTGGCGGGCGATCCACCGGAAGTAGTCCCGGTGGCGCCGCCGGACCGCCGCCTCCTCGCCGAGCCCGGCGAGCCACTCCGCGCCGAACGAGCGCACGGTGTCGAGCATCCGGTACCGTCCCGCCGGCCCCTCCCCGTCCCGCGTGACGATGGACTTCTCGGTGAGCGAGACCAGCAGCGCGAGCACGTCCTCGGCGCTCAACGGCCCGCCGTGGCAGACGAACTCGGCCGCCTCCACGTCCCAGCCGCCGGCGAACACCGACAGCCGGGCCCACAGCAGCCGTTCCAGCGGGGTGCACAGCTCGTGGCTCCAGCCGATGGCCGTGCGCAGGGTCTGGTGGCGGGCTAGGCGCGGCCGGGCGGACGACACCAGCAGGTCGAAACGGGAGCCCAGCCCCTCCAGCAGCCGGTCGAGGGGGAGACCGCGCAGTCGTACGGCGGCGAGTTCGAGGGCCAGCGGTATCCCGTCCAGGCGGGCGCAGATCGCCGCCACGGCGGCCCGGTTGGCCTCGGTGAGCGTGAACGACGGCACGGCTGCCGAGGCCCGGGCCGTGAACAGGGCCACCGCGTCGTCGCGTTCACCCAACGGCAGCGGGGCCACCGTCAGGAGATGCTCGCCCGGGACGCCCAGCGCCTGCCGGCTGGTCGCCAGCACCCGCAACTCCGGTATGTGGGCGAGGAGATCCTGTACGAGGCGTGCGCATTCGTCCAGGACGTGCTCACAGGTGTCGAGGACGAGCAGCGGCGGCGGCCCGGCGAGGTGCTCGTGCAGGGCCTCCAGAAGGGGCCGCAGTGTCTGCTCGGTCAGCCGGGTCGCCTGGGCCACCGTGTTCGTCAGGAGGTCGGGGTTGCGGAGCTCCGACAGCTCCACCAGCCAGGTCCCGCCGCGGAAGGCCGACTTCGCGACATGCGCGGCGCGCAGCGCGAGCCGAGACTTGCCGACGCCGCCCGGTCCCGTCAGCGTCACGAGTCGCGCGGTTCCCAACAGCCCCGCTATCTCGGCGAGTTCGAGCCTGCGGCCGATGAACTCGTTCGCCTCGGGGGGCAGGTTGCCGGTTCTGCCGCCGTGCACAGAGGCCGCCATCGTCCCCCCTCACCGCAACCCGACGGTAGGTCACCCTAACCCCTCACGGGAGGCCCGGTTCCGGCGTAACTTGGAAGCGGTCCCGCCCCGTCGAGGGAGGCGCGCGATGGCCGTCCTACCCGCTGTGAGGACCGTGGGCCAGATGCGCCACGGCGACCATCTGCTCCTCGGCTACGACACCGACGAGGAGCGCGAGACCGTCCTCGCCGCGTTCCTGCTCGACGGCCTGGCCAGCGGCCATCGCGGGTTGCTGCTGCCGCCCGCCGACATGCCCGCCGGCGTCGCCCTTTCCTTCCTGGAGTCGCACGGCTGCCGGGTCGACGAGGAGCTCGCGGCCGGCCGGCTGTGCGTCGACGCCCATCTCGCCGCTCCCGAGGGCCTGTGGGACCTGGACGAGGTGATCCGCCGCGAGACGCGCCGCGCGGTCGGCGACGGCTTCCTGGGGCTGCGGGTGTGCGCGGAGATCCTGCGCGCGCTGGCCGGGAAGGGACTCAAGACGCTGCACGACAGCGAGCTCCTCCTCGACCCGGTGTTCGCGGCGCTGCCCGTGCTCGGCATCTGCCAGTACGACAGCCGGGTCTTCGACGAGACCGAACTGGCCCCGCTCGCCGGGCTCCACCACGGCCGGGTGGGCGCCGACGAGGTGTGGCGCGACGACCTGCTCTCCATCACCCGCACCTTCGCACCCCCCGGCCTCGCCCTCGCCGGCGAGGTGGACGACTCCAACGTCACCGCCGTCGCCCGCGCCCTGCGCGCCGAACGGGCCCGCCCCGCGAGCGGCGCCCGCATCCGGCTCGACCTGCGCGAACTGCACTTCGTCGACGTCGGCGCCCTGCGTCTGCTGGTCTTCTCCGCCCTCGCCCTGTCCGCCGTCGGAGGCACCCTCGTGCTGTCGGGAGTCGCCCCGCACATCCGGCGGGTGATGCGGGTGGCCGGTTGGGACCGGGTCCCCGGTCTGCTCTTCGAACCCGACGGAGGTGCGCCGTGATCCGCGCCGGCTTCGTCCACCAGGCGCTCCGCTACGGCTCCGACGCCGCGTTCCTCGCCGCCACGGCCGATTTCGTCACCGACGGCCTGGACGCCGGCGACCCCGTCCTCGCCGTACTGACCGCGCACAACATCGCCCTGCTGGAGGAGGCGCTCGGCGACCGCTCCGGCGCGGTCGAGTTCGTCGAGGCCCGCGACTGGTACGACTACCCCTCCCGCACCCTGGGCCGCTACCACGCCTACTGCGACCGGCACGGCCCCGACCGGCGCGTGCGGATCATCGGCGAGCCCCTCTGGGCGGGCCGCGGAGCTTTCGAGACCCGGGAGTGGATGCGCTACGAGTCCCTCCTGAACGTCGCCTTCGCCGACTCGGCGCACTGGATCCTCTGCCCCTACGACACCCGGACGCTGCCCGCCGACATCGTGCGCACCGCGGCCCGCACCCACCCCGAACTCACCGACGGGGCCGCCGACTTCACCGACCCCGCCGACTTCTACGCGGAGTGCGACGCACTGCGCCCCCGCTCTCTGCCGGCCTGTCCGGACGACATCCCGTTCGCCCGCGGGGGCTCGGCCGCCGTGCGGCAGGGCCTCGCGGTGTACGCCCGCCGCGCCGGCCTGCCGGAACAGCGGACGTACGACCTGGTGGCGGCGGTGCACGAGACCGTGGTCAACGCCCTGCGCTACGGCGGCGGTCGAGGCGTGGTGCGGCTGCGCGGCGACGGCGAGTACGTGATCTGCGAGGTCAGGGACGAGGGCGCGCACACCTCCGTGCCCCGCCCGCCCTTCCCCGGGCATCTGCCGCCGTCCGGTCCGGCGGCCCCGGGCGGTCACGGGATGTGGCTCGTACGGCAGTTGACCGACCTGGTCACCGAGGACCTGGATCCGTCGGGCTCGGTCGTGCAGCTGTACTTCCGTCGGCCGGAAGGTCGGCCGTCAGATCGGCCGGGAGATCGGCTGGGAGGGTGAACTCGTAGACCAGCGCCTCCTGTCGGGCGTCCAGCACGAGGTCGGTGATCTCCAGCGGCCGGGCGTACTGGTCGTGCACCCGGCGGGTGACCCGGACCGAGGGGGTGTCGGCGAGCGGGGTGATCGAGTCGCGGTGGTGCAGGGTCAGGCCCGCCCTGCGCATCCAGTCGTAGGCCCGCCGCAGCTGCGCCGACGCGCGGCCGTCGGCCCGTTCCCGGTACCTGGCCAGCTCCTCGACCTCGGCGAGCGCCACGGCGGAGAAGGAGGTGACGGCCGTGCGGCGGTCCGACTCGTACCGGTGCACCAGGGTCGGCCGGTGCGGGGCGAGCCCCAGGGCCTTCGCGTGCTCCGGCGGGGGAGCCTCCCAGGCCACGGTCGTCCGGTCGGCCGCCTCCGGGCCCGCGGAGTCGGCGCCCACCGGGAAGGCGAGCGTGGAGGGGGCCTCGACCGGTGTCGCGGGCAGGGCGGCATGGGTGCCCCGGCGGTCGGTGGCGACCAGACCGCCGCGGCGCAGCACCTGGAGCGCCTGCCGGACGGTCTCCCTGCTGACCCCGAAGTGCTCGGCCAACTTCCGCTCACCCGGCAGCCGTTCGCCGGGTGCCAGGGTGCCGTCGCGCAGTTCGCCGAGCAACTCCGTGGCGATCCTCCAGTACAGGGGTGGGTCCTGGTGCGGGGTGGTGCGGGCCATGCCGCGCCTCCTGTCGGTGACGTGCCGTAGCCGTGCGGCCTCGGTGCGCCACCAGGTCTAGCATTGGTCTAAACCACAGGGGAAGGGTGGCCCGCCGGATCGGCCGAAACCGTCCCACCCCTCACAGGGCGCGGTAGACGGCGTCCACCAGCGCCATCTTCCGTGGATCGTCGGCGATGTGCGGCCCCATGCGGTTCATGACGTACCCGAGCGACACCCCCGCCTCGGGGTCGGCCAGCCCGCAGGAACCGCCGAAGCCGTCATGGCCGAAAGCGCGCGGATTCGGTCCGTACGACCCGTTCGCACCGCTCAGCCACAACCCCAGCCCGATCTCGGTCTCGCTCTCGAAGCCCGCGCCCAGCACCAGGTCCCGGCAGCGGCCCTGTCCCTCGCGCACCCGCTCGGCGGCCTCGGGCGACAGGACGCGCCGGCCGTCGAAAGTGCCCCGGCCCGCGAAGACGCCGTACAGCCGGGCCACCGCCCGCGCGGTGCCGTGGCCGTTCGCGGCGGGAATCTCGGCGGACCGCCACCCCGGCGTGTTGGCCTCGGCGGCGCCCGTCAAGGGGTTGGCCAGCGCGGCCAGCGCCAGGGGCGCCAACTGGCTGAAGATCGCGGCCTGTTCACTGTCCGTCGCGGTCGTCGGGTGGACCAGCTCGGCCGCGCGGCCGTGCTCCTTCTCCGGAAGCCCGATCGTGAAGTCGATGCCGAGCGGCCCGGTCACCTCCCGCTCCAGGAAGGCCCCCGGCAGCAGCCCCGACACCCGCCGCACCACCTCTCCGACCAGGAACCCGTACGTCAGCGCGTGATACCCGGACCGCGACCCCGGCTCCCACCAGGGCTCCGTCGCGGCCAGCCGCCGGGTCGTCACCTCCCAGTCGTAGAGCTGCTCCAGCGAGTGCGGTTCCCGCAGCCCGGACAGTCCCGCCCGGTGTGAGAGCAGATGCCGTACGAGGACCTTCTCCTTGCCCGCCGCGGCGAACTCGGGCCAGTACGTGGCCACCGGGGCGTCGAGGTCCAGCAGGCCCCGGTCGGCGAGGATGTGCGCGCACAGGGCGACCGGGCCCTTCGAGGTCGACCAGACGTTGACCAGCGTGTCCCGCTCCCACGCCCGGGTGCGGGCCGCGTCGGCCCACCCGCCCCACAGGTCCACCACGGTCTGCCCGTCCACCGTGACGGCGACCGCCGCACCCAGCTCTCCCCGCTCCCGAAAGCCTTCCTCGAACGCGGCACGCACCGCCGCGAACCGCTCGTCACAGTGCCCCTGAACGCGGGCTTCGTGCTCGGCCATGGACCGCCTCCGTCGTACGCCGGAAACCCGGACCGCGACACTGCGGCCCGGGTCCGATGAACGTACCGACTGGTCGGACTGGAGGGAAGACCCGGTTCCTCAGGCGTACGAGCGCAGCCAGCGCAGCTTCAGCGCCTCCTGGTAAGGCCCGCCGCCCTCGTGGTCGTTGAAGTCGTAGACCTCGATCTGCTTGTCGTCATGGGACCAGGCGTTGAACGCCGCGAAGACCGTCGAGGGCGGGCAGGTCTGGTCCTCCAGGGCCGCGGAGAAGAGGGCCGGGGCGCGGCCGCGGGCGGCGAAGTGGACGCCGTCGAAGTACGACAGGGTGCGCAGGGCGTCCTCGGTGCGGCCGCGGTGGGTCTTGAGGAACAGGCCGATCTCCCGGTACGGGTGACGGTCCGTCAGCTTGGCGGCGCGCGGGTAGTCGCACAGGAACGGCACGTCCGGGGCGATCGCGACCAGGTCGGGGACCAGACCGCCTACGGCGATCGTGATGCCGCCGCCCTGGCTGGTGCCGATCGCGACCGTGCGGGAGGCGTCGGTCGCCGGGTGCGAGCGGGCCGCCTCGACGGCGCGCACCGCGTCCGTGAACACCCGGCGGTAGTAGTAGTTCTCGGGTGCGTCGATGCCACGTGTCATGAAACCGGGGAAGGCGGGCCCGCCGCCCACGGGGTCCGCCGTGCCGCCACCGCCGCCCCACGCGCTGCCCTGGCCGCGCGTGTCCATCACGAAGTGCGCCCGGCCCGTCGAGGCCCACAGCAGGTGCTCGTGCGGCAGCCCACGCCCGCCGCCGTACCCGACGAACTCCACGACCAGCGGCACCGGTTCGGTGGCCCCGGCGGGCAGCGTCAGCCAGCCCTTCACCGGGTGCCCGCCGTACCCGGCGAACGTCACGTCGTACACCTCGACCGTCGTCAGACCCGTGTCGACCGGCTCGAAACGGGCGTCCAGGTCGTGCTCGTGGGCCTCCTCGAGGGTCTTGGTCCAGAACGCGTCGAAGTCCTCGGGCTCGATGGACGCGCTGCGGTACTCCTGGAGCTCGTCGAGGGGGAGGTCGAACAGGGCCATGTAGGACCGCCTTTGAAGAAGGACACTGCGGATGATCACACCGTACGTGTGACGTCCGACGACTCGCCAGGTCTTTGGCCGGCCGGCTGTCTACGATGGCGCCATGACGTCAGCCGTGGATCTGCTGGTCAAGGACGCCGGACTGCTGGTCGTGGACGGGGACCGGGAGATCCCCGGCGGCTGGGTGGCCGTCGCGAATGGTCGGGTCACAGCCGTGGGCACGCCAGGAACCGAACCGGAGGCCACGCGAACCGTCCCCGCCGCCGGACGGCTCGTCACCCCGGGCCTGGTCAACACGCACCATCACATCTACCAGAACCTCACCCGCTCCTACGCGCCCGCCGTCAACGGCTCCCTCTTCGACTGGCTGACCACGCTCTACCCCCTGTGGGCCGCCCTCGACGAGGAGGCCGCGTACGTCTCGGCGTACGTGGGCATGGCCGAACTGCTCATGGGCGGCTGCACCACGTCCTCGGACCATCTCTACGTCCACCCGCGCCCCCAGCTCGTCGACGCCGAGATCCGCGCCGCCCGCGACATCGGCTTCCGCTTCCACGCGACCCGCGGCTCGATGACCCGGTCCGTCGAGGACGGCGGACTGCCGCCCAGGAGCGTCACCCAGACCACGGACGAGGTGCTCGCCGACAGCGAGCGGCTCATCAAGGCCCACCACGATCCGGCGCCGGGCGCCCTGATCCGCGTCGCGCTCGCGCCCTGCTCGCCGTTCTCGGTGACCAAGGACGTCATGACGGCCACGGCCGAACTCGCCGAGCGCCACGACGTACGCCTGCACATCCATCTCGCCGAGGACCATGACGAGGACACCTACTGCCTGGAGACGTACGGCTGCCGGCCCGTGGAGTACTTCGAGGACTGCGGCTGGATGAGCGACCGCACCTGGGTCGCCCACTGCATCTACCCCGACGACGACGAACTCGGGCGGCTCGCCGCCGCGGGCGTCGGGGTGGCGCACTGCCCCAGCTCCAACATGCTGATCGGCGGCGGCACGGCCCGGGTGCGGGAGATGCGCGAGCTGGGCCTGCCCGTGGGCATCGGCTGTGACGGCTCCGCCTCCACGGACCACGCCTCCCTGTGGATGGAGACACGCAACGCCCTGCTGCTGGGCCGCTATCGCGGCGGCCCCGGTGCGATGACCGCGCGGGACGCCCTCGACATGGCCACCTGCGGCTCGGCCCGCTGTCTCGGCCGCGACGAGGAGATCGGCCATCTCCGCCCCGGCGCCTGCGCCGACCTCGTCGTCTGGGACCTCCACGAGGTCGCCCTCGCGGGCGCCCTCAGCGACCCCGTGGAGGCGTGGTTGCGCTGCGGACCGGCGCGGGCCTGGACGACGATGGTCGGCGGCCGGGTGCTCGTCGACGGGGGCGAGCCCGTGCTGCCGGGTCTGGCCGACGCGTTGCGGGACCACGGGCGGATCGCCCGGCGGATGCAGAACATCCCGTAGTCACGGCCGGCCTCACGCCCACCTGCGCCTGGTCCACACCGGCTCCGTGCGGGTCCACTCCTCCTCCCACTCCGCCAGCCGGTGGCGGGTGGCCACATGGCCTGCGACGGAACGGCCGAGGAGGATCAGGGCGACCGCGCCGCCGGTGCCGCAGACGCCCATGGTGACGGTGTACTGCCAGACGGACAGAGCGTCCGGTGGTGGCGCGACGTTGCGGCCCCGGGAGTCGAACCACACCTCGACGCTGTCACCGTGCCGAGTGCCGGCGGGGACCCGGGCCGTCGCGGTCCTGGTCTCCTGGCTCGGCTCCGTCCAGCGGACCGTCGTGCGGTAGCCGTGCGTCCGTCCGCTCTGCGCGGCCGGCACCCGGTCGGGCTCCGCACCGACGACCTCCGCACGCACACTGTGCCGGTCGGCACGCTGGGCCGTCGCGGTCGCCTCCGCCTCGGAGTGCGCCCACCGCGCCGCGACCGTTCCGGCGAGCGGGGCGCCCACGAGCAGCAGAACGGCGACGAACAGTGCCGCCCACGCCTCGACGACGTCGGACCGGCGCCGCAACGGGTTCTCCCGCCAGCGCCAGCCGCGCACCCGGGTTCGCATCACGACCTCCTCGCCGTCTCCGGAGCGGAGGGCGGGACGGCCCTGCCGGGGTCGGTCCGCCTCCCTCAGCACCAGGCACATGCGCGAGTGCCCACATGAGTCTGATACCCCGTCCGCCGCACCTCGTTCACCACGGCCCGACGCGGCGTGTGCCACGGGGCCGCCGGGGAGGGGTGCCCGGGCAGGACGCGCCGAAACGCGGGCCGGGTCGCGGCGGCCGCGTCAGCCGAACCGCTCGATCCGGATCCGGTCCACCGGCTGCCCCGCCTCGACCAGCAGCCGCGACGCGTGCTCCGCGAAGGCGTTGGACCCGCACACATAGGCCTCCCACCCACCGGGTGGCTGCTCGGCCAGGAGCGGCGCCACATGTGCGGCGGTCATACGGCCCACCGGCACACCGTCCGGCGCCGTCCGCGTGAAGACGGGAGTCGTCTCGGCGCCGAGCTCGGCCGCGTAGATGAGCTCCTCGGGGCCGCGCGCCGACACCAGCATCCGCAGCGGCACGGCGAGAGCCCGCGCCCGGTGGTGCCGGACCATAGACATCAGCGGTACGACCCCGGAACCGGCGCCGATCAGCAGTGCGGGCCGGTCACCGGGCCAGGCGAAGAAGCCGCTCAGCGGGCCGCGCACCTCGACCTCGTCACCGAGCTCGGCGACGGTGTGGAACCAGCTGGACACCTCACCGCCCTCGACATGGTCCAGGGTCAGTTCGATGTGCCCCGGCTCGTCGGGCGCGGAGGCGATCGAGTAGTGGCGCTGGGCCACATACCCGTCCTCGGCGGTCAGCCGCAGCATCAGGTGCTGCCCGGGCAGATGCCCCGCCCAGGCGGGCACCGCGAACCGGAAGGTGGACACGTACGGGGTCTCGCGGCGGATCTCGGTGAGCGTGGCGGTCTGCCACACCGCGGCGGCCCGGTTGCTGACGGCGATCCGCCCGGGCACGGCGAACCGTGTCGGGGGAGTGAAGGCGGGGGAGAGGGACGTCTCAGTCACCGGAGTACCGCTGCTCCTCCCACGGGTTGCCCCGCGCGTGATAGCCGTTCTGCTCCCAGAACCCCGGCTCGTCGTGGTCGAGCAGCCTGAGGCCCGCGACCCACTTGGCGCTCTTCCAGAAGTACAGATGCGGCACCAGCAGCCGCGCCGGGCCCCCGTGCTCCGGGGACAGCGGCTTCCCGTCGAACTCCCAGGCGATCCACGCCCTGCCACCGGTCACGTCGGACAGGGGCAGGTTCGTGGTGTACCCGGTGTGCGAGTAGGCGACGACATGGGTGGCGGACCCATGGGGCCGGACCACATCCAGGAAGGCGTCCAGGGACACGCCCCCGAACCGCACCCCGAACTTCGACCAGCTCGTCACACAGTGGATGTCACCCTCGTAGACCGAACCCGGCAGCGCGTGCGCCTCGTCCCAGTCCCAGGTGTGCGGTGCCTCGACCAGCCCGTCCACCCGGAAGGTCCAGTCGGCCGGCGACAGCTCCGGGGTGACCTCCGCGGACAGCACGGGCCAGTCGTCGCCCGCGTCGTACTGGCCGGGTGGCAGCCCGGCGTCGGGGACGCGCGGGCGTCCGGTGAAGCCTCGGGTGACGTTCATGGTCCAACCGTACGCTGTCCTCTCCGGTGCTCCGTCCCTGGTCAGGACGGCGATCATTGCGGCCGTATGAACACTCCGCCGGCCCGGGAATAGCCGGCCGCTGATCTTCCTTGCCGACTGATGCCCGGCGCGAGCGAAGGAGAGTGGGACAGCGATGCCCAAGGCATACGTGTTCACGCGGTACGGCGGTCCGGAGACGGAGGCGCTGATCGAGGTCGACCGGCCCCGTCCCGGACCCGGTGAGGTGCTGATCGCGGTCCGCGCGGCCGGGGTGAACCCGGTCGACTGGAAGCAGCGCACCGGCTACCGCCGTCCCGGCGAGACCGACACACGTGACTTCCCCGCCTTCTTCGGCAACGAGGTCTCCGGTGTCGTCGAGGAGCTCGGCGAGGGCGTGGCGGACTTCGCCGTCGGGGAGGCGGTCTTCGGCCGTCCCGTCGTCGGCGGGTACTCCGAGTACGCGCTGCTCTCGGTGGACCTGATCGCCCGCAAGCCCGCCGGCCTGTCCTTCGCCGACGCGGCGACCCTGCCCGTCGCGGCGGTGACCGCGTACGACGGCATCCGGCAGCTGGACCTGCCCGCCGGAGCGACCCTGCTGGTCACCGGTGCGGGCGGTGGGGTCGGGGTCGCGGCCGTACAGATCGCCCGGGCCTTCGGCCTCAAGGTCGTCGGGGTCGCGAGCGAGGGGAAGCGGGACTTCCTGGAGTCCCTCGGCGCGGTGCACGTCGCCTCGGGGCCGGGCTGGGTCGAGCGGGCGCGGGCAGCCGCCCCGGACGGGGTCTACGACCTGGTGGGCGGTGAGGTCCTCGCCGAGGCGGCGACCCTGCTGGACGACCGGACGAGGCTGATCACCGCCGGGGCACCGGCCGAGGTCGTCGAGCGGCTGGGCGGCGCGCGGGTCACCCGGTTCCGCACCTCGGAACGCCTCGACGCGGTCGCGCGACTGGTCGTAGACGGCGCCCTGGACCCGCAGGTGACGCGGACCTTCCCGCTGGAGCGCGCCGGTGAGGCGCTGCGCACGGTCGAGGAAGGGCACACCCGCGGCAAGATCGTGATCGAGGTCGCCGGATGAGCTCCCAGACACCCCGTTCCGACGCGCTCGGGACCGATGACTCCCACGTCCTGGACCGTCCCGCCCTCGCCTCGCTGACCGGTCCGCACGCCCACTTCGCCGAGTGGCGCGGCCGCATCGTGCGCTACCCCGTCGACGTCTCGCCCTGGCTGGCGCTCCCCGCCGAACTGGACGCCGACGACTGGGCCGACCTCGCGGTCCTCGCCGGGCCCGGGGGCGAGGTCCCGCTGCTGGGATATCGCGGGGAGGTGCCGGACGGCTGGGAGTTCACGTTCCGTGTGGACGGCGTACAGCTCGTCGACGACGGGGCGCCCGCCGCACCCGAGCCGGAAGCGGTCCGCCTCGGCCCCGCCGACGTGCCCGAGATGCTCGACCTGGTCGCCCGCACCCAGCCCGGCCCCTTCCTGCCGCGCACCATCGAGATGGGGAGCTATCTGGGCATCCGCAGGGAGGGCGCCCTCGTCGCCATGGCGGGGGAGCGGCTCCGGCCGCCGGGGTGGACGGAGATCAGCGCGGTCTGCACCGACCCCGCCTTCCGGGGCCAGGGACTGGGGACGCGGCTGATCCTCGCCGTCGCGCACGGCATCAGAGAGCGGGGCGACACGCCGTTCCTGCACACCGGGGCCGGGAACACCGGCGCCATCCGGCTCTACGAGTCCCTGGGATTCCGGCTCCGCCGCACCACCGCGTTCTCCGCGGCCCGGGCGCCCCGGTCGCGCGTGGACGGGGGCGCGGTGGCCGTCGCCTAGGCCGGGTCAGCTCTCGTGCGGGGCCGGCCAGGCGTTGTACCGCACGAGGTACCCGGCGAACCGTTGGAGATCCTCCTCCGGCCAGTCCGCGAGCCGCTCCCGGAAGGCGGCCCGGCGGCTCTCGGTGACCTGGGCGAGGATCTGCCTCCCGGCATCCGTCAGATGCAGCACCTGGACGCGGTGGTCCTCCGGGTCCAGGCGCCGCTCGATCAGCGCGGCGCGCTCCAGGGCGGTCACCTGGCGGCTCACGGTCGACTTGTCGAGGGCGTAGTGCGCGGCGAGGTCGGTGGCACGGCAGCCGTCGCGCTCCTCCAGGTGCCCGAGCAGCGTGTAGGAGACGAGCGACAGCTCGGGGTGCATACGGCCCGCCGACGCGCGGGCCCGCCGGGCGAAGGCGGTCATCTCGCGCTGGATGGTCTCGACGGCCTCGGTCGCGTCCACGGGACCTCCTCCACAGCTCTGGTTGCAGAGTACAACTTGAACTGCGGGGGCACTCTTCCGAGGCGAATAAATGGGGGCCGTCCACCAGGACCGCTCGGGTAGGTTGCTGCTCCTATGCCTTCCCTCTCTTCTTCCGCCTCCCCGTACGACTCCGTCGTGACGGCACTGCGCGCCGCGGGCTGCGTCTTCGCCGAGGACGAGGCGCGGCTGCTCCTCGACGCCGCCCCCGGCCCGGACGAACTCGCCGCGATGGTGGACCGTCGCGCCACCGGTGTCCCGCTCGAACTCGTCGTCGGCTGGGCCGAGTTCCGTGGGCTGCGGATCGCCGTGGAGCCCGGCGTCTTCGTGCCCCGCCGCCGCACCGAGTTCCTGGTCGAACAGGCCCTGGCCCAGGTCCCGGACGCCACGGTCGTGGTGGACCTGTGCTGCGGCTCGGGCGCCGTGGGCGCGGCCCTCGCCGACGCGCTCCCGGGCGCCGAACTGGTCGCCGCCGACATCGACCCGGCCGCGGTGCGCTGCGCGAGCCGGAACGTGGCTCCCTTCGGCGGTCAGGCCCACGCGGGCGACCTCTACGCGGCACTGCCCGGGCGACTGCGTGGCCGGATCGGCATCCTCGCCGCCAACGTCCCGTACGTACCCTCCGACGAGGTCGCGCTCCTGCCCGCCGAGGCGCGTGAGCACGAACCGCTGGTCGCGCTGGACGGCGGCGGCGACGGTCTGGACGTGCTGCGCAGGGTCGTCGCCGAGGCACCCGACTGGCTGGCCCCCGGCGGCTGTCTGTTCGTCGAGACGAGCGAACGTCAGGCGCCCACGGCCGTGGAGACCTTCGCCCGCGGCGGACTGGCGGCGCGCGTGGTCGTCTCCGAGGAGTGGTACGCCAACGTCGTGATCGGCGTCAGGTCGTAGCGCCGCTGCCGGACGGGCTCGGCTCGGTCCGGTCGCGGTGGCCGTGGCCCGGGAGCCGGTCGCGCCAGTCGTCCGGGAGTTTGCCGCGCCGGTTCTCCGGGCCCTTGAGCTCCCAGGTGCCGGCGATGACATGGGTGGCCGTCCGGGTGCCGCCGTCGGCACGGGTACCGGCCAGGTAGACCGTCTCGCCCTGCTTCAGGCCGTCGGCGCCGGAGTCGTTGCCGCCCTCACGCAGCACGGTGGTGTCCGAGCCGACGGTCCATGTCCAGGCCGCCCCGTCCTCGCTCCTGACGGTCACCTGGTCGCCGTCCACCTTCTCGGCGGTGCCCCGCTGCCACACCCGCACGACCCACTTGCCGGTGTCCCGGTCCTTGACGGTCATCTCTCCGTGCACGGCCTCGCCGCCGACGCCGAACCACCGGCCCGGCCCGTGGTGCTTGCCCGGCCCGTCCGGGGAGGGCGACGCCGACCCGGAGGCGGAGGGTGTCGCGCCGCCGTCCGAGCCCGACGAGGTGGCCGCGTAGGCGACCGCCGTGCCGCCGAGGGTCAGGACGGCGATCGCGGCCGTCGCGGTCAACGCCCGTGCGCGGACGGACCGGCGCTGCCAGCGCTCTCGTAGCGGAGTGTCCTCGCCCGGCCCGACGAGCACCTCGGCCGGCGTCGTCGCTTCGTGTTCCGGATCCTGCGTCATGGCTCGCTCCCACCCGGCATCCCCATGCCATGTCCTGCTGAGATTGTGGTGGGCGGACGATAAGAAACGGGTAACGGGTTCCTGTGAATCCGTTGGCTCCGTTTGATCCGTGAAGGTCAACTCGGCTGCTGCGCACGCGCGATGAGCAGCGCCACGTCGTCGGAGTTGTCCGGCTGGTGCAGGGTGCGCACCAGGAGGTCGCACAACTCCTCCAGAGGCCGGTCGGGGCCGTCGAGGAGGTCCAGGAGCGCGTCCAGGCGTTCGTCGAGGGGATGTTGGCGGGTCTCGACGAGGCCGTCCGTGTAGAACACCAGGCGGTCCCCGGGCTCCAGGTCGACGGTCGTGGTCGAGAAGGCGACACCGCCCACGCCCAGGGGAGCCCCGGTGGGCAGGTCGAGGAGCTCCGGCTTGCGTCCCGCGCGCAGGCGGACGGGCGGCAGATGACCGGCGTTGGCGATCCGGCACTGGCGCAGATGCGGATCGTGGACGGCGTAGACGCAGGTGGCGATCGAGTGTTCGAGGTCCTGCGTGATCCGGTCGAGGTGCTCCAGGAGACGGGCCGGTTCGAGGTCCAGGGAGGCGAGGGTGTTGGTCGCGGTGCGGAGCCGGCCCATGGTCGCGGCGGCGTTGATGCCGCTGCCCATCACATCGCCGACCACCAGCGCGGTCTTGCAGCCGTCCAGGGGGATCACGTCGAACCAGTCGCCCCCGACCTCGGCCGTGGCCCCGGCCGGCTGGTAGCGGGAGGCGACCTCCAGACCGCCGGTCACCGGCGGGTGGCTCGGCAGCAGGCTGCGCTGGAGGGTCAGGGCGGTGTCGCGGGCGTTCTGGTACCAGCGGGCGTTGTCGATCTGCACGGCCGCGCGGGCCGCCAGCTCCCTGGCCAGCAGCAGATCGTCCTCGCTGAACGGCAGCGGATTGCGGGTGCGCTTGAGATCGAGGGCGCCGAGCACCTCGCCGCGCGCGATGAGCGGGACGGCGAGATACGAGTGGACGCCCGCCCGGGCCAGCAGCCCCGCCGCCTCGGGGGAGCGGGCGATGCGCGGCAGATCCGCCTCCTCGACCTCGGCCACCATCACCGGCCGGCCCGTGCGTACGCACTCGGTGACCAGGCGGTCGGCGCCGTACCGGGCGACCTGTCCGGGCTGGTCGGCGGCGTCGAGCGCCGCCGAGGCGTGGTCCGCGCGGACGGCGAGGGCCCGGATCACGGCCGGCTCGGTGGGACCGAGGCTGCTGCGCCGGCCGTCCACCACCGCCTCCAGCAGATCCACGGCGGCGATGTCGGCGAGCTCCGGTACGGCCACGTCGGCCAGTTCGCGGGCCGTGCGGTCCAGCTCCAGAGTGGTGCCGATACGGGCGGAGGCGTCCGCGATGACGGCGAGCCGGCGCCGGGCCGCCTCCGCCTCGACGGCCGCCCGGTGCTGCTCGGTGATGTCCACGACCGACGCGGCCACGCCCAGCACCGTGCCGACCGCGTCCTCCAGCCGGTAGAGCGAGACCGACCAGGCGTGCTCGTCCTCCGGATCGGCCGGGGTGCGGCCCATGGTGCGCTGGTCGACGAGCGGCCGGCCGGTCTCCAGGACGCCGCGGGCCGCGGCCTCGACGGCGTCCACGTCGATGTCCGGCAGGACCTCGCGCATCGTCCGGCCGATGTGCTCCTCGGCGGGGACGCCGTTGAGCCGTTCGAGTGTCGGGTTGACCGTCACGTAGCGCATGTCGGTGTCCAGGACGGCGAGCCCGATGGGGGACTGGGAGATCATCCGCGTCGACAGCGCCACGTCCCGCTCCAGGCTGCGCACGGTGGACTGGTCGGCCGCGAGCCCCAGGGCGTAGACGTCCCCCCGGTCGTCGAGGAGCCGCATGTTGCGGAACTCCACCAGACGGGTGCCCCCGTCCTTGCGCCGGATCGGGAAGGCGCCGGCCCAGCCCTCACCCGTGGCCATGACGTCGGCGAACAGCTTGACGACCAGGTCGAGGTACTGCTCGTGGACCATGATCCGGGCGGCGAACTGCCCCAGCGCCTCCTGCGCCGTGTAGCCGAACAGCTCCTCCGCCTGGGGGCTCCACAGCACGATGCGGCCCTCGGCGTCCAGGACCACCGAGGCCACGCCCAGCACGTCGAGCAGCCCGGTGGGCCGCACCGCTCCGCGCACCGGCCCGTCGCCCTCGGCGACCGGAGACCCGGTTGCACTCATCGCACGCACCGCCTTCGACCGTCCACACGGCACGTCGTCCCCCGTGCCGACTCCCCTGTTCTACCGCGCCCAACCGTCCCGGGAGCGCCCCCGGCGCCCTCTTCCACCATCCCTCAACACGCCCGAACGCGTGCGGCGACGGTAGCAGCACGGTCTCCGGCCCTGACCGGCCTGTGGACGACCCCGCGGCCCCACGGGCTGGTCCCGTTTGGACTGTGGTGCTTTTCTGGGGATGTGGCGCGGTTCGCGGGGAACCCGCCCTGCCGCGCCACCGCCACGAGAGGAGCCATCGTGATGGACCGATCGCATGAGGAGTCCGTCTCCATCGAGATCAGCGGATGCAACAAGGAGGACGCCCGGATCGTGTTCGACACGCTGTGCACATGCTTCGAGTCGGACCGGGGCGCCGACGAGGTGCCGCAGCAGCTGCACGAGACACGGCCGATGGTGTGGCTCGGCACGTTCGAGGTCACCGACGCGCACGCGTGCCCGGCGCCCGCGCGGTTGTCGTCCTCGGTGGAGGCCGACGCGCAGGGCGGCTACTGGGCGATCGAACGGTTGCGCACGACCTTGGACTCGCTGTTCACGGTACGTGACCTCTCGTCGATGTCCGGCGATCAGGAGCGCGAGCTGCACGTACGCCTCGAGAGCCGCTGACCGAGCAGATCCAGTACGGCACGCCGGTACACGGCGTGGACCACGGGCAGGTCCGCCAGGCGGGCCCGCTCGTCCGTGCCGTGCAGGCCCTCGTACCGCACGCCGAAGCCGGCCGTCGCCGGGATGCCCTCGGCCGCGAGCAGATTGCCGATGTTCGACGGGCCCGCCGTCTTCGCCCGGACCGTCAGGCCCTCGCGGCCGGCCGCGTCCAGGAGCGCGGCGGCGGGCTGCTCGTCCTCGGCCAGCCGGAAGGGCGGCCACGACGCCACCGGTGAGACGACGGTCGGCCGGGGGACCGGCACGCGCGCGTCCAGCTCGGCCGCCGCCGCGCGCACCAGAGCTTCCGCGGCCCCGGCGCCGAATCCGGGAGTGGTGCGGACGTCCACCCCCACCTCGCACAGGTCGGGCACCACCGAGAAGCCCTCACCGCCATGCACCGAGGTCACCGTCAGCTTGGGCGGCAACGGGAACTCCGCGTCGGCGCCCGGGAGTTCGGCCTCCTCCAGCAGCCCCACGAGCCGCGCCGCACGGGACACGGCACCGGGTGTCGTACGCCTCGACCCCGAGTGGCCGGCGGCGGCGTGCACCGCGACGGTGGCCCGCCAGAACCCCCGGCCGCCGACCACCACCTCGTCCAGCCCGGGATAGCCGATCATCATCCCCGCCGGGCGCACCGCCGCCGGATCTGCCAGATAGGCGCGGGCGCCCCCGAAGCCTCCCGTGTGCTCGTCCACGTCCAGCAGTACGGCCAGGCCGCCGGGGAAGGAGCGGCCCAGCAGCTCCGCCGCGATACCGCAGAACATCGCCGCCGCGAGCTTGGAGTCGGCCGCGCCCCTGCCCCGCAGCCAACCGTCCACCACGTCACCCTGGTCCGGCGGGAACGACCAGGCGGCCTCGTCCCCGTACGGGGCGGTGTCCACGCAGGCGTTCAGCGCCCACCAGGGGCCGGACAGCCCGCCCGCGACCTCCACCAGCAGCCCGACCACGGTGCCGTCGTCGTAGAGGCGTCGATGCGGCAACGCGCGCGTGGTCAGCCAGTCCTCCAGGACGCTCAGGACGGGGCCGTAGTCGTCGATCCCTCCCCGGCTCGGGCGGCGGATCAGCTGCTGGGCCAGGCGCACGACGGAGTCCACCCGAGGACGATACGGCGATCAGCCCTGCCGCACCGGCACCACCACCATCTCGGCGACATTGACGTGGAGCGGCGCGCAGACGGCGAAGGCGACGGCTTCGGCGATGTCCTCGGCGGCCAGCGGATCGAGGCCGGTGCGCATCCGGTCCAGGGTCTCGCGCATACCGGCGTCCAGCATGTCCGCGCCCAACTCGGTGGTGGTGACGCCCGGTTCGATGTTCTTCACCCGGACCCCGCGCGGCCCGAGCTCGGCGCGCAGATTGCGGGTCAGATGGGCGACGGCCGCCTTGGTGGCGCAGTAGACGGACCAGTCGGGGAACAGCAGATGCCCGCCGACCGAGCCGACATGGACCAGGTCCGCGGGGCGGCCCCGCGCGGCCGTGGCGAGGAGGCCGTCGGTGAAGGCCCGCGAGGTGTGCAGCAGACCGCGCAGGTTCACGTCGATCATCCGGTCCCACTCCGCGGTTTCGGCCCGCTCGAAGGGGGCGCCGAGCATGGCGCCGGCGTTGGCGACGACCAGGTCGACGGTGCCGAGCGCTCCGGTGACGGCGGTGGCCGCCTCGGTGACGGCCCCGGCGTCGGTGAGGTCCACGGTGACGGGCAGGACCGCTCCCGTGCCGGTACGGCGCAGTTCGTCGGCCAGCGTCTTGAGCCGGTCCTCGCGGCGCCCCAGCAGGGCGACGCTCGCGCCGCCGGCGGCCAGGCGCCGAGCGGTGGCCGCGCCGATCCCGCTGGTGGCGCCGGTGACGACAGCGGTCCGGTCGATGAGGTTCTGGGTGTGTGTCATGCCGTCCACCGTGGGACAGGCCCGGATCCGGGACCAGGCCGCGCCGCCCCGGGGAGAGCGGATCGTAGGAGTACCGCGCCCACCTTGGGCACGCCCCTCGCGCCCCGGCCGGACGTACGGTCGATGCCATGGACAGCGACAACCGGCTCGGCCGGTTTCTGCGGGCTCGCCGCGCTCTCGTACAGCCCGAGGACGCGGGACTGCCGGCCGGCACCCGGCGCCGGGTGGCGGGACTGCGCCGGGAAGAGGTCGCGCTGCTGGCCGGGGTCAGCATCGACTACTACGTCCGCCTGGAGCAGGGCCGGGAGCGCAACCCCTCGGCCCAGGTCGTCGACGCGCTGGCCCGCGCCCTGAACCTGGCGGACGACGCGGTCGAGCACCTGCACCGCCTGGCACGCCCCGTCGGCCCCCGCCCCGCCGGCCGTACGCGTCCGGGGCGGCCGGAGCGGGTCAGCCCCGCCCTGCTGCGGATGATGGCGGGCTGGCACACCACCCCGGCGGTGGTCCTGGGCCGCTGTCTGACCGTGCTGGCCGACAACGCCCTGGGCCGGGCGCTGTTCGCCGGCCACACCCACAGCGGGGATCTGCTGCGACTGGTCTTCCTCGACCCCGACGCCCGGGAGTTCTACCCGGACTGGGACCGCGTGGCGGTCAACACCGTGGCCGGGCTGCGCGCCGACGCGGGAACCGACGTCGACGATCCGCGGCTGATCGCCACGGTCGGTGAACTCGCGCTCAGGAGCGAGGAGTTCCGCAGGCTGTGGGCCCGCCACGACATCCGCCGGAAGACGCATGAGACCAAACGCTTCCGGCATCCACTGGTCGGCGAACTGACCCTGGACTACGAGTCGTTGACCGTCAACAGCGCCCCCGGGCAGCAACTGGTCGTCTACCAGGCCGAGTCCGGCAGCCCCTCCGAAGAGGCGCTCGCCCTGCTCGGCAGCCTCACCGCGGCCGAGCCTCTCCCCGATCACACTTCGAGCAAGGACACCCACACGTGAACGACGGCACACCGGTCTGGTTCATCACCGGCTGCTCCACCGGCCTGGGCCGCGCCCTCGCCGCCACCGCCGTCGAACGCGGCCACCGCGTGGCGGCCACCGCCCGAGACCCGCACACCCTCGCCGAAGCCGTCAAGCGAGCGGAAGCGTGCGCGCCCGCCGGTCCGGCCATGTCGTGAACCTCTCCTCCCTCGGCCACGCGACCAAGTTCGCGGTGGAGGGCCTGTCCGGTGTCCCTCGCCGCCGAGGTCGCTCCGCTGGGCATCGGCGTGACGATCGTCGAGCCCGCCGCCTTCCGCACCAACTGGTCGGGGCCGTCCATGCGGCAGTCCGCCACAGTGATCGACGCCGTCGAGTCCGCTGAGCCGCCGCTGCGCCTGCTGCTGGGCAGGGCGGCGTACGACATCGCCACCGAGCGGCTCGACAGCCTCAGGGCCGGCTTCGACGCCTGCAAGGAGGTCACACTCGGCGCGGACTACCCGGCGGCCTGAGGCGGGCTGGGTCCCTTTCGTCCACCGGACGTGGCTCGGATCACTCCCCGTCGGTTGTGCAACTAGTTGCATAAACCGTCCGCGGTCCTCTACAACAAGAGGGCAGACACCGCCGCCACGGAGGCCCCGATGAGCCGTTACCCCCACCTGCTGAGCCCGCTTGACCTGGGCTTCACCACGCTGCCCAACCGGGTCCTCATGGGCTCCATGCACGTGGGCCTGGAGGAGGCCGAGCGCGGCTTCGAGCGGATGGCGGCGTTCTACGCGGCCCGCGCGCGCGGCGGAGTGGGCCTGATCGTCACCGGCGGTATCGCGCCCAACGACGCCGGCCGGCCGTACGAGGGCGGCTCGAAGCTCACCACCGACGCTGAGGCCGAGCAGCACCGGGTCGTCACCGAGGCCGTGCATCGCGAGGGCGGCCGGATCGCGATGCAGATCCTGCACTTCGGCCGGTACGCCTACCACCAGGACCTCGTCGCGCCGAGCCCGATCCAGGCGCCGATCAGCCCCTTCGTGCCCCGCGAGCTCACGGACGCCGAGGTCGAGCAGACCATCGACGACTACGCCCGTGCCGCCCGCCTCGCCCGGCAGGCCGGCTACGACGGCGTGGAGATCATGGGCTCCGAGGGCTACCTCATCAACGAGTTCATCGCCCGGCAGACCAACCACCGCACCGACCGCTGGGGCGGCTCGTACGAGAACCGGATGCGGTTCCCGCTCGAGATCGTGAGGCGGGTGCGTGAGGCCGTCGGCGAGGACTTCATCATCGTCTACCGGCTGTCGATGCTGGACCTGGTCCCCGGCGGCTCCACCCACGACGAGGTCGTCACCCTCGCCAAGGCCGTCGAGGCGGCCGGCGCGACCATCATCAACACCGGCATCGGCTGGCACGAGGCCCGGATCCCCACCATCGCCACCTCGGTGCCGCGCGGCGCCTACGCCTGGGTCACCAAGAAGCTCATGGGCGAGGTGGGCATCCCGCTCGTCACCACCAACCGCATCAACACCCCCGAGCTGGCCGAGGAGTTGCTCGCCGACGGGTACGCGGACATGGTCTCCATGGCCCGCCCGATGCTCGCCGACCCCGACTTCGTCATCAAGGCCGAGGCCGGCAAGCCCGAGGCGATCAACACCTGCATCGGCTGCAACCAGGCCTGCCTCGACCACACCTTCAACCTCCAGATCACCTCCTGCCTGGTCAACCCGCGCGCCTGCCACGAGACCGAGCTGGTGCTGTCGCCGACCCGGCTGAGGAAGCGCGTCGCGGTCGTGGGCGCGGGCCCGGCGGGCATGGCCTGCGCGGTCTCGGCGGCCGAACGCGGCCACGACGTCGTCCTCTTCGACGCCGCGGGCGAGATCGGCGGCCAGCTCAACGTGGCCCGCCAGGTCCCCGGCAAGCAGGAGTTCGACGAGACGCTGCGCTACTTCCGCCACCAGCTCGACTGGCACGGCGTGGACGTACGGCTCAACACCTGGGTCGCCGCCACGGACCTCATCGGCTACGACGAGGTCGTCGTCGCCACCGGCGTCACCCCGCGCACCCCCGACATCCCCGGCGTCGACCATCCCAGCGTGGTCGGCTACCTCGACGTCCTGCGCGACAAGGTGCCCGTCGGCGAGCGGGTCGCCGTGCTCGGCGCGGGCGGCATCGGCTTCGACGTCGCGGAGTTCCTCACGGACGGCGGCGACAAGGCGCACGAGGACCCGGCGACGTACTTCCGCCTCTGGGGCGTCGACATGGACCACACGGGACCCGGCGGCCTCGCCGCCCCCGAGCGGCCCGCCCCGCCGCGCAGCGTGCACCTGCTCCAGCGCAAGACCGGCAAGGTCGGCGCAGGCCTCGGCAAGACCACCGGCTGGATCCACCGCACCGAGCTCAAGCACCGCGGCGTCACCATGGTCCCGGGCGTGCGCTACGACCGGATCGACGACGCCGGACTGCATGTCACGGTCGGCGAGGAGAGCACGGTCCTGGAGGTCGACACGATCGTCCTGTGCACCGGCCAGGAACCGCGCCGGGACCTGTACGAGGAGCTGGTCGCCGCCGGTGCGAGCGCCCACCTGATCGGTGGCGCCGACGTGGCCGCCGAACTGGACGCCAAGCGGGCCATCAAGCAGGGCACCGAGGTCGCGGCCGGCCTCTAGGGGCCGCCCAACGGCGTCCTTAGGATGACTCCATGTCACTGCCGCACGCGATCCTCACCGCCCTGGTGGAAAAGCCGTCCTCGGGGCTGGAGCTGACCCGGCGTTTCGACAGGTCGATCGGCTACTTCTGGTCGGCGACACACCAGCAGATCTATCGCGAGCTGGGAAAACTCGAGGCGGAGGGCCATATCCGGGCCCTCACCCCGGACCAGCCGACCCGGGGGCAGAAGAAGCGGTACGAGGTACTGCCGGCGGGCCGGGACGAACTGGCCCGCTGGACCGCCGCGTCCCAGGACCCCAAGCCGCACCGCGACCCCCTGTTGCTGCGGATGCGTGCGGCCGCCGTGGTCGGGACCGAGGGGATCGAGGCCGATCTGCGCCGCCACCTCGAACTGCACCGGCGGCAGCTGGCGGAGTACGAGGAGATCGAGAAGCGCGACTTCCCGCCGGGCAAGGACAGCCCGCAGGACCGGCTACAGCATCTGGTCCTGCGGGCGGGCCTCGATCTGGAGACCTTCTGGACGCAGTGGCTCACCCACGCGCTGGCGGAGTTCGCCGAACTCCCCGAGCAACGGCCCTAGAGGGCCCTAGAGGCGGTACGGCTTCGCGCGACGGCGCAGGAACCAGGCCGCCGCGATGCCGCCGATGCCGACCAGGGCGGCGCCGGCGCCGAGGGTGAGGGCGCCGTAACTCTTGATGCCGCCGCCCAGCCCGCCCATGACACCCCGCGACGGGGAGGCCGTGGCGGAGATCGTGGGGGTCGATGCGGTCGAGACGATGACCGACTGGGTGCCCGCGGTCATGTTGTTCGAGCACATGACGATGACCGTGTAAGTGCCGGGGCTGACGCTCGACCAGGCGGCCGACTGGAGGGCACTGGTCCCCGACAGCGCCACCTGGCGGCCCTGCGCGAAGTTCGCCTGGCTGCTGTTGAGGAGCGAGGCGGTGCCCCAGTTGCCGCCGGCGTCCTGGGTGCACGCGCTGGTCGTGACGGACACCGTGGATCCGGTGGTGCTCACGGAGATCCCCGAGGCCGCGGCCGCCGGTGCCGCGGCCAGCGCGGCGGCCGCGACCGCGGTCAGGCCGGAGCGGAGGAGAAGCTGAGTAGTACGCAATGGACTGCCCTCCGGGGCACGGTTGGCGGTACATCCCTTGCGCCGCCGAGGTCGGGGAAGGCCCGTGCGCCTCAGGGGCAGCCAACGTCCTCCCGGCCCGTCGCGCATGCGGACCGCCCCCGGGCAGGTGACGGATTCCATCGTCCGGCTCAGGGAAGGCCCTCCTCGCCGCCGCTCCTCAGGGCCGCGAGCCGCCCGTCGTCACCGTCCGCTCCGGTGAGAATCCGCCCCACGTCCCGTCGGGCAGCCTGGCCCGGATCCGCACCCGGTACGTGACCCCGGCGTCGCGGCCCACATAGAAGCCGTAGGTCGCCCGGTCGCTCGGCGCGCTCCCGCCGAACACCAGCGACGTGGCCGGACGGCCGTCCAGGTGGACCTGGTACTCGGTGACCGTCCCGTCCGCGCGCGGTGGCACCCAGGACAGGTCGAGGTAGTACGCCCCGTCGTCGCCGAGGCGGGTCGATGCCCGGAAACGGGTGGGCGCGGTGCCGGTGCCCGCGTCGGCGCCCGGCGCGGTGGTGAGGCGGACCGTACCGCTCGCCGGGGAGACGTTGTCGGCCGCGTCGCGAGCCCGCACGGTGAAGGAGTAGCGGGTGCCCGGCCGCAGCCCCGTCACCACGGCCGCCGTCTGGCTCCCGCCCACACTGTGGATCTTCGTCGTGCCCTGATGGATGTCGTACGAGATCACGCCCCGGTCGTCCGAGGACGCGGACCACGACAGCTGTACGGCCCGGCCGCCGATCACCTTGCCGCGCGCGGCCCCGGGTGCCGTCGGGGGCGCTCCGTCCGCCGCGCCGGCCGCCGGAGTCCTCGCGCGGACCTCACCGCTGCTCGGGCCGAGCCGCCCGTCGGTGTCCCGGGCCCGCACGGTGAAGACATACATGGTGGACGGCCTGAGCCTGGTGACGTCCACCATGTGCTGCGAACCCGGTACCTCCTTCACCTTCGTGGTGCCGCGATATACCTCGTAGACCTCGACACCCTGGCCGGTCGCGTTCCACATGACATGCACGCTGGTCGCGCTCCCGGCCGCGGCGGTGACACCCACGGGGGCCGCGGGGAGCCGCCCCTCCGCCCCGTCGCCGCCCCAGCCGCAGGAGGCGACCAGAGTGATCGCTCCGCAGAGCGCGAGGAAACGGCGCACGGTACGGCCCCCCGGGACGGTATTGGTCCGGACCAATATGGCGCCGGGTGGGGGAGCGAGGCAAGAGGGCCGTCGTTGGTGAGCGGACGGAACGGTTACGTATGCTGAAGCTCCTCGCGGCCGAACTCACCTTGAGGGATCGGGAGTTCGTGCCGTTGGCGCGGACCGCTGTCGTCGCTGTTCCCGCGCCGGACGCGGGTGGCCGGGCAGCCGGAGCCGACGCAGGCTCAGGTGCCCGGCCCCTGTCGGCAGTTCGGGACCGCCGGTGACCCGGCAAGGGGCGTGCACCGTCCGGCCCCCTACCGGTGGCCGCATCTCCGAAACGGCATCAGATTTGACTGAGTGCCCGTCACATGTCCCCCAGGAGAGGGTCCCTCATCGTGCGTGTCCGGTCGCTCACCCTGGCCGCGGCAGGAGCCGCCCTGCTCGCCCCGACGTCGACGCCGCCCCCCGTCGATCCCCAGGCCCAGGAGTCGGTGGTGCGCCACGAGGGCGATGTCCGAGCCGCCGACCTGCTGGCCAAGGTGCGTGACTGCACCCCCGTCTCCCGCGGCCGCTACCGCAGCGACGACGGCAGACCCGCGACCGTCCGGGTCTGCGGCACCCGGGACGCCGTGTTCTGGAAGGCGGACATGGACATCGACTGCGACGGCCGCCCCAGCCGTCGCTGCAACCGCCGCACCGACCCGCTCTTCACCGGCGCCACCGCCTACCAGCAGTCCGACGGCCGCCACCTGGACGCCGCCCGCCTGCCGTTCATCGTGGTGCCCACCCCGAGCCGGATCTGGGACTACCGCGCGAGCGGCGTCCGCGGCGGCTCGGTCGCGGCCGTCATCTACCGGGGCCGGGTGCAGTACGCGGTGGTCGGGGACGTGGGCCCGCGCGACATCATCGGCGAGGCGTCCTACGCCAGCGCCCGCGCGCTCGGCATCCGGCCCGACCCTCGCGGCGGCGGCACGGCCTCCGGAGTCACCTACATCGTCTTCAAGGACTCCCAGGTGAAACCCATCGAGGACCACGACGCCGCCGTCGCCACGGGGGAGCGCCTGGCACGACTGTTCGTCCGCGACCGCTGAGCCCCGGCGGCGGCCGACCGCGCACACGCCGCGGAGCGGACCGGGGCGTGTGCGGACGACCTGCGGCCGCCGTCCAGGCCGCGATGTTCAACGCGGCCCTGCGATCGCCGGTGGAGCACTACGCCTGGCGCACCGCGGACGCGGAGACCGACCGGCGAGGGCCGAGGCGGAGGGGCTCGCACGAGATCCGGCGCGGGCCTTTCGGAACTCGGCCGGTCGCATGCCTCGCGGTGCTCGTCGGGCTCAGGTCTTGCGGTAGGTGTATGCCTCCGCGGCTGCCGCCTCCACCGATGCGAGGTCGGCGCCGGTTGCCGCTGTGACGACCGCCGCGACCGCGCCCTCGACGAACGGGGCGTCCACCAGGCGGGTGCGGTCGGGGAGTTCGTCGCCCTCCGCCAGCAACGCCTTCACGGTCAGGACGGCACTGCCCAGGTCCGTGAGGACGGCGACCCCGGCACCGCGGTCCACCGAGGCGGCCGCCGCGGAGATCAGCTCGGAGCTGGTGCCGAGCCCGCCGTCCACGGTGCCGCCCGCCGGGGCGACAGGGACGTCCACGCCGCCGCCCGCCAACCCCTTCGCCAGCTCGGCGACCGACGCCGCCACCGCCGCGCTGTGCGAGACCAGCACGATCCCGACCAGCCTGTCGTCACTCACCGTCCGCCTCCACGAGCGCCGCGACCAGCAGCGAGGCCGAGGTGGCCCCGGGGTCCTGGTGACCGATGCTCCGCTCGCCGAGATAGCTCGCCCGGCCCTTGCGCGCCTGCAAGGGAGTGGTCGCCAGCGCACCCTCCTCGGCGGCGGCCCGAGCCGCGGCGAAACCGTCGCCGAGCGCGTCCACGGCCGGCACCAGAGCGTCGATCATGGTCTTGTCGCCGGGCGCGGCACCCCCCAGCGCCATCACCGCGTCCACCCCGGCACGGAAGGCCTCGGCGAACCGACCCTCGCTGACCTCCGCGTCCTCCCCGAGCGCCTTGCCGGTACGCCGCAGCAGCGTGCCGTACAGCGGCCCCGACGCCCCGCCGACCGTGGAGATGAGCCGGCGTCCGGCGAGCGTGAGCACCGCGCCCGGCGTCCCCGGGGCCTCCTTCTCCAGCTCCGCCGCGACCGCCCGGAACCCGCGTTGCAGATTGCTGCCGTGGTCGGCGTCGCCGATGGGCGAGTCGAGGGCGGTGAGCCGGTCCGCCTCACGTTCGACGGACGCGGCGGTCGCCGTCATCCAACGGCGGAAGAAGTCGGCGTCGAGCACTGGATCTCCTTGCGTGGTAGGTACGTTGACTGCCCGTTGCCGCCGTCTCACATGCCCCAGCGCAGCCCCGCCGTCCGCACCGGCGCGTCCCACAGTCGCAGCAGCTCCTCGTCGATCTGACACAGGGTGACCGAGGCGCCCGCCATGTCGAGGGAGGTGACGTAGTTGCCGACGAGTGTGCGGGCCACGGCCACACCGCGGGCGGTGAGCACCCGCTGCACCTCGGCGTTGAACCCGTACAGCTCAAGGAGCGGGGTCGCGCCCATGCCGTTGACCAGGACCAGGACCGGGTTGCGCGGGTTCATGTCCTCCAGGATCGCGTTCACCGAGAAGTCGGCGATCTCGCCCGAGGTCATCATCGACCGCCGCTCCCGGCCCGGTTCGCCGTGGATGCCGATCCCCAGCTCCAGCTCCCCGCCGGGCAGGTCGAAGGTGGGGCTGCCCTTGGCGTACGTGGTGCAGGCGCTGAGCGCGACGCCGAAGCTGCGGGAGTTCTCGTTGACCTGACGGGCGATCGACTCGACGCGCTCCAGCGGCTGTCCCTCGTCCGCGGCGGCACCGGCGATCTTCTCCACGAACAGCGTGGCGCCCGTGCCGCGCCGCCCGGCCGTGTAGAGGCTGTCGGTGACCGCCACGTCGTCGTTGACGAGCACCTTGGCGACCTGGATGCCCTCGTCCTCGGCGAGTTCGGCCGCCATGTCGAAGTTGAGCACGTCACCGGTGTAGTTCTTCACGATGAACAGCACGCCGGCCCCGCTGTCCACGGCGGCCGCCGCCCGCACCATCTGGTCCGGGACCGGGGACGTGAACACCTCGCCGGGGCACGCCGCCGACAGCATGCCGGGACCCACGAACCCGCCGTGCAGCGGCTCGTGCCCCGAACCGCCACCGGAGACCAGAGCGACCTTCCCGGCGACGGGCGCGTCCCGCCGTACGATCACCCGGTTCTCCACGTCGACGGTGAGCTCGGGATGAGCGGCCGCCAGACCGCGCAGCGCGTCCGCGACGACGGTCTCGGGGACGTTGATGAGCATCCTCATGGGTACCTCCTGGTGACACTGACAGGTGGGCCGATGGCTTGCGTCTCAGCTGGTCAGTATCGACCTTGAGGAGGCGAAGGTCACGTGCACGGTCGGCTCACGGTGTGCCAGGAGGCGTGGCGGCGCGTCTCGCCGCGCGGGACGCGGGGTGGGGATGATGGTCGGGGTCGTGTCACCGGTCCCGGACACCCTCGGCGTCCAGGACCGGCGGATCGCCGCTCCGGGCGACTACGTGCGGTCACCCTTCGGCTTGCCTCGCTGGTCGGGCGTGCCGTGCGGGGGCGGGCTGAACGGCTGGGGCGAGGTCACCGGCGTCACCGGGGAGCCCGTCTGCTCCTGCCGCTGCTCGGGGCGCAGGGCCTGCGGATCGCCGGAGGTCGGCTCGGCGCCCGCCTCCAGCTGCTCCAGACGGGCCGTCAGGACCTCGGTCACCGGGAGCCGGTCGGCGTGCGTCCGCTCGTAGGCGAGCAGGTTCTCCACGTCCTCCGCGCTCAGCGACCGTACGCGGCTCTCCAGGCCGCCGAGGGGCAGGTGGTCGTAGTCGGGCAGGGGCAGGGTGCTGCGGCCGGAGTCGGCCATGGATCTCACTTCCTCGGGGGCGTAGGTTCTTCCCTCTGCGCGCCGGCCGGTCAGCGGCCGCCCGGCCCACCGCTGCCGAAGGAACCGCTGCCGCCCTCGCTCCAGCGTGGCCGGTCCTTGTCCGGACCGGTCCGGGTGGAGGAATTGCCGAACGCGGGCGACTCGTGCGGGGTCATCCGGTGATCGCTGTGGGGCACCTCGTCCGGTTCCCGGTTCTCCACGACCTCACGGACCGGGCCGCCCTCCGGCAGCCGCGGCTGTTCCTCGGGACGCGGCGGGGGCAGCTCGCGGCGCCGTACCCGGGCGCCCATCCAGAAGGCGCCCAGCAGCAGCCCCACGACCACGACACCCGCGACGATCAGTCCGACGCCGAGGGCGCCACGGCCCGCGGCCAGATCCATCCATGCGGTAGTCATGGCACGCGAGTACCCCTGGCGCCCCGTGTGAACCAAAGCGGAGAAACCGGCCGTAACCCTTGGGAACACCGGGTTTGGCGGTCCACCCCGCGGCTACTCGCGCAGTGTGACGACGACAACCGAGCAGGAGCTCTTCCGGTTCCTGGAGGACCGCTTCGCATGCGCGCAGGCGTGTACCGAGTGCGCCCGGGCGTGCGCACTGCGCGCGAGCCTCGTGGACCCGGACGGGACCGAGAAACTGGAACTCGTACGACGTAAAGGCATCATGTGCGCGGAGGTCTGCGACGCGACCTGCCGACTGCTGTCCGAGCAGAACCGTCTGGACGAGAACGGCATCCGCGTCCAGCTCGAGTGGTGCCGGACCGTGTGTCTGGAGTGCGCGCACGCCTTCGACAACCACCCCGGTGGTGAGGAGGGCGCGAAGGCCTGCCGGACCTGCGCGCAGGCCTGCACGGACTTCATGGCGACGCTGAAGTGACGTCGGCCGCGGCTTCGGACGTCAGCCGAGCGGGCTGCCCAGGCGCACGTTCCAGCGCCCCGCCCTGCCGCTGAGCTCGACCGCCGTCAGCGGCGCGACGTCCGTGCGCCAGAACGCCGACTCCGGTGCGCCGAGCGCCCGTACGACGGCCGCGCGCACGATCTCGGGCTCGGCCACGACGAGGGTGCGCCCCGGCTCCCCGGCCATCGAGTCCAGCCACGCCCCGACCCGGTCGCACACCGCGCGCACCGACTCGCCGCCGTGCGGCGCGGCGTCGGGATCCGTCAGCCAACGTGCCAGCGACTCCGGCTCGCCGGCGCCCACCTCGGCCAGCGTCGAGCCGCGCCAGCGTCCCGCGTCCAGCGCCGCCAGGGGTACGGCGTCCGCGGCGTCGAGTCCGAGCGCGGCGGCCGTCTCGCGGCAGCGCACGGTGGGGGAGGCGAGGGCGCGTTCCGCCGCCGGGAGCGAACCCGCGGCGGCCCGGGCGAGGCGCAGGCCGGACGCGTCCAGAGAGCAGCCCTCGTCGAACCTGGCCTCCCGCAGCGCCTCGGTGACCGCCGGTGAGATCAACATCACTCGGCTCGTCATACGACCGTTCCCCCGCTCAACGTCCCCTCCAAGATCGGTACTTGACGGACCGAACCGCCTGCCGGGAGCGCCCGGGGCGCTCCCGCGCGCTCTTGGCCGCACCTCCTCCACGCGGTACCTTCTCGTCGATATCGACGACGGTTCGGTGGAAGCCGGTGGGATTCCGGCACGGTCGCGCCACTGTATGCCGGGAACGCCCTTCGGGTGCGGGCCGGGTGAGTCAGACCCGCCCCGTCGTCCTGTGCACCACTGACACGGGACGCGAGTTCCCCCAGGAGGTACCTGCCATGGCGCAGTCCGTCGCCCAGCCGACCACCAGCCCCACCGCCGTACCCGCGAAACTGCCGATCGGCGCCATCGCCCCCTGGGCGGTCTTCTTCGGTGTGGTGATGCTGGTCCTGCTCTACTTCGTCGGCGCCGAACAGGGCGCGACCTCCCTCGTCTCCGGTGAGGGCGTCCACGAGTGGGTGCACGACGCCCGCCACCTGCTCGGCTTCCCCTGCCACTGACAGCGACGAGGAAGCACTCGAGCGCATGAACTCCGCAACTGTCAGAAACCTGCTGGTCCGTGGCATGCTCGCGGGCCTCGCCGCCGGGCTGGCCGCCCTGGTCGTGGCGTACTTCCTCGGTGAACCGCGCGTCGACCAGGCGATCGCCTTCGAGGAGGCGCACGCCCACGAGCACGGCGGCGAGGAACTCGTCAGCCGCACCCTCCAGTCCACCGCCGGTCTGTCCACCGGCGTTCTCGTGTACGGGGTCGCCTTCGGCGGTATCGCGGCCCTCGCCTACTGCTTCGCGCTCGGCCGTATCGGTCGCTTCGGACCGCGCGCGAGCGCGCTGCTCCTGGCGGCCACCGGACTGGTCGCCGTCTACGTCGTCCCGTTCCTGAAGTACCCGGCCAACCCGCCGGCCGTGGGCGACCCCGACACCCTGAACCAGCGCACCGCGCTGTTCTTCCTGATGATCGTGCTCAGCGTGCTCCTCACGGTCGGCGCGGTCATCCTGGGCAAACGCCTCGCGCCGCGCCTCGGCAACTGGAACGCCACTCTCGCGGCGGGCGCGTCCTTCGTCCTCGCCGTCGGTCTGGCGTACGCCTTCCTGCCGTCGTTCAACGAGGTGCCGGAGCACTTCCCGGCCGCCCTGCTGTGGCAGTACCGGCTCGCCGCGCTCGCCGTCCAGGTGACCCTGTGGACCTCTTTCGGGCTGGTCTTCGGGCTGCTGGCGGAGCGGCTGCTGACCCCGAAGACGGCCGCGGAGACGACCGGCACCGCGCGGCCGACTCCGGTCGCTCACTGATCGACGTGCCATGAACAGGGCCCCGGTACGCCGGGGCCCTTTCACGTGCTCCCGCCATTCCCTATTTCTGGAACACGTTCTACCGTGTGCGCCGTCAGGGACCTCGCCCGGGAGCCTGGAGGCGCCGTGCATCTCGAATACACGCCCGAGCAGCAGCGGCTGCGCACCGAACTGCGCGCCTACTTCGCCGAGCTGGTGCCCGAGGACTCGCTCGCCCGGCACGGCGACCGGAGGGAGCAGAAGCGCTTCTACCGCGAGATCATCCAGCGGCTGGGCGCCGACCGCTGGCTCGGCGTCGGCTGGCCGACGGAGTACGGCGGGCGCGGCCTGACCGCCATCGAGCAGTTCATCTTCTTCGACGAGGCCGCCCAGGCCGGCGTACCGCTGCCCCTGATGGCGCTGAACACCGTCGGCCCGACGATCATGCAGTACGGCACGGACGAGCAGAAGGCGTACTTCCTGCCGAAGATCCTCTCCGGCGAGATCGACTTCGCGATCGGCTACAGCGAGCCCGACGCGGGCACCGACCTGGCCTCCCTGAAGACACGCGCGGTGCGCGACGGCGACGAGTACGTCGTCAACGGGCAGAAGATCTGGACGACCAACGGCGACACCGCCGACTGGGTCTGGCTCGCCACCCGCACCGACCCGGGCGCCCCGCCCCACAAGGGCATCACCATGCTGCTGGTGCCGACCACCGCCCCCGGCTACTCCTGCACCGTCATCAACACCCTCGCCGGCCACGACACCACCGCCAGCTACTACGAGGACATCCGCGTCCCGGTCACCCGGCGCGTCGGCGCCGAGAACCAGGGCTGGCGGCTGATCACCAACCAGCTCAACCACGAACGCGTCACCCTCGCCGCCCACGGCACCATGGCGATCCGCGCCCTGCACGACGTCCAGCGCTGGGCGACGGAGACCAAACTCGCCGACGGCCGCCGCGTCGTCGACCTGCCGTGGGTACGCCGCAACCTCGCCCGGACCCACACCCGCCTGGAGGCCCTCAAGCTCCTCAACTGGCAGATGGTCAGCGCCGTCCAGGACGGCACCCTCACCCCGCAGGACGCCTCCGCGGTCAAGGTCTACGGCTCCGAGGCCCGCCGCGACGCCTACGCCTGGCTGATGGAGATCGTCGCCGCGGCCGGTGCCCTCAAGGAGGGCTCCGCGGGCACCGTCCTGCACGGCGAACTGGAACGCGGCTACCGCTCCGCCGTCATCTTCACCTTCGGCGGCGGCAACAACGAGATCCAGCGGGAGATCATCTCGTGGATCGGTCTGGGGATGCCGCGGGTACGGCGTTAACCTGCGTCCATGGCGGATCCCGGGCTCTTCACACCCAAGTCGGTCACCTGGCAGATGCACGGCGACCCCATGATGTGGGTCGCCGGCGTCCGCGCGCTCTACTTCCAGGCCCTGCACCCCCGTGCGGTGCGCGGGGTCATGCAGAACTCCGACTTCCGCAAGGACGCCTGGGGCCGGCTCATGCGCACCGCGAACTTCGTCGGCACCATCTCCTACGGCACCACCGAGGCGGCCGAGAAGGCGGGCGCCCGGGTCCGGAAGATCCACACCATGCTGTCGGCCGTCGACCCGGACACGGGGGAGCGGTACGGCGTCGACGAACCCGAACTGCTGCTGTGGGTGCACTGCGCCGAGATCGACTCCTATCTGCACGTCGCGCGGCGCTCAGGATTCCGCCTCACCGACGCCCAGGCCGACCGCTACATAGCCGAACACCGGGTCAGCGCCCGCCTGGTGGGGCTCGACCCGGACGCCGTACCCGCCGACCAGGCCGAGATGGCCGCCTACTTCGAGAAGGTGCGCCCCGAACTCGCCGTCGGACCCGAGGCGCGCGCGGTGGACGACTTCCTGCTCAGGCCGCCCACGCACCCCCTCCTCGTTCCGGCGCGCGAGGTGCTGTGGCGGCGCGTGGCACAACTGGCGTACGCCGCTCTGCCGCCGTACGCCCACGAGCTGTACGGCAGACCGGCCCCGAAACCCACCACCGTCACCCGCCAGTTGCGTGCCACGGGCACCCTCTTGCGCTGTGTTCCCGCACGTCTTCGCTGGCAACTCCCGCCCAAACACATTCTCCGGGCCATGTCACGGCTCGGCCCCGGCTCGCGCCCGGCCCCGTACAAAGTGGGTAGATAGCTCGCCATACTGGACGGGCCAGGGGCGGGCGAGACCATCGGGGGCGATCGCAGCAGATGGGGGACAGCAAGCTGATCCAGGGCCGCTACCGGCTGCTCGACCTGATCGGGCGCGGCGGCATGGGCGAGGTCTGGCGGGCCCGCGACGAGTCGCTGGGCCGCCGGGTCGCCGTGAAGTGCCTCAAGCCGCTCGGCCCGTCCCACGACCAGTCCTTCACCCGGGTGCTGCGCGAGCGGTTCCGCAGAGAGGCCCGGGTGGCCGCCTCGCTCCAGCACCGCGGGGTCACCGTGGTCCACGACTTCGGGGAGTCCGACGGAATCCTGTACCTCGTCATGGAGTTGCTGGAGGGCCGCAACCTCAGCCAGCTCCTGGAGGACAACAAACATCACCCGCTGCCCGTCGCGGACGTCGTGGAGATCGCCGACCAGGTCGCCGCCGCCCTCGCCTACACCCATCAACAGGGCATCGTGCACCGTGACTTGAAGCCCGCGAACATCATGCGACTCACCGACGGCACGGTGAAGATCTGCGACTTCGGCATCGCCCGGCTCGGCCACGACATCGGCTTCACCTCACGGCTGACCGGCACCGGCATCGCCATGGGCACCCCGCACTACATGTCCCCGGAGCAGATCGGCGGCTCCGAGGTGGACCAGCGCAGCGACCTGTACTCACTGGGCTGCGTGCTCTACGAGATCGCCACCGGGGTACCGCCGTTCGACCTCGACGACGCCTGGGCCATCCTCGTCGGCCACCGCGACACCCCGCCCCGCCCGCCGCGCAGCCACCGCGCGGAGGTGCCCGCCTACCTCGAGAAGATCATCCTCGATCTGCTGGCCAAACTGCCCGAGCAACGTCCGCATGACGCCCGTGAGTTGGGCCGCCGGATCAGCATGGGCCGTACGACACCGGCGTATGTGCCGACCGTGGTCACCCCTCAGCCGACGCTCCGGCCCGAACCCGCGGCCGGCCCGGCCCGGCTGCCCTCCTGGACCCGGGGCATGACCACCGGCCACAAGGCCACCGGCGCCGGCCTCGCCGCGACGCCACCGGACGCCGGAGCGGGCCTCACCGGCGAATGGATCCCACGCCCCGTCACCGGCCGGCAGGCCGAGGGAGCCACGCCGGACGAACCGGCGGCCCCGTCCACCGAAGCGCTCACCGCCCTGGCCGGACGGCACAACGCGGGGCTCAGCCTGGGCCGGCTGGGCCGCTGGGCGGAGGCCGGCGAGGTGCACCGGGCGGTCGCCGCCGAGCGTGAACACCTGCTCGGCGGCGACCACCCGGACACCCTCGCCAGCCGCTACGAGATCGCCTTCACCCTCAGCCGCACCGGCCGCGCCGCCGACGCCCTGCGCGAGTACAAGTACGTCGCCCGCTCCCGCAGCCTCGCCCTCGGCCCCGACCACTCCGACACCCTCGCCGCCCGCCAGGAAATGGCCTACGTGCTCGGCCAGTTGGGCCGTCACTTCGACGCCCACCAGGTCTACACCTCCGTTCTCGCCGCCCGTGAGCGCACCATGGGCGCCGATCACCCCGACACCCTGCGCTGCCGCCACAACCTCGCCTTCAACCTCAGCCGGCTCGGCCGACTGGAGGACTCCTACCGCATGGCCTGCGACGTGGCGGCCGCGCGCGCCCGGGTGCTGGGCCCCGCCCACCCCGACACCCTGGTCACCCGCTACGAAGTCGCCTACGCGCTGGGCCAGTTGGGCCGCTGGCCGGAAGCCCTCCAGACCTACCACGAGGTCGCCGAGGCACGCGCCCAGGCCCTCGGCCCCGACCACCCCGACACCCTCGCCGCCCGCTACGAGGTCGGCATCAGCCTCGGCCGCCTCGGCCGCAGCTCGGAAGCGCTCCAGCTGTACCGCGACCTGATCGACGACCGCACCCGCGTCCACGGCCCCGCCCACCCCGAGACCCTCCGCGCCCGCCACGGCCTCGGCGTCAACCTCGGCCGCCTCGGCCGCTGGGAAGAGGCCCTCGCCGAGTCCCGCGACGTGTGCGCCATCCGCGAGCGCGTCCTCGGCCCCGAGCACCCCGACACCCTGGTCAGCCGCCGCGAGGTCGCCGTCGGCCTCGGCTGGCTCGGTCGCTGGACCGACGCCCTCACCGAGTACCGCAGGGTCGCCGCCGCCCGCGAACGCGTCCTGGGCGCCGACCACCCCGACACCCTCGCCAGCCGCAACGACGAGGCCCACTGCCTGGAACAGCTCGGCCGCGGCGCCGAGGCAGTCGAGCTGTACCGCAGGGTGGCGGTGCTGCGCCAGCAGCGGGCCTCGGGCGGGCCCTGACACCCGCGCCGTACGGCTGCCGCCGGCGTGCTGCGCGAGTCCGGCGGGCGCTGCTGCCGACGCCGACTGGCGGGTGGTTCTTGACTCCTACGCCGTGCGGCCGGCGTCGGTGAGTTGCGCCCTGCCGGCGGCCGTCGGCGCCATCGCCGGTGTCGGGCGGCCCCCTTGGCCCACGCCGAACGGTCGGTGCTGGTGAGTCCTGGAAGCCCGGCCGGCGGCGCCGCCGTCGCCGTACACCCCTGGCCGCCCGCGATCATCGCGTGTTACGAAGAGACATGCCTGCACTCGAGGGACACACGTACGACGCCGTGATCGTCGGCGGCGGCCACAACGGCCTCGTCGCCGCCGCCTACCTGGCCCGGGCCGGACACTCCGTCCTGGTCCTCGAGCGGCTCGACCACACCGGCGGCGCCGCGATCTCCACCCGGCCCTTCGCCGGCGTCGACGCACGGCTGTCGCGGTACTCGTACCTGGTCAGCCTGCTCCCGAAGAAGATCGTCCGGGACCTGGGGCTGACCTTCCGGGTCCGCAAGCGCACCATCTCCTCGTACACCCCCGTCGAGCGCGACGGACAGCCCACCGGCCTCCTCGTCGGCGGCGGTGAACGCCGCACCCGCGAGGCCTTTGCGCGACTGACGGGCGGCGAGCGCGAGTACGAGGCCTGGCAGCGCTTCTACGGCATGACCGGCCGCGTCGCCGAACGGATCTTCCCGACCCTCACCGAACCGCTGCCCACCCGCGACGAGCTGCGCCGCACGGTGGACGACGAGGAGGCCTGGCGGGCCCTGTTCGAGGAGCCGATCGGCGCGGCCGTGGAGGAGCGCTTCGCCGACGACCTGGTCCGGGGCGTCGTCCTCACCGACGCCCTCATCGGGACCTTCGCCGACGCCCACGACCCCTCGCTGCGGCAGAACCGCTGTTTCCTGTACCACGTCATCGGCGGCGGCACCGGCGACTGGGACGTCCCGGTCGGCGGTATGGGCGCCCTCACCGACGCCCTGGCCGCCGCGGCCCGCGCCGCCGGCGCGGTCATCGCCACCGGCCACGAGGCGGTACGGATCGCCACGGACGGTCGTACGGCGGAGGCCGCGTTTCGGACGGCCGACCGGGAGGGCGTCGTGGCCGCCCGGCACGTCCTGGTCAACGCCTCCCCGCAAGCCCTGGCGGATCTCACCGGGGACGAGCCGCCGGCCCCGGCCGAGGGCGCCCAGCTCAAGGTGAACATGCTGCTCAAGCGGCTCCCGAAACTGCGGGACAGCTCCGTCGACCCGCGCGAGGCGTTCTCCGGCACCTTCCACATCGCCGAGGGCTACGAGCAGCTCGCCACCGCCCACGCCGAGGCCGACGCGGGCACGCTGCCCACCGCCCCGCCCTCCGAGATCTACTGCCACTCGCTGACCGACCCGACGATCCTGGGCCCGGAGCTGGTGGAGGAGGGGTACCAGACGCTGACCTTGTTCGGTCTGCACACGCCCGCGCGGCTCTTCGACGCGGACAACGACGGCGTACGCGAGGAGCTGCTGAAGGCGACGATCGCCCAGCTCGACGCGCACCTCGCCGAACCGGTCGCCGACTGTCTGGCCGTCGACGCGGACGGCCGGCCCTGCATCGAGGCCAAGTCGCCGCTGGACCTGGAACGGGATCTGCGACTGCCCGGCGGCAACATCTTCCATCGCGACCTGTCCTGGCCCTACGAGCAGGAGGGCACGGGGCGTTGGGGCGTGGAGACCCGGCACGCGAACGTGGTCCTGTGCGGGGCGGGTGCGGTGCGCGGGGGCGGGGTCAGCGGGGTGCCGGGGCACAACGCGGCGATGGTGGTGCTGGAGGCGCTCGGGGAGTGAGGCGCCGGCGGCTCAGACGAGGGCCGGCGTTCCCGCGGGCAGGTAGGGGGTGATGTTGCGCCAGGCGCGTTCGACGTACTCCTCCTTCTCGCCCACCGGGGCGACATAGTGCAGCGCGCTCTCGGCGGCGTCCGTCCCCTGGAGGCGGGCGATGATCCAGGCGGCGAGGTAGTGCGAGGCCAGACAGCCGCCGGCGGTGGCGACGGTGTCCCTGGCGAAGAAGGGCTGGTCGAGCACCTCGACGCCGGCGGCGACGACCCAGGGCTTGCTGGTCAGGTCGGTGCAGGCGGGGATCCCGTCGAGCAGGCCCAGCTTGGCCAGCACGAGCGCGCCGGAGCACTGTGCCGCGATGAGCTGGCGCGAGGGGTCCAGTCCGCGCAGGACGTTCATGATCCCCTGGTCCTCGACGACCTCGCGGGTGGCGACACCGCTGCCGACGATGACGGCGTCGGCGGCGCACGCCTCCTCGAGCGTGGACATCTGCTCGATGACCACCCCGTTCATGGACGTCACCCTGGGGCCGGGCGTGGCGACGGTGACCCGCCAGCCGTCGGCCTTGACGCGGTTGAGGACACCGAGCGCGATCAGGGAGTCGAGTTCGTTGTAGCCCTCGAAGGTGAGGATGGCGATGTGCACGGCGGCTGTCCTTCCCGGAGCTGGATGCGTGGGCTCTGACGGTAGGAACCCGCGGGCAGGACAGTCAAAGAATTGTCATGGATACAATTCGGCGCATGGCAGCCTCGCGGTACAAGAAGCTGGTCGACGAGCTCGCCTCCGACATCCGGACCGGCCGCCTCGCCGCGGGCACACGGCTGCCGACACACCGCGCGCTCGCCTCCCGCGAGGGCATCGCCGTGGTGACCGCGACCCGGGTGTACGCCGAGCTGGAGGCGATGGGCCTGGTGAGCCGGGAACAGGGCCGCGGCACGTTCGTGCGTGCGCTCGCCGTTCCCGCCGGCCACGGGATCGATCTTCAGTTCGTCGCCACGGACGCGGTCGACCTCAACTTCAACTACCCGTCGCTGCCCGGCCAGGCGGATCTCCTACGGCAGGCCCTGCGGGACGTGGCCGCCTCCGGTGACCTCGACTCGCTGCTGTGCTACCAGCCGCACCGAGGGCGTCCCGAGGACAGAGCCGTGGTCGCACGGCACCTGAGGCGTCGGGGAATCTCCCCGGACGCGGATCAGATCCTCATCGTCAACGGTGCGCAGCACGGCCTGGCCGTCACCGTCATGGCCACGCTCCAGGCCGGCGACGTCGTCGCGGTCGACGCACTCACGTACCCGGGCTTCAAGGTGCTCGCGCACGCCCTTCATCTGGACCTGGTGCCCCTGCCCGGCGGCGCCGACGGGCCGGATCTCGATGCCCTGGAGAAGCTGTGCGCGACCCGCCCCGTGCGGGCGATCTACACCATGCCCACCCTGCACAACCCCCTGGGATGGGTCATGCCGGCGCCCGAGCGGACCCGTCTGATCGAGATCGCCCGGCGGTACGGTCCGCTCGTCATCGAGGACGCCTCGTACGCCTACCTGGTCGAGGACCCGCCACCGCCGCTGGCCGCGACCGCGCCGGACATCACCGTCCACATCTCGGGGATCTCCAAGAGCGTCGCCACCGGCCTACGGGTCGGTTTCGTCGCCGCCCCGCCGCCCATGGTGCCGTCGCTCGAACGCGCGATCAGGGCGACCACCTGGAACACCCCGGCCCTCACCACCGCGATCGCGTGCCGTTGGCTGGCGGACGGCACGTTGGACCACCTGGAGGCTCGGAAGCGTGAAGACGCCAGGGCCCGTCAAGCACTCGCCAGGCAGGAACTGGCGGGCCTGCCGTGCATCGGCCACCCCTCCTCCTACTTCATCTGGCTGCCGCTGCCCGACGACGCCCGCGCCGACCGCCTGACGGCCACCCTCGCGCGTCAGCACATCTCGGTGAGCACGGCGGAGCCCTTCACCACCTCGACGCACACACCGCAGGCGCTCCGCCTCGCGCTCGGTTCGACCGATCCGGACCGCCTCCGGTCGACGCTGCGCACAGTGCGGCGGGTCGCCATCGAGGACGCCTACGCCTGAACTCCGCGGGACGTTGGTTCAATCAGCGGCCGGAACCCATCCGACGGAGGCGATCCGGTCTGCGTCGCCCGGCCGTGCCTCGTCGAAGAGCACGGCGTCGTCCGAGCGCACCCGCAACCCGTCGACGTACACCCCGCGCCCCACATACAGCCGGTCGGTCGAGTACCGCCAGCGCAGGGCGAGTTGGCTGTGCGGCGGGAGGTCAGCCGTCAGTCCGTGCCAGACACGCCCGGACCAGCCGGTGACCGTGCCCGTCGGGTGCCCGGTGTCGGGGCGGGTGGTCGTGAAGGGGACCGGCTGCCAGGTGGTGCCGCCGTCCGTCGTGGCCTCCAGCGCCAGGACGTCCGCCTGGGGTTCGGTGTCCCACCACACCGCACAGCGCAGCCGCGCGTCGCCGGAGGAGGTGTCGAGGGCGGGGAGCGTGAGGGTGGCGGTGGTGGGGCTCGTCATGCCCGAGAACCAGGCGGTACGGCCGTACCGGGGGCGGACGGGGACGGCGCGGGCCAGGTTGTTCGCCGCGGCGACCCGGGGCGCCGAACCGGAGCGCCAACCGCGCACCGGGTGGACCGAGTTGCCCAGCACGATCAGGAAGGAGTCGGTCGTGGGGTCGAGGACCAGCGAGGTGCCGGTGAAGCCGGTGTGTCCCGCGGTGCGCGGGGTGGCCATCGCGCCCATGTACCAGTGCTGGTAGAGCTCGAAGCCGAGGCCGTGTTCGTCGCCCGGGAAGGCGGTGTTGAAGTCGGTGAACATCAGCTCCACCGACTCCCGGCGCAGGATGCGAACCCGGCCGTAGGAGCCGCCGTTGAGCAGCGTCCGGCCGAGCACCGCCAGGTCCCAGGCGCAGGAGAAGACGCCCGCGTGACCGGCGACGCCACCCAGGCTGAAGGCGTTCTCGTCGTGCACCTCGCCCCACACCAGTCCGCGGTCCAGGCCGGACCAGGGCTTGCGCGCGTCCTCCGTCGCCGCGATCCGCGGCTTCCAGGAGGCGGGCGGGTTGTAGCGGATGCGGCGCATGCCGAGCGGGCCGGTGATCTCGTCGCGCAGGAGCGTGTCCAGGGTGCGGCCGGTGATCTTCTCGAGGACCAGCTGGAGCGAGATCAGGTTCAGGTCGGAGTAGAGGTACCTGGTGCCCGGCGGGTTGAGGGGCGCCTCGTTCCAGATGAGGCGGAGCTTGTCCTCGTACGTCGGCGCGTTGTAGAGCGGGATCCACGCCCGGAATCCCGAGGTGTGCGTGAGCAGCTGACGGATGGTCACGTCCTGCTTGCCGGCGCCACCGAACTCCGGGAGGTACGAGGCGACCGTGCCCTCCAGTTCCAGCGTGCCCCGCTCGATCTGCTGCACCGCCAGGATCGAGGTGAACAGCTTGGAGACCGAGGCGAGGTCGAAGACGGTGTCCTCGGTCATGGGGAGCTGTTCCCCGGGCGGGAGCTCGACGCCGGTGTCGGTCTTCTCGTCGTACGCCGAGTAGCGCACCGCCATGCCGATCGGCCGGTGCAGGGCCACGGTGCCGCCGCGCCCGGCGAGCAGCACGGCGCCCGCGTACCAGGGGTGCTTGGGGGAGGGGCCGAGGAACACCTCGGCGTCGGTGACGAGTTGGCGCAGGTGAGCGGCGAGCAGGCCGGCCTGCTCCGGGGTGCCGTGGCGCAAGGTGCTGCGGCCGGCCGCTGATGCGGCGGCGGGCCCCGCGGGGAACGGAGCGATGGCGAATGCGCCCCCGAGTGCGAGGGCTCTTCGGGTGAGTTGACGGCGAGTCAGTCCGTTGTGCACCTCATCGGTCATCGTGAAACTTTAACCCCACCATCGAATCTGACGGAGCATCAGAAAACCTCTTCCGTCCTCCCGAGGTCTGCGGCATCCTGCGCCCATGCAGACGGAGCTGAGCAAGAAACTGGGAGTCGAGCACGCCATCTTCGGCTTCACGCCGTTCCCCGCCGTCGCTGCGGCCATCAGCCGGGCCGGTGGCTTCGGGGTGCTCGGCGCGGTCCGCTACACCGCCCCCGACGACCTCAAACGCGACCTCGACTGGATCGAGGCCCATGTCGAGGGCAGGCCCTACGGCCTGGACGTCGTCATGCCCGCCAAGAAGGTCGAAGGCGTCAGCGAGGCCGACGTCGAGGCCATGATCCCCGAGGGGCACCGGGAGTTCGTCAGGGAGACCCTCGCCAAGTACGGCGTGCCCGAGCTCGCCGAGGGCGAGGCGTCCGGCTGGCGGATCACCGGGTGGATGGAGCAGGTCGCCCGGACCCAGCTCGACGTCGCCTTCGACTACCCGATCAAGCTGCTCGCCAACGCCCTCGGCTCCCCGCCCGCCGACGTCGTGGAGCGCGCCCACGAACGGGGCGTCCTCGTCGCCGCCCTGGCGGGCAGCGCCCGGCACGCGGTCAAGCACCAGGAGGGCGGCATCGACATCGTGGTCGCCCAGGGCTACGAGGCGGGCGGCCACACCGGTGAGATCGCCTCCATGGTGCTCACCCCCGAGGTGGTCGACGCCGTGGACCCGCTGCCGGTCCTGGCCGCGGGCGGCATCGGCAGCGGCCGGCAGGTGGCGGCCGCGCTGGCCCTGGGCGCCCAGGGGGTATGGCTCGGCTCGCTCTGGCTCACCTGCACCGAGGCCGAACTCTCCTCCTCCGCGGTGACGGCGAAACTCCTCGCCGCCGGCTCCGGCGACACGGTCCGCTCCCGCGCCCTGACCGGGAAACCCGCACGTCAGCTGCGGACCGAGTGGACGGACGCCTGGGACGACCCCAGCGGACCCGGCACCCTTCCCATGCCCCTTCAGGGCCTGCTGGTCGCCGAGGCCCTCACCCGCATCCAGAAGTACGAGGTCCAGCCGCTGCTCGGCACCCCCGTCGGGCAGATCGTCGGCCGGATGAACAGCGAACGCAGCGTCCAGGCGGTCTTCGACGACCTGACCCGCGGATTCGAGCGGGCCGTCGACCGCGTCAACCGCATCGCCGGAAGGAGCGGCCAGTGACGAGCACACCCCCCACGGGCTTCTGGGCCCAGGCCACCGTCGACCCCGAACGGACCGTCCTCGTCGCCCCCGACGGCGAGGAGTGGACCGCCGGCCGGCTGCACGCCGCCGCCAACCGCCTCGTCCACGGACTGCGCGCGGCCGGCATGGAGCGCGGCGACGCCTTCGCGGTCGTCCTGCCCAACGGCGTCGAGTTCTTCACCGCCCATCTCGCCGCCACCCAGGCCGGGTTCTACCTCGTACCCGTCAACCACCACTTCGTCGGCCCGGAGATCGCCTGGATCGTCGCCGACTCCGGCGCCAAGGTCTTCCTCGCCCACGAGCGCTTCGCCGGCCCCGCCCGCCAGGCCGCCGACGAGGCCGGTCTCCCGGCCACCCACCGGTACGCCGTCGGCGAGGTCGAGGGCTTCCGGCCGTACGCCGAACTCCTGGACGGGCAACCGGAGTCGGCGCCGCAGGACCGCACGCTCGGCTGGGTCATGAACTACACCTCGGGCACCACAGGCCGCCCTCGCGGCATCCGCCGCCCGCTGCCCGGCAAGCTCCCCGAGGAGGCCTACCTCGGCGGCTTCCTCGGCATCTTCGGCATCAGGCCGTACGACGACAATGTGCACCTCGTCTGCTCACCGCTCTACCACACAGCCGTGCTCCAGTTCGCGAGCGCGTCCCTGCACATCGGCCACCGGCTGGTGCTGATGGACAAGTGGACGCCCGAGGAGATGCTCCGGCTCATCGACCGGGAGAAGTGCACCCACACGCACATGGTCCCGACGCAGTTCCACCGGCTCCTCGCCCTGCCGCAGGGCATCAGGGAACGCTACGACGTCTCCTCCATGCGCCACGCCATCCACGGCGCCGCCCCCTGCCCCGACCATGTGAAGCGGGCGATGCTCGACTGGTGGGGACCCTGTGTGGAGGAGTACTACGCGGCCAGCGAGGGCGGCGGCGCCTTCGCCACCGCGGAGGACTGGCTGAAGAAGCCCGGTACGGTCGGAAAGGCCTGGCCCATCAGCGAGTTGGCCATTTTCGACGACGACGGCAACCGGCTGCCGGCCGGTGAACTGGGCACCGTGTACCTGAAGATGAACACCGGCGGTTTCTCGTACCACAAGGACGAGAGCAAGACGAGGAAGAACCGCATCGGTGACTTCTTCACCGTCGGCGACCTGGGTCTTCTCGACGAGGACGGCTATCTCTTCCTCCGCGACCGCAAGATCGACATGATCATCTCGGGCGGGGTCAACATCTACCCGGCCGAGATCGAGTCCGTGCTGCTCCAGCACCCCGCCGTCGCCGACGCCGCCGCCTTCGGCATCCCGCACGACGACTGGGGCGAGGAGGTCAAGGCCGTGGTGGAACCGGCGCCGGGTCGTGCACCCGGCCCGGACCTGGCCGCTGACATCCTCGCCCACTGCGCCGGACAGCTCGCCGGCTACAAGTGCCCCAAGACCCTCGACTTCATCGCCGAGATGCCCCGCGACCCCAACGGCAAGCTGTACAAACGCCGGTTGCGGGATCCCTACTGGGAGGGACGCACCCGCCCCGTCTGAGCCGGCTCACGAGCGGACCCGGACCACCCTCAGCGAAGGCGACGACAGGATGTCCTTCTCGCAGAAGCGGGACGTCACCCACTTCTCCGCGGAGTACAGCCGGGTCTGGTCGCTGTAGTGCGGTGAGTTCGGGTTCGAGGACTGGGAGTACGACAGGAGAGTTCGGGCCACCGGGCAACGGCTGCCGTCCCAGCCGACCGCCTGGATGTAGCTGGAGCCGGTGGTCACCTCCGTGTAGCCCCCGTGGGCCGGGTCCCACACCGGCTCCACCTTGTTCCAGACGCCCAGGGACTCCGTGCCGCCCGACACCGGGATGCGCTGGTCGTTGCGTACGACGAACTGGTGGTCCCCCAGCCGGGAGCCGAGCGGGATCCCCGCCGCCCGCAACTCGGTCACCGCGTCCGCGAGAGCCGTCGCGAAGGCGGGCGCCGCCGTGTTGAGGGTGTTCGGTGTGCGGACCGGGTCGGCGGCCGAGAACGGCACCTTCCACAGCTGGGCCGCGGGGATCTTCCGCCACAGCCGGTCGAAGAGCAGCGCGCCCCGGCTGTCGGAGTTCACCGTACGGTCCCAGGCCGCGAGCACCCCACAGGCCTCGCTCACATCAACGGCCGTGCCGCCACTGCCCGTTGCCGTACCTCCCGGCAGCGCCGCGCACGCCTTCGCCGCGTCGGACGCGGCCAGGTCGCCCGCGGGCACCCGGTTGGCGAACTGCTGCGCCTGGAGGTCCCGCACGGTCAGCCGCCCACGCCCGGCCATCGCCGACACGTCCTCGACCGCACCCCGGGTCCGCAGCGACCGCTGGGTGCCGATCGTGCCGAAGACCCGCTCGTACCCGGTCAGCGGCCGGTCGGCGTTGGCCAGCCAGGCGCTGTCGTTGGAGTTCTCCGCGTACGGGGCGTCCGTGAGGGTCGGCATCTTCGCCGGACCGAAGACACCCGGCTGGACGGCGTCCTTGTCGGAGCCGAGCGCGCAGTCGCCGCGTGAGCCGTCGAGGATCGCCAGCCCTGCGGAGGGATACGTGACCCTGCCGAGCGGGGTGGAGCAGCGCTGGGCCAGTTCGTCGGTGATCCGGGGGAGCACCTGGGACTGGCTGAACAGGGTGTGGCCGCCCGAGTCGGCGGCGATCGTGTTGACCCACGGCAGGCCCTGGGTGCGCCGGAGCGAGCCGAGGACCTCCGTCGTACTGCGGGCCTTGCTGAAGCCGAGGGCGGTGTCGGAGGCGCGCAGGTTGGCGGCGTTGGGGTCGTTGAGGGCGTACGCCGTGCCGCTGGACCAGGGCAGCGGCAGCGAGGCGCCGAAGGAGGTGACGACCGGGCCGTACCGGGTCCACCACTGGGTCCGGGTCACCGGAGCGCCGTCCTTGACCCGGACCGTGACGGTGCGCTTGGTCATCCGCTCCGGCTGGCCGTCCACCAGGTAGGTCGTCGGGTCGGCCGGGTCGAGGGTCAGCTGATGCAGGTTGAGGGGGACGCCGGTCGCGACGGTGTGGCTCCACGCCACCTTCGCGTTGTGGCCTATGGAGATCGTGGCCGAGCCGAGCAACGAGCCGCCGGAGACGTCGAGTTCACCGGGGATGGTCTGCTGGGACTGCCAGAAGCGGCGGCCACCCTGCCAGGGGTAGTGCGGATTGCCGAGCAGCAGCCCACGGCCGTTCGCGGTGGTCGCGCCGCTGAAGGCGACGGCGTTGGATCCCATGTCGGCCGTGTCGGCGGCCAGCAGCTCGCGGGCCGCCCGGGCGGTGTCCTGGGCGTCGGGCGCGGCGGTCGAGGTCGTCGTGGGCGGCTGGGCGGCGGTGATGCCGTCCACGCCCCGTCCCTGGCCGCCGAGGACGGCGAGCGCGAAGCCGCGTACGGCCACGTCGAGAGTCGTCACCGGGCGGACCCAGGCGGCGCCCTTGCAGGCCGGGTCGGTGACGCGGTTCTGCTTCAGCCAGGCGTTGTAGCCGGCCGCGTAGCCCCGCATCAGGTCCTTCGCCTGGCGGCTGGGACCGCGCGGCGCCGGCTCGGCGAGCAGCTTCTCGACCGTGCCCGCCTCTCGTACGCCCTGGAAGTAGAGGTCGCTGGAGAGGTTCCTGGCAGCCGAGGAGAGCGAGAGATCGGGCGCGGCGTCGGGTCCGAACCAGCGGGAACGTTCGCCCCGCACGGTCACGAAACCGTCGGCCAGTGTGCACACCTGGTCGGCGGCCTGCGCCCAGCCGGTGCCGAAGCCGAGGTCCGTGTAGTCCTTGGCGACGATGTGCGGAATGCCGTACTCGGTGTAGCGGATCGTGGCGGACAGGCCGCCGTGCGAGGGGTGCTGGTGACGGTTCTGGCCTTGGGCCGCGGCTGCCGGCAGCGCGGATGTGGCGGTGAACAGGGCGACAGCCATGACGACGACTCGTCTCAGGCGTGTGCGCATCGTGCCTCCCAACGTCATTGAGGGAAGGAGCGGTTGAGCGTACCAACGGGTATGTGTCCGTGGACCGGTGCTTGACCTCCCGCCGCCACGGACCGAGGATCATGTGTCATGACGCCCGAACACGGCAGCACGGTTGACGGGGTGCTGCGGCGCAGCGCCCGGCGCACCCCCGCCCGGGTCGCGGTGGAGTACGGCGACCGCGCCTGGACGTACGAGGAACTCGACGAGGCCGTCTCCCGCGCGGCGAGCGTGCTGCTGGGCGAAGGGCTCTCACCCGGCGACCGGGTCGCCGCCTACGGCCACAACTCGGACGCCTACCTCATCGTCTTCCTCGCCTGCGCCCGCGCGGGCCTGGTGCACGTGCCGGTGAACCAGAACCTGACCGGTGAGGATCTGGCGTACCTCGTCGGCCAGTCGGGCAGTGCGCTGGTCCTGGCCGACCCGGACCTCACGGCTCGACTCGCGGACGGCGTACGCACGTTGCCGCTGCGCGACGCGGACGACTCGCTCCTCGCGCGCCTGGCGTCGGCACCCGCGTACGACGGCCCCGAGGCTCGCGGCGAGGACCTCGTCCAACTCCTCTACACCTCCGGTACGACCGCCCTCCCCAAGGGCGCGATGATGACGCACCGCGCGCTGGTGCACGAGTACCTGAGCGCGATCACGGCCCTCGACCTGAGCGCCGGGGACCGCCCCGTGCACTCGCTGCCGCTGTACCACTCGGCCCAGATGCATGTGTTCCTGCTGCCGTATCTCGCGGTCGGCGCGACCAACGTCATCCTCGACGCGCCCGACGGCGACCGGATCCTCGACCTGATCGAAGCGGGCCGCGCGGACAGCCTCTTCGCACCGCCCACCGTGTGGATCGGCCTGTCCAACCGGCCCGACTTCGCCACCCGGAACCTCGACGGGCTGCGCAAGGCCTACTACGGGGCGTCGATCATGCCGGTGCCCGTGCTGGAGCGGCTGCGCGAACGCCTCCCGAAACTCGCCTTCTACAACTGCTTCGGACAGAGCGAGATCGGCCCCCTGGCGACCGTCCTGGCGCCCGACGAGCACAAGGGCCGGATGGACTCCTGCGGCAGGACCGTCCTCTTCGTCGACGCGCGCGTGGTCGACGAGGACGGCAAGGACGTGCCCGACGGGACACCGGGCGAGATCGTCTACCGTTCCCCGCAGTTGTGCGAGGGCTACTGGGACAAGCCCGAGGAGACCGCCGAGGCCTTCCGCGACGGCTGGTTCCACTCCGGCGACCTCGCGATCCGCGACGCGCACGGCTACTTCACGATCGTCGACCGGGTGAAGGACGTCATCAACTCCGGTGGCGTACTGGTCGCTTCACGCCAGGTCGAGGACGCGCTCTACACCCACGAGGCCGTCGCCGAGGTCGCGGTGATCGGACTGCCCCACGAGCGGTGGATCGAGGCCGTCACGGCGGTCGTCGTCCCGCGCGGCGAGGTGACCGAAGCCGAACTCATCGACCACGCACGCGAGAAGCTCGCCCACTTCAAGGCCCCGAAACGGGTGGTCTTCGTGGACGAGCTGCCGCGCAACGCGAGCGGGAAGATCCTCAAGAGGGAGCTGCGGGACCGGTTCGCCTAGGCCCTCCTTCGCCTGTCAGGTCCTAGTGGGGCCGCAGGTCCACGATCCGCCGGATCTTGCCCACCGAGCGTTCCAGCGACTCGGGTTCGACGATCTCGACGGTGACGGACACGCCGATGCCGTCCTTCACCGCCGAGGTGATGGCCCGGGCGGCCGCCTCCCGGTCGCCGGCACCGGCGTCGGGCCGGGCCTCGGCCCGTACGGTGAGGGCGTCGAGGCGGCCCTCACGGGTGAGGCGGAGCTGGAAGTGGGGTGCCACGCCCGGCGTGCGCAGCACGATCTCCTCGATCTGGGTGGGGAAGAGGTTCACACCGCGCAGGATCACCATGTCGTCACTGCGCCCGGTGACCTTCTCCATCCGCCGGAACACCCGGGCCGTGCCCGGCAGCAGCCGCGTGAGATCCCGGGTGCGGTACCGGACGACCGGCATGGCCTCCTTGGTGAGCGAGGTGAAGACCAGCTCGCCCGTCTCACCGTCCGGCAGCAGCTCCCCGGTGATCGGATCGACGACCTCGGGATAGAAGTGGTCCTCCCAGATGTGCAGCCCGTCCTTGGTCTCCACGCACTCCTGGGCCACGCCCGGACCGATCACCTCGGACAGCCCGTATATGTCGACCGCGTCGATGGCGAACCGCTCCTCGATCTCCCGGCGCATCTCCTGCGTCCAGGGCTCGGCACCGAAGACGCCCACCCGCAGCGAGGTACCGCGCGGATCGACGCCCTGACGCTCGAACTCGTCCAGGATCGTGAGCATGTAGGAGGGGGTCACCATGATGACGGCCGGCTTGAGGTCCTGGATCAGCTGGACCTGACGGGCCGTCATGCCGCCGGATGCGGGGATCACCGTACAGCCGAGCCGCTCGGCGCCGTAGTGGGCGCCGAGGCCGCCGGTGAACAGGCCGTATCCGTAGGCCACATGGACGATGTCGCCGGGGCGGGCGCCGGCGGCCCGCAGCGAACGGGCCACCATGTCGGACCACAGCGACAGGTCGCCGTCCGTGTAGCCGACGACCGTAGGACGCCCGGTGGTGCCGCTGGAGGCGTGGATACGGCGGACGCGGTCGCGCGGCACGGCGAGCATCCCGTACGGGTAGTTCTCGCGCAGGTCCGCCTTGGTGGTGAAGGGGAAGCGGGCGAGGTCGGCGAGGGATCGGCAGTCGTCCGGACCGACGCCCGCCTTGTCGAAGGACTCCCGGTAGAACGGCACGTTGTCGTAGGCGTGCCGCAGCGACGTCCGCAGCCGCTCCAGCTGCAACGCCCGCAGCGCCTCGGGGTCCAGCCGTTCTCCCGCGTCCAACAGCTCCGTCGCATCCGCCATCGGGACGTCTCCCTCGCCAACCACAGCAATACGGACGACCGATCATTCGGTCGAGGTGTTCGAGATCAGTAATTCAGCCCGCCGGACCTCAATCAAGGGGTCGGCCCGGACTTTCTCCCCGCGTCCCCTCCGACGCGGGCGACTGATCGAACTCCGTTGCGGCCACGACCCGACAGCCCCCAGGATCGGCGCCATGCCGACCTTCACCGCACCCGACGGAACCGAGCTGACCTACCACCTCCGGGGCGAGGGCGAACCCCTCGTCGTCCTCCCCGGCGGACCCATGCGCGCCTCGGCCTACCTCGGGGATCTCGGCGGCCTGAGCGCGCACCGCCGGCTCGCCCTGCTCGATCTGCGCGGCACCGGGGACTCCGCCGCACCGGCCGACCCGGGGTCGTACCGCTGCGACCGGCTCGTGGACGACGTGGAGGCGTTGCGGGTCCATCTGGGCCTGGAGCGGATGGACCTGCTCGCGCATTCGGCCGGCGGCAGCCTCGCCATGCTGTACGCCGCCCGGTACCCGCGGCGGGTGCGGCGGCTGGTGCTGGTCACGGCCACACCGTGGGCGCTGGGCATGCCTGTGACGGACGCGGACCGGCTGGCCGCGGCCCCGCTGCGCAAGGACGAGCCCTGGTTCGAGAAGGCCTTTCCGGCGTTCGAGTCCTGGCTCGACGGGACCGGCGACTACGACCCCGTCTTCGCGCCCTTCTTCTACGGCCGCTGGGACGAGGCCGCCGCACAGCACGACGCTCGCGGGGAGGAGGAGTGCAACGACGAGGCGGCCGAGGTGTACGGGTCGGCCGGCGCCTACGACCCGGACACGACCAGGGAGGCGCTCGGGCGGCTGACGTGTCCGGTGCTCGTTCTCGCCGGCGAGGTCGACAACGCACCCCGGCCCGCGCTGGCCCGCCGTGCCGCGGACGTGTTCCCCCACGCCGAGCTCACGGTCCAGCCCGGAGCCGGGCACTATCCGTGGCTCGACGATCCCGAGTGGTTCGTACGACGGATCGCCGCGTTCCTCGGGGAGCCTCTGCCGTCGGCAGAGTAGGGGCCTGCCCCACGCGCCGACCGGTTACGTTGCCCGGCATGGACACCGTCAAGGCCAACGGCATCACCCTCGCGTACCGCACCTGGGGGCCCGAGGGCGCGCCGCCGGTCCTCCTGCTGCACTGCCGCGGCGCCGACGGCGCGGACTGGACGCCGATCGCCGAGCGCCTCGGCACGGGACCGCGTCCCCGTCGGGTGTACGCCCCCGACCTGCGCGGTCACGGACGCAGTGACTGGCCCGGACGGTACGGGCTGGAGGACATGCGCGACGACGTCCGGGACTTCCTGGCCGCCCTCGGCATCGCCCGCACCGACGTGGTCGCGCACTCCCTCGGCGGCCTGGTCGCCTGCCTCCTCGCCCAGCGGGCACCCGATCTCGTACGACGTCTCGTGCTGGAGGACGTCCCCGCGCCCCTCCCGCTCGACCCGCCTCGGCCGCCCGCCCAACGCCCCGAGGTGACCTGCCGTTCGACTGGGCGATGATCCGGGCGACGGACGGGCAGCGCAACGCCCCCGATCCTGTGTGGTGGGACCACATGGGGCGGATCACCATGCCGACCCTGGTGATCGGGGGCGGGGTCACCAGCCCGATCCCTCAGGAGGAGGTCGCCGCGGTCGCCGGGCGTGTTCCCGGGGCCCGGCTGGTGACCGTCGACGCCGGGCATCTCGTGCACGAGACGCGGCCGGAGGAGTTCCTGGAGGTCGTGGAGCCGTTCCTCACCCGGGGGGACGTCACTTCGCGTACGCCGTCATGAACCGGTCCCGGAACTTGTCCATGTTCCACACCGGCGCGTTTCCGGCGGGCTTGAGCCCCTCCGTCCAGCCCCAGTCGGAGATCCGGTCCAGCACCTTGGGGTCGCGGGCCACGATGGTGATGGGCACGTCCTTGTTGGTGTCGCCCCCGGTGACGGTCGGGACGGGCTGGTGGTCGCCGAGGAAGACGAGGACCGTGTTGTCGTCGCCGTAGCGCTCGACCCACTCGGTGAGGCTGTCCAGTGAGTACTGGACAGCCTTGCGGTACTCGGTGCGGACGCGCTTGGAGCTCTTCCAGACCTCCTTCGGGTCCGTGCCCTCCTTCTTGATCTGCTCGAAGACCGAGCCGTCGCCGAGCTGGTCCCAGTCGATCATGTGGGCGATGGGAGACCAGGGGTTGTGGCTGGAGGCCAGGATGATCTCCGCCATGATCGGGTCGCGGTTCTCCTTGCCGTGCTCCAGGCGCTCGAAGGCCTCCAGGCTGAACTGGTCGGGGACCGGCGTCCAGCTGAAGTAGGGGCCGTTGTAGCCGAGGTGCTCGGAGTCGTAGATGTGGTCGAGGCCGAAGTACTTGCCCTCCGGCCAGGACTTGCGCACCCCCGGCACGATGCCGACCGTCCGCCAGTCGCCGGTCTTCTGGAAGTAGCCGGTGAGGGTCGCGCGGTCGCCGGTCGTCAGGCTCCGGTACCGCTGCTGGTTCTTGACCCACAGACCGGACAGGAACGTCGAGTGGGCCAGCCAGCTGCCCGCACCCGTCACCGGCGAGCGGAGCCAGCCGCTGCGCGAGGAGAACCCGGCCGCCTTGAGCCGGCTGTCACCCGCCTGGAGCGTCGCGTCGATCTCCGGGGCCATCGCCGGGTCGTCGATCGCCACGCGGCCGTAGCTCTCGATGAAGGTGAACAGGACGTCCTTGCCGCGCAGCCCGGTCAGCAGCTGGTCGGGCGGGGTCTTGGCGAAGGCGTCGACGGCCGCGAGCTTCTCGAACTCCTTGGCGTCGAAGAGGCCGTCGCGCACCTGCTGGACACGGTTGGCGACGAACTGGGTGTTGCCCTTGGTGGCGAAGGGGACACCGCCGAACTGCACGCCCAGGGTGAAGCAGAGGATCCACACGGTGCCGAGGACGAGTGTGCCGCGCAGCGCCACCGGACGGTGCCGGACCAGGACGTTCGTCAGCCGCACCACGGCGAGTGTGCAGGCGGTGAGCACGGCGACGGCCAGGGCGATCGCCCCCACCACCGCGAGGATCTGTCCCGTGCGGCCGAACGACTCCCTGACGAAGTCCGTCGCGTCGTCCAGCAGGATCCAGTCGAAGACCAGGTCGAAGGGGCGGGCCAGGGTCTGGCGGAAGCCCATGTCGAGGAACTTGACGATGGTGAACAGGCCGATGAGCACACCCGAGACGACGGCCGTGACACGCCGTGACCTCCTCGGCAGCGCGAGGAGGAGACCCGCGAGGAGGATCGCCTCCACGGGCAGCCGGAGGAACGCCTGGACGTTCATCCGGTCCAGGCGGTTGGGCATGAGCAGCGCGCCGAACACCAGGAGGGCGGCGAGGACGGTCGTGCCGATGGTCACGCCGCGTGCCGTACGGGGCCAGCGGGTCCGCCAGCCGAACCAGCCGGACTTCGCCGTGACCTCCTCGACCGCGTCCTCGACGGTGTTTTCGGTCGTCTCCCCGGTCGTCTCCCCGGCCGCCTCGTCGTCCGCCTCTCTGGCCGCGTCCTTGTTCGTGTCCACCCCGCCCTCGGCGACATCCGACTGCTGACGAGAGCGAGGTGTGAAGAGCGACACCCGGCGGTCCTTCCGTGCGGTCTTGCGATGGCATGGCTAACAGAGCCCTGTGACCGAGCCTGCCACCACCAGTACGTCCGCACGTCACCTTAGGTTCAATCCCACGGGCGCGGAATTCAGCCGTCCGCTCGCACCGCCACCTCCCGCGCCCAGCGGTAGTCCGCCTTCCCGCTCGGGGAGCGCCGTATGGCTCCCTCGATCACCAGCTGCCGCGGGATCTTGTAGCCCGCCAGCTGGGTGCGGCAGTGCGTCTGGATGTCGTCGAGGGACGGCCGCGCCGCCCCCTCTCGCAGTTGTACGACGGCTGCCACATGATGACCCCACTTGGAGTCCGGCACACCGGCGACCAGGGCGTCGTACACGTCCGGATGGGACTTCAGCGCCTGCTCGACTTCCTCCGGGTACACCTTCTCGCCCCCGGTGTTGATGCACTGCGAGCCCCGGCCGAGGACGGTGACGACACCCTCCTCGTCGACGGTGGCCATGTCGCCGAGCAGCACCCAACGCTCGCCGTCCTTCTCGAAGAAGGTCTCGGCCGTCTTCCGCGGGTCGTTGTAGTAGCCGAGCGGCACATGGCCGCACTGCGCGACCCGGCCCACCTCGCCCACCGCGACCGGCTCGTGCGTGGCCGGATCGACCACCTGGGTACGGGTGTTGACCCGGACGCGGAAGCCGCGCTCGGGGCCGGAGTCGTCCGTGGCGGTGCCGTTGAAGCCGGACTCGGTGGAGCCGAAGTTGTTCAGCAGCATCACGTTCGGGACGAGCGCCTGGAACTGCCGGCGCACGGTGTCCGACATGATCGCCCCGGACGAGGACACGTTGAACATCGACGAGGTGTCCGTGCCCTTCATGGGCCCTTCGAGGGCGTCGATCAGCGGTCGCAGCATCGCGTCGCCGACCAGCGACATGCTGGTGACCTTCTCCTTCTCGATGGTCCGCAGCACTTCCTCGGGCGCGAACTTGCGGTGGATCACGATCCGTTGGCCGAAGTTGAAGCCGATGAACGCGGTGAGCGTGGAGGTGCCGTGCATCAGCGGGGCGGTCGGGAAGAACGTGATCCCCTCGCCGCCGGCGGCGACCCGCTCGGCGAGTTCCTCGGGCTTGTTCACCGGCTCGCCGGTCGGCGCGCCACCGCCCATGCCCGCGAAGAACAGGTCCTCCTGACGCCACATCACACCCTTCGGCATGCCCGTGGTGCCGCCCGTGTAGATGATGAACTGGTCGTCGCCCGAGCGCCGCGGGAACCCGCGCTCGGGGGAACCGGCCGCCTCGACCTCCGCGAAGGCCACGGCGTCCACGCCGGACCCGCCCTCACCCACCCGCACCACGTACCGCAGCTTCTCCGTCAGCGGCAGCGCGGCCGAAACCAGGTGCTCGAACTCCGCGTCGAAGAAGAGCCCCACCAGGTCGGCGTCCCGGTACAGGTACACCAACTCGTCCTCCACGTACCGGTAGTTGACGTTCACCGGTACGGCCCGGGCCTTCAGACAGCCGATCGCGATCTGGAGGTACTCGATGCCGTTGTACAGATGCAGCCCGACATGGTCGCCCGGGCGGATTCCGCTGTCGATCAGATGGTGGGCCACGCGGTTGGCGGCCGCGTCCAGTTGCGCGTACGTCAGACGGTGCTCCACGCCCGTGCCGGGGTGGTCCACGTACACGAGCGCCTCACGGCCCGGGACCACGTCGACGACCGACTCGAACAGGTCGGCAAGGTTGTACTCCACCGCTCCTCCTGACCTCACTCCGCACCGGTTGCCGGTCATCAGAGCAAAGGGCGACCCAACTGTGAAGGCTCCGCGCGAAGAAATCTGACTGTCTGTCAGAAAACTCTTGAAGAGCCCGGTCGGCTCCTGCAACCTGTTCTCGTTCTTTCAGAGGGGAGATGGGCGATGGGTGGGACGGAACACCTCACCGTGCAGCGCGAAGGCGCCACACTGGTGCTCACGCTCAACAGGCCGGAGGTCAAGAACGCGCTCTCGCTGGCAATGCTCGTCGGCCTGTACGACGGCTGGGTCGAGGCCGACGCCGACGACTCGGTCCGCTCGATCGTGTTCACCGGCGCGGGCGGCTCGTTCTGCGCGGGCATGGACCTCAAGGCCCTGGCCGGCCAGGGCATGGAAGGGGAGCAGTACCGGGACCGGCTCAAGGCCGACCCCGACCTGCACTGGAAGGCGATGCTGCGCCACCATCGCCCCCGCAAACCGGTGATCGCCGCCGTCGAGGGCCACTGCGTGGCGGGCGGCACCGAGATGCTCCAGGGCACCGACATCCGGGTGGCGGGCGAGTCGGCGACCTTCGGCCTGTTCGAGGTCAGGCGGGGGCTGTTCCCGATCGGCGGCTCGACGGTCCGCCTCCAGCGCCAGATCCCGCGCACCCACGCCCTGGAGATGCTCCTCACCGGTCGCCCGTACACAGCCCGCGAGGCAGCCGACATCGGCCTGGTCGGCCACGTCGTACCGGACGGCACGGCACTGGCGAAGGCCCTGGAGATCGCCGAACAGATCAACGCCTGCGGCCCGTTGGCCGTCGAGGCCGTCAAGGCATCGGTGTACGAGACCGCCGAGCTGACCGAGACCGACGGCCTCGCCGCCGAACTCAAGCGCGGCTGGCCGATCTTCGACACCGCCGACGCCAAGGAGGGCGCCCGCGCCTTCGCGGAGAAGCGACCGCCCGTCTACAAACGAGCCTGACGAGGGAGTCACCGTGCCCGAAGTCCTCAAAGCGCCGCTCGTCGTCGAGTTCCCCTTCACCCGCTCCCTCGGCCCGGTCCAGAGCGCCTTCCTCACCGGCCTGCGCGAGCGGTTCGTCCTCGGGGTACGGACCCGGGACGGCCGTACCCTCGTCCCGCCGGTCGAGTACGACCCCGTCACCGCCGAGGAGATCCAGGATCTCGTCCATGTCGGCGTCACCGGCACCGTCACCACCTGGGCCTGGAACCCCGCTCCACGCCGTGGTCAGCCGCTCGACACGCCCTTCGCCTGGGTCCTGGTGCAGCTCGACGGTGCCGACACCGCCCTCCTGCACGCCCTCGACGCCCCCGGCCCCGACGTCGTATGCACCGGCATGCGCGTCCGCATCCGCTGGGCCGAGGAACGGTCCGGCGCCATCACCGACATCGCCTGCTTCGAGCCGTACGACGGCGAGGAGTCCGTGGTCACCGTCCAAGCCGGCGAGGTCGAGAACCCGGTCGCCGGCATAGTCGCCCAGGCACGCCTCGACTACACCTACTCGCCCGGCCGCGCCCAGACCGCGTACATCAACGCCCTGGCCGAACACCGCAACGTCGGCGAACGCTGCCCCTCCTGCCGCAAGGTGTACGTCCCGCCGCGCGGCGCCTGCCCCACCTGCGGTGTCGCCACGTCGGAACAGGTGGAGGTGGGCCCCGGCGGCACGGTCACCACCTTCTGCATCGTCAACATCAAGGCGAAGAACCTCGACATCGAAGTCCCGTACGTCTACGCCCACATCGCCCTCGACGGCGCGGGGCTCGCCCTGCACGGCCGGATCGGCGGCATCCCGTACGACCAGGTGCGGATGGGGCTCCGGGTCGAGCCGGTGTGGACCGAGGGCGGCCGCTATCCCGACCACTACCGGCCCACCGGCGAACCCGACGCGGACTACGACACCTACAGGGAGCTGCTGTGACCCGGGACATCGCGGTCGTCGCCTTCGCCCAGTCCGACACCCTGCGCACCACCGAGGACATGTCCGAGGTGGAGATGCTGATGCCGGTCCTGCACGACGTCCTGGCGCAGACCGGCCTGAAGACCGCCGACATCGGCTTCACCTGCTCCGGCTCCAGCGACTACCTCGCGGGCCGTGCCTTCTCCTTCACCCTCGCCCTGGACGGGGTCGGCGCCTGGCCGCCGATCTCCGAGTCGCACGTCGAGATGGACGGCGCGTGGGCGCTGTACGAGGCCTGGACCAAGCTGCTCACCGGTGACGCGGACACCGCGCTCGTGTACTCCTACGGCAAGTCCTCGCCGGGCTCCCTGCGGGACGTGTTGACCCGGCAGTTGGACCCGTACTACGTGGCGCCGCTGTGGCCCGACTCCGTGGCCCTCGCCGCCCTCCAGGCGCAGGCGCTCATCGACGCGGGCGAGACCGACGAGCCCGCCCTCGCCTCCGTCGCCGCCCGCAGCCGCACGGACGCCGCCGACAACACCCGTGCCCAACTGCGGGGTCCGGTCCCCCAAGGGGAGTACGTCGTACGGCCGTTGCGCACCGGCGACTGCCCGCCCATCGGCGACGGCGCCGCCGCGGTGATCCTCGCGGCGGGGGAGCGGGCCCGCGAACTGTGCGCGCGGCCCGCCTGGATCCGCGGTATCGACCACCGCATCGAACCGCACAGCCTCGGCGTCCGCGACCTCACCGACTCGCCCTCCGCGCGGCTGGCCGCCGAACGGGCCGGTGCCTTCGAGCGGCCCGTCGACACCGCGGAGTTGCACGCGCCGTTCAGCTCGCAGGAGGTCGTGCTGCGCAAGGCGCTGGGGCTCGGCGACGAGGTACGGGTCAACCCCTCCGGCGGGGCGCTGGCCGCCAACCCGATGATGGCCGCCGGGCTGATCCGCATCGGAGAGGCCGCCGCCCGGATCCATCGCGGCGACTCCGACCGGGCCCTCGCCCACGCCACCTCCGGTCCCTGTCTCCAACAGAACCTGGTCGCCGTACTGGAAGGGGATCCGCGATGAGCAAGGAACCCGTGGCCGTCGTGGGTGTCGGCCAGACCAAGCATGTCGCGGCCCGCCGGGACGTGTCGATCGCGGGGCTGGTGCGGGAGGCGGCCCGACGCGCCCTGGACGACGCCGAGTTGGAGTGGGCGGACGTCGACGCCGTCGTCATCGGCAAGGCGCCCGACTTCTTCGAGGGCGTCATGATGCCCGAGCTGTATCTCGCGGACGCGCTCGGCGCCGTGGGCAAGCCGATGCTGCGGGTGCACACGGCGGGCAGCGTCGGCGGCTCCACGGCCCTGGTAGCCGCGGGGTTGGTCGCGGCCCGGGTCCACGGCACCGTCCTCACCCTGGCCTTCGAGAAGCAGTCCGAGTCCAACGCCATGTGGGGCCTGTCCCTGCCCATCCCCTTCCAGCAGCCCCTGCTGGCCGGGGCGGGCGGCTTCTTCGCGCCGCACGTACGCGCGTACATGCGGCGCAGCGGCGCCCCGGACACGGTCGGCTCACTGGTGGCGTACAAGGACCGGCGCAACGCGCTGAAGAACCCCTACGCGCATCTCCACGAGCACGACATCACCCTGGAGAAGGTCCAGGCCTCGCCCATGCTCTGGGACCCGATCCGCTACTCCGAGACCTGTCCGTCCTCCGACGGCGCCTGCGCGATGGTGCTGACCGACCGGGCCGGGGCGGCCCGCGCGCCACGACCGCCCGCCTGGATGCTCGGCGGTGCCATGCGCAGCGAACCCACCCTCTTCGCCGGCAAGGACGCCGTCTCGCCGCAGGCCGGCAAGGACTGCGCGGCCGACGTGTACCGGCAGGCCGGCATCGCCGACCCGCGCCGGGACATCGACGCCGTGGAGATGTACGTGCCGTTCTCCTGGTACGAGCCCATGTGGCTGGAGAACCTCGGCTTCGCCGCCGAGGGCGAGGGCTGGAAGCTCACCGAGTCCGGGGTGACGGAACTCGACGGCGATCTGCCCGTCAACATGTCGGGCGGGGTGCTCTCCACCAACCCCATCGGCGCCTCCGGCATGATCCGCTTCGCCGAGGCGGCCCTCCAGGTGCGCGGCCAGGCCGGAGAACACCAGGTGGACGGGGCCCGCAAGGTGCTCGGGCACGCCTACGGCGGCGGATCCCAGTTCTTCTCGATGTGGCTCGTGGGGGCCGAACCCCCTGATGCGTGAAATGCCCTCCCGAAGGTCACCGAAAGGTCCCCCTCACGTGGCCTGTCGGCGGTCGAAGTCGATCGCTAGGCTGGCCGCGGACGACGCAATCGGGAGGAGCACGGACGTGGCCGAGACCACCATCCAGCAGCAGCCGCTCATGGGCTGGGACAAGCCCGAGCTGGACCTCAGCGGTGCCGACTGGCACTCCAGCAGCCGTGGCCTGGGGGATGTCCAGATCGCCTTTGTCGAGGGTTTCATCGCGATGCGCAACAGCGGCAGCCCGGAGAGCCCTTCCCTGATCTTCACACCCGCCGAGTGGGGCGCGTTCGTGTCGGGGGCGCGGGAAGGGGAGTTCGACCTCACGTGACGTGCTGTCCCGTGTGACAGGGCCCGCACGCGTGATGGCGGGCCGAACCGGGGGTGTTCCACCCGTTTTTCCGGACACGCGACCTTGAGCAGCCTCCCGGGGCCGTCGCCTGGGCGACGCTGGCACCGGGGGGAGGTCGTACTCCGGAGGTGAGGAACCCATGAGCACTCTGCCGGTCATCGCGGCGGTCGACGGTTCGGACGACAGCCTGCGTGCCCTGGACTGGGCCCTGGACGCCGCGCGCGCCCGCCGGGCACCGCTGCGGGTGGTCCATGTGCGGCAGTACGCCGCGTGGGCCCAGCCCGACGTGCTGGTCGCCGGGCCGCCCGAGCCGGACGAGGACGCGGTGCTGGAACAGGTACGCGCCCGGTTGGCGGAGGTCGCCGACCGGCCGGTGCTGGAGTACCTCGCCCTCGAAGGCGCGCCGGCCGCCGTGCTGCCCGAACTGGGCTCCACCGCACAGCTGTTGGTGCTCGGCTCCCGGGGGCGCGGCGGTTTTGCCAGCCTGCTCCTCGGCTCCAACGGCATGGCCGCCGCGCGCGACGCGGAGTGCCCGGTGGTCGTGGTGCCCCGACCGGGCCGTGCGGTCGAGGCGACGGTGCCCGCCGAACCCGGACCGCGGGTCGTCGTCGGACTCCAGGCCGACAGCCCCGACGAGACCACGCTCGCCTTCGCCTTCGCCGAGGCCGCACTGCGCGGTGCCCGCCTCCAGGTCGTCACCGCCTACCAGTGGCCGCTCCAGACCTGGGCGATGCCCGGCGAACTCGTCCCGGTGATGGTCGACCAGGACGCCGTCGAGGGCGAGACCCGCACCCTCGCCGAGGGCTTCCTCGCCCCGCACCGCAAGCACCACCCGGACGTGCGCGTCGATCTGTACGTGGCACCCGGCGACGCGGCCGGCCACCTCGTCGGCGCCTCCCAGGACGCCGAACTGGTCGTCGTCGGCCGCCACCGACGCCGCCTCCTGGCACCGGCCCGCATGATGGGCTCGGTGACCCAGGCGGTGCTGCTCCACGCGGTGAGTCCGGTGGCGGTGGTGCCGCCGGAGTCGGTGGAGGCCTGAGGGGGCGCCACGGGCACGGGCGGCTCAGCATCACGTCGGGCACAAAAGACCTGCCGACAGCGTCGGTCAGTAGTGGTCGAACCGGGTCGCGCGACCCCCGTCAGGCGTACGCTGAGGTGCCTGTAGGTCGCGGTGCGTGCCCGCTCCCCGCGCGGGTGCATCGCCGCGGCAGGGGGTGCAACCATGGGTCGGCGCAGCACCAGGAGCAACCGGACGCTCTTCGAGCGTGAGAGTGAACTCGCCGCCGTCGACGAGGCGTTGGGCGAGCTCACCGGGCTGCGTGCGGACGGCGCCGAGCCGGTCGGCCGGCCCCGCGGCGCGCTGCTCGCCTTCGCCGGGCGGGCCGGGATCGGCAAGACGACGCTGCTGGCCGAGGTCCGTCGGCGGGCCGCCGCCCGAGGCTGCACCGTACTGTCGGCCCGGGGCGGCGACCAGGAGCAGCGGGTGGCCTTCCACGTCGCCCGACAGCTGCTGCAACCCCAGTTCGCCGGTGCGGCGGAGGCCGATGTCCGGGCACAGCTGGGCAGTTGGTACGACATCGTCGGACCGGCCCTCGGGCTGTGCGCCCCCACCGACGGCGCCCCGCCCGACCAGCAGGGACTGCGCGACGGCCTCGACTGGGTGCTCACCCATCTCGCCGTCCAGCGCGCCCCGATGGTCCTCGCCCTCGACGACGCGCACTGGGCGGACCCGGAGTCGCTGGGCTGGCTGGCCGCGTTCGCGCCGCGCGCCGAGGAACTCCCGCTGCTGCTCGTCGTCGCCTACCGGCCCGACGAACTCCCCGACCACGCCGAGTCGTTCAGGGGCCTTCCCGGACGGGCCGGCGGACGGCCGATCGACCTCGAACCGCTCAGCGCGGTCGCCGTCGCCGGTCTCGTACGCGAGGCACTCGGCAGATACGCCGACGACGCGTTCTGCCGCGAGTGCTGGGCCGTCACCGCGGGCAACCCCTTCGAGACCGTCGAGCTCACGGCCAAGGTCCGCGACCGCGGCCTGACCCCCACCGAGGCCGGGGCGCATCTGCTGCGCGACCTCGCCGCCGCCGTGAAGGGCAGCGGACTGGTCGCCCGCCTCGAACGCCTCGGCACCTCCACCGTCCGCTTCGCCTGGGCCTGCGCCGTGCTCGGCACCGAGATCCACCCCCTGCTCGCGGCCGCCGTCGCCGGACTCGGTCACGAGGAGGCCGCCGACGCCGCCGACGCCCTGCGCGGCGCCCGGATCCTCACCGGCGCCGAGACCCTGGAATTCGTCCACCCGCTCATCGCCACCGCCGTCTACCGGGCCATCCCCTCCGGTGTCCGCGTCGCCCTGCACGGCCAGGCCGCCTGGTGCGTCATCAACGACGGCCAGGGCCCCGCCGCGGCCGCCCGCCACCTGCTGGAGACCCACCCCGACGGCGACAACTGGGTCGTACAGCAACTGCGCGCCGCCGCCGGCGAGACACTGCGCTCCGGCGCCCCCGACGCCGCCCGCAGCTACCTCGCCCGCGCCCTGCGCGAACCCCCGCCCTTCGAGGACCGGGCCGCCGTCCTGTACGAACTGGGCAGCGCGTCCCTGCTCACCGAACCGGCGACCACGGTCAACCACCTGCGAGCCGCCCTCGAAGAGCCCATCGCGGACCGGCAGTTGCGCCACCACATCGTCTACCGCCTCTCCCAGGTCCTCGCCCACAGCGACCGCCTCGCCGAGGCCTCCGAGACCCTCGCGCGCGAGATCCGCGTGACCGAGGACGCCCGCGTCAAGCTGCGCATGGTCGCCGAGCAGTTCATGTGGGACGCCTTCCGCGCCGACGAACCCGACCACCCCTCCCGCTCCCGCCGCCTCACCCAGCTCGCCGACCGCCTCAAGGGCCGCGACCTCACCGAGCGGTACATCATCGGCCTGCGCGCCTGGGACGCGACCCTGCGCGGCGAACCCGCCAAGGTCGCCCTCCACCACGCCGAACGTGCCCTCGCCGGCGGCCTCGGCTGGGCCGAGCCCGACCGCGGCTTCGAGGTACCCGTGCTGGTGGCGCTGGCCTTCATGTACGCCGACCGCCCCGGCCGTACCGAAGAACTGTTCGCCGCCGGGATCGCCGACTTCGAGCGGCAGGGCTGGCGCGGCGCCCACCTCTCCTTCGGCTACACCCTGCTCGCCTACGTCCGCTTCCGCCGCGGCAGGCTGGCCGAGGCCGAGGACTTCGTGCGGGCCGGGCTCAGACTGGCCGAGCGCGTCGGGCCGGGCACCCCCGCCCACTGGTACGCCGTCGGCATCCTCATCGAGGTCCTGCTCGCCCGCGGCCGCGTCACGGAGGCCGCGCGGATCGCCGAGGACTACTCCTTCACCGAACCCTTCCCGGCCGCCGTGGTCTTCCCCGACGCCCAGACCGTGTACGGCGAACTGCTCCTGGCCCGCGGCCTCACCAAGGAAGCGGCCCACCAGCTCGGGGCAGCGGGCCGCCGCCTCGACCCGCGCGGCATCCGCAGCCCCGCCTGGTGCCCCTGGCAGCTGCACCTCGCCCGCGCCGAGAGCCACGACACCCCGGAACGCGCCGTCGCCACCGCCCTCGAAGCGGTGACCCGCGCCCGCCAGTTCGGCACGCCGTCCACCATCGGGGCAGCACTGCGTACGGCGGCCGAGGTGTCCTCGGGGTCGGTGCGCGTGAAGTACCTGGAGGAGTCGGTCGCCCACCTGGAATGCTCGCCGGCCGCGTACGAGCTGGCGTGCGCACTCGTTGCCCTGGGCACGGAACTGCGCCGGGCGGGTCGGGCGGCGGAGGCGGCCGAGCACCTCTACCGAGGGCTCGACGCGGCGGTGCACTGCGGCGCCGACGGCCTGGTGGAGGCCGCCCGCGACGAGCTGGCCGCGGCGGGACTGCGCCCCCGTCGCCTGCACACGACGGACACGGACACCCTGACGACCCGCGAACGCACAGCGGCCACCATGACGGCCGAGGGCCGGACGAAGACGGAGATCGCCAAGACGCTGCACGTCGACGAGCCGGCCGTCACCCGCCTGCTCTCGGCGGTCTACCGCAAGGTGGGCACGGACCCCACCGGACTTGCGGCGGCTTTGAACCCCATGTGAGGACCGACCCACCGGCTCACCACGCCCCCTGCCCGGACGGCGACCCCAGCGCCCCAGGACCGCGCGCGCCCATCGCCGAACGGCAACCCGTACCATGGGCCCATGTCGTTCCTCCGCCGCCGCAGCGCAACTCCCGCCGGCCCCGACTTCGACGTCCTGGCCATGGACCCGGGCGACTGGCCCGGCAACCTCGGCGCCGGCCTGCTGCCCGCCCCCGACGGCACCTGCCAGGGCGTTTTCCTGCGCTACGACCTCTTCGGCGGCCGCGGCCCCGCGATGGTCATCGGCAACCTCCCGGAAGGCTCCCCGGCCCGTGAGCTGGCCGAGGGCGAGGTTCCCTTCGAGGTGGCCCAGCTGCTGATCGCGCTGGAGAACGACGAGGAGGTGACCGTCGTCGGCGCCGAGGACGTACCGGTGATGCAGGGCGACAACCTCCTGATCGTGCGGCGCCTGAAGCTCTCCGAGAGCCGGATCTCCTGCGTCCAGTTCGACCGCAGCGACAACGTCCTGGTGACCATCGCCGCGTGGGACCGTCCGATCACCGACGACCTCTACGCCCTTCTCAAGCCGCTGCCGGCAGAGCTGTTCCAGCAGGGCTGACCCAGCCGGCACGACCGCTGGGCCCGACGAGTGGCGCCGCCACCCGCCGGGCCTTCGCTACCGGGACACCTGCACGTCGACGTCGGCCGCCCGCACGAACGCCACCCGGTGACCGAACTGGATCTCGTAGTAGAGATCCTTGCCGACCACGACCCGGTGCGAGTCCGTGGTGAACGTGACCGCGTAGTAGTACTCACCCGGAACCTTCTCGCCGACCACGTACTTCTGGCCCTTGAGCAGCTTGTACGGCAGCGGCGACACCGCCTGCGCGGGCACTCCCGCCGGGTACGCGGAGGCCTCGGGGTAGGCGCGCCCGTAGACCGGGACGCTCTCCACGTCGGCCTTGGGCGTGACCACCCGGCCCTTGGCGCGGACCGCGGTCGGGTCCTTCACCGGGTTCTTGAACCAGGCCTTCTGGCCCAGGTACCAGATCGCCGTCCAGTCGCCGTCGCGCGCGGCGACCGCGTACTGCTGGCCGGTGGAGACCCGTGAGGAGATGTCGTTCACCCCGGTGCCCGGCACCGTGCCCAGACCGATGTCCTTGATCAGGGGATAGCTCTCACCGGGTCCGGAGTACAGCCGCACCTCGCTGGAGCCGTGCGCCGCGCACGGCACACCCTTGGTCACACAGCCGGTGTACTCCGGCTGGTTCGTCGCGTAGTCCGGCCGGATCGTCACCAGCCCGGCCTGCTTGCCGCCGGTGGCCTTGAAGGGGCTGCCGAGCAGTTCGAAGTAGTGCCGCCAGTCCCAGTACGGGCCGGGGTCGGTGTGCATGCCGCCGACGGTCGACGTGGTCGGGCCGGGCACGTTGTCGTGCCCGAGGATGTGCTGCCGGTCCAGCGGGATGTCGTACTTCTTGGCGAGGTACTTCACCAGCCGCGCCGAGGACCGGTACATCGCCTCCGTGTACCAGGCGTCCGGGTTCGCGAGGAAGCCCTCGTGCTCCAGGCCGATCGACTTGGCGTTCACGTACCAGTTGCCCGCGTGCCAGGCCACGTCCTTGGCCTTCACATGCTGGGCGATATGACCGTCGGTGGAACGCAGCGTGTACTGCCACGACACATACGTGGGGTCCTGCACCAGGTTCAGGACGCCCTCCCAGGCGCCCTCGGTGTCATGGACGACGATGTACCTGATGCTCTGGGACTTCGGACGATTGCCCAGGTCGTGGTTGCCGTAGTCGTTGTCGCCGAACTGCTCGTACGGCGCCGGGATCCACTCGCAGGACACCGACTTCGGGCACTCCGTCTTCTTGGCGTCGAGGGTCCGCAGGCCCGTCCCGCGCAGCTGCCCGGTGTCGGGGGACAGGTCCGGCTGGGCGGCCAGGGCCATCAGCTGGCCGGCGTCGGTGGTGCGCTCCTCGCCGGTCCGGATCACCTCGTACACGTCGTTCGCGTACGCCGTCGCCGTAGCCGTGTCGTCCGCGCCCGAGAACCGGGCCACCGCCGCGTACCAGTCCGCCGGGTCGTCGCTGAGCGGCTCGCCGAGGTCGCGCTGGGCGTCGGCCAGCAGCGCGGCGCCGCCGGCGACGTTGGCCGCGGGGTCGGTGCGCAGCTCCGCCGCGCTCAGACCGGTCAGTTCCGCCGCCTTCGGCAAGGTCGTCAGACGGGCGGGGAAGGAGGTCGGCGCCGGCACCTCGGTCTCGGGCAGCACGGCCGGCCGGGCGCTGTCACCGCGCGCGTCCTCCGTGCCCTCGCTGTGGTGCGGGGCATCGGCCAGCGCGGTCCGGGCGTCGGTCAGGTGCATCGGGCCGTAGCCGCCGGTCACACTCGGCGCCCCGGCGTGGGAGTCCCATCGGGACTGGAGATAGGAGACGCCGAGGAGGACGCTCTGCGGCACCTCGTACCGGGCGGCGGCCGAGGCGAACGCCAGCTGGAGGCCGTTCGCGGAAGCGGACGCCGGCGCGCCCGCGGACGGTGCCGCCCCGAGCAGGGGGAGCAGCAGGGCCGCCGTGGCGAGGACGGTGCAGGTGCGTCTGTGGCCGGGGGCTCTGGTGGCAGTGACTCGCAAGGCAGCCTCCTGGGACGGTCGGGCGCGATGAGCCGTGCGGGGCCGGGCGTGCGTCAGTGGTACCGGCTTGCCGACGATCCGTCAATCATGCCCAGGGAAGGAGGAATTCCCTTGTCAAGCAGGGGTGCCGGGAGTTTCGCGCCGACGCCTCGCAGGCCTGCGAGGCGTCAGTGGCTTACACCAATGGGCCGTTTGCGAGGGGACATACGAAGGTCCGCGGTGCGCCACTCTCCCGGGCGCACCGCGGACCGTCGTCCCCTCAGCGAGTGCCGACCGCCGCGCGTACGGCCCGGCGGGCCAGCTGGCAGTCGTCGTGCAGCCGCCTCAGTAGCAGCCGCTGCTCCTCGCCGGACGGCGCAGCACCCGGGTGGGCCACTCCCGGTGCCGCCGGGGTCGTGTCGTGCATCGAACGCTGCACGGCCGTCTCATAGGTACGGATCTCACGCGTCAGTACGAGCATCAGGTTCACCAGGAAGGCGTCGCGCGAGGCCGGGCCCGCCGACTGCGCGATCTGGCTGATCTGGCGACGGGCCACCGGCGCGTCCCCGAGCACCGACCACAGCGTCGCCAGGTCGTACCCCGGCAGATACCAGCCCGCGTGCTCCCAGTCCACCAGCACTGGACCGGCCGGTGAGAGAAGGATGTTCGAGAGCAGGGCGTCGCCGTGGCAGAACTGGCCCATGCCGTGCCGGCCCGCGGTCGCCGCGATGCCGTGCAGCAGCTTCTGCAGGTCGCCCATGTCGCGGTCGGTGAGCAGCCCCAGCTCGTGGTAGCGGGAGATACGGGCCGCGTAGTCCACCGGGGCGTCGAAGGTGCCCGCCGGCGGCCGCCAGGCGTTGAGCCGGCAGATCGCGCCGAGCGCCGCCCGGATGTCCGCCCGCGGCGGTGCCTCCGCCGGATGCCGGTGGAGTGCCGCCACCCGCCCGGGCATCCGCTCGATCACCAGAGTGCAGTTGTCCGGATCCGCCGCGATCAGCCGGGGCACCCGCACGGGCGGGCGATGCCGGACGAACGAGCGGTATGCCGCTATCTCGTGCCGGATCCGCTCGGCCCACGCGGGGGAGTGGTCCAGTAAACACTTCGCGACGGCCGTGCTGCGCCCGGTCGTCCCCACCAGGAGGACGGAGCGTCCGCTGCGGCGCAGCACCTGGACCGGAGCGAACTCCGGGCAGATCCGGTGCACCGACGCGATCGCCGTACGCAGCTGCGCGCCCTGAGGGCCGGACAAGTCGAGTCTCCCGCTGAGCGGTTGGGTGCCGAGCCCCGGCACGCGCCGCGTCCTGCCGGCACCGAGCACGGGGGCCGCCGGGCGAGCGGGGTCGAGGTAGGGGCCGCTGCCCGCCGGGCGGGGGTGCAGCGACCGGGGCGGGGCGGACACGGAGGACGATGCTGCGTACATGGGCGAAACAGATCCCTTCGTGTGCCAGCAGTGCATGTCTGCGCAAGTGCGCTACCCGGCCCGGTCGCCCACGGGGGGCACCCTGGGGAATGCACCCGTCATATGGCAGCGACCGGGTCGGGGTGGCGCGTTCCTACCTGACACCTATCGCCCAGTGGCACACCATCTGGCGCACCCTGGCGAACCCTGGCGAATAGTCGCCCGGCAACTCTCACCGGGCTACTGTCAACTCAGCCGAGAACCTGGGGGCTTGACGTGAGCGGACAACCCAACACCCGACTTTCGGACCTGTTCGGCCTGGCCGGCTGGTCCAAGGGTGAACTCGCGAGGCTGGTCAATCGGCAGGCGGCGGCCATGGGCCACCCCCAGCTTTCGACCGACACCTCGAGGGTCCGGCGCTGGATCGACATGGGAGAAGTCCCGCGCGACCCGGTGCCCCGTGTGTTGGCTGCCCTGTTCACCGAGCGTCTCGGCCGTGTCGTGACCATCGAGGACCTCGGTCTGGTCCGGCACGGGCGCGCGGGGAAACGGCAGGGCGGCGGGAGTGCGGAACATCCCGACGGTGTGCCGTGGGCGCCCGAGCGGACGGCTGCGGTCCTCACCGAATTCACGGGAATGGACCTCATGCTCAACCGACGCGGCTTGGTGGGCGCGGGTGCCGCGCTCGCCGCGGGAACCGCCCTCAGCAGCGCCATGCACGACTGGCTCCACACCGATCCGGCCCTGACGGCCGACGCTCCCCGTTTCGACGATCCACTGCACGCCGACCCCGCTGGGTTCGACCGCTACGAGGCCGCCCCCATCGGATCGCAGGAGATCGAGGAACTGGAGCGTTCCGTCGAGGTGTTCCGGGCGTGGGACGCGGCTCGCGGAGGCGGGCTTCAGCGCAAGGCAGTCGTAGGCCAACTCAACGAGGTGGGCGGCATGCTCGCCTACCGACACCCCGAACATCTCCAGCGGCGCCTGTGGGGCGTTGCCGCCAACCTCGCCGTCCTCGCGGGCTGGATGTCGCACGACGTCGGCCTGGAGCCCACGGCCCAGAAGTACTTCGTCATCGCCGCCCACGCGGCCCGTGAGGGCGGCGACCGGCCCCGCGCCGGGGAGGCGCTCTCCAGAGCGGCTCGCCAGATGGTGCACCTGGGCCGGCCCGACGACGCACTCGACCTGATGAAGCTCGCCCAGTCCGGTTCAGGGGACGAGGTGCTGCCGCGCACCATGGCGATGCTCTACACCGTCGAGGCCTGGGCACAGGCCTCCATGGGCAAGGGGCAGGCGATGCGCCGCACCCTGGGCCGGGCGGAGGATCTCTTCGTCTCCGACCGGAGCGATGTGCCACCGCCGAGCTGGATGCAGATGTTCAAGGAAGAGGATCTGTACGGCATGCAGGCCCTGGCCTACCGCACGCTGGCCGAGCACGAGCCGTCGGCGGCCGCGCACGCCCAGCACTACGCGGAGAAGGCCCTGGCCCTGCGGGTCGACGGACGACAGCGGTCGAAGATCTTCGACTTCCTGTCCATGGCCTCCGCCTGCTTCATCGCGGACGATCCGGAACAGGGTGGCACCTACGCCCGGCTGGCCCTGGTGTCGATGGGATCCAACTCCTCGCACCGCACCTGGGACCGGCTGCGCCAGATGTACCGGCTCACCGCGGAGTACTCCAGCTACCCGAAGATCCACGAGCTGAGGGAGGAGATCAAGCTGGCCCTGCCGAGGCCGGTGAAGGGCGGGAACAGCGCACGGGCATAGGGGGTTTGTGCGCTGTTGACGTAATGCTTGGGTCGTCTGCTGTCGGGGTGTGGACCCCTGTCAGGGTGTGGACCCTCAGGTCGTCACCTTGGCGATGAGCACGCAGGCGTCGTTCTCACGCGCGGTCTCGCCGAACTCCTCCACGACCAGCCGTACGCAGTCCTGTGCGGAGCACGCCTCGTCGAAGCGCGGGGCCAGGTCGAGGAGACGGTCCAGGGCCTCTGCTTCGTCGTGCCCGGGCACCAGCCCGTCGGTGTGGAGCAGGAGCAGGTCGCCGGCTTCGAGGGTCTGTTCGGCCTGCTCGTAGGCGGCACCCGGGGTCGCGCCGAGCAGGACGCCGTCCGGTGCGTTCAGCCTGCGCCCCGTCCCGTCGCGGAACAGCAGCGGGGCGGGGTGTCCGGCCTGCGCCCAGGCCAGGGTGCGGGTCTCGGGCCGGTAGCGGCAGCAGACCGCGCTGCCGAGTGCGGGTTGCACGGTGGCGTCGAGTAACTGGTTCAGCCAGGACAGCAGTTGCCCCGGCTGAGTGCCCGCCATCGCCATACCGCGTACGGCACCCAGCAGCGTCGCCATGCCGGACGCCACGGCGACGCCGTGTCCGGTGAGGTCGCCGACGCTGAGCAGTGTGTCGCCGTCGGCGAGTTCGAGCGCGTCGAACCAGTAGCCGCCGATCAGGGCGCTGGCCGAGGACGGCAGACAGTGGGCCGCGAGATCCAGGGTCTCCGGGCTGCGCCGCGGGAGCCGCAGGGAGCCGTGCCACGGCGGCAGCACGGCCTCCTGCAACTCTACCGCGAGCCGGTGCTCGGTCTGCGCGCGGTGCTGGTGGTGCTGGAGCGAGTCACGGGTCTCGCTCACCACCCGTTGGCTGCGGCGCAGTTCGCTGACGTCGCGCAGTACGGCCCACATGGACGCGGTGCTGCCGTCGGCGTCGAGCACGGGCTCGCCCATCATGTGCACGGTGCGCACGGCACCGTCCGGGCGCACCACACGGAACTCCCCGTCGATGGGTTTGGCGTCGACGAGGCAGTCCGTGACCATCGACGTCAGCTTCGGCCGGTCCTCGTCGAGCACCAGGGACGGCAGCTCGTCGAGGGTGAGCGGAGCAGTGGCCGGGTCGCGGCCCAGGATCTGGAAGAGCTCTCCGGACCAACTCGCCTCGTCCGTCAGCAGGTTCCACTCCGCGCTGCCGACCCTGCTGAGGAGGGAGCCGTGCCGGGGAGCGGTCGGCGCGGCCGGGGTGGCGGGCGTCGGCCGGACCGCCGCCGGGCCGGGCGGGCCTTCCCGCAGCTGGGCCAAGTGCTCGTCGAGGTCGTTGAGTTGGTGGAGCGCCAGGTCGTACAGCGCGCGCTGCCAGCGTCCCTGCGGGTCCGATCCCTCGTCCTGGGCGTCCCGCCGTACGGCGTCCACGTCGCCCTTGAGCCGTCGCGTCTGCGATATGAGCGCGTCGACCGAGCCGCGACCTGGCGGCTGGGCGGCTGGGCGGTCCGCAGAGAGATGGGACGGCATGACGCGCTCCGATGCGGGGAGGGTACGACCAAGACTGGCGGAGGGACCGTTACGACTGTGGCACAGCCCGCGACGCCCTGTAAGGGATTCGGCAACACACGATACGGTGGTGCTTCTGGCATATGCCACAGTCTTCACGGAGGGGTTTCGCCGTGTGATTGGTGTACGTCACCCGGTGGGGCAAGTCGTAGTCAGAGTACGTGAGTTGACGGACTGTCCGGGCCTCCGGGTCGGCATTCATTTGTGTGTTCGACGGCCCCGTGTTCTACGGGCGAGACCTGCCGCGCGGTCCAGGGGGCCGGCGGTGTCGTCACCTCGCGGACCGCGCACTGAAGAGTGACGCACGTCACATCAATTGGTAAGGGCTTTCGCGTAATGCGAACGGCACTTGCGAGGTCGTACAGACATCGGCACTACGGCCGGCCTTCGACCCGCAGGGGAGATCGACGCATGGACATCGACCTCGAGCAGTCCGCCCAGGGGCGTCTGATCACCGCCGACGAGCAGGAGCTGCCCGTCCCCACGACGCTCCGCTACACCTCCGCGGACCCGCTCGCGGTGCATCTCGACTTCCCGTCCGACGTCTCCCTCGACGGCGAGCTGGTCACCTGGACCTTCGCCCGCTCGCTGCTGGAGGAGGGGCTGCGCGGCCCGGCGGGCGGCGGGGACGTGCACCTGTGGCCATGCGGGCGGGCCCGTACGGTCGTGGAACTCCACTCGCCGTACGGGCTGGCCCTGCTCCAGTTCGACACCTCGGCGCTGCGCGGCTTCCTGCTGCGGACCTACGCCGTGGTGGCGGCCGGGCAGGAGGACCTCGGCGCGGCGGTGGACCGCGGTCTGAGCTCGCTGTTCGGAAGTGTCTGAGCAGGCGGGGGTGTCTGAGGGGGCACCGCGGTCAGTACCGCAGGATCCCCGCGATCCCCCGGGCGTCGCCCAGCGCGCCGTCCGGCACGAAACGGACGTCGGCGCCGGTCTCCAGGCACTGCTCGACGATCTCGTCCACGATGTCCTCGCGGGCGTCGAGATCGCCGCTCGCGGCGGGGACCAGGTGGTCGCCGCCTTCGTCGCGGACGGTGACCCGGTAGTTCTCCTCGACGGCGAGCAGCCGGACTCGGCCCTCCCGGGCGCTCTGCCAGAGCTCGTCGACGCCGGCGGCGAAGGCCCTGCGGCCACGGGCCGTCTCCAGCTCGCGGGCCACGGCTGCGGTGTTCTTGCGGGTCTCGGCCTCGTGCAGGGGCCGCACCGCCTGCCACACCGCGTCCGGGGTGCCGTGCGCGAGTCCGCCGTGCGGCACGTGGACGGCGTGCCTGGTGGCGCCGCCGACCTCGTCCAGTGCGGACAGTGCCGCGGTCTCACCCGTGATGTAGAGCGGCCGCGGGTTCTCGCGCAGGAGCCTGCCCATCGCGGTGTCGGCCTCGCGCAGGAAATGGCGGGTGCCCTCGTCGCGGAAGGTGCTCGGCAGATCGCCGATCCGCTCCTGGCGTTCGGCGTCGAAGTTCTCCTGGCTCCTGGTCAGCGGGAAGCCGCCGGCCCGGTGCTCGGTGACCCGGTCCGTGCCGCCGTTCCACAGCGTGACGTGGTCCGCGGAGACCGAGAGCACCCAGAAGGGCCGCTCGGCCGCCTGTGCGGAGACGAGGTTGCGGGTGAGGAAGGTGTCCGAGAGCACCACCCGCTCGGGCACGGACCGGGCGAGCGACCACACCTGGTGCTCACCCGGAGCGGCGAAGATCACCAGGCCTTCCTCGGTATGGGCCAGGTCGACCTCGGCGAGGGCCTGGTCGAGTTGTCGGGCGACATCGGCGCGCCGCTCCCGGCTGACCGCGGGATCGGCCTCCAACTGCTTCTTGGCCTCGGCCACGACATTGCGCAGCCGGACCGGGTCCTGGGTGTTCTCGGGCTCCCGGCGATGTGTCGGCGTCAGTACGGACACGGCCGGATAGGGGCGCGGGCGCCGCAGCTCGGTGAGGGTCGTGGGACTGAGTGCGTGCTCCATATCAGCACGATAGGACCGTTTGCCGGATAGGGCATTAGGGGCAGCTAAGTCAGGCATTGCGGACAATTCGCTGCTAGCGTCACCTGGGTCGCCGAATGACTTCGAGGACGCCCATGAGCCAGGCCGACACACAGACCCAGGCACCACCCGCCGCGAAGCTCTCCCTGCCGACGCTCACCACCATGGTGGTCGGCTCGATGGTCGGCGCGGGTGTCTTCTCCCTGCCGCGCAGGTTCGCGCAGGAGACCGGCGTGGCCGGGGCCCTGATCGCGTGGGCCGTGGCCGGCACCGGCATGTTGATGCTGGCCTTCGTCTTCCAGACCCTCGCGGTGCGCCGACCCGACCTCGACGCGGGCGTGTACGCCTACGCCAAGGCCGGTTTCGGCGAATACCTCGGATTCTTCTCGGCGTTCGGCTACTGGGCGAGCGCCTGCGTCGGCAACGTGACGTACTGGGTGCTGATCATGTCGACGGTCGGCGCGATCGCGCCCGCGCTCGGCGACGGCGACACCGTGCTCGCGGTGGTGCTCTCCTCGGTGGGGCTGTGGCTGTTCTTCGCGCTCATCAGCCGGGGCGTGAAGGAGGCGGCGGCGATCAACCGGATCGTCACGGTCGCCAAGGTCGTACCCATCATCGTCTTCGTCATCCTGGCGCTCTTCTATCTCAAGCCGAGCGTGTTCGCCGACAACTTCGGCGGCGCCGACTACGCCGGTTCGCTGTTCAACCAGGTCAAGGGCACGATGCTGGCCACCGTCTTCGTGTTCCTCGGTGTCGAGGGCGCCAGCGTCTACTCCCGGCACGCCAAACGCCGTGCGGACGTCGGCCGGGCCACGATCCTCGGTTTCCTCAGCGTCTTCGCGGTCTTCGCGTCGGTGACGATCGTGTCGTACGGACTGATGCCGATGGCGGAGATCGCCGAACTGCGCCAGCCCTCCATGGCGGAGGTGCTGGAGCACGCCGTCGGCACCTGGGGCAAGGTCTTCGTGAGCGTCGGCCTGATCGTCTCGGTCCTCGGCGCCTATCTCGCCTGGACCCTGATGGCCGCCGAGGTGCTGTACGTGGCCGCCAAGGACGACGACATGCCGAGGTTCCTGAAGCGCGCCACGCCGGCCGACGTGCCCGTGCCCGCCCTCGTGATGTCCACGCTGCTCAGTCAGGTCTTCCTCGTCATCACCCTGTTCTCGGACGACGCGTTCAACTTCGCCCTCGACCTGACCAGTGCGCTGACGCTGATTCCCTTCCTGCTGGCGGCCGCCTTCGCGGTGAAGATCGGCTGGGGCGGGCCACAGGGTCAGTTGGTGATCGCCGCCCTCGCCACCATCTACACCGCGTTCCTCATCTACGCGGCCGGCCTGAAGTTCGTCCTCGTCTCCTTCATCATCTACGCCCCCGCCACCGTGTTGTTCGTGATGGCACGCAGGGAGCAGGGCAGGCGGCTGTTCTCGCCGCGCGAGTACGTCATCCTCGCCGTCTCGGTGGCCGGCGCGGTCCTCGGGATCGTCGCGCTGGCCCTGGGCTGGATCAGCCTCTGACCTCCCGGCCGTTCGGAAAGGTGCACCCACCGTGACCAGTCAAGACATCCGTCCCGCGTACGGCGTCCACTCAGAGGTCGGCAGACTGCGCAAGGTGCTGGTCTGCGCCCCCGGGCTCGCCCACCGCAGGCTCACCCCCACCAACTCCGACGACCTGCTCTTCGACGACGTGATGTGGGTGGAGAACGCCCAGCGCGACCACGCCGACTTCGTCAACAAACTGCGCGAACGCGACGTCGACGTCGTGGAGTTGCACGATCTGCTCGCCCAGACCATGGCGGTCCCCGGCGCCCGGGACTGGCTCCTGGACCGGAAGATCGTCGCCAATGAGGTCGGTCTCGGCCTCGTCGACCCGACGCGCGCCTTCCTCGAGTCCCTGGAACCGGAGCGCCTGGCCAAGTACCTCATCGGCGGCCTGGCGACGACCGACCTGCCCGAGGACTTCCGCTCGCCCTATCTCGAACTCGCCCGCGAGTCCACGGGCGTACGCGAGTACCTGATGCCGCCGCTGCCCAACACCCTGTACACCCGGGACACCACATGCTGGCTGTACGGCGGCCTCACGCTCAACCCGCTGTACTGGCCCGCCCGGCACGACGAGACCCTGCTGATGAAGGCGATCTACAGCTTCCACCCCGACTTCGCGGGCTCCACCGTCTGGTGGGGCGACCCCGAACTCGACTGGGGACAGGCGACGTTCGAGGGCGGCGACATCATGCCCGTCGGCAACGGCGTGGTCCTCATGGGCATGAGTGAGCGCACCTCGCGGCAGGCGATCACCCAGGTGGCCTCGGCGCTGTTCGGGAACGGCGCCGCCGAGCACGTGATCGTCGCCGGTATGCCGAAGCTGCGCTCCGCGATGCACCTCGACACGGTCTTCACCTTCGCCGACCGCGACCTGGTCACCCTCTACCCGACCATCATGGACGCCGTCCACACCTTCTCGCTGCGGCCCAGCGACAAGGCGCCCGGCGTGGAGCTCATCGACGAGGGCTCGACCCCGTTCGTGGACGTCGTCGCCAAGGCGCTGGGCCTGCCCGGTCTGCGGGTGGTGAAGACCGGCGGGGACATCTACGCCTCCGAGCGGCAGCAGTGGGACAGCGGCAACAACGCCGTCGCCCTTGAGCCCGGCGTGGTCTTCACCTACGACCGCAACACCCAGACCAACACGCTGCTGCGCAAGGCGGGCATCGAGGTGATCACCATCGTCGGCGCCGAACTGGGCCGCGGCCGCGGTGGCGGGCACTGCATGACATGCCCGATCGTGCGGGACCCCGTGGAGTTCTGAACGGTCAGGCGGCGGGCTCGAGCACCGCGATGTTGCCCTGTGCCACCGCGCACAGGGTCTCCGCCCCGGCGGAGTCGACCGTGAGCACATCACAGCGGGACACGACCCGGGTGCGCCCGGCCCGCACCACCTGGGCGTGCGCGCGCAGGACCGCGCCCGTGGCCGGACGCAGATAGTCGACGGTGAAACCCGACGTGATCAGCCCGGTCCCCACGAGGCTGCCCGCGGCCAGCGTCAGCGTGTTGTCGGCGGCGTAGGAGAGCACTCCGCCGTGGACATAGCCGTACTGCTGGAGCAGTTCCTCACGGATGTCCAGCTCCAGGGTGGCCTCGCCGTCCCCGAATGCGGTCAGCCTGGCGCCCAGCAGTCTGCTGAAGGGCTGTTCCGCGAGGATCTTCCGGGCCAGTTCCAGATCCATCGTCCTGCTCACGTCCACACCTCACTTCACTGGTGAAGTGAGAGTGGCGCGAGCCGGTGTCCTCTGTCAACATCGGCCCATGCCCGAGCCCGATCAACGCCTCTACTACCTGCTCCAGCGGGCGGCCCACCGACTGCGCACCACCCTGGACCGGCGCTGCCTCGCCACCGCCGGCGTCACCACCGCCCAGCTCGGCGCGCTGTTCGCCGTCCAGGACGAGCCCGGCGTCACCCAGCAGGAGCTCGCCCGCACACTCGGTCTGCGCGAGTCCGCCGTCACCGGACTCGTCGGACGCCTCACCACGGCGGGGCTGCTCTCCCGGCAGCCGCATCCGCGTCAACACCGGGCCGTGGTCCTGGAGTTGACGGACGCGGGGGTGGCCGCGCTGCGCGCCGCCCAGCCGGAGATCGACCGCTTCAACGCCGAGATGCGGGCCGTACTGGGCGACGAGGGTTTCGACGAGACCGCGGTCGCCCTGAAGAGCCTCGCGTACTGGGAGGGCTGACCCCCGACCGGTCAGGGCGCGTCCTCCTCCGACCCGCAGGAGCTGCCGCTGGGCGGCAGGGAACCGTAGAGCAGGAAGGCGTCGACCTTGCGCTGGACGCACGTCGACGAGGCGTACCCGGTGTGGCCCTCGCCCTTGTTGTCGAGGACCACCGCCGAGTCGCCGAGCCGCTTCGCGGTCTCCACGGTCCAGCGGTACGGCGTCGCGGGGTCGCCGCGGGTGCCGACGAGGAGCATCTTCGGAGTGTCGACGTCCCGGACCTCCTCGCGGATGAAGTCGGTGCCCTTGGGGCGGCCGTAGCAGGTCAGCACCTCGGTGAGACGGTAGCGACCGAAGACGGGGGACGCCTTCTCGTACTCGGCGCGCAGTCGGCCGATGTTCCGGGTGATCTCGTCAGCGGTGGGCCGGTCCGGGTCGTCGGCGCAGTTGATGGCCATCAGCGCCGCCGGAAGGTTGTCCAGCGGGACCTCGTCCTCGTCGGCGAGGCCGCCGTCGCCGTCGTCGGCGGCGGAGCGAGGGGGCAGCGCGTTCCCGCCCGACGCGAACGCCTCGATGCCCCGGGTGTCCCCGTCCTCGACCAGCTGGGCCAGGGCCCGCTCCAGCAGGGGCCACAGCTCTCTGCTGTACAGGGCCTGCCCGATGGCGCCCACGAGGTCCTGGCCGGTGAAGTCGTAGCCCCAGTCGCTGGGCACCGGGTCCTCGTCGAGGGAGCCGACGAGCCTCACGACCTGCTCCCGGCCCTTGCGCGGATCCTGGCCGAAGGGACAGGCGACGTCGTCCGAGCACCAGTCGATGAAGTCCTCCAGCGCGGTCTGCTGGCCCTCGGCGCCCACCCTGCTCTGTTCGGTCAGCGGCTCGGTCAGCGTGTCCACGCCGTCGAGCACCAGCCGGCCCACCTTCTTGGGGAACTGGGCCGCGTACACCGCGCCGAGCCGGGTCCCGTAGGAGAAGCCGAGGTAGTTGAGCTTCTTGTCGCCGAGGGCCGCCCGCATCACGTCCAGGTCCCGGGAGGCGTTGACGGTGCCTATGTGGGGCAGGACGGGTCCGGAGTGCTCGGCGCAGTCGGCGGCCACTCGCTTCAACTGCCGCAGCAGCGCCCGTGGGTCGTCGCCGTCCTCGGTCGCCGCCAAGGCCTCGTCGGTGCCGTCCCCGCAGCTGACCGGCGAGGAGCGGCCGACACCGCGCGGATCGAAGGACACCACGTCGTAGCCCTTGGCCAGCCCCATGAACTCGTTGCCGCTCGCGGCGAGTTCACCGACCCCGGCGCCGCCCGGCCCGCCGAAGTTCAGCAGCACCGAGCCCCTGGACTTCCCGGTCGCCCGATAGCGGGCGAGGGCCAGTTCGAGGGTGCCCCCGGAGGGTTCGGTGTAGTCGAGGGGGACGGTCACCTTGCCGCACTGGAGGTCCTTGGGCGTCTCCATGCCCTTGCATGTGGACCATGTGACCTTCTGGTCGTAGAAGCGCGACAGGTCGGGTCCCTTGTCGTCCGCGGCCGTCGGCAGCCCTGTGCCCAGCAGAGCGAGTCCGACTCCGACCGCCCCGGCGAGCACACAGCGCCGCGTTGACAGCTTGGCCAGCATCGATGCCTCCAGGCGGAGCGCGAACACAGCGCCCTCGATCACGATAGGCGGCTCCCGCGGACGCCGCCTCTGGGCGAGCCGGACCGGGCGGAGTGCCTTATCCTGCGCCCCTCCGTATGCATTCGACGGTTTTACGACTAGTTCGACAACCGTGACGCTCGATGGGGTGAAAGGCCGATAAGCCATAACTCGGATGGTTCGCCTGCGTTTTACGCGGTGCGGGCGAGTGCCCGCGAACCAAGTCTGGAAGGCAGGGAACCTATGAGAAGGGTTACCCGAAACGGTGTGATCGCCGTCGCCGCCGTATCAGGCGCGATGGCCGTGACGATGCCCGCGTACGCCGACTCGGCGGCGGACGGTGACACGGCCGGCTCGCCCGGAGTGGTCTCCGGCAACACGATCCAGCTCCCGGTGCATGTGCCGGTCGACGTGTGCGGCAACACCGTGAACGTGGTGGGGCTGCTCAACCCCGCCGCCGGCAACACCTGTGTGAACGAGGGCGGCGCGGACACCCCGGCGCAGACGCAGACGGGCGCCGCCGCGCGGAGCGGCGGAAAGGATTCACCGGGAGTGGTCTCCGGCAACGGCGTCCGACTGCCGGTCCACCTCCCCGTGAACGTCACAGGCAACGGTGTGAGCGTGGTCGGCGTCGGCAACGCCTCGGTCGGCAACGAGTCCGTCAACACCCCCGGCGACGAGCCCCAGGGCACCCCGGTGAAGCCGGCGCCGAAGCCGGACGCGGCGCCGCCGAAGACGCACCCCGGCCCGCACGCCACCGTGCCCGAGCCGCGGCGGCCCGTGGCCTCGCTCGCCCACACCGGAACCGACCAGACCCTCCCCGCCGTCGCGGGCAGCGCCGCGCTGCTCCTGGGCGGAGCCACCCTCTACCGCCGCTTCCGGCCGCGGGCGACGCGCTGACCGCACGCTCCCCGGAGAGACGGAAGGCCCCGCCGGGCGACGACCGGTGGGGCCTCCGCCGATCACGGCGGACCGTTGTCAGGACGTCCGTGCCCACCCGCCGGCCACCCCGGTCATCAGCACCATCCCCGAGTCCCCGTAGTCCGGCAGGGTCGGGTCGGAGTCGATCCGGGTGATCGTCAACTCCTCGGTCAGCGGCGCGAACACGGCCCGCACCAGCTCCGGGTCGACCGGACAGCCCGGCCACGTCGACGCCGGGCCGATGCGATACGTCGGCATGTTCTCCATGAACGCGGCGACCAACCGCCCGCCCGGCGCCACACAGCGCACGAAGGCCCGGCAGAAGTCCGTGAACTCCCGCGGATCCTCGGTGGCGCCCTCGGCGACGAAGTGCATCGATCCCAGCTCGTACCCGCCCGGTTCGAGGTCCCGCACGTCGGCGTGGACGACGTCCACGCGCGCGAGGGAACTCGCCAGCGTGGCGGGCAGGGCGGGGTTCAGCCGTCGGCACAGCGCGTGGAAGGGCAGCCAGCTCGCGTCCGGCCCGCACAGCAGCTGTCGTTCCAGATAGGCGACATTGCCCGTGCCCGCCTCGACCGCGTCGATCCGGCGGCTCGCGGCGGCAGCGAGGATCAGCGGATAGAGGTTGGGCCCGGCCCCGAACTCCACCGAACGCGCGATGCTCCCCGGCGCGAGCCGCCGGTAGAAGGCCGAGTGATGGGCGATGATCGCCGCGTCCGAGGGATGCAGATCGCGGTAGTTCTCCGCGAGATAGTCGGCGACCGGCCAACGGTCCCAGTCCACGTCGTCGTTGTGTGTCGTCATGGCCCGCTCAGCTCCTCGACCGCAGGGGGAAACGGGCGGCCAGCCGGGACAGGGTGGCGGTGAGCCGGTCGATGTCCTCCTCGGAGTTCAGCGCCGTGACCTGGATGCGGAAACCCACCCGGTCACGCGGTACGAGGGGATAGGCGGCCAGTGTCACGTAGATGCCCTCCTCCCACAGATAGGCGGCGACCGCGTCGAGGTCGGCCGGGTCGGCCAGGGGGACCTCGATGACGGGCAGCCGGTCGGTGTTGAGCGTGAGCACATCGAGATCCTCGAGATGGTCGAGCACGCGGACCGTCTTGCGGTACAGGTCGGCCCGGATGCCGTCGCCCCGGCGCTCGTTGACGTCGAGACCGGCCAGCGCGGTGGCCAGGGACGCGGTCGGCGAGGGTCCCGAGTACAGATAGGGGCCCGCCGCCGTCTTCAGGCGGTCCTTCAGCTCGGTCGGTAGGGCGAGGAACGCGAGCAGCGACGAGTACGCCTTGGAGAACCCGGCCGTCAGCACGATCCCCTCGTACGACTCGCCGGTGTGCCGCACCACGCCGTTGCCGCGCGAGCCGTACGGGCAGGGCTCCCCGGGCCCGCGCTCGCCGATCACCCCGAACCCGTGCGCGTCGTCGATGTACAGCGTGGCGCCCCTGCTCCGGCACACGGCCGCCAGCGCGGGCAGGTCGGCGATGTTCCCGGTCATGCTGTCGACGCCGTCCAGGCACACCAGGCGGGGCCCGTTGCCGGGCAGCGTGGCCAGCAACCGGTCCAGTTCGTCGGGGTGTTCGGCGTGGAAGCGGTGCAGGGTGGCGCCCTGGGCGCGGGCGGCGACACAGCCGTCGTAGACCGTGCGGTGCGCGGTGGCCTCCACGAAGACATGCCCGCCGTCGGCGAGGACCGGGATCACCGAGGAGTGGATCAGCGTCAGGGTCGGCAGCAGCAACGTGTCGGGCGCGCCCAGCAGTTCGGTGAGCCGCTCCTCGATGTCCGGGTAGAGCCGCGGACTGCCGATGAGCCGCGACCAGCTCGGGTGGGTGCCCCACCGGCGCACCGTGGGCTCGATGCGGTCGGCGACCTCCGGGTCCCAGTCGAAACCGAGGTAGTTGCAGGACGCGAAGTCGATCAGCCAGTGGCCGCGGCTGCGGATGTGCCGGCCCCGCACCTCGTCGAGGACCGCGTCGCTCATGAGGCTGGTGCGCCGCAGATGCTCCAGGTCGGCGCACCGGGTGGCGGGCCCACCGGGCGCGGGCACGGGCACGGCGGGGCGGGGCGGCTCCGGGGCGGCCGGCGGGACACGCGTTCCGTTGCGGTTCCGCAGCACCCGCTCGCTCTGCTGCACGGTCATCGGCCGCGCGAACAGATAGCCCTGCCCGAACCGGCACCCCATGCCCGCCAGCAGATCCCGCTGCCCGACCTCCTCGATCCCCTCGGCGATCACCTGCATCCCCAGCCGGTCGGCGATCCGGACGATGCCCTCGACGAGCGCGACCTGCTGCGGGTCGTGCGTGATGTCGTCGATGAAGGTCTTGTCGATCTTCAGCACGTCGATCGGGAAGTCCCGCAGATAACGCAGCGAGGAGAAGCCGGTGCCGAAGTCGTCGACGGCGATCTGCACCCCGAGTTCCTTGAGGGCCTCCAGCACCGCCTGGATCTGCGCGTCGTGGCGCAGCAGCACCGTCTCGGTGAGCTCCAGTTGCAACGAACCCGGCATCAGCCCCGGCGTCCGCAGCGCGTCGCCGACCTGGTCCACGAACCCGCCGTCGCGGAACTGGCGGGCGGAGACGTTCACACTGACGTACGGCGGCGCACCGGGCAGCCGCTGGAGCGCCGCGATGTCCCGCACCGCGTTCTCCAGCACCCACGAGCCGAGCATCCCGATCTGCCCGGTCTCCTCGGCCAGCGTGATGAACTGCTCGGTCGCCACCGGCCGCCGGCGCGGGGAGGGCCAGCGGACCAGCGCCTCGAACCCGACGACCTCGCCCGCGGCGATGTCCACGACCGGCTGGTAGCGCAGCGCGAACTCCTTGTCGGCGACCGCCCGGGCCAGCCGGCTCTGCAGATCGTGCCGCTCGACCATGCGGGTGTGCAGCAGCGGCTGGAAGCGGCGCCACTGTCGTTTGCCGGCCGCCTTCGCCGCGTAGAGCGCGAGGTCGGCGTGGCCGAGCAGTTCGTCCGCGTCCGTGCTGTCCCGCGCCGTGGCCACGCCCACGCTGGCCGACACCGTCACCGTCTCCTCGCCGAGCACGAAGGGGCGGGTCAGCGTCTGGATCACCTGCGCCGCCAGCAGTTCGGCGTCCAGGGGCTCGCGGGCGTCCTCCATCAGGACGGCGAACTCGTCACCGCCGAGCCGGGCCGCGGTGTCCGTGCGCCGCAGCGCCTTGGACAGCCGGCTGCCGACGGCGACGAGCAGATGGTCGCCCGCGGAGTGCCCGAGGGTGTCGTTGACGAGTTTGAAGTCGTCCAGGTCGATGAAGAGCAGACAGGTCAGGGACCCCTCGCGGCGGCCGCGCAGCAGCGCGCGCTCGATGCGTTCCAGGAGCAGGGTCCGGTTGGGCAGCCCCGTCAGCGAGTCGTGGAAGGCGCGCTGGGTCAGCTCGTGCTCCAGGCGCCGCTGCTCGGTGACGTCCCGCAGGGTGACCACGAGGCCGGCCACGGTGCGCTCGTCCCGGAAGTCGCTGCACCGCACCTCCACCTCGACGCGGCCGCTGCGGTGCCGCACCCACCAGTGGTCGTGGGTGGCACGTGGCCCGTTCTCCCGTATCGCCGTCAGTTCACGGGCCGCGCGGTTGCGGTCCCGGGCGTCCACCAGCTCCGGGAGCGCGGCCCCGACCAGGTCGGCGGTGCCGAAGACGGAGGAGGCGGACGGGCTGGCGTACCGGATGGTGTTGTCGTCCTCGACGATCAGGATGACGTCGGAGGTGTTGCGCACCAGGGTGCGGAAGTACGCCTCGCTCTCGCGGCGGATCACCTCCTGGCGCAGTACGACCCGTTCCATGGCCAGGCCCGCGTGCGCGGCGAGGATCTCCAGCGAGCCGCGGGTCTCCGAGAGGGACTCGGGCGGTCCGGCGACCACCAGGACGCCCGGGACCTGCGCCGCCGGGCGGTCGGGCGGGGTCATCGGGCAGGCCAGGACGGTGCGCAGACCGTCCAGCCCGCCGACGACGTCGGGGCTCAGCACGTAGGTGGGCAGCATCCGGCTGCCGCCCGGCGCCAGATTCAGGTCCGCCGCCCGGTCGGCCGCCAACAGCAGGGTGCGGTGGCGGACGGCGGGGCCCAGCAGGGTGTCGACGGCCGCCTCGCAGGACCGGGCGACCTCCTGCTGCCGTACGGCGGAGACCAGGGAGGCGCCCGCCCGGCGCAGCGCGAGCTCCCGTGCCGTCGCCTTGCGGTGGGCCACGACCATCCCGGTCAGCCGCAGGATGACCAGGAGGAACAGCACACCCGAGAACGCGGCGATCACGGCGGCGTGGTGGGCCACCCCGGTCACGCCCTCGTACAGCAGGATCCCCGGCGCGATGAGCGTCGCCACGGTGAGCATCACCAGTCGGCGGGGCCTCGGGAGCAGCGTCTCCTGCCGCGGCACGGCGGCGGTCAGCTCGACCATGGAGGGGTGCAGGGCGGCCAGGCCCCAGGCCGTGTAGAAGACGATCCACCCGGTGTCGAGCAGGGTGCCCGCCTGCCAGGTGTCGTTGAGCTGCATGATGCCGTACGCGATGTCGAAGCCGAGCAGGGTCACGGTGCCGACTACCAGCAGTCGGACGGACCGGTTGTGGCCGTCCACCGTGCTCGCGGTGAGCATGCGGGCCAGGAGGGCCAGTACGAGCACGTCACCGAGGGGATAGGCGATGCTGATCGCCCGCTGCTGCCAGGTCATGCCCTCCAGTGCGCTGAGCGGCTGCACCAGGTAGACCCACACGGGCAGTCCCAGACCGGCGGTGAAGATCAGGGCGTCCAGCAGGCTGGGCAGGTCGTGGCCGTCCCAGCGGTAGCGGACGAGGCCGGACAGACCGATCGCGAAGAGCGGGTAGGTGGTCAGGTACAGGGCGTCGGCGGGGGAGGGGAAGGGGTTGGAGGCGTGGAAGTACTCCTCCATGACGTTGTAGTACGTGTCGCCCGCGATGAAGGTCAGCAGACCGGCGGCGAGCACCAGCCAGGGCCAGCGGTGGGCGGGACGGTGCAGATGGCTACCGACCAGTACGGCCCCGACACCGGCGAGGCCGATGACGGCCCACAGCGGGGTGCGCGTGCTGGGCACCGTCATGTAGACGGCGGTGGCGACGGCGACCGTACAGACATGGACGGCCATCAGCCGATGTGCCGGCAGCAAGGGCAAGCGCCTCCCCCCGGTGGAGGAGACCGGGCCTTCCACCTGGTCCGGGATACCCCTCGATCGTAGGCACCGGGGGCTGACCGCTGCATCCCGAGACCGTCGGGGCCGCTGAAGCCTGTCCCGTAATGGTGTTGCCCCGGGCCCTGCCGGATGCTGGAGTGAACCCATGGATCATGCCGCGGTACTCGCCCTGTACGACCGGGACATGCGTGAAGGCGCGCAGCCGGACAGCCCGGAGTCCCGGATCGAGCGGGTCGGCAAGGTGGTCCGTCAGATCTCCTCCGAGCAGGGCTGGAACGGCGTGGTCTGGTCCGACCTGGACGCCGGCGGCGCGGACGCGGCGATCGCCGAGCAGATCGCGTACTTCTCCGGGCTCGGCCGCGAGTTCGAGTGGAAGCTCTACGGGCACGACCTGCCGGTGGACCTCGGGCAGCGGCTCAGAGCGGCCGGGTTCACCGCGCAGCCCGAGGAGACCCTGATGATCGGCGAGGTCAACGACCTCACTCTCGACGCCGAGCCGCCCGAGGGCATCCGCGTCCTGGCGGTCACCGACCGCGCGGGCGTCGACCTCGTCGCGGACGTGCACGAAGCGGCCTTCGGCACCGACAGCACCCGGCTGCGACACCAGCTGCTCGCCCAGCTCACCGCCGACCCCGACACCGTGGTCGCGGTCGTCGCCCTGGCCGGGGAGACGCCGGTCAGCGCGGCCCGGATGGAACTCGTGCCGGGCACCCGGTTCGCCGGACTGTGGGGCGGCGGCACCGTCGAGGCCTGGCGCGGCCGCGGGATCTACCGCGCCCTGGTCGCCCTGCGGGCCCGGGAGGCCGTGGAGCGCGGCTACCGGTACCTCCAGGTCGACGCGATGCCCACCAGCCGCCCCATCCTGGAGCGCCTCGGTTTCGAGCCCCTGACGACGACCACGCCGTACCTGTACACGCCGTGACGTAGGCCATCTCCCCCGGGATGTCACATCCGGGGCCGCCCGATCCGTCGCAAGGGCATGACGACGAACCAGAGCATCCTCCTCGCCGGCGCCGGCGGAGTCCTCGGCCGCCACATCACCCAGGCCCTCACCGAGGCGGGCCACAAGGTCACCGGGCTCGGACGGAGCCAGGGCAACGAGGTCCGCGCCGACCTCATGGACCGCGACGGCCTGCTGCGCGCCGTCGACGGGCAGCACTTCGACACCGTGATCCACGCCGTGACCGCCCTGCGCAAGGTCCCCATGCGCCACCGCGACATGTACGCCACCGACGCGCTGCGGGTGGAGGGCACCGCCCACCTGATCGAGGCCGCCCGGGCCACCGGAGCCCGCCGCTTCGTCTCCGAGTCGATGGTCTTCGGCTACGGCTACGGCGAGCACGACGACCGCGAACTCACCGAGGACGAGGCCGTCTTCGGCCCGCCCGGCAACGACCCGGAGCTGGAGCGCCACCTCGCCGGCATGCGGACCAAGGAGCGGCTGACCTTCGAGGCCGAGGGTCTGGAGGGCGTCGCCCTGCGCTACGGGGCCTTCTACGGCCCCGGCGGCACCGAGAACCTGTTGCCCATGCTCCGCAAGCGGCAGCTGCCGGTCCCCGCCGACCTGCACCGGGTCCTGCCGTGGATCGAGCTCACCGACGCGGCCCGCGCGATGGTCGCCGCCGTGGAGCGCGGGCGCCCGGGACAGGCGTACAACATCGCGGACCGCACTCCGCTCGGGTTCCGGGCCCATGTCGTGATGGTGGCCGAGGAGTTCGGCCTGCCGAAGCCCATGACCGTACCGATGTGGATGATGAAGCCCATGTCGTACGCCTACCAGATCGCGGCGTCGTCGCTGCGGGTCTCCATCGCGAAGGCCGAGCGGGAGCTGGGCTGGACGCCGGTGTACCCGTCGAGCCGCGAGGGCCTGGCCGCGCTGCGCGCCTCGCAGGTCTAGTGCTCGCAGGCCCAGTCGCTCACAGGTCCAGCTGGTACTCCACCGCCTTGTGCGTGGGCAGGTAGCCGAGGGCCTCGTTGACGGCGAGCATGGGCGCGTTGCTGTCCGCGGTGTCGGTGCACAACCCGGCCAGTTCCGGGTGCTGTCGGCGGGTCCGGCGGATGGACGCGGCTTTCATCCGGCGGGCGAGGCCGCGGCCTCGGTGCTCCGGCAGGACCGCCGTACCGTAGTGCTGCCCGTCGCCGCGGCCGTCGCCCGGGACGACGAGTTCGGAGAAGCCGACGACCGATCCGTCCGCCGTGTCCACCGCGGCGACGGTGTGCAGGAGTTCGCCGCGCGCGGCGACCGCCTCGGCCGCGGCGACCACCCGCGGCACGTCCCAGACGACCGTGCCGTAGTCGGTGCCCTCCATGGGCATGTCGTCCATGGCGCGCCGCGAGTCGGCGTACGACTGCGCCAGCTCGGCGGGCACGGTGCCGTCCCACTCGGTCAACTCGTAGCCCGGGCAAGGCTGTTCCGCCAGGGCCGTGACATCCGCGTCGGCCAGCGCGAGTCTGGCGTACGTCAGGGAGAGCACAGGGCGGAAGCCGCGGGCGGCCAGGAACCGGTCGGCGGGGGAGCCCTGTTCGGCCTGGGCGATGACGGACCTGCGCCCCTCGGACCGTGCCGCTGTCACGGCGGCGTCCAGCAGCAGGGTGCCGACGCCCCGCCGTCGCTCGGCGGGGTGCACCGCGATCTCCAGTTCCGCGAGGTGGTCCTGTCCGGCCTTCGTGAACAGCCGCAGGAACGCCGATCCGGCCGGTGCTCCGTCGTTCGTCGAGGCCAGCCAGGCCAGTCGGCGGCTCGAAGCGCCGGGTTCGGGATCGGTCAGCGGGACGATGCGCAGGGTCAACGGGACTCCGTCACGGTCGGGTCGGCGATGAGCCGCAGCAGCAAACCACCGCCGGGCCGGGTGCGCAACGGGGTATCCGCGGCGCACGTGTCCCGCAGGCGTCCCGCACTCGTCCTCGTCCTTGTCCCGTACGGTCAGCGGCGCGCCCGCGGCCGGTCAAGCGCGGCGACGCCGAGCGCGGCGAGACCGATCTGGATGAGCCACTCGACCCAGTCGACGCCCTTGGTGTCGGCCACGTCCAACCCCGCGGCGATCGCCGAGCCGAGCAGTGCGGCCGCGATGCCGACGAGGATGGTCAGCAGGATCCCGATGTGCTGCCGGCCCGGGACCACGAGCCGTCCCAGCACACCGATGACGATGCCGATCACGATGGCACTGATGATGCCCGAGATCTCCATCTCCGCCCCTCTTCTCAAGACCCCCGCAGTAGTTCGGATGCCCCCGGAAGACGCGCGCAGTCCGTGCGACTTCAACCACCGGTCGACACGGCGTCAAGCTCTGGCCCGGTCCAACCTCACCGCGGCCAGGTCGGCGGACCGTCAGTCGGCCGTCCCCGGAGCCCATCCGGTGGCGGCCACCACCTCGGCCGCGATGTCGATCACCGTGCGCCCGTCGGTCACCACCCGCAGGGTGTCGGCGGGCGCCTGCGCGTCCAGCAGCCGCGCCTTGCGAGCGCTGCCGCGCAGCTCCTGCTCCAGCTCGGATCCCAGCTCCCGCCCGGTCAGGCGCTGTTCGGCCGTCTCGTCGGTGGCCGTGAGCAGCACCCGCACGATCCGCACGCCCTCGCCCATGGCCCGCCGGAACGTCCCCTCGGTCTCGGCCAGCACGCTGACGGTGTTGGTGTACACGAGGCGCCGGCAGCCGAGCTCGGCGTAGTTGCCCCACACGGCGGTCAGGTTGCGCTCGGCGACCGCGGCCCGGTGCGGGTCGTCCTCCGGCGCCGGATGCAACTGCCCCATGAAGTCCCCGTCGACCACGGCATGCCCGACGCCCACGGCTCGCAGTTGCGCCGACACCTCCCACCCCACGCTCGTCTTCCCGACCCCCGCCCGACCACCGATGAGCAGCACCTCCGGATCACCCATGCCAGGAGCATGGCAGCCGTGGCCCCGCCCCGGACACCTCATTTCGCCGGCTCCTCGGGGCGGCATTGACATGCAGGCAAAAGACTGCATAACGTTGAGTGTGCGATCAGAGAGCGGCGACTCCGGTATGGACAAGGTCTTCAGGGCGCTGGCCGACGACACGCGCCGACGCCTCCTGGACCGGCTGCACGAGCACAACGGGCAGAAGCTGGGTGAGTTGTGCGAGCGCATCGCGATGACCCGCCAGTCGGTGACCCAGCACCTCGCCGTCCTGGAGGCCGCGAACCTGGTCGGCACGGTGCGGCGAGGGCGGGAGAAGCTGCACTACCTCAACCCGGTCCCGCTCCACGAGATCCAGGAGCGGTGGATCGACAAGTTCGAGCGCCCGCGCCTGAGCGCGCTCGGCGCCGTGAAGCGACGAGCCGAGGAAGCCATGACCGACAGGCCCACGTTCGTGTACGTCACGTACATCGAGAGCACACCCGAGAAGGTCTGGGACGCCCTGACCGACGCCGACCTCACGGCTGCCTACTGGGGGCACAGCAACGTCTCCGACTGGGCGGAGGGCTCCCGCTGGGAGCACGTCCGCACGGACGGCTCCCGGATCGCCGACGTCGTCGGCACCGTCCTGGAGAGCGAGCGTCCCACCCGTCTCGTCACCAGCTGGGCCGCTCCTGAGGACGCGGGGCGCGACGAAAGGCACTCGCGCGTCACCTTCGACATCCGCCGGCACGGCGACATCGTCCGGCTCACCGTGACCCACGAGAACCTCGCCGACGACGCGGAGCGCGCCGAGGCGGCCGCCGGCTGGGCGGCGGTGCTCTCCAACCTCAAGTCGCTGCTGGAGACCGGCAGCCCGCTGCCGCAGGAGCCCTGGCTGGTGCCGTGACCCTCGCCGGGTGACGGGAAGCGGCCGGCCCGCGTGACACGGACCGGCCGAGGCGTTCCCTTCCGGTTCTTCCTACGTCCGGGGGGCGCTCTTCGCCGCCGTGCCGGCGCACATCAGCCCCAGGATCACGGCCAGGGCGCCGATGATGACGTTGTTGAGCACGACGCCGGCGTCCGGGCTGTCGCCGACGATCCACGCCGACACGATCATCCACACCCCTACCGCGCAGAAGGCCCAGCTCAGGCCGTACATGCGTTCCGGGGCCCGGGTGAACCCGAGGGCCAGCAGGCCGATCGCGATGCCGACGATCAGGTTGTGGGGCACGAGGGCCGGCTGGCTCGTCGTGTAGTGGAGTATCCAGGGGGATACGGCGCAGTACAGACCGAGCAGGAACACCGGTCCGTCCACGAGCGCCACATCGCGACCGCCGAGCATACGGGCGTACCGTGCCCGCATTTCGGAAACATCAGGGTGGCTGCCTATGTCACCTCTGGTGGGCGAGACGTTGGCCATGACGCGTCTCCTTTGACTCACAGGCCGGACCGCGACTTGCGGTATGCGGTAAGCGCCGCTTAGTTCCATTCTGCGCTTATTTCACCTTTATGTGTAGAGGTCCACGGGTTCGCCCCCGAAGAGCGCCGACTCTCTCCGGGGGCGAACGGTTCCTGTGGGAGCGCGGCCCGCAGCCGTCGCAGCCCACGCCGCGTGTGGCTCTTGACCGTGCCGAGCGGCCAGCCGGTGTGCTCCGCGATCTGCGCCTGCGTCAGGTCCTCGTAGTAGGCGAGGACGAGCACCAGCCGCTGCGGCGCCGGGAGTTCGGCCAGCGCGGTGCGCACGAGCTGCCGGTCGAGGGCGGCGTCGAGCCGGTCGGCGACGGCGTCCGAGGCCAGGAGGGCGCTGCCGGCCGACACCGTCAGCTCGTACCGGCGGGTACGGGCGGACAGGGCGTCGGCGACCTTGCGCCGGGTGATGCCCACGAGCCACCCCGCGAACGAGCCGCGCTCAGGGCGGTAGCCCCGACGCCCCCGCCACACGCCGAGGAACACCTGCTGGACCACGTCCTCGGCCTCCGCCGAGTCCTCCAGTGAGCGCCGGGCGAGGGAGCGCACCAGGGGCGAGAACCGGTGGCAGGCCGCGGCCAGACAGTCGTCGTCGCCCGCGACCACGCCCCGGGCCAGCTCCTCGTCGCAGAGCGCGTCCTCGGCCGGAGCCCACAGCAGCTCGTTCATGACGGCGGCTCCTCGTGCATGCGCGGACCGACATCCGCCCAGGTCGCCGATGCCGACCCGGTCAAGCCATCGTGTGCGGGCGGGCGTGCGCGCTGCAACTCGCATCGATTGTGCGTCGTATCGTCGAAGGCATGGTGGCTGATCGCGGCAGGGACGAGACCGCTCTGAGCACCGGCGCCCTCGCGCGCAGGCTCGGGGTGTCACCCACCACGCTGCGCTCCTGGGACCGCCGCTACGGCCTCGGCCCCGTGGTCCGCGCCGAGGGACGGCACCGCCGCTGGACACCCGCCGACGTGGCGGTGCTGGAGACGATGTGCCGGCTCACGGCTGCCGGGGTGCCGCCCGCCGAGGCGGCCCGTGCGGCGCGCTCCGGCGACCCGGCCGCCGGGACGCCGGTGCGCTCGCGGGCCGCGGGCACCCTCCCGCTGGGTGACGTACGGCAGGAATGCCGCGGCCTGGCCCGGGCCGCCGTACGGCTCGACGCGCCGGCGGTGGAGGAGCTGCTGGCCGCGGCCGTCGAGCGGCACGGGCTCGTGCTCGCCTGGCAGGAGGTGATGGTGCCGACCCTGCACGCCGTGGGCCGTAAGTGGGCCGCGTCCGGCGACCGTTACGTCGAGGTCGAACACCTCCTGTCCTGGCACGTCTCCACGACCCTGCGCCACGCCACCCGGCCGACCGCGACGCCGGGCGACGACACGGTCCCCGGGCCCGTCGTACTGGCCTGCGTCCCCGGCGAGCAGCACACCCTTGCGTTGGAGGCGCTGAACGCCGGACTGAGTGAACTGCGCCTGCCCACCCGCATGTTCGGCGCCGACGTACCGTCGAAGGTGCTCGCGGGAGCCGTACGACGGCTGGGGCCCGCGGCGGTGGTCCTGTGGTCCCAGTCGCGCTCCACCGCGAGCCCCCAGCTGGCCGCGCACGTCGCCGCCATGGAGTGGGGCGTGACCGGTGCGCGCCGGCACGCTGTGCTGATGCTCGGCGGACCGGGCTGGTCGGGCCGGCTGCCCGCGGGGATGCTGCGGCCGACCGGACTGCCGGAGGCGCTGGACGTGCTGTCCGCCGGGCCGCTCAGCGGCTCTCGCGGGCCTGTCTGAAGCGGGCGAGCCCGTCGGCGAGGTCGACGATCGGATCGGGGTAGTCGACCGCGGCGCGATCCAGGCCCTTCAGCTTCCAGGGATCGTGCACCGCGGACGCCGCGAGGCCCGCGAGTTCCGGCACCCAACGCCGGACGTACGCTCCGTCCGGGTCGTACCGCTTGGCCTGGGTGACGGGGTTGAGGACCCGGTTGGGGCGTGTGTCGGTGCCCGTCCCGGCCGTCCACTGCCAGTTGAGCTGGTTCTGGGCCACGTCCCCGTCGACCAGCAGGTCCAGGAAGTGCCGGGCGCCGACGCGCCAGTCGACGTACAGGGTCTTGCTGAGGAAGCTCGCGGTCAGCAGCCGGCCGCGGTTGTGCATCCAGCCCTCGTGGCGCAGCTGGCGCATCGCCGCGTCGACCACCGGATAGCCGGTACGGCCCTCCCGCCACGCCTCGACGTCCGCCCGCGCCGCGCTCCCGGCTCGCCAACGGTCGTGCCGCGCGCGGTAGTCCGAGGCGGCCGCGGCCGGCCGGGCCGCCAGGACCTGGCGGTGGAAGTCGCGCCAGGCGAGCTGCCGGACGAACGCCTCGGCGCCGGGGCCGCCGGCCCGCCGCGCCCGGTGGACCAGCTCGACGGGGGAGAGGGTGCCGAAGTGCAGGTGCGGCGAGAAGCGGGAGGTGGCGTCGCCGGCCAGGTCGTCGTGGCGCTCCCCGTACTCGGCGAGGCCGTCCCGCAGCCACGCCGACAGCCGCCGCCTGCCCTCGGCCTCACCGCCGGCGGCCAGCCCCGGCGAGACCCCGGACAGGCTCTTGCGGCACGGCAGCTCCTCCGACCCCACGTGGTCGGGCACCCGCACCACGCGCGGGGCGCCGACGACGTCCCGCAGCGGCTGCCCCGACCAGTGGCGGAAGTACGGGGTGAAGACCGCGAAGTGGTCCGACGCGGCCGGGGTCACGGCACCCGGCGGCACGACCGTGCTCACCGCGTCGTGCACCCGCAGCCGACACCCCTGAGCCGCCAGCGCCTCGCGCAGCCGCTCCTCACGGCGGTGCGCGTACGGGCCGGTGTCGGCGGCCAGATGCACCTCCTCGGCCTCCGCCTCCGCGGCCACCCGGCACACCTCCTCGACGAGCTCACCGGACCGGACGACGAGCCGCCCACCCCGCTCACGCAGCCCCGCGTCGAGATCCCGCAGACAGTCGGCCAGGAAGGCGAGCCGGTTCGGCACGGCGAAACCGGCCCGCTCAACGGCCCGGTCGCGCACGAACAGCGGCACCACCTCGCGCCCGCCGGCGAGGGCCGCCCGCAGCGGCGGATGGTCGTGCAGGCGCAGATCGCAGGTGAACAGGACGACCGAGGTGGTCATGGTGCGGCTCCCGGAACGAAAAGGGGTGGTCTGTGATCTCCTTCCACCCGAACCCGTCTCCTGGATGCGCCCGGCGGAACATGCCCACGCCGATCGAGGGCAGACGAAGAAGAACCAGGTCGGTGGTCGATGAGGGAGGTGCCTGCCGCTATGGGCGCGAAGGTGTTGGAGCGGTTCCCGGCGGGAGCTCCGCGCGGATCGTGGCCGGCGGAGGAGTACGCGGCCGAACGCCGCGAAGCGGGCGAACCGGCGACGGTCGTGATGGACCTGAAGTCGGACGCCTTCCTGGTGGTGGTCCCGGGCCCGGACGAGGACTGACGGGGCGCGATCCGGCCGGGGCCCGGCACTGTCAGTGCCGTCCGTCATGCTCTGCCCGTGAACGAGAACGCCTTCTGGCAGCTCATGGACGCCTGCACACCGCCCACCCCCGACCCGGACGCCGAACGGTTGGCCGCGGCACTGACGAGCCGTCTGTCCGCCGGCCCTCTGACGGCCGTCATCGGGTTCGCCGAACAGCTGTCGTGGGCGCTGTACCGGATGGACCGCGAGGAGTACGGGCACGACCTGTCGAGCGACTGCTTCCTCTACACCCGTGCAGCTGTGGTGGCCGCGGGTCGGGAGACCTACGAGGCGACACTGCGCGATCCGCGGCTGTTCGTTCCGTTTGCTGAGGATCTGATCTGGGCGGAGCCGCTGCTCTATGTGCCGGATCGGGCTTACCTGCACATCACGGGCGAGGAGTGGGATCGCGACACTCGCTATTCCTACGAGTCCTTCTCGAACACGGCCGGGTGGGCCGGTGTCCGGCCGTCGTGAGGTGCCGTCTCCGCTGTCGCGGACAGGGCCAGCGCCCTGGCGACGAAGACTTCGTGCAGGTCCCGTACCGCGAGTGGTACCGGGTCCGTGCGGCGGCGTTGGAGCATCAGCAGGACGTGGGTGGAGTCGCCGGTGAGGGGGCGGTGGGTGAGGGCGCCGCTACGGACCAGGGGGTCGTCGAGGACGCTGAAGTCGGGCAGGACCGTCACACCGAGCCCCTCCGCGACCATCAGCTTGCCCATCTCGGCGCCGTCGGTGGAGTAAGAGAAGGAGGGCGCCCGGCCGTCGAGCAGACGGTGGACGTAGCGATGCATGACGTAGCCCGAGCGCATCGCGATCAGCGGAGTGTCCAGGAGGTCGGTCACCGACAGGGCGGCGCGCGCGGCCAGCGGGCTGTCCGGACGCAGGCAGACCACCGGGCGGCCGCGCAGCAGCTCCGTGCTCTCCAGCTCGGCGGGCACGTCGTCGCCCTCCAGGTGGTTGACGAGGCCGAGATCGAGACCGCCCTCGGACAGCGCGCGGTGGATGTCGGTCTGCTGGGCGCCGACCACCTCGACCTGGGTGACCGGATGCGTGGCGCGGAAGGCGCGCACCGCCGGGATCAGCAGCGGCACGGTCGCCGCGTTCACCGTGCCCACCCGCACCATCCGGCTGATGCGGTGCTGCTCGCCCGCCGCCGCCCGGAGCCGGTCCACCGCGTCCAGCACATCGATGATGTGCGGCAGCAGCTCCCGGCCCTCCGCGCTCATCGTCGCGCCCGAACGCTTGCGCTCCAGCAGGTCCACACCCAGCTCGCGTTCCAGATTCCGCACCGTCTCGCTCAACGCGGGCTGCGACAGGCGGAGTTCCTCCGCGGCCCGGCGCAGTGAACCCAGTCGGGTCACCGCGGCGATGTATTCGAGCTGTTCGGTGCGCATGGCAGGCAGAATGCGGCCCATTTACCGAGCCGTTCAAGGGTTTCCCTGTCACACCTTCGTGAAATTCAATGGTCCGGGATTCGAGACCGGTCGGGTTTACCTTGACGGCCCCGACCGGCGGCTGTCACGATCGAGAACATGATGATGCGACTGGACCTCACGCGGCGACGCCATGTCGACCTCGCGCGCGTCTCCAGCGCCTCCTGTTGCGCTGCGGCCTGATCCCCCTCCCTCTTCACAGGATCCGCCGCGTCCTCCGTTTTCCGCACCTGAATTCAGCGCGCCCGGGCACCCTTTGGCGACCCCGTTGAATTAGGCGTGCCCGAAAACATGGCGTCGGCATCCGCACGCATTGCACACGCATTCCGCAACAGGAGTTCCGCATGCCCGCAGAGCCCGTGAAATTCGCCTACTGGGTCCCCAACGTCAGCGGCGGCCTCGTCACCAGCAGGATCGAGCAGCGCACCGACTGGGGCTACGACTACAACCGCGAACTCGCCGTCCTCGCCGAGAACAACGGCTTCGACTACGCGCTCAGCCAGGTCCGCTACATGGCCAGCTACGGCGCCGAGTTCCAGCACGAGTCGACCAGCTTCAGCCTCGCCCTCCTCCTCGCCACCCAGCGCCTGAAGGTCATCGCCGCCGTCCACCCCGGCCTGTGGCACCCCGGCGTGCTCGCCAAGCTCGGCGCCACCGCCGACCACCTGTCGAACGGCCGCTTCGCCGTCAACGTCGTGTCGGGCTGGTTCAAGGGCGAGTTCACCGCGCTCGGCGTGCCCTGGCTGGAGCACGACGAGCGCTACCGCCGCTCCGAGGAGTTCATCCGCGCCCTGCGCCAGATCTGGACCGAGGACCACACCGAACTCGCCGGTGACTTCTACCGGTTGCGCGACTTCTCCCTCAAGCCCAAGCCCCTCAACACCCCCGAGCGCCCGCACCCGGAGATCTTCCAGGGCGGCAACTCCACCGCCGCCCGCGCGATGGCCGGCCGGGTCTCCGACTGGTACTTCTCCAACGGCAAGGACTTCGACGGCGTCACCGAGCAGATCGCCGACGTACGCCACGCCGCCGCCGAAGTCGGCCGCAGGGCACCGAAGTTCGGCCTCAACGGCTTCCTCATCGCCCGCGACACCGAGGCCGAGGCCCGCGACACCCTGCGCGAGATCGTCGCCAAGGCCGACACCGAGGCCGTCGAGGGCTTCGGCGCCGCCGTGAAGCAGGCCGGACAGTCCACCGCCGACAAGAAGGGCATGTGGCAGGACTCCTCCTTCGAGGACCTCGTCCAGTACAACGACGGCTTCCGCACCGGTCTCATCGGCACCCCCGAGCAGATCGCCGAACGGATCGTCGCCTACAAGCGGCTCGGCGTCGACCTGCTCCTCCTCGGCTTCCTGCACTACCACGAGGAGGTCGAGTACTTCGGCAAGCGGGTGCTGCCCCTCGTACGCGAGTTGGAGACCCAACTCCCCGACACCGCGCCCGAACTCGCCGGCGTCCAGGCCTGAGGAGGTCAGCAGAGATGAGCACCGTCACCCCCAACGACTGGGACACCCGCCCCGCCCCGCGCACCGCCCAGGACTGGATCGCCCGAGCCGCCGAGGTCGCCGCCGTCCTCGCCACCGACGCCGCCGCACGCGACCGCGCCGGAGCCACCCCCCACGCCGAGGTCCAGCTCCTCAAGGACTCCGGCCTCGTCACCCTGCTCGGCCCCACGGAGCACGGCGGCGCGGGCCAGGACTGGCCCACCGCGTACCGCGTCGTACGCGAGGTCGCCAAGGCCGACGGCTCCATCGGGCAGCTCCTCGGCTACCACTACCTGTGGAACTGGGCCGCCCGTCTGGTCGGCACCCGCGAGCAGTGGCAGCACGTGGAGGCCGAGGCCGCCCGGGGCCGCTGGTTCTTCGGCGGCGCCGTCAACCCCCGCGACAAGGACGTGACCGTCACCGAGGACGGCGACGACCTCGTCTTCACCGGCCGCAAGACCTTCTCCACCGGCAGCAAGGTCAGCGACGTCACCGTCCTGGAAGGCGTCCTCGAAGGCACCGACGACCATGTCTTCGCGATCGTGCCGTCCGACTCCGAGGGACTGACCTTCCACGACGACTGGGACAACATCGGCCAGCGGCTCACCGAGAGCGGCGGCGTCACCCTCGACGGAGTGCGCACACCCTGGTCGTCGGCGGCCGGCTACGTCGACAAGGTCTTCCAGCCGCGTACGTACAACACCCTCAACGTCCCCACCATCCAGCTGGTGTTCGTCAACTTCTATCTCGGTATCGCGGGCGGCGCCCTGGAGACGGCCGCCGCCTACACCCGGGAGAAGACCCGCTCCTGGCTGCACGGCGGACACGAGCGCGCGGTCGACGAGCCGTACGTCATCGACACCTACGGCGACCTCACCGCGAAGCTCTGGGCGGTCGAGGCGCTCGCCGACACCGTCGCCGCCGAGGGCCAGAAGCTGCACGACGACCCCGACGCGGTCACGGAGCAGACCCGCGGCGACTTCGAGGTGCGGGTGGCCGCGGTGAAGGCCCGGGCCACCGACGTGTCCCTGGAGATCGCCAACCGCATCTTCGAGGTGACCGGCGCCCGCTCCACGACCACCGCCGAGGGCCTCGACCGGTTCTGGCGCAACGTGCGCACCCACACCCTCCACGACCCCGTCGCCTACAAGCGGCGCGAGGTCGGCCGCTGGGTCCTCGAGGGCGAGCTGCCCGAACCCACCTGGTACTCCTGACCGCTTCCCCAGGGGCGCCCCCGCCTGAACCGGGGGCGCCCCGCCCCTCCTCCTCCCCGAAAGAGGACCGCATGGCCACCGTCCTGTCCGTCTCCGGCAGCCCTTCCGCCTCCTCCCGCACCAACCGTCTGCTGCGCCACCTCGACCGGCGGCTGACCGCGCAGGGCCACGAGGTGATCCCGCTCGACGTCCGCACCATCCCCCCCGAGGCCCTCCTGGGCGCCGACTTCAAGCACCCGGCGATCGTCGAGGCCACCGAACTCATCGCCCGCGCCGACGGCGTGGTCGTCGCCACCCCCGTCTACAAGGCGTCGTACTCCGGAGTCCTCAAGGCCCTGCTGGACCTGCTCCCGCAGTACGCCCTCACCGGCAAGACCGTGCTGCCGCTCGCCACCGGCGGCTCCACCGCGCACGTCCTGGCCATCGACTACGCGCTCCGCCCGGTCCTCAACTCCATGGGCGCCGCCCACATCGTGCAGGGCTGGTTCACCCTCGACAAGGACATCACCGTGCACGAGGACGGCACGCTGAGCCTTCCGGCGACCACCCACCAGGCCCTGGCCCAGGTGGTCGACCAGTTCTCGGGCGCACTCGGCCGTACCCCGGTCCTGGCCGTGGCGAGCTGACCCCGATGACCGCGCATGTGATCGCCGACGACGCGGAGGCCCTCGCTGTCGCGGCCGCCCTGGCCGCGGAGTTCCGCGCGGGAGCCTCCGCGCGGGACTCCGAACGCAGGCTGCCGCGCGCGGAGTTGGACCGGCTCTCCGCCTCCGGTCTGCTCGCCGTCACCGTTCCCGCCGACCACGGGGGAGCGGACGTCGGCGCGCCGACCCTCGCGGAGATCTTCCGTCTGCTGGCGTCCGCCGACGGCAGCCTCGCCCAGATCCCGCAGAGCCACTTCGCCTACGTGAACGTGATCCGCCGTCAGGGCACCGAGGAGCAGCGGAAGTTCTTCTTCGCCGAACTCCTCGCCGGCCGCCGTTTCGGCAACGCCCAGTCGGAGGCGGGCACCAAGCACGTCCAGGACATCCGCACCCGCCTCGCGCCCCGGCCCGACGGCTCGTACGTCCTCGACGGCGTCAAGCACTACTCCACGGGTGCCCTTTTCGCGGACTGGATCCCGGTGCTCGCCCGAGCCGAGTACGACAAGCTCCATGTCGCCTACGTGCCCCGGGACGCGCCGGGCCTGACGGTGATCGACGACTGGGACGGCCTCGGCCAGCGCACGACCGCCAGCGGCACGGTCCGTCTCGAGGGCGTCGTGGTGCCGGCAGACCGGATCCTGCCCCATCACCTCACCTTCGAGGGCCCCCAACTCCACGGCGCAGTGGCCCAGTTGCTGCACGCCGCGATCGACACCGGGCTCGCCGGGGCCGCGCTCGCGGAGGCGGCGGAGTTCGTACGGACGAAGAGCCGGCCGTGGTTCGAGAGCGGCGTCGAGACGGCGGCCGAGGATCCGCTGCTGATCCAGCGCTTCGGTGAACTCGCCCTCCAGGTACGGGCGGCGGAGGCCCTGCTGCGAGAGGCGGCGCGCGTCGTCCAGGCGGCGCGGGACGGGCTCACCGACGACTCGGCGGCCGAGGCGTCGATAGCCGTGGCCATCGCCAAGGTGCAGGCCGCCCGGGCAGCGGTCGACGTGGCGAGCGCGCTCTTCGAGGTCTCCGGCACCCGCTCCGCCCTGAACTCCCTGAACCTGCACCGTCATTGGCGCGACGCCCGTACCCACACCCTGCACGACCCGACCCGCTGGAAGGTCCAGCACATCGGCCGGTACGTGCTCAACGGCACCCGGCCACCCCGCCACGGCCTGCTCTGACCCCCAGCACCCCTGTATGTCTGATCGGAGACCCCCACGTGTCCCTCACCTTCCACTGGTTCCTGCCCACCAACGGCGACAGCCGCCACGTCGTCGGCGGTGGCCACGGCACCCCGGCCACCGTCTCCGGACGGGACCGGCCGCCGACGGTCGCCTATCTGAGCCAGATCGCCCGCGCCGCCGAGGATCTCGGGTTCGTCGGCGCGCTCACCCCGACCGGCGCCTGGTGCGAGGATGCGTGGCTGACCACCGCCATGGTCAGTCAGAACACCGAGCGGCTGAAGTTCCTCGTCGCCTTCCGCCCCGGCTTCGTCTCCCCGACCCTCGCCGCGCAGATGGCGGCCACCTTCCAGCGGCAGTCCGGCGGACGGCTCCTGCTCAACGTCGTCACCGGCGGCGAGAGCCACGAGCAGCGGGCCTACGGCGACTTCCTGGACAAGGACGACCGCTACCGTCGTACCGACGAATTCCTGGAGATCGTACGGGGGTTGTGGGACGGCAAGACGGTCGATCTGAAGGGCGAGCACCTCCGGGTCGAGGACGCGAAGCTGGCCCGGGTACCCGACCCGGTCCCCGAGGTGTACTTCGGCGGCTCCTCGCCGATCGCCGGGGAAGTCGCCGCCCGGCACGTCGACGTGTACCTCACGTGGGGCGAGCCGCCCGCCCAGGTCGCCGAGAAGATCGCCTGGGTCCGGGGGCTGGCCGCCCGGCACGGCCGTACCCTCCGCTTCGGCATCCGCCTGCACGTCATCACCCGCGACACCGCCGAACAGGCGTGGGCCGAGGCGGACCGGCTGCTGGCGGGCTTCGACCCCGAGACCGTGCGGTCCGTCCAGGAAGGGCTCGCCCGGAGCGAGTCCGAGGGACAGCAGCGGATGCTGGCCCTGCATCAAGGCGGCAGCCGCGACGGACTGGAGATCCACCCCAACCTGTGGGCCGGCATCGGCCTGGTGCGCGGCGGCGCGGGCACCGCGCTGGTCGGCAGCCACGACGAGGTCGCCGAGCGGATCAAGGAGTACCACGCCCTCGGCATCGACGAGTTCGTCCTGTCCGGCTATCCCCACCTGGAGGAGGCGTACTGGTTCGGCGAGGGCGTACTGCCGCGGCTGGCCGCACAGGGGCTGTGGCAGCACCCGTTCGAGAAGGACGACGTCCCCTCGGCACAGGTCCCCTTCGCGAGCTAGCGGCCCCTCTCAGGAGGCCAGCACGTCGAGGTGTGCCCGCCGCACCACCGACGTCTGCCCCTGCACCAGCAGGAACATCCCCTCCCGGAACAGCCGTTGAGCGGGATGGCGTACGTCCATGGTGCGGCCGCCCCCGGCCACGACCGCCGCGGTCGTGGCCGCACGCATCAGGTCGTACGACCGTGTCCTCAGCGCCAGCCGCTCCTCGACGTGCTCGTGCGCGACGGGGTGCTCGGCCAGCTCGTACGCCTGCCGCCGCACCTCGTCGACCCGGCCGCGCAGCTCCTGGGCCGTCCCCGCCTCGCCACTGTCCTCGAGCACCCGCAGCGCGGCGTACGCCACTCCGAACACGGCCGGGGAGGCGTTGGTGCTGCGCGGCAGATCGACGAGGGCGAACTTGTCCTGCGGGATGCGCAGCACGACGTTCTCCTCGGGCACCCACAGGCCCGCCAGCTCCAGGGAGACGGTGCGGGCGGCGGTGAGGGCCGCCAGCCGCATGGGCTCCGAGGCACGCAGCCCCGGCTGCTCGCGGGCGTCGGCGAAGGCGAACACGACCTCGTCGGAGTCGGTCACACCCGCGAGGAGCATCACGTCGTTCAGGCCCCAGCCGGTGTACCAGGGCACCGTCCCGTCGAACCGCCAGCCGTCCCGCTGCGCCGTCGCCCGCACGGGGACGCGGGGAAAGGCCCGGACATGGGCGTAGGCGATACCGGCCAGCAGCTCACCGGTCGCCAGTGGCCGCAACAGCCTTTTCCGCACCGGGAGTTCGGACTTGGCGAGCATCCGCACCGGAGTGTGGTGCTGGGTCTGCACGAACCAGGTCGAGCAGCACGCCCCGGCCAGGATCTCCTGGATCTCGCGCGCCACCGAGTCCGGGGCGCCCGCCCCGCCGTACTCGCGTGGCGCGCTCACCCCCAGCAGCCCGGACCGCCGGATCTCCTCGACATGACTCGCCGGCACCTCCGCACGGTCGACCTGGGCCGCCTCGGGAGCCAGGAGGCGGTCGGCTAGTTCCCGGGTGCGGACGACGAGCGGGTGCGGTGCGAAGTTCATGGAGAGGATTCTCCCTATCGCGTGGTGCGCGGTGTCGATCCGGCACGTCAGGAGCGCGAGCCGTGCGGATCGAGCTCCGTGAGGACGTCGAAGTCCAGCCCGTCGGCGCGGGCCAGGTAGATCCGCTGGCGCACATGCCGGTCGCGCAGATGCATGAGCCCGCGCGGTCCCTCGTACGACACTGTCCCGGCCGCCGCCCCGATCGCCGCCACATCGAGTGTCCCGGCCCCTTTGAGGAGCGCGGCGAGCAGCAGCACACCCTCGTAGCAGGACTCGCCGAGACTGCCGAGCGTGGGTGCCTCGATGCCGTACCGGTCGGCGTACTGGCCGTGGAAGTCCAGAGTGTCCTGGTTGGCCAGCGAGGCGAAGAAACCGGCGGTGCTGTAGAGGTCCTCGGTGGCCGAAGGGCCGCTCGCCATCAGCATGTTCTCGTCCATCAGCGTGCTGAGCCGCAGACAGCGCGCGGGCAACCCGTAGGCGGCGAACGCCCGGTTGAAGCGCACGGCGTCGCTGCCCACGAGCAGCATGAGCACGGCGTTCGCCTCGGAACGCTCGATGCGCCGCAGCACCGGCTCGAAGTCATGGGTACCGAGCGGGAGATAGACCTCCCCCGCCACGGCCCCGCCCGACTCACGCGCGTACCCGTGCGCCGCCCGTGCCGTACGCCGGGGCCACACATAGTCGTTGCCGACGACGAACCACCGGCGCGCCCCGCGCTCATGCGCCAACAGCCCCATAGCGGGCCGCAGTTGGTCGCGCGGCGTCTCGCTGGTCAGGAACACCCCGGCCGTGTGCTCGCCGCCCTCGTACAGAGCGGTGTAGACGTACGGCACCCGGTGGGCGATCCTCGGCGCCAGCGCCTGCCGCACCGAGGAGATGTGCCAGCCCGTGACCCCCTGCACGACCCCCAGATCCACCAGCGCCTCGACATGGTCGGCGATCTCGCGGGGAGCGGCGCCGCCGTCGACGGGCAGCAGCCACAGCTCCCTTCCCAGCACCCCGCCCGCGCGGTTGACCTCCTCGGCCGCCAGCCGCGCGCACAGCTCGCAGGTGGGCCCGAAGATCCCCGCCGGCCCCTGCTGCGGGAACACGAGCGCGACGCCGAACACGGAGTCGTCGGCCGTGAACCAGTCGGGTGCGGGGGGATCGTGCCGGAACATGGCGTCATGATTTCCGGTCCGCCCGGTGAACTCCAGCCCGTCTCATACGATGTACACACCCCGTGACCTAGGAGCACGATGCCTTCCTCATCCGCGCGCCCGCCCCGCGACCTCGTGCAGCTCCTGACGCGGGCCGAGCGGCTGGCCGCGCGCCGCCTACAGGCCGCCCTGGACGAGGAGGGCTGCTCGCTCGACGCCTGGCGGGTGCTCGCACTGCTCTCCGACGGGCAGGGGCAGCACATGACGGCGATAGCCGAGGCCGCGTTCCTGCCGCCGCCCACGCTGACCAAGCTCGTCGACCACCTCGTCGACCGGAACCTGGTCCACCGCCGTGTCGACCCGCTCGACCGGCGGCGCGTCCTCGCCCACCTCACCCCGCGCGGCCAGGAGTACTGGCAGCGCGTCGACCACGCGGTCCGCGCCAACTGGCCCACCCTCGGCGACAGCGACGACGAACTCCTGCGCGCCCTGCTGGACCGGCTGGCGGACACGCTCGACGACTCCACCCGAGTGTGATCGCGACGTAACCCAAAGTTGCTCGCATGGCGAGGGAATGCATCCGGGTGTAGAAAAGGTTGGCATATACATCCAACCGTTCGTGGCCGTGCCCAGCGGCCCGCGCAGCACCAGCGAGGCACCGTGAACCAGACCGCCCCCGAGCAGCCCGCCGACATCGTGGCCCGGCTGCGCGCCACCTTCCGCACCGGCCGCACCAAGCCCGTCGAGTGGCGCACCGGTCAGCTGCGCCGGCTGCGCGAGATGCTCACCGAGCACGGCGCCGACCTGGCCGCCGCCCTCCACGCCGACCTGGGCAAGAGCGCCACCGAGGCCCACCGCACCGAGATCGACTTCGTGATCCGCGAGATCGACCACACCCTCGAGCACCTCGACGGCTGGCTGCGCCCCGAGTCCGCCCCCGTCCCGCCGCACCTCGGCACCGACGCCACCGCCTGGACGCAGTACGACCCGCTCGGTGTCGTCCTCGTCATCGCCCCCTGGAACTACCCGGCCCAGCTGCTGCTCGCCCCCGTGGTCGGCGCGCTGGCCTCCGGCAACGCGGTCGTGGTCAAGCCCAGCGAGATGGCCCCGGCCACCTCCGCCGCCCTGGCCCGCCTCCTGCCGGCGTTCCTCGACACCGAGGCCTTCGCCGTCGTCGAGGGCGGCGTCCCGGAGACCACGGCCCTGCTGGCCGAGCGCTTCGACCACATCTTCTACACCGGCAACGGCGCCGTCGGCCGCATCGTCATGCGCGCCGCCGCCGAGCACCTCACCCCGGTCACCCTCGAACTCGGCGGCAAGTCCCCGGCGTTCGTCGACCGCGACGCCGACCTCTCCGTCGTCGCCGACCGGCTGGCCCGTGGCAAGTTCCTCAACGCCGGCCAGACCTGCGTCGCCCCCGACTACGTCCTGACCGACCCGGAGACCGCCGCCGCCCTGGAGCCCGTGCTCGCCAAGGCCGTCGAAGCGGCGTACGGCGCCGACGCCTCGACCTCCGGCGAGTACGGCCGCATCGTCAACGAACGCCACTTCGACCGGCTGAGCGGCCTGCTCGACTCGGGCCGTGTCGTCGTGGGCGGCGTCGGCGACCGTACGACCAAGTACATCGCCCCCACCGTCCTCGCCGACGTCGACCCCGACTCGCCCGTCATGCGGGAGGAGATCTTCGGCCCGATCCTCCCGATCGTCACCGTGCCGGACCTCGACGGGGCGATCGACTTCATCAACGACCGCGACAAGCCGCTCGCCCTCTACGTCTTCAGCACCTCCCAGGAGACCCGGGACCGCCTCGCCGCCGAGACCTCCTCCGGCGGCCTGGGCTACGGCCTCCCGCTCGCCCACCTCACCGTCTCCGACCTGCCGTTCGGCGGAGTCGGGGAGAGCGGCATGGGCAACTACCACGGGCGCTACTCGATCGAGACCTTCAGCCACCGCAAGGCGGTCCTGGACAAGCCCCTCGGCTGAGCCCGCCGTGGTGAACCGACCCCATGCGCGCACGTGTCGTGGGAGTCGACGTACCTTCGGCGGCCCTGGACCGGCCCGTCGGGGTGGCGGTCGAGCCCCTCGCCGGACCTCGTGGCGCAGGGGTCCGGCTCGCCTCCCGAGTCGCGTCCTGTCGTACGGTCGTGCCATGACGCACGCCGTACGAGTCCGCCCGGCCGCCCGATGAGCGGCTGGTGGGCCTACCTGGAGGAACGGACCCGGCAGGAGGTCGACGCGGACGTGCTGCGGGACCGCCGGATCGCGGCGGTGAAGACCGTCTGGGAAGCCCTGCGACCACTGGAAGTGGGCCTGCACCACGCGGAGAAGGTGGTCCAGGCACGTTACGAGGCACTCGGTGACCGGGTGCGACACCGGCCGCCCGACCCCCTGGACACCCCGTCGCTCGTGGCCCGCGCGGCCGCGCTTCCGGGCCCGGTCGCCGCCGTCGAGGCCCTCTGGGACGGCGACACCGTCCACGACTGGTTCGTGGTGCTGGTCGCGGTCCTGGACGACCCCGCGGGGGAAGGCGACCTGGCGATCGTCCACCAGCGCTCCGACGGACCCTCGCCGAGCGCCCGCGCCGCCGAGGCGGGCCGGGCCCTGGCCGACCACCTCGGCGTGCCGTTCCACTTCCCTTCCCCGGACGTCCCCGATGACGAGGCCCCGCGCTGGCGGAGCCGACCCATGGGTGCGTAAAGGATCCGTTCGACGGCACACCGTGTGTGACACTCCGCTGATGACCTCCGAAACGATCACCGCGGACGCCGCGGGCACCTGGAAACTGGGCGACCTCACCGTCAACCGCCTCGGCCTCGGCGCGATGCGGCTGACCGGCAGCGCCGCCTTCCACCACGGCACACCGAGCGACCGGCAACGCTCGATCGCCGTGCTGCGCAAGGCGATCGAGCTCGGCGTCGACCACATCGACACGGCGGCCTTCTACTTCTCCGCCCTGCGCTCGGCCAACGAACTGATCAACACCGCGCTGTCCCCGTATCCCGAGGACCTGGTCATCGCCGCCAAGGTCGGCCCCTTCCGGGACTACTCGGGAGAGTGGGGCACCTCGGCCCGCCCCGAAGACCTGCGCGGCCATGTCGAGGAGAACCTGCGCCAGTTGGGCCGCGACCACCTGGACCTGGTGTACCTGCGCCGCATGGGGCAGGACTCCATCGCCGAGCACTTCGGCGCCCTGGCCGCACTGCGGGAGGCGGGGCTGATCCGCCACCTGGGCATCTCCGGCGTACAACCCCACCACCTCGCCGAGGCCCAGGCCATCGCCCCCGTGGTCAGCGTGCAGAACCGCTACGCCCTGGACCGCCCCGACGAACTCCTGCGCATCTGCGGCGAACAGGGCATCGCCTACGTCCCGTTCTACGCGGTCGCCGGTGACGCGGGCGAGCGCGGCGCGACCACGAGCCATGACGAAGAGGTGCTCACCATCGCCCGCGCCCACGGCGCGAGCCCGGCGCAGATCCGCCTCGCCTGGACCCTGCACCAGGGCCCGCACGTCCTCGCCATCCCCGGCACCGGCAACCCCGACCACCTCGTCGAGAACGTGGCGGCCGGGGCGATCCGGCTGACCGAGGACGAGCTGGCCCGCCTCAACACCGCGCACGCACAGGCGAGTTGATCAGCCGATCGAGCCGATCACGGGATAGTGGTCGGAGAGGTTCGTGTACGTGTAGTCGGTACCCCAGCTCGTCACCGTCCAGGGCGCCGACTCCTCCTTGACGACCTCGTTCCGCCACACCGGCGGACGGGCGTGACCCGCGCGGTGAAGGACGTGGTCCAGGTCCTCGCGCGGGTCGTCCGGGTAGCGGTCAAGGGCGATGGAGTTCGCCTCGGTGTCGAAGGAGTACGGGTGCCCGGTGCGCGCGTCCGCGCCGGTCAGGCCCGCGTCCGCGAGCATCGAGGCGTACTCGGCGGAGCGGGAGTCGACGTTCATGTCACCCGCGACGACGACCTGTTCGCCCGCCGGGATGTTCTTGGCGTCCAGGAACGCGTCGATCGCCTTGAACTGCCGTCCGCGCATCGCGGCCGCCTCGCCGGCGCCACAGCCCGGGTCGGTCGACTGGGCATGGGTCCCGACGACGTGCACCCGCGCGCCGCCGACGTTCAACACCACATACGCGAAGCCCTTGTTGGACCACCAGTCCGCCCCGCACGCGTCCTTGAACACGTACTGCTCCTTGCGCAGCACCGGCCACTTGCTGAGCACCGTGACGCCGCCGTCCTCGGGTGTCGTCGCCGAGTACGCCCCGCCGGTCGCGTCCCAACCGTCCCTGCTCCGCCCGACCACCGGCGTCTGGTACGGATACTCGCCCGCCGCGGCCCTCTTCAGCGCGTCCGACGAGGAGTTGTCGAAGGCCTCCTGCAGCACCACGACGTCGTTGCCGTGGAAGAAGGGTGCCTTGGCGATCTCCGCGGCACGGTGGTCCTGGCCCCAGTTGGGGTAGAGCGTCTTGCTGAAGAGGAAGGCGTTGTACGTCAACACCCGCACGGGCGGCGCCGGTTCGGCGGCGGAGGCCGCCGTCGCGGTGGGTGCGGCGGTGGCCGCGAGGGCGAGCGCGAGTACGGTCGCGCCCAGGGTGCGGCGCGAGGCGAGAGGCGTCACTGGATCTCCCTGAGGGTGGCGGGGGCCTGAGTGGCGCCGCACATCAAACCACTGGTGATTACTCCCAGGTAACTCCTGTGCAGGGAAAGGATGTCGGCAGGGGGTACGTCCGGGGCGGCCGGCTCAGACCAGCCAGACACCGTCCCGCATGATGTGCCGTTTGGGCAGCTCACGTTGCTCGTGCCAGGCCTGTACCGCGGAGGGGCGCACCTCGAAGAAGGCGTACGAGGCGCTGTCCTGCCGCGGGTCCCAGCCTGTCTTGGCCAGGAACGCCTCGGCGGCCTCGGCCGGCACCTCGGTCAGTCGATGGGTCCGGACGTCACCGTCGATGAGCACGACGTCCCGGGTGTCCGCGAAGGCCAGCCGGGTGCGGCCGCCGTCCCGCAGGTTGCGGCCGGTCGGGTTGGTCACCCGGGTCACCAGCCACACGCACTCGGCGTGCCACACGAACCAGAGCGGGACCATGCATGGCAGTCCGTCGCCGTCCGCGGAGGCCACCCAGATGTCGATCTCCCGCTCGAGGCGGTCCAGGACGTCGCGCTTGCGCTCATCACCGCCGCGCGGCGGCTTGTCGATCTTCATGAGCCGGACGGTAGCCGCCCGACGGCCCACCGCACGTCGGTCCAGGGACCCGCTCCGCCTCGGCCGCGGGACCTAGGCCGAGCGGTCGCGAGGGGGTGGCGAAGGCGAGCGTGGGAATGGGGGCAGCCGCAAGCGGGGCCGGCCAAGGCAGCGGCCAAGGCGGCAGCGGGCCCGCGTCGGCTGCACGTCGAGGTGACCCGGAGGCGCCCGACCCCGGGTCCACCGGACCGCACCGGTCCACCGGGACCGCACCGGTCCCGCCGGACAGCCTCGGTCCGCCGGACCGCCTCGGTCCACCGGGACCGCCCCGGATCCACGTACGACTGGCGCTCCCGGAGTTTTACGTATAACGTCTCCCGCTAATCCCGCGCCCCGAAAGGCCCCGATGAGACGCATCGCCCTGGTCACCCTCGTCGTCGACGACTACGACGAGGCGATCCGCTTCTACACCGAGGCCCTCGGATTCCGGCTCGCCGAGGACGCCCCGCGCCCCGACGGGTCCCGCTGGGTGGTCGTGGAACCGGGCGCGGAAGGCGGCACCGCCCTGCTGCTGGCCCGCGCCAAGGACGAGGCCCAGCGCGGCCGCGTCGGCGACCAGACCGGCGGGCGCGTCGGGTTCTTCCTGCACACCGACGACTTCGCCCGCGACCACGCCCGGATGTGTGCCACCGGCGTGACCTTCCTCGAAGAGCCGCGTCACGAGCCCTACGGCTCGGTCGCCGTCTTCCAGGACCTGTACGGCAACCGCTGGGACCTGCTCCAGCCGGCCGGCTGACGCTCCGCCCGCTCCCTGAACCGCCCCGCCCGAGGAAAGACCCGCCATGACTGCTACGCGCGTAGACGCCGATGTGATCCGCCGCCTCCCCAAGGCGGTCCTGCACGACCACCTCGACGGTGGCCTGCGCCCCGCCACCGTGGTGGAGCTCGCGGCGGAGCTCGGCCACACCCTGCCCACCACCGACCCGGACGAGCTGGCCGCCTGGTACTACGACGCCGCGAACTCCGGCGACCTGGTGCGCTACATAGCCACCTTCGAGCACACCCTCGCCGTGATGCAGACCCGCGAGGGCCTGCTGCGCACCGCCGAGGAGTACGTCCTCGACCTCGCCGCCGACGGTGTCGTCTACGGCGAGGTGCGCTACGCCCCCGAGCTGAACACCAACGGCGAGCTGACCATGGCCGAGGTCGTGGAGACCGTCCAGGAGGGTCTGGCGGCCGGTATGGCGAAGGCCGCGGCCGCCGGTGCCCCGGTGCGGGTCGGCACGCTGCTGTGCGGTATGCGGATGTTCGACCGGGTGCGCGAGGCGGCCGACCTGGCCGTCGCCTTCCGGGACGCGGGTGTCGTCGGCTTCGACATCGCCGGTGCCGAGGACGGCTTCCCGCCCGCCGACCACCTCGCCGCCTTCGAGCACCTGCGCCGCGAGAGCGTCCCGTTCACCATCCACGCCGGCGAGGCCCACGGCCTGCCCAGCATCCACCAGGCCCTCCAGGTCTGCGGCGCCCAGCGCATCGGCCACGGCGTCCGTATCACCGAGGACATCGTGGACGGCAAGCTCGGCCGGCTCGCCGGCTGGGTGCGCGACCGCCGTATCGCCCTGGAGATGTGCCCGACCTCCAACCTTCAGACCGGCGCCGCCACCTCGATCGCCGAGCACCCCATCACGGCCCTCAAGGACCTCGGTTTCCGGGTCACCCTGAACACCGACAACCGTCTGGTGTCGGGCACCACGATGACCCGTGAGATGTCCCTGCTGGTCGAGGAGGCGGGCTGGGGTGTCGAGGACCTGCGCACGGTCACGGTGAACGCCCTCAAGAGCGCGTTCATCCCCTTCGACGAGCGCAAGGCCCTCATCGAGGACGTCGTCCTGCCGGGCTACGAAGCCGCGCTCTGATACAGCCCCCGCAGGTAGGCGGCCTGGCCGACGTGCTCCAGATCATCGGCCAGGACGCTCACCAGGCGGACGCCGAGCGTGACCGGCGGATCCCAGTTCGTGTCCACGACACGTTCCAGGTCCGCGGCGGTCAGTCCGCCCAGCGCCTCCAGGCTCTGGGCGTGGACGGCGTCGTAATAGCCGGTCAGCAGCTCGGCGGAGTCGACCCGCACCTTCGCGACCTGCGCGGAGGTGTGACCGTAGCCGTGGTCCCGCGGCGGCAGGTCGAGTCCGAAGCGCTTCTGCCACTCCTGGGCGAGCCACACCTGGTCGAGGCCGAACGCGTGGGCCAGGTGGTCGTCCTGGATCCGGGTGAGGTGCCAGACCAGCCAGGTGATGGAGTTGGCGTCGGGGCCGGGCCGGGCGTTGAGGTCGTCGGGGCTCAGGCCCTCGACGGCGGCGTGGACTTCTTCCTGGATGCGGCTGAAGCCGTCGATGAGGATGTCCTTGGCATGCATACCGTCCACCATCGCGCACCCGGCCGACTCATGCGTCCGGAATCCAGCTCCCGTGGAAGCCGAGCGGCACCCGCCCCGGCAGATGGATCCTGGCCACCGGCTCGCCGGTGAAGTCCTGCGCCGAGAGGATCACCAGGTCGGACGCTCCGCGGTCGGGATCGTGGACGTACGCGATCGCGTAGCCGTCGTCCTCCGCCCTGGCGTGTTCACGCGGCACGAACACGGCCTCGCTCGCGGCGGCGCCCCGCGGCAGCCGGTGGACCTGGGTCGTGCCGCGGAACAGGTCGTGCTTGATGAGCGCGTTGCCGAACGCCCGGTCGGGCGGGTTGCCGTCGACCGCCATATAGGCCAGCGACATCTCGGCGGACGCCGCCGCGTAGCCGTAGCGGTGCCGACGGGACACCAGCGCCTCGTTCACACGCGGGAATTCCTGCGGGCGGTCGTCCAGGGTCCGGGTCCACACCCGGCCGTGCCGCAGGTCGACCGTCCAGCGGTCGAGCCTCGGGGTGCCGGTCGCGTAGGGGCCGCCCGAGCCGTTGCCGGCGACGAGGAACGGCGCGTCGAAGTTCGTCATGTCGACGACGATGTTCGAGCCCTCCTCGTAGGCGTTGAGGGTGTGCGAGTAGTAGACCGGGTCGACCTCGAACCAGCGGACCCTGCCGCCCTTGCGGGGCAGCACGCCGACCCGCGCCGGGTGCTTGTCGTTCCAGACGTAGGGGACGATGTCGCCGCGTTCGGCGGCCGCCGGGTCGAAGGTGACGGGCATGTCGAGGATGACGACGTGGTTCTCGGTGAGGGCGAAGTCGTGGATCATCGGCGCGTCCGCCACCGGGATCCTGGTCGTACGGGAGACCCGTCCCGCGGGGTCCACGACCAGGTGCCGGACGTGGTCCCAGGTCGGGTAGTAGGCGATGGCGTGCAGCTCACCGGCGTGCACGTCGAACTTGGTGTGCGCGGTGAGCGGGCCCTTCAGGGTGCCCCGGAAGTCGTAGGTGCCGACGGTGTTCAGCTCGTCGTCGAGTTCGTACGGCAGCGGCCCGCTCTCCTGGAGCGTGAGGATCCGGCCCCGGTAGGGGATCACATGGGTGTTGCACGGGAAGTCGTCCGGCGGCACCGGGCCCGGGTAGGGCTCGCCGAGCTTCTTCGCCACCTGGGAGGAGCGCACCCAGCGGTTGCGGTACCACTCGGCACGGCCCTCGCGCAGTCGGACGCCGTGGACCATGCCATCACCGAGCATCCAGTGGTGGGCGCGGGGGTCCTCCAGGCCGAGCACGTTGGGACCGTTGCGCAGATAGCGGCCGTTCAGGTCGGTGGGGATACGCCCGGTGACCGACAGGTCGAAGGCCGTCAGCTCCTGCGTGACCGGCTCGAAGGCACCCTCCAGGAAGGGGAAGTGCCGCGTCGTAGGGGTCCGGGGCGCCGCGGCGGCCGGACGTGCTTGCGCTCCGGCGCCGACGAGCCCGCCGGCCGCGGCGATCGCCGCCGCGCCGCGCAGTACGTTCCGTCGTGTGTGGTCCGTCATCTTCCGTACTCCTGACCGCAGTTGCCGTAAGGGGACGGTCATGAGTCTGCGGTGGGAGACGGGCCAGGTCAGGAGTGCTGGGCCCCCTCTTGGGGTGTATCCAGGCCCCCGGTTTCCAGCAGGGCCATCAGCGCCCGGGCCGCCGGACTGGTCGCCTGCTCGGGCGGCAGCAGGGCGACCGTCTCGTACACGGTCTCGCCGGTGCCCTTGACCGGCAGCGCGGTCAGCCCCGGCCGCTTGTGCCGGAAGTGGCGCGGTACGACGGCGACGCACAGGCCCTCCTCCACCAGGTCGAGGAGGCTGTGCACGTCGTTGACCTCCAGGGCGACCGACCGGCGCACTCCGGCCGCGGCGAACGCGGCGTCGGTGGTCCGGCGCGGGCCCCAGTCGGGATGGAAGTCCACGAAGACCTCGCCGGCCAGATCCTCCGGCGTCACGGCCGCGCCCGCCCGCGCGAGCCGGTGCGTCGGATGGCACAGGACGGTCATCGACTCCCCGGACAGCGGTACGACCCTCAGCTGGTCGAGGTCCTCCTGCTGCCCCCGTACCGCGAACGCCAGGTCGAGGCGCCCGGCCGCGACCTCCTCGGCGAGCGCGCCGGAGCCCGCCTGCCGCAGACAGATCTCCACGTCCGGGTGGCTCCGGCGGAACGCGGCGAGCAGCCCCGCCACGTGCACCCCCGCGATGCACTGCTCGGAGCCGAGCGTGAGCATCCCGCGCAGTACGCCCTGCACCGCGGCCACCGCCTCATGGGCGGCCCGCACCTGCGCCAGGATCCGTTCCGCCTCGCCCAGCAGCGCCCGCCCGGCCGGGGTGAGCGTCACCCGCCGGGTCGTGCGCACGAACAGCGGCGTCTGGAGCTCCCGCTCCAGGGCGCGGATGGACGCGGACAGGCCGGACTGGGACACCAGCAGGCGTTCGGCGGCCCGGGTGAAGTGCTGGTCCTCGGCGACCGCGACGAAGTGCTGGAGATGGCGCAGTTCCATGACTCAGAAGCGTATCCGCTGAATTCCATCGGATTCTTCTGTTGGACCAATGCCCACAGGTCACGAAAGAGTGGACACGGTTCTCAGGTAAACCGCCCCCACCGTGTCAACCCCTCTGGAGTCGCGTTGTACACCGCACACCCCGACCGCTACGCGGACATGCCCTACCGGCGCACCGGACGCAGCGGTCTGAAGCTCCCCGCGATCTCGCTCGGTCTGTGGCACAACTTCGGCCCGGCGGACCGCACCGTCGAGACCCAGCGCGCCATCCTGCGCCGTGCCTTCGACCTCGGCGTCACCCACTTCGACCTGGCCAACAACTACGGCCCGCCGCCCGGCGCCGCCGAGTCCGCCTTCGGAGAGGCCCTCAAGTCCGACCTCGCCGGCTACCGCGACGAGCTGATCATCTCCACCAAGGCCGGCTACCTGATGTGGCCCGGCCCGTACGGCGAGTGGGGCTCCCGCAAGTACCTGCTGTCCTCCCTGGACCAGAGCCTGACCCGGATGGGCCTGGACTACGTCGACATCTTCTACTCGCACCGCCCCGACCCGGAGACTCCGCTCGAGGAGACGATGGGCGCCCTGCACACCGCCGTGCAGCAGGGCAAGGCGCTCTACGTCGGCATCTCGAACTACTCGGCGGAGCAGACCCGCGAGGCCGCCCGGATCCTCGGTGAGCTCGGCACCCCGCTGCTGATCCACCAGCCGCGCTACTCGATGCTCGACCGGCGCCCCGAGGACGAGGGCGTGCTGGACGCCCTGGACGAGGTCCAGGCCGGTTCGATCGTCTTCTCCCCGCTGGAGCAGGGCCTGCTCACCGGCCGCTACCTGGACGGCATCCCGGAGGACTCGCGGGCCGCCAGCGACAGCCCGTTCCTGAACTCGGACGCCGTCACCGCGGACCTCGTCGCCCAGCTGCGCGCGCTGAACGACATCGCCCAGTCCCGCGGCCAGACCCTCGCCCAGCTGGCCCTGGCCTGGGTGCTGCGCGGTGGCCGCGTGACCTCGGCCCTGGTCGGCGCCAGCAGCCCGCAGCAGATCGAGGACAGCGTCGGCACCATCCGCAACCTCGACTTCGACGCGGAGGAGCTGGCCCGCATCGACGCCGTGCTCAAGAAGTAGGACGCGCGGCTCGCCGAGAGCCGCCGCTCGCTCAGACGCGCTCCTGGAGGCGGACGGTGACCGTGTCGCCCGCCTCCTTGCCGATGGCCTTGCGCACCTCGGCCTTCACGGGCAGCTTGTGCCTGCCGTCGCCGAGCGCCATGAAGGAACTGCGGAACGGGTGTCCGTCGATCGTCCCGCGCACCTTCACCAGGCCGCGCGTGCCGAAGAACGCGACCGAGTCGGGCCAGACGAGATAGGTCCAGCCACCGTCGTTCGGGCTCTTGACCAGCTCGGCGGTGAACTGCTGGTCCAGTTTCATGGTCATGATCGGTGCCTCTCGCTAGCGGTGGCCTTCTCCTCAAGAGACCACCGCGAGCGGCGGAACTCATCGCGAGGCGGGCACCCGGTCCAGAAAGCCGAGCACCGACCGGATGCGGCCCCGGTCGTCCAGGGTGATCACGTCGAAGCCCGCGACGGGCGCGTTGCCGTCGGCCTCGTTCACCAGCTCCCAGGTGAAGCGCGCGGTGTCGTGGTGGCCGTCCACCACACCCGTGGGGTAGAAGACGAACCCGGGGAACTGCTGGTGCGCCGCCGTGATGAGCGCGGCAATGGCCTCGTGTCCGCCGACGTCGGCCAGCGGGTCGGTGTAGGTGCCGTCGGTCGCCCAGGCGGCGGCCACCGCCTTGGCCAGGGTCTCCTCGTCGCCCGCGTTCCAGGCCTCGAAGTAACGGGTGACGGCGTTTTCGTAACGGTCGGTGGTGGCGGGCATGCGAAATCAGCCTCCGTCGAGGTCGTATCTGCTGGTCAGGGTCCGGATCCCGGTCCTGGTGACCCGGTACCGCAACTGTGCCCGCGGCGCCGCGGCCCGTCGATTACCCCTCGGGTAATGGCGGCGGCCGCCGGATTTCGGCCAACTCCCTTGGTGAATATGCCAGGAGACTGGCCAAAAAGACGTGGTGACAGTGTTTCAGTAGTGAACATACTCAACTGACAAGGCATTCACATCCAGCGAGGATGCCATCACGCACCGCACATGATCCGCGGTACCCGCGAGCACGAGAGCCGCACCGAAAGCGAGGCAAGCCGAGAGGCGCACGACGCGACGGGGGAGTGAACGTGCACGACGAATTCCTGTGCCATGTCACCGCGTACGGAACCTGCGAGGGGAAACGTATCGGCGTACCCCTGGGCAGCTATCGTGCCCCCACCCTCGCACTCGCGCTGTGGTGGCTGCGCGACCGGGCGTCCTGGATCGCCGAGCGCCTCGACCCGCAGCCCGACGTCGGACTCATCCCGCCCAGCGCGCTCGTCCCGGTCGCCGACACCGTGCCCGACGTGCCCGCGGTGCTGCGCGCCTGGTGCGGCGACGACGCCCAACAGGAGCTGGTCGCCGAGGAGTTGGCGGCCGGACGGCTGATCCGGATCGCCACCTGCGACGAGACCACCGAGTACGAACTGCTCGCCGAGTCGGTCGACGCCCTGCGGATGCAGCGGACCATCCCGGCGCTGGTCGTGTCCGTGGGCTGAGCCGCCGGACCGCCGCCGGGCCCGGAGTCGCGCCAGGCGCATATCCGTCCTGATCGGTAGAATTTCGGCATGGCAGAGCGGCCGATCACGCCGACTGCGCCCGAACTCGTCCTGGAGACCGAGACGGGCTCCACGGTGATGAGTCCGAGCCACGACTACCACGTCGGGCGCGATCCGATGAGCGACATCGTGATCGACGACGCCCGGGTCTCGTGGCACCACGCGGTGCTGCGGCCCGAGGCCGACCACTGGACGCTCGAGGACGAGCACAGCACCAACGGCACCTACGCCGACGGGCGGCGCATCGAAGAGTGGAGCGTCGGCCCCGGCAGCGTGATCCGCTTCGGCAACCCCTCCGACGGCCCCAGGGCGGTACTGACCGGCACCACGCCGCCGGCGCCCGTCCGGGAGCGCCCGTCGGCGGTCTCCATGCCCGCCCTGACCGGCACCTTCCGGCAGCCCACCACCGTGCGACCGCTGCCCTCCCGTACCGTCCGCATCGGCCGCGCCGCCGACAACGACCTGGTCATCGACGACCTGGTCGTCTCCCGTCGGCACGCCGAACTGAGGGCCCTGCCCGACGGCACGTACGAGATCGTCGACCTCGGCAGCCACAACGGCACCTACCTCAACGGCAGCCCCGTCACCCGCGCCCCGCTCGGCCCCGGCGACGTCGTCGGCATCGGTCACTCGGCGTTCTGCCTGGTCGGCGACGAACTCCAGGAGTACATCGACACCGGCGAGGTCTCCCTCGATGTGCAGGACCTGAGCGTCGCCGTCGACCACGGCCGCAAGACACTCCTCGACCAGGTCTCCTTCCCGGTGGGGGAGAAGTGCCTCCTCGCGGTCGTCGGCCCGAGCGGCGCGGGCAAGTCCACGCTCCTGGGCGCCCTGACCGGTCAGCGCCCCGCCGACCACGGCACCGTCCTGTACGACGGCCGCGACCTGTACCGCGACTACGCCGAGCTGCGCCAGCGCATCGGCCTGGTCCCGCAGGACGACATCCTGCACGCCCAGCTCACCGTCCGAGCCGCCCTCTCCTACGCAGCCGAACTGCGCTTCCCGCAGGACACCGCCAAGGCCGAGCGGCAGGCACGGGTCGAGGAGGTCATCCGGGAACTGGGCCTGGAACAGCGCGCCGACCAGCCCGTGCACAGCCTCTCCGGCGGCCAGCGCAAGCGCGTCAGCGTCGCCCTGGAACTGCTGACCAAGCCGTCACTGCTGTTCCTCGACGAACCGACCTCGGGCCTCGACCCCGGCATGGACCGCTCGGTGATGCACATGCTGCGCGGCCTCGCCGACGACGGCCGTACCGTCATCGTCGTCACCCACAGCGTCCTGAGCCTCGACGTCTGCGACCGGCTCCTCGTCCTCGCGCCCGGCGGGAGGATCGCCTACTACGGCCCGCCCGAGGACACCCTCGGCTACTTCGGCTACGCGCAGTGGCCGGAGGCCTTCGAGGCCTTCGAACGGGACCAGGGCCGGGACTGGGCGGGGGAGTTCCGCACCTCGTCCTTCCACCGGCAGTACGTCTCCGACGCCACCGGCCAGCCCCGGGTGCCCCGTTCCGGCCCCGTCGTCATCGCCCCGCCGCCCAGACCGCGCAGCCGGGGCGCCCAGCTCGGCACGCTGATCCGCCGCTACGCCACCGCGCTCGGCGCCGATCGCACCTTCCTCGCCATCATGATCGCCCTGCCGTTCGTGATGGGCGCGATGGCCCGCGCCCTGGCAGGCAGCAAGCTGACGCAGGAGACGGCGATGAACGCGCTGCTGATCCTGTGCGTCGGCGGTGTGCTCACCGGCGCGGCCAACGCGGTGCGCGAACTGGTCAAGGAGCGCACCATCTACCAGCGCGAGCGCGCCGTCGGCCTGTCCAGATCGGCCTATCTCTTCTCCAAGGTCGTCGTGCTCGGCACGGTCACCGTGCTTCAGGCCGTCGTGCTGACCCTGGTCGGCCTGTTCGGTGTCGACCTCAACGCGCCCGGCGGCGAAGGCGTGTTGATGTCGCCCCTTGTCGAAATCACCGTCGCCGTCGCCCTGCTGGCGTTCACCGCGATGATGCTCGGCCTGCTGGTCTCCGCGCTGGTGCGCAAGGAGGAGGTGACGATGCCGCTGCTCGTGCTGCTCGCCATCGTCCAAGTGGTCTTCTGCGGCGCCCTGTTGAAGCTCGACGGGGTACCGGGTCTGGAACAGCTGTCCTGGCTGGTGCCCTCCCGGTGGGCGCTGGGCGCGATGGCCGGCACGGTGGGCCTCGCCCGGATCGTGCCCGGCGAACTGACCGGCGATCCGCTCTTCCGGCACTCGGCGGGGGTCTGGCTGCTCAACGTGGCCATGCTGGTGGTGCTGTCGACCGTCTTCGGCTACGTCGTGTCCCGGCTGCTGCGCCGGCACGAACCGGCCGTCCTGCGGAAGTAGAGGGCACGATGACGACCCACGGCCCCCGGCGCGACCTCAGGCTCCCTCCACATCGGCCCGCGACCTCCGGCCGGGGAAGCGGGCGCGCATGATGGCGACCCCCGGCTTCCGGCCCACCCACGTCGTCCCCCAGAACGGCATGCCCGCCTGGGAGGCCCCCGATCCCGCCCGGCCCACGGTCCCCCTCGACGCGCTGCTGCCGGTGCAGCTGGTGGAGCGGCGCGGTGACTGGGGGCATGTCCTGTGCGCCAACGGCTGGTCGGCCTGGGTCGACGGCCGCTACCTGGTCGCCGTACCCCCGGACCCGCCCGCGGCGGACAGTCCGCTCGCCCGCACCGCCGACCCGCGCCCCCTGCTGGCCCGCGCCGAACAGACCCTGGCCGGCTACCGGGCCGCGGTCGAGGAGCTGGCCGTGGGCAGCCTCGACGGCGAGTCCTTCCGGGACCGCACCCGCGGACATCGCATCGGAGTCGTCGTCGACGGCGAGTCCGTCTGGCTCTACGACGCCCAGCACGGCCGCTGGGTGTACGCCGACGGCACCCGGCTGAGCACCTACGCCACGGACGAGGCACCCCGGGCCGTCGCCGAGGACCACGCCGCCACCCAGGTCGTGAGCCCCGATGGCCCGTGACACGAGCCTCTTCTCCGGCCGGCCCTCCGAACTGGTCGGGCGGACCATCGCGGGCTACCGCATCGAGCGCGAGATCGGCCGGGGCGGCATGGCCGTCGTCTACCGCGCCCGCGACCTGCGCCTGGAGCGCACGGTCGCCCTCAAGCTCCTCGCCCCCGAACTCGCCCGCAACGACACCTTCCGCCGCCGCTTCACCCACGAGTCCCGGGCCGCCGCCTCGATCGACCATCCGCACATCGTGCCCGTCTTCGAGGCCGGCGAGACGGACGGCGTGCTGTACATCGCCATGCGCTACGTCGAGGGCAGCGACCTGCGCCATCTCCTGGACCGCCAGAGCCCGTTGGCGCCCGCGGTCGCCCTGCGCATCGCCGCCCAGGTCGCCTCCGCGCTGGACGCCGCGCACGAGCACGGGCTGGTCCACCGGGACGTGAAGCCCGGCAACATCCTGGTCGCCCGCGGCACCGACAGCGACCACCCCGAGCACGCCTACCTGACCGATTTCGGCCTGACCAAGAAGTCGCTGTCGCTGACCGGGTTCACCACCGTCGGTCAGTTCGTCGGCACCCTGGACTACGTGGCCCCGGAGCAGATCTCCGGCAAGCCGGTCGACGGCCGCTGCGACGTGTACGGCTTCGCCTGCGTGGTGTACGAGGCCCTCGCCGGCCGCCCGCCCTTCTGCCGCGACGACGACATGGCCCTGCTGTGGGCCCACCAGTACGACGAGGCGCCCGCGCTCACCGAGTCCCGCCCCGACCTCGCCCCCGCCGTCGACGCCGTGTTCGCGCGAGGACTGGCCAAGAGCCCCGACGACCGCTACGACACCTGCCTCGCCTTCATCGCGGCCCTGCGCGCGGCCACGACCGGCGACCGCACCGGCGGCCACGCGCCGACAGAGGTGGACCTGCACGTCGTAGGGGCACCCCAAGAGGGCCCGAAACAACCACCACCCTGGGCCCGACCGGTCTTCAGGGGCCGGTAGCCCCGCTCAGCGGCACCCGCCGCGCCGACACCCTGCGGTGCGAGATCCGCCAGTGCCCACCGGTCCGGACGAATCGTCCGCCAGGATGCCCAGTTCCTTGGAGCGGACCCGCACCTGGTCGCTCGCCGAGTCCTCGATCACCACGTCGGTGACGTGGTGCGCAATGGGGTTCGCGGTGCCGCGAGCCAACGCGGCGTCACGCAGCGCGGCGACACCGGTGATCGGCGACGGCCAGGCGGTCTTCGACAGGCAGCGTCATGGCCGCACGCTGTCACGCCCGGCGTCGGGGGAACCAGCCGGTTTCGTCTCGCCCCTGCGCCGTACCGGGTGGGCGAGCAGGGCGCCGAGGAAACCCGTGACCAGGCCCCACAGCGCCGCGAGGCCGATCGCGGTCCACAGTTGCGGCTTGAGGAGGAGCTCCCCGCCCAGGTCTCCGCCGAGGTCGCCGATGCCGAGGACAGAGAGGCCGTAGTGGGCGGTGAGCCGGCCCAGGAGGCAGATCATCAGGACGGTCAGGGCCAGGGCGACCGCCATGTGCAGGGCGTGCTGCCAGGCTCGCATGCCGGCCGGGGAGCGCGCCGCCATCACGAACGCGGCCGCGAGCAGCAGGACGGCGTTCACGGCCACGAGCCACCACACCCGGCCGTCGTGCTCGGCCAGCGTGCGCAGGTTCAGCGTGGCGGTGTCCGAGCCGCGCAGCACCTCGTCCAGGACATGCGGCATCGGCAGCCCGAACGGTCCCTCCACGCGGCCCTTCCAGGTGGCGCCCAGACCGAGCGTCAGCGTCAGCCACACCAGGTTCGGCATGCCGAGCAGGATCACGGCGAGGGTCTCGACCGCGTGCCCGCGCGTGAGCGCCACGACGAGACCGATGACGATGCCCAGGGCCACGTAGGCGAGCAGCAGGACCACCATCGCGTACGCCGCGGGCCGGACCGTCGCCTGGAAGCGCAGCAGCCGGGCGGGCAGCGGCGCGCCGCGCGAGACCAGCAGGGCCAGCGCGAGGACGCCGGCCAGCCACAGCAGTCCGTAGAACAGTGTCGGGGGCAGGTCCGTCTCGAAGCCGACCTTCGGGGAGACGCCGAACAGGTCGCCGAGGTCGGAGAGCGTGCCGCCGCCGAGCGAGAGCTGGAAGGTCTGACGGGCCCCGAGGGCCAGCGCTAGGAGCGCGAGCAGCCACAGCACGGCGACCCTGGCGGCCCAGCCGGCCAGTTCCGCGGCGCCCGCGACGGCCCGGTGCCGCAGCGGTCGCAGGAAGCCCGCGGCGATCACCAGAGCCCCGACGAGCGTGACGGAGAGCGGGATCACGGTGAGGCCCGCCTCGGTGTCGGCGAGCCCGCCGGCGTCCCCGGACAGCTTGATGGTGCCGCCGACCGCGGTGACCACCGTCGCGGCCACGACCCGGGGGAAGGCACCGTCGGGGAGGTCGTCGGCCCCGGCCGCCCACAGCCCGAGGGCCGCGGTCACGCCCATGGCGAGCAGCCCGGACAGGACCGTGAGGAGGGCCTGTACCCAGCCGTGCGGGGCAATGGCCTGGTCGGAGCGGGTTTTCGGGCTCACCCTGCCACGCTAAGCAGCACCTGCGCGGCGCGCCCGCCGAGAGGTCCGTCCGCGTCGGCTTGCGAGGGGCACGGGACAGGAGCACACAATGGGAATGTCGTGGATAAAAGCGGCGTAAACGCATCAAAGGCCGCGAGAATCCCACGTCGGGAAGAAGGGCTCGTGAGCGCCGAACCTCCGTCCTCCGGCCGGCCCACCGGACCGCCCTCCGGTCCGCTGTCGGGACCCTCCCAGCCGCCCTCCGGGCCGCCGTCGCAGCCCCCGGGCAGCAGCGGAGGAACACCGCCCCCGCCGGAGCCGCACCGCCCGTGGTGGCGGTCCGTACCGCGGATCGCCGTGCTGGCCACCGTCGTCGTGGCCGCCGTGATCCTGGCCCTCGTGTTCAGCCGCTCCGACGGCGGCGGCGGCTCGGCCAAGGGCGGCGAGGTCTTCCTCCAGGCCGCGAGCAAGACCGGCCCCGACCCCTTCACCGAGTCCTCGGCGAAGGACAGCTCCGCCGCGCCCGTCTCGGCCGCCCCGTCCTCCGAGTCGGCCTCCGCCAACGCGGTACGCGGCGTCGACGGCGGCGCGCCCGGCCTCTACGGCGGCACCCGCAACGTCGCCAGCTGCGACGTGGAGCGCCAGATCAAGACCCTCCAGGCGAAGCCGCCGGTCAACCAGGCCTTCGCCTCGGTCGCCGGCGTCCAGCCGTCCGGCGTCCCCGCCTACCTGCGCTCGCTCACCCCGGTCCAGCTGCGCATGGACACCCGCGTCACCAACCACGGTTACCGGGACGGGCGGGCCACCCCCTACCAGGCCGTCCTCCAGGCCGGCACCGCCGTCCTCGTCGACAGCCACGGTGTGCCCCGGGCCCGCTGCGCCTGCGGCAACCCGCTGACCCCACCGGTCGCCCAGCAGAGCACACCGAAGCGGACCGGCGACTCCTGGTCGTCGTACCGCTCCTCGAACGTCGTCGTGGTCGCCCCGTCGGTCACCGTCGTCAACATCTTCGTGATCTACGACCCCGACTCCGACGACTGGATCGCCCGCCACCGCGGCGACACGGGCGGCAAGGACAAGCCGACCGAGCCCCCGGACAACCCGGCCTCCCCGTCCGCGAGCGTGATCACGCCGACGACGCCCTCGTCACCACCGACGTCACCGTCCACCGGACCGAGCTCTCCGGTGCCGTGCCTCACCACCGCCACCGGCACTCCCAGCGGCGCCCCCAGTGGCACGCCCACCGGCACCCCCTCCGGCTCGGCGACACTGTGCCCGCCCACGTCGACCGCCCCGTCCTCGACACCGCCGAGCACCGCACCGCCCACGTCCGATCCCGGCACGACACAGGAACAGGAGCCGCAGCCCGACTCCTCGGCACCACTGCTCCCACCGGACTCCGACACGACGACAGAGTCGGCGTCCACGTACAGTGCCCCGGGGTCCGAGGTGACGTCACCGGCCGTGTGACCGACACGACCCGTTATGGGGACTGCGAAGCCCCGCTCGGGGTACGAGCACTGGTGCAGCAGGCGTCCGGCCAGTCCGGCTTCCGAGAGAGAAACGCATGATCGAACACCTGGACGGGGCAGTGATATCGACTGGTTTCGACGTGCCCGTGGACCCACTACGGCGGGCGGCCCACTACACCGGCGAACCGGGATGCATCGCCGAGGCCCGGAACTTCACCGCGCACTTCCTGGACCAGCTCAGGACCGAGTGGTGCGCCGAGATCGGTGACCGGGCCGACGGCGAGGTGCTCCTGGTGGTGAGCGAGCTGGTCACCAACGCCGACCGGCACAGCAACGGGCCGTACATCCTCGACCTGGAGGGCACGGACGCCGTCGTCACCGTGTCCGTCTACGACAGCAGTGCGGCGCTGCCCCTGCGCTTTCCCAAGGATCCCGAGCGGGTCGGCCGGCACGGCCTGGAGATCGTCCACGCGCTGGCGGCCGACGTCAGCGCGGAACGGGTGCCGGTCGGCAAGAGAGTGAGCGCGGTCCTCAGACTCGACAAGCGGTGACCGCCGGAGCCGCCTCCGGCGGTCACCCCTCGTCTCAGGCGCAGCCCAGCTCGCCCAGCATGCCCGTCCGCAGGCGCGTGATGATCCGCTTGATCAGCCGGGACACATGCATCTGCGAGCAGCCGAGGCGTTCACCGATCTCCGCCTGGGTGGCTTCCTCCACGAACCGCAGATGGATGATCTCCCGGTCGCGCTCGCTCAGTTCGGCCATCAGAGGGGCGAGCGACTGGAAGTCCTCGACCAGTCGCAGTCCTTCCTCCTCCACGCCGATGAAGTCGGCCAGCACGGATTCGCCGTTCTCGGGTCCGTCACCGGTGAGGGCGGCGTCCAGCGACGAGGAGTTGTAGCCGTTGGCGGCGATCTGTGCCTCGATCACCTCGTTCTCGCCGATGTTCATCAAGGTGGCCAGCTCGGCCACGGTCGGCTCCCGGTCCAGCCGGCTGGCCAGCTCCTCGCGGGCCTTGGCCAGTTCCACCCGCAGCTCCTGCAACCTGCGCGGCACGTGTACCGCCCAGGTGGTGTCACGGAAGAACCGCTTGATCTCACCGACGATGTACGGCAGCGCGAAGGAGGTGAACTCCACCTCCCGCGTCAGGTCGAACCGGTCGATCGCCTTGATCAGGCCGATCATGCCGGTCTGGACGATGTCCTCCATGTCGTCGCCCCGGCCGCGGAACCGGCCGGCGGCGAACCGCACGAGGGACATGTTCATCTCGATGAGCGTGTTGCGCGCGTACTGGTATTCGTGCGTGCCTTCCTCTAGCTCGGTGAGACGCCGGAAGAACTGGCGGGACAGCTCCCGTGCGTCGCGCGGAGCGACGCTCCGCGGGTCCACGATTCCCGGCAGTGATGCGTCACCCGTGCTGGTCCCGGCGGTCTTCTCCACCTGTGCCTCCGACCCGATCACGGCGGTGTCCATTACCTCTCCCACGCAAGTCACGGCTTGACGTCTGCCTCTTCAGCCTCGGTTGTCTCCGGCACTGCTTCTTCGCGGTCCCCGGGTACCCGGATCGCGACGACGTATGCACGCGCCTGCCGCTGACCAGCGGGTTGCCCGCACGGACCCTTCCTGTTCGCCTACCCGGCACAGGACGGCGCATGCCCTTGGCGGGCCTGGGCTGCGCGGGGAAGGGGGCGAGGACCGTGTGGCATGCGGCAAAGGGGCACCGGTATGACCGACATCACAGCCTCAGTCGGTGCGGGTGGCGGTGATCAGCTCGTGGAGGTAACGCTTGGTGACGCTGCCGCCGTACCGGGTGTCGAGCAGCTCGCGGACGCAGGCGAGCAGGCCGTGCCGGAGGTCTTCGGGCAGCGCGCGATGGTTGGAGTAGGTGAGCAGGACGTCGATGTACTCGTCGGTGGTGTACGTGATGTCCTGGAAGTGCCGGACCACCTCGAGGTCCACCAGACGCGGGCAGTTCTCGAACTCGGCGGTCTCGGTGGGGATCTCGTCAGCTTCCTTCAGCAGCAGACCGGGCGGGGTGTCCGGATCCCAGCGCTGGTAGCAACGCTGGGTCCGATGGAAGAACTCCGTGTCGCCGCCCGCGACATGATGGGTGACGACGGCCGCCAGCCGTCCTCCGGGTGCCAGCGCGTCCGCGGCCTTCTTCACCCGTACGGCAGGGTCGATCCAGTGCCAGGCGGTGGCGCACACGACGAGGTCGAAGGGCTCGGCCGGCAGCGGCCACCGCTCGAAGTCCGCCACCTCGACGTCGACTTGGGGGAAGTCCCGCAGCCGACGCCGGGCCACCGCGGCCATCGACGCACCCAGCTCCACCGCGGTGACCCGGCAGCCGAACCCGGCCAGCGCAACGGTGAGTTGACCGGTGCCCGGCGCCACCTCCAGGACCCGGCGCCCCGGACCCAGGTCCGCCGTCCGCGCCAACTCGGCGACCAGGGCTGCCGGATACCGGGGCCGCGCCCGGTCGTAGAGCTCGGCGTCCTCGTCGAACGTCTCCCTCAAGGCCATGCCGCACCTTTCGCCTCGCTCGATTCCACCCAGGGCAGAATGCTGATCCCTTCCCTTGGCGTCCAACGCTTTTAGGCTGGGAAGGTGAGCGAAGAAGCGACGAACCAAGCCCGCGTGATCCCCCTCCGCCCGGGGACCGCCCGCCCTGCCGCCGCACCGCCCGCCAAGGAGCCGCTGCTGCGCGACCTGGTCGGCGACGTCCTGCGCCAAGAGCGCCTCGACCAGGAGCGCACGCTCAAGGACGTGGCCGACGCGGCACGGATCTCCATGCCCTATCTCTCGGAGGTGGAGCGGGGCCGCAAGGAGGCCTCCTCGGAGGTCCTCGCGGCCGCCGCCCACGCCCTCGGCCTCGGACTCGGCGACCTGCTGACGCGGGCCCAGGGCGAACTCGTCCGGATCACCAGCCGGCGGTCCGCCGCCGCCCGCAGGGCGCCCACGTCGTCGTACGACGGGCTCTGCCTGGCCGCCTGAGCTGGCCCCGGCGCCTCAGACCGTCAGGAGGCGCCGGCTGAGCACCTCGTCGGCGAGGCCGTAGGCCACGGCCTCCTCGGCGGTGAACACCTTGTCGCGGTCCATGTCGGCGCGCAGGGTCTCCGGGTCGTGGTGGGTGTGCCGGGCCAATACCTCCTCGACCTGTGCGCGGATCCGGACCATCTCCTTGGCCTGGAGCGCCAGATCCGAGATCATGCCCCGGCTGCCGCCGCTGGCCGGCTGGCCGAGCAGCACGCGCGCGTGCTCCAGGACGATCCGCCGCCCCGGATCCCCGCCGGCCAGCAGCACGGCCGCCGTGGAGGCCGCCTGACCGACGCAGATCGTGGAGATGGGCGCCTGGACGTACGTCATCGTGTCGTAGATCGCCATCAGCGAAGTGAACGATCCGCCGGGGGAGTTGATGTAGATCGCGATCTCGTGCTCCGGCGCCGTCGACTCCAGATGGAGCAGTTGCGCGATGACGACGTTGGCGACGCCGTCGTCGATCTCGGTGCCCAGGAAGATGATCCGCTCCGACAGCAGACGGCTGAACACATCGGAGGAGCGCTCGCCGTGCGCGGTGCGCTCGACGACGTACGGAATCGTGTAGTTCCCCATGTCACAGCCCCATCCGTCGCTTGGAGGCGGCCGGGCGGACGTCCGCGAGGGACTCCAGGACCCGGTCCACCATGCCGTACTCCCTGGCCTCCTCGGCCGTGAACCAGCGGTCGCGGTCACCGTCCCGGGAGATGGTCTCCTGGCTCTGGCCGGTGTGCTCGGCGATGAGCCGCTCCATGGTCCGCTTGGTGTGCTCCAGGTTCTCCGCCTGGATCTCGATGTCGGCGGTGGTGCCGCCGATCCCCGCGGACGGCTGGTGCATCATGATCCGCGCGTTCGGCAGCGCGTACCGTTTGCCGGCCGTGCCGACGCTCAGCAGGAACTGGCCCATGCTGGCCGCGAAGCCCATGGCGAGCGTCGAGACGTCGTTGGGGATCAGCCGCATGGTGTCGTAGATGGCGAGGCCCGCGTGGACCGAGCCGCCGGGGCTGTTGATGTACAGGCTGATGTCGGTGCGCGGGTCCTCCGCGGACAGGATCAGCAGCTGGGAGCAGACCCGGTTCGCGGAGACCTCGTCGACCTGGGTGCCCAGCACGACGATCCGCTGGCCGAGCAGTTGGGCGGCCAGCTGGTCGTCGAAGCGGGTGGGCGCGGTGTCGCCCTCCTCGGCCCGTGGCGCGCGTGCGGTGAGTGGAGTCATCGGTTCTCCTCGTGGTCGCGGGGATGCCGTCGACCCCACTGTTGACCTCGGGTGAACCCCTTCGGTGATTTCTCTGCCCCCGGCAGATTCGCCGAGGGCAGAGCGGCGCCTCAGCCCTTCTCGCGCAGCTGCCGGAAGAACGCCCGTACGTCGTCCACCAGCAGGTCCGGTACCTCCATCGCCGCGAAGTGGCCGCCCCGGTCGAACTCGGTGAAGCGCACGATGTTCTCGGTGCGCTCGGCCTTGTGGCGCAGTGGGATCTGCGGGTCGCCCGGGAAGGAGGCCACCGCGGTCGGGGCGGTCGAGGGCTCGTGCGGCGCGGCGATCCGCTCGCCCTCGGTGTGGGCGCGCTCGTAGTAGATCCGGGCGGACGAACCCGCCGTACCGGTCAGCCAGTACAGCATCACGTTGGTGAGCAGCTGGTCGCGGTCGACGGCCTCCTCGGGCAGCTCCTCGGAGTCCGTCCACTCCTGGAACTTCTCCACGATCCAGGCGAGTTGACCGACCGGCGAGTCCGTGAGCGCGTACGACAGGGTCTGTGGCCGGGTGGACTGGACATGGAAGTAGCCCGTGCCCTCGCGGAACCACGCGTCCCACTTGCGCCACGAGTGCAGGGTCCGCTCCCGCTCCGCGGGGCTCAGCGCCCGAAGCTCCTCCTCGGTCGGCTCGGTGGCCGCCTGGGCGCCGGGCAGCAGGTTCAGATGGACGCCGACGATCCGGTCGGAGTGGACGCGGCCCAGCTCGCGGGAGATGCCCGCGCCCCAGTCGCCGCCCTGGGCGCCGAACCGCTCGTAGCCGAGGCGGGTCATCAGCTCGGCCCACGCGTCCGCGATCCGGCGCGCCTCCCAGCCGGTCTCCCGGGTGGGCCCGGAGAAGGCGAAGCCGGGGATGCTCGGCACCACGAGGTGGAAGGCGTCGGCGGGGTCGCCGCCGTGCGCGGCCGGGTCGGTCAACGGCCCCACGACGTCCAGGAATTCGACGATCGAACCCGGCCAGCCGTGCGTGACGATCAGCGGTGTGGCGTCCGGCTCGGGCGAGCGGATGTGCGCGAAGTGGACGTGCGCGCCGTCGATCTCGGTCGTGAACTGCGGCCACTCGTTCAGCCGAGCCTCCGCCGCCCGCCAGTCGTACTCGTGCCGCCAGTACCGCACCAGCTCCCGCAAGTACCCCGACGGCACGCCGTACGCCCACCCCACGCCGGGCAGCTCCTCGGGCCACCGGGCCCTGTCGAGGCGGTCGTTGAGATCGTCGAGGTCGGCCTGCGGGATGTCGATGCGGAACGGATGGATGCCGCTGTCGGCGGGCGAAGACGTCATGAGCGCGACTCTAGTTCCGAAGGATGTACAGGCCACCTGGATTTCCGGACGCGCGAGCGATGAGTTCCGGCGCGAGGATCGGTCGACACCCGTGACAGCGTTCCGCACGCCCAGGAGGTACTCATGGCAACCGACGGTTTCACCACGTGTCTCTGGTTCGACGGCCAGGCCGAGGAGGCCGCGCACTTCTACGTCTCGGTCTTCAAGAACTCCAGCATCGGCAAGATCGCGCACTACCCCGAGGGCGCGCCCCAGCCCGCCGGGACCGTGCTGACCGTGGAGTTCACGGCCAACGGCCACCGGTTCCTCGGGCTCAACGGCGGCCCCGAGTTCAAGTTCACCGAAGCCGTCTCCTTCATGATCTTCTGCGAGAACCAGGAGGAGATCGACTACTACTGGACCAAGCTCACCGAGGGCGGCGGGGAGCCCGGCCCCTGCGGCTGGCTCAAGGACCGGTACGGGGTGTCCTGGCAGGTCGTCCCGGACACGCTCCAGGACATGGTCACCGACCCGGACCCGGCGAAGGCGGCCCGGGTCACCCAGGCGTTCATGGCGATGACCAAGTTCGACATCGCCGCCCTGGACAAGGCCTACGCGGGCGAGTGACGGTCAGCCGGAGGAGGCCCGGCCGATCACCCGCGTGATCTCCCGGGCGATCCGCAGGATGCCGGGGGAGCGGACCGGACAGGGCTTCGGCGTCGATGTCGTGGGCGCCAGACAGAAGTGCAGATAGTCCTTGTCCAGGTGGAGGGCGGTCCGGTCCCGGCCCGGCTGGGTGCAGTACGCGTCGTGCTCGCGCTCGTAGGCGGTGCACGGCAGGTACTGGACCCAGCTGTAGCGGGCCCCGGCGGCACTCACCCGGGCTCCCGCGTCGGCGACCAGGTCGCCCGAGGCGGCGGCCTGCCCGGCGTAGAGCTCGTTCACCCGCCGGACCCGGTCGGGCGTGATCGGGTCCGGGCCCTGCGACACCCACACGATCCGCGGCCGACGGGCGCCGCCCGCCGTCGCGATCTGCTCGGTCAGCCGGGCCATGTCGGCCTTGTACCGCTTGAAGTACGTCGTCGGCCGCTCGGCATGCGTGATGCCGTCCATGCACCACGTGTAGCCCCACGCGTTGCCCCAGAACTGGAGCACCACGAAGTCCGGCTTCAGCGCGCGCACCAGGGCGGCCGCCTTGTCCCGGTCGGGCACGAGCGACTTCGCGCCGGTGCCCTCCAGGTAGTCGCAGACCGTCGTCCCCGAGTACGGCCTGCCGGTGTACCTCGCGCCGAGGTCCCGGCGCAGCTCCTGCCCGACGACGTTCTGGGCCTCCATCGCCAGGGAGTCCCCGAGATACAGCACCGTCGGCGCCTCGGCCCGGGCGCCGGGAGCGGGACTTCCGGCGGCCCGCTGGTGCGTCGTACCGGCCGACGCCGGGGGCGGGACGGAGCGCGGGGCCTGTTCAGGGCCGGAGGACGGGTCGGAGCACGCCCCGAGCAGCACTGTGGCCAGCAGCATTCCCACGATCCACGGCTTGCGCATACGGCGACTCCCGCCCCGGACACCGAAAACGGTTCCCCAGGCAAGCACAGCCCGGCAGCGGGCGGAAGACACGTGCCGGTCACGCCTCCTCGAAGCGCTCCAGGAGGTCGATGAGATCGTTCAACGGCAACGGCTTGGCCAGATGCGCGTCGAACCCCGCCGCCCGGGAGAGGGCACGGTCGGCGCCCTGGCTGAAACCCGAGACGGCGATCAGCCGGATCTCCCGCCCGTGCGGCCGGGCCCGCACCGTACGCGCCACGGTGTACCCGTCGACGTCCGGCAGGCCCAGATCGCACAGCACGGCGTCGAAGATGCGGGCCTCGGTGGCGGTCAGCGCGTCGGCGCCGGTGTGCACCGCGGTGACATGGTGACCCTGCCGCTGGAGCAGGGTGCGGTAGGTGAGGGCGAGGTCCGCGTTGTCCTCCACGATCAGGATGGACAGCTGCCGCTTCGCCGGACGGATCACCACCGGCCGCGCCGGCTCGGGCGCGCCGGGGTCGGCGATCGGCAGCGTCACGGTGAACTCCGCGCCCCGCCCCCGCCCTTCGCTGCGCGCGCTGATCCGGCCACCGTGCAGCTCCACCACCGTCCGCGCGACGGCCAGCCCGAGCCCCAGGCCCTCCGGGGTGTCGGGGCCGGCCGGGGCGGCCCGCATGAACACCCCGAACAGGTCCTCGGCCTGACCGGGCTCGAAACCGATCCCGTCGTCCCGCACGGTCAGCCGCGCCCGGTCGCCCGCGATGCCCAGGGCGACCTCGGTGCGCCCGCCCGGCCGGGTGTACTTGAGCGCGTTCGACAGCAGATTGGTCAGCACCTGTGCGAGCCGCAGCCGGTCGCCGTCCACGGTCACCGGCCCGGCCGGCACCCCCACGTCGAGCTTGCGGCCCTCGTGCCCGAACAGGCCGCGGATGTCCGCGCAGGCACCCTCGACGACGGACCGCAGGTCGATCCGCTCCCGCACGAGCTCCAGGCGGCCCGTCACCGCCCGGGTGCCGTCCAGCAGGTCGTTGCTCATCCGCACCAGCGTGCCGAGCTGGCGTTCCAGCACGGACAGCGCCGGATGGCCGTCGGGCATGTCCAGGGTGAGCAGCTCGGTCGCCGCGGTGGCCGCCGCGAGCGGGTTGCGCAGCTCGTGCGAGAGCGTCGCGATGAACCGGTCCTTGGCCTCCTGCTCCTCCCGCAGACGCCGCCCGGCCGCGTCCAGTTCGGAGTTGACCCGCCGCAGCTGGTCGTTGACCTCGCGGATCTCCCGGGCCCGTACGAACAGGTCGATCTCCATGCCCTCCGCGCGCATCTGCGCCTCGGCGGCCACCCGCTGCTGCTCCCGCCCCACCCGGCGCACATACACGAACTCCGTGACGTCCTCGACCCGGTGGATGACGTACGACACGCGTCCCCGCTCGTCCAGCACGGGCGCGTTCACGGGGCTCCAGTAGCGCTCGTCGAAGGCGCCCTCGTCCGTCGGGATGTCGTAGCGCTGGAGCGCCATGGTGTCCGTGCGTCCCGTGGCCACCACCGTCTCCAGCGAGCGGCGCAGATTGGCCACGCCGTCGGCCGAGGGGTCCTCGGGGTTGTCCGGGAACACGTCGAAGATCGGGCGCCCGACGATGTCGCGGTCGGTGCGGGTGGCCGTGAGGTAGGCGCGGTTGACCTCGACGATGGTGAAGTCGGGGGTGAGCACGAGCAGCGGGGAGAGGACGGCGTCGAACAGGCGCCGGAAGTCCGGGGCGTCGGCCATGGCGGCCCTCTCAGGGATCGAGTCGGTAGCCGTAGCCACGGACGGTGGTGATGCGCGGGGCGGGCGCGGGGAGCCGGGCGAGCTTGCCGCGCAGCCGGTAGACGTGCTCGACCACGGTCGCGGGCTGCTGCCAGGAGGCGCCCCAGATCCGCTCCAGGAGCTGCTCCGCGGAGAAGACCCGGCCGGGCGCGGCGGCCAGCAGCTCCAGCAGGGCGTACTCCTTGGGCCGCAGCGACAGCAGGAAGCCGTCGGAGGATGCCTGGCGGGCGGCCGTGTCGATGCGCAGGGTGCCCACCTGGAGCACGGTCGGCGCCTCCGGCGGCTGGGAGCGGCGCAGCACCGCGCGGATCCGGGCCACCAGCTCCCGCTGCGAGAACGGTTTGACGAGGTAGTCGTCGGCGCCGATCTCCAGGCCCGCGACCCGGTCGGCCTCCGCCCCGCGGCCCGTGATCACGATGACCGGGAGGCGGCTCGTGGAGCGCAGGGCCCGCAGCAGCTCCAGACCGCTGCCGTCGGGAAGGCCCAGGTCCAGGACGGCGAGGTCGACTCCACCCTCGTACAGCGCGGCCTTGCCGGCCCGGGCGTCCATGGCCCAGGTGACGGTGAAGCCCTCGCGTTCCAGATAGGAACGGCACATCAGTGCGAAATCGGGTTCGTCCTCGATCAGGGTGAGGTGCGGACGCACGCCGCATCACCTGGCCCAACTGCCGTCCGCTCGTTGTGCAACCGGTGAGCGGGCGTTGATGCCCCGACCATGTGGCGAAGGTAGAACAGTAAAGGCCCACGGTTCAAGGGCCACGGCGTACGGGGGTGCCGCCCAGGGGGAGTTCCGGCGCGGGAGCGTGCGGTGCGGGGATGACGAAGTCACCGCACGCGCCCGTGCCGGAACAGGCGGCAGGTACGGAAGCGGGGACGGACGGCTTGCACGACAACCAGCTGGAGCCCGTCGACCAGGCCTCCTGGCCATCGGTCGGCGACCACACGCTCCTGCGTACGGCGAGCGGGCTGCTGGTCGCCGAACTGCACGGTGACCTCGATCTCGCCACCGCCACCCACCTGCGGTTCTGGCTCGACTCCCTGGTGGCGGTGGCCGCCCCGGCCTACGTCGTCGACCTGCGCCCGGTCTCCTTCGTCGACTCCACCGGCCTGAGCCTGCTGCTGCGCTTCCGGCGCCGCGTCACCGAGACCGACCGCGGATTCGCCCTGCTGTGTGACCCCGGTCAGCTGCGGCTGCTGCGCGCGCACGGCAGTCAGGATCTGCTGAATCCTTCCGTCACGCCGGCGGAGGCGATGTCCGGACTCATGGCACCAGCACCGCGGCCCCGCTGAAACGGCCGGCTTTGAGGTCCCGCAGCGCCTCGTCGGCCCGGGACAGCGGATAGGTATGCGTGGTCGCGCGGACGCCGTGGCGGGCGGCGAGCGCCAGGAACTCCCGGGCGTCCGCGCGGGTGTTGGAGGTGACGCTCGCACCTGCTTCTCGTAGAACAGCTCGCTCTCGTAGCGCAGCGGCGGAGTGTCGGTCAGGTGGATCCCGGCGATCGCCAGTGTCCCGCCCCGGTCCAGGGCCCGCAGCGCCACCGGGACCAGATCGCCGACCGGAGCGAACAGGATCGCGCTGTCGAGGGGCTCGGGCGGCAGGGTGTACGCGTCCTGCGCCGAGGCGGCCCCGAGGTCGAGCGCCGGCCGCCGGGCCGCCGCTCCGCGCGTGAGGACGTGCACGGTGGCGCCCTCGGCGAGCGCGACCTGTGCGCACAGATGGGCGCTGCCGCCGAAGCCGTACAGCCCGAGCCGGCCGCCGGGCGGGAGCGCGGCCCGGCGCAGGGCGCGGTGGCCGATGATGCCCGCGCACAGCAGTGGTGCGGCCGCCACGTCGTCGAGGCCGGCCGGCAGCCGGTGGGCGAAGGCGGCGGGCACGGTCGTGTACTCGGCGTAGCCGCCGTCGGCGTCCCAGCCGGTGTACCGGGAGTCCGGGCACAGGTTCTCGGCCCCGCGGAGACAGTAGGCGCAGGTCCCGTCCGTACGGCGCAGCCACGCCACCCCCACCCGGTCGCCCACGGCGAACCCGCCCGCCGCCCGCGCCACCACCCCGACGACCTCGTGCCCCGGCGTCACCCCGGGCCTGTGCACCGGGAGATCCCCCTCGCTGACGTGCAGGTCGGTGCGGCACACTCCGCAGGCGGTGACCCGCACCAGCAGCTCGTCGTCCCCCGGTACCGGCATCGAACCGGCCGCCAAACCGTCCCCCTCTGAAACGGACCGAACCGTTCGGCGCGCGGCTCGACGTGGCGGTGGCTAGCGTGAGAAACCGGACGAACCACCGAACCGGAGAGGGACGCGGTCATGGCCGTACAACCTGAGGGAACCCCCTGCTGGGCCGACGCGATGTTCAGCGACGTCGAAGGGGCGAAGAGCTTCTACGGCGACGTCCTCGGCTGGACCTTCGGCGAGTCGTCGTCGGAGTACGGCAACTACACGCAGGCCTACGCGAACGGAAAGGCCGTCGCCGCCGTCGTACCGCCCATGCCCGGCCAGGAGGGTCAGTCGCAGTGGTGTCTGTACTTCGCGAGCCCGGACGCCGCGGCCACCGCCGCGAAGATCCGTGACAACGGCGGCGAGGTGCTGATGGAGCCCATGGCGGTCGGCGACTTCGGCACCATGTGCCTGGGCCGCGACCCCAGCGGTGCCGTCTTCGGTGTCTGGCAGGCCGGACAGCACGAGGGGTTCGAGGCGATCGGCGAGCCCGGCGCGTACGCCTGGGCCGAGGTCTTCACCCGCGAGCCGGAGAAGACCGACGACTTCCTCACGGCCGTCTTCCCGTACCACGTGAAGCAGATGGAGCACGACGAGATCGACTTCCGGATCTTCGACATCGGGGAGAACACCGTCCTCGGCCGGATGAGGATGACGGACGAGTTCCCGCCCGAGATCCCCTCGTACGTGAATGTCTACTTCGCCGTCGCCGACTGCGACGACGCCGTGGCCAAGGCCACCAAGCTCGGCGGTGTGCTGCGCTTCGGGCCGATGGACAGCCCCTTCGGCCGGTTCGCGGCGCTGAGCGACCCGCAGGGCGCGAGCTTCTCGGTGATCGACCTGAGCACCACACAGGGTGAGATGCCGAAGATCACGGAGGTCTGAGGACCGGTGGCCGGGCGGCCGGTCCGCCCGTGGCATGATCGGGCCCATGCGTGAACGTGTGGTGGCCGCGTGCGACGGCGCTTCGAAGGGAAACCCCGGACCGGCCGGCTGGGCCTGGGTCGTCGCCGACGAGGGCGAGACCCCGAGCCGATGGGAGGCGGGCCCGCTCGGCAAGGCCACCAACAACGTCGCGGAACTCACCGCGCTGGAACGCCTGTTGACGGCGGTCGACCCGGACGTACCGCTGGAGATCCGGATGGACTCCCAGTACGCCATGAAGGCCGTCACCACCTGGCTGCCCGGCTGGAAGCGCAACGGCTGGAAGACCTCCGCCGGCAAGCCGGTCGCCAACCAGGACCTGGTCGTACGCATCGACGAGCTGCTCGACGGCCGCCAGGTCGACTTCCGCTACGTCCCCGCCCACCAGGTCGACGGCGACCGGCTCAACGACTTCGCGGACCGCGCCGCCAGCCAGGCCGCCGTCGTCCAGGAACCGGCGGGCAGCGAACACGGCTCGCCCGAGCCGCCGCCCTCGCCCGACACCCCGAAGGCCTCCCGCCCCGCCAAGGCCAAGTCGCCCCGGCGGAGCGGCGGTTCGGCCTCCTCCTCGCGCACGATCAAGGCCAAGTTCGCCGGCCGCTGCCTGTGCGGCCGGTCCTACGCGGCCGGCGCGGACATCGCCAAGAACGCGCAGGGCTGGGGCCACCCGGAGTGCCGTACGGCGGACGCCTGATCAGTCGGTGTCGAACGTGTAGTGCGCCCGGTGGTCCAGCAGATCCGCCGGGCGTACGTCGTTCCACGGCTTCATGGTCTCGTCGAGGTCGACGACGTCCCGGGTGCCGGCGGCGGGCAGATACGGCGAGTCCGGGTGCCTGCGCTGCCACTCGGCCCACAGCTTGTCGACGTAGGCGTGGTGCAGCCAGAACACCGGGTCGTTGGGGGAGACCCCGGTCGCCATCTGGCCGCCCACCCAGACATGGACCCGGTTGTGCAGATTGACCCCGCGCCAGCCCTCCAGATGGTTGCGGAAACCGTCCGAGGCGCTGTTCCAGGGCGCCATGTCGTACGTCGGCATGGCCAGCACGGAGTCGACCTCGGCCCGGGTCGGCAGCTCCCGTACGGACGTGCCCAGCGAGCGGCGCAGGAACGTACGGCCGTCCACGCGCACGGATATGGGCCAGTTGCCGGCCGACGCGGCGAACGGCCCGTCCATCACCTGGCCGTCCCGGCTGCGTCCGGTGCCGCCGAGGAAGTCCGGTCCCCAGAGCGAGGCGCGCGCGGAGCGGTCCACGGACCAGTCCCAGTACGGCAACGCCACCGAGGCGTCCACCGACTGCAACGCCCGCTCGAACTCGAGGAGGTATCTGCGGTGCCAGGGCAGGAACGACGGTGAACGGTGGCCCGTGCGCTCGCTGTTGTCGGTGTCGGACATGATGAAGGCGTTGTGCGTGGTGACGAAGGCGTCGTAGCGGCCGCTGCGCTTAAGCTCCAGGACGGCGGCGACGAACCGCCGCTTCTCGTCGGCGGTCAGACTCGCCTGGTTCTTGCGGACGGTCATGTGCGGTACTCCAAGGTGCGTACGGGACAGATCAGTTGGCCGGGAACGGGACGAGCCGCGCGCCCCGCAGCTCGTCGACCGCGGCCCGTGCGGCGGCCAGCGGCGTCGGGACCGGGTCGTAGTGGCTGACGACGCTGATCCAGCTGCCGTCGGCGTTGCGCATCACATGCAGCTCGGCCCCGTCGATGAACACGGCGTATCCGGCGCCGTGATGGTGACCGCCCCCCGCGACCGGCCGGCCCTGTATCCGGCGGCCCTTGTAGACCTCGTCGAAGGTCCCGGGGGCCCCGGGAGTGGGATGGTCGTGGGCGGCCGCCCGGGGTGCGACGGCGGCCGTGGTGGCGAGTGCGGCCGCGACGGCGAGCGCGTGACGGCGAGATGGTTCGGGCACGGGAGTCCTTTCAATGGCTGACGACTCCGCATGCCTATCGGCCCTGGTGAGAGCGGGAGAAATCCCTGCACACCGGTTGGCTGCGATCCGGACAATTACCAACATGTCGTGCAACATTGAACGAAGATGATCTTGCCTTGGCGGGGTCCCCGGTGTGCCGGAACGGGAAATTCCTTCTGTCGGGGCGCGTGTTTCGGGTGATCCCTCTCGGTCGGACGGTTCACCAGTGGCCTGGCTCACCTGGAGAAACTGGCGCAAACGCCTGCTACTCTGCGTCGTCAACTGACCGCTATGAGTAACTCCAGGGGTGCGCGTGAAGGTCGCCTGTGTCGGCGGCGGGCCCGCCGGCCTGTATCTGTCGATCCTGCTGAAACTGCAGGACCCGTCCCACGACATCACCGTCTACGAGCGCGATTCGGAGGGCTCGACCTACGGCTGGGGTGTCACCTACTGGCGCGGACTGCTCGACAAGCTCCACGAGCACGACCCCGAGTCGGCCCGCGCCGTCGAGGAACACTCCGTCCGCTGGAACGACGGTGTCGCCCACGTCCGGAACCTGACGACCCGCCACCGCGGCGACGAGGGCCACGGCATCGGCCGCCACCGCTTCCTCGAACTCCTCGCCGCCCGGGCCCGCTCGCTCGGTGTACGGCTGGAGTTCGAGCACGGGATCACCCCCGAGAACCTGCCCGAAGCCGACCTGGTCGTGGCCGGCGACGGCGTCCACAGCGCCCTGCGCACCGCACACGCCGACCACTTCGGCAGCGAGGTCAGAGCCGGGCGCAACCGCTACATCTGGCTCGGCACCAGCAAGGTCTTCGACGCCTTCACCTTCGCCTTCGTCGAGACCGACCACGGCTGGATCTGGGCCTACGGCTACGGCTTCGGTCCCGACCGCAGCACCTGCGTCATCGAATGCGCCCCCGAGACCTGGTCCGGGCTGGGGCTCGACCGCGCGGACGAGGCCGAGGGGCTGAACCTGCTGGAGAAGCTCTTCGCCGACATCCTCGACGGCCACTCCCTCATCGGCCGCTCCTCGGCCGACGGCAGCGCCCAGTGGCTGAACTTCCGCACCCTCACCAACCGCACCTGGTCCCGTGGCAACCTCGTCCTCCTCGGCGACGCCGCCCACACCACCCACTACTCCATCGGCGCCGGCACCACCCTCGCCCTGGAGGACGCCATCGCCCTGGCCGGAGCGCTGCGCGAACACCCCGACCTGCCCGAGGCCCTCGCCGCCTATGAGCGGCAACGCAAGGCCGAACTGCTCTCCGTGCAGAGCGCCGCCCGCTACAGCGCCCAGTGGTACGAGAACCTCCCGCGCTACATCAAGCTGCCCCCGCACCAGATGTTCGCCCTGCTCGGCCAGCGTCACTCACCCCTGCTGCCCTACATCCCGCCCCGGCTGTACTACCGGATCGACAAGGCGGCCGGGCGGCTGGAAGCGCTGCGGCGACTCAAGCGCTGGCTGGGTCCGAAGCTGGCGCGCAGCGTCCACGCCCGGAAGGTGAGCGGCGGGAAGTAGCGGTTTTCCCTCTTGGGTGAATGGCAATTCACCAGCTATGGTGAATTGCCATTCACCCATTTTTCATGCCCGCTGGAGTGCCGATGGACGAGCCCGCCGCGCCGCCCCGCTCCCTGCGGGAACGGCTCACGGTCCCGGTGCTGGCGTTCGGCGGCATCCTCATGGCCGTCATGCAGACCGTGGTCGTCCCCCTGCTCCCGGACCTGCCCCGGCTCACCGGCGCCTCGCCCGGCACTGTCTCCTGGATGGTCACCGCGACCCTGCTCGCCGGCGCCGTCCTCACCCCGGTCCTCGGCCGGGCCGGTGACATGTACGGCAAGCGCCGGGTCCTGATGGCGGCGCTCGCGCTGATGGCCGTGGGCTCGGTGCTCTGCGCTCTGTCCTCCGACATCCGGGTGCTCATCGCCGCCCGCGCCCTCTCCGGTGCCGCCTCCGCCGTCGTCCCGCTCTCCATCAGCATCCTGCGCGACGAACTCCCGCCCGAGCGGCGCGGCAACGCGGTGGCGCTGATGAGTTCGACCGTCGGGATCGGCGCGGCCCTCGGACTGCCCCTCGCGGCGGTCATCGTGCAGTACGCGAACTGGCACACCATGTTCTGGGTCACCGCCGCACTCGGCGTCATCGGTGTCACCTCGGTGTGGTGGGCGGTCCGGGAGTCGCCCGTCCGGGAGCCCGGCCGGTTCGACGTGCCGGGCACGCTGGGCCTGGCCGCCGGGCTGGTGTGTCTGCTGCTCGGGGTGTCCCAGGGCGGACAGTGGGGGTGGGGGAGTCCGCGGATCGTAGGACTCTTCGTGGCCGCCGTCGTCGTACTGGCGCTGTGGTGGTGGCAGCAGCTGCGGGCCGAACGGCCGCTGGTCGACCTGCGGCTGGTGTCGAAGCCGAGGGTCGGGCTCTCCCATGTGGCCGCGCTGCTGACCGGGTTCGCGTTCTACGCCAACTCCCTGGTCACGGCACAGCTTGTGCAGGCCCCCGAGGCCACCGGATACGGGCTCGGCCTGTCGATCGTCCAGACCGGACTGGTGCTGCTGCCGGGCGGCTTCATCATGCTGCTGTTCTCACCCGTCTCGGCCCGCATCTCCGCGGCCCGTGGACCGCGCATCACCCTCGCCCTCGGCGCCCTGGTCATCGCGGCCGGCTACGCCGTGCGCATAGCCGACAGCCACGACCTGTGGATGATCATGGTCGGTGCGGCGGTCGTCGGCACCGGCACCACCCTGGCCTACTCGGCGCTGCCCACCCTCATCCTGCACGCCGTCCCGGCCGGGCAGACCGCGTCAGCCAACGGCGTCAACGTCCTGATGCGCACGATCGGACAGGCCGTGTCGAGCGCCGCCGTCGCCGCGGTGCTGGTCCGGCACACCAGCTCGGTCGGCGGCGTCCCGGTCCCCGTCCTGGACGGCTATCTGCTGGCCTTCGGCATCGCGGGCACGGTCGCCCTGCTCGCCTGCGCGACCGCGCTGTGCATCCCCGGCGACCCGGGGGCCGGCGGGACACGCCGGGCCCGGGGAGCCCGTAAGGAGGTGATGGAGGGAGCATGAGTGCCGTGAGCACCGAACCGACCGCCGCCGCGTCCGTACGCCGGGACGCCGAGGCGACGAAGGCGGCCATCCTCAGGTCGGCCCGCTACCTCCTGGCCCGGCACGCCCACGCCGACATCACTCTCAAGGCGGTCGCAGAACGCGCCGGTGTCAGCCCGCCGTTGATCCTGAAGTACTTCGGCAACAAGGACGCACTCTTCGCCCGCGTGATGTCCTTCGAGGCGGACGCGGAAGCCCTGCTGGACGCCCCGCTGGAGGAACTGGGCCGGCACATGGTCCGGCATGTGCTGGTCAGCCAGACCGAGCGCGGCGCCGACCCCCTGCTCCGGATCGCGTTCGCCCCCCTCCACGGCGAACAGGGCGACATCCTGCGCGCCAACTTCCGCGCCCAGGTCACCGACCGCCTCGCCGACCGCCTCACCGGCCCCGAGCCGGGCCTGCGCGCCGAACTCGCCGTCGGCACCCTGCTCGGGCTCGGTGTCATGTACGGCATCGCCCGCGCCGAGCACCTCAGGGCGAGCACGGTCGAGGAGATCGTCGACCGGTACGCGCCCGTGGTGCAGGCGCAGTTGACGCCCTAGCCGAACAGCCCTAGCCGAACAGCCGGTCCAGGAAGGCGTTGCCGAACACCCCGTGCGGGTCGAGGCGGTCCAGGACGCCGGCCGCCTGGCCCCAGGCGGCCTCGCCGAGGGAGCCGGGCACGGCCGTGCCCAGCACCTCCTCGTCGTCCCACACGGCGTCCTCGGTGTAGGCCCAGCCCTTGGACCACTCGACGCGGGTGAGGGCGTGGGTGCCGTCGTGGCTGTCCAGCAGGAACCGCTCCAGTTCGCGCAGGAACGCCTCCGCGTGCGGTGTGCCCGGCAGGGTCAGTACGTCCAGCCAGACGGCGGTGTCCCACTCGGGGTGCTCGTCGTCGGGACGCAGGGCGGAGAGCAACGGGGCGCGGGCGCCGGTGAGTTCGGCGTCGGCCGGGTCGTCCAGGCCCGTCACGCGGATCTCGACCGAGCCGTTGACCGGGAAGCGGCCGAGGGCCGCGTACACGGTGAGCCGTTCGCGGTAGAAGGCGGTGAACTCGGCCACGACCCGCTGCACCTGGTCCCGCGAGGTGAGCACCGCGTACCCGTTGGCGTGCAGGCGCAGGGTGGTGGGCTTGACGTAGAGCAGGGTGTTCTTGGACGGGCCCCAGATGTCCGCCGACAGCGTCGCCACCAGCCCGAGCGCGGCCGCGTCCGCCTGTGCGTTGCCCAGGACCGGCGCCAGGTACCAGGCCGCGTCCGAGACCATCCGCCCGGCGATGTCCGACACCAGGGTCGGGACGTTGTCGGAGAAGGGGTAGTTGTACGGCGAGGTCACGCGCCGGGAGGTGAGCGGCTTCGTCGGCGCCACGCTCCACACCTTGAGCCACGGGAACTCGGTGAAGGCGAACCAGATCGCCTCGACCCGCCCGGCCTCGTCCAGGAAGCCCGCGAGCGTGCGTCCGCCGGTGCCGGGCGCGGCGAAGAGCTCGCCGGCCGGGATGTCCGTACGGCTGACGCAGCGCAGGTTCGAATCGGCGCCGACCCGCAGTACGACCTCGGTGACGAGGGTCCGGCCGAGATGGGTCAGCAGCGCGGCGGCGTCGGCCTCGTCGCGTTCGAAGGTCCGCAGCGCGTAGGCCCCGGCGGTCTCGTCCCACACGACCGCCGTCAGCGACAGCACCCGGTTGCTCAGCGAGCCGTACGTCTGCCCCGGCAGCCGCTCCTCGCCCTCGGCGGGTACGGCGGTGCCGTGCGCGTCGATCGCCAGGGCGCCGCCCAGCGTGAGGTCGCCGGGCGCGGGCGCGGCGGTGACCCCGAGGCCGCGTTTCTCCAGGAAGGTCAGCAGGGCCTCGGTCGAGACACCGGCGCCCGCCCGCACGGCGTCCGGCGCCTGGAGGGCCAGTCCGGTCAGATGCGCGGTCGTGTCGACCAGGAGCACGGGCGCGTCCGAGGAGGTGCCCTCGGTGATCGTCAGCGGGGACCAGCCGTGCGAGAAGCCCCGGGCGCGCACCCGCCAGCCGTTGCGCCAGGCCCAGTTGACGACGGCGACCGTCCGGTCCCCGTCGGCCGGAGCACAGGCCCACAGGCCGGTCGCCGTGATCTCGCCGACCCAGTTGCGGTACGCCGAGCGGTACAGCTCCACATCGCCCGGGAAGCCGGGCAGTTCCTGTGCGGCGACGGCCGGGTCGGCCGGTACGAGGGTCAGCGCGGCTGCGCTGAGGAGAAAGCTTCTGCGGGTCCAGTCGTGGGTCACCAGGTCACGCTAGGACCGCCTTGACAGAGAGCGCTTGCGCGTCGAAATGATTCACCCATGTGAGTGAATCAGTCGCGGATGCGCGCCCGGAGGAGCCCGTTCCGCGTCCGCCGGTGACGGATGACAGACTGACGCCATGGACGAGCGCACTTTCGGCAGGTTGGGTCAGCAGGCATCCGTCGTCGGTCTCGGCACCTGGCAACTGGGGGCCGACTGGGGAGACGTGGACGACAAGGAAGCCCTTTCGGTACTGGAGGCGGCGGCCGAGTCCGGCGTCACCTTCTTCGACACCGCCGACGTGTACGGCGACGGCCGCAGCGAGCAGACCATCGCCACGTTCCTGCGCGGCCGGCCCGACCTGCATGTGCTGGTCGCCACCAAGATGGGCCGCCGGGTCGACCAGATCCCGGAGAACTACGTACTCGACAACTTCCGCGCCTGGAACGACCGTTCCCGCCGCAACCTGGGCGTCGACCGCCTGGACCTGGTGCAGCTGCACTGCCCGCCCACGCCGGTCTACTCGACGGACGAGGTCTACGACGCGCTGGACACCCTCGTCGCCGAGGAGCGCATCGCCGCGTACGGCGTCAGCGTGGAGACCTGCGAGGAGGCCCTGACCGCGATCGCCCGGCCGGGCGTGGCCAGCGTCCAGATCATCTTCAACGCGTTCCGCATGAAGCCGCTGGCGCAGGTCCTCCCCGCCGCGCGGGAGGCGGGCGTCGGCATCATCGCGCGGGTGCCCCTGGCCTCCGGTCTGCTGTCCGGCAAGTACACCAAGGACACCGTCTTCCCCGAGAACGACCACCGCACCTACAACCGGCACGGCGAGTCCTTCGACGTCGGCGAGACCTTCTCCGGCGTCGACTACACCACGGGTGTGGAGGCCGCCGCCGAGTTCTCCGCCCTGGCCCCCGAGGGATACACCCCGGCCCAGCTGGCGCTGCGCTGGATCATCCAGCAGCCCGGTGTGACCACCGTGATCCCCGGCGCCCGCAACCCCGAGCAGGCCCGCGCCAACGCGGCCGCCGCCACGCTGCCGGAGCTGTCCGAGCAGACGCTCGGCGCGGTCCGGGACCTCTACGACCGACGGATCAAGGAGCAGGTCGAGAGCCGCTGGTAGTCCATGAGAGACGGAAGCCCGGCTGTTTGAACGATCAGACGCCGGGTTACCCGTCCCGCATGGTGCAGGCAGCGGAGAGGCGAACAGGCCGCGACGAGACCGAGGACGAGCGCGCCGACCGTATGTGGGGCGAGCTCATGCAGGAGATCAGGGTCGCGCAGATGGGCGTACAGATCCTGTTCGGTTTCCTGCTGACCGTCGTGTTCACACCGAAGTACGCGGACCTCGGCGACACCGAGCAGACCATCTACATCACGACGGTCGTCCTCGGCGCCATCGCCACCGGCGCCCTCATCGGACCGGTCTCCCTGCACCGGCTGGTGTCCGGGCGGCGCATCAAGCCGCGCGCGGTGGAGTGGGCGGCCCGGCTCACCTTCGTCGGGCTGGTGCTGCTGCTCGCCACGACGGCCGCCTCGCTCCTGCTCATCCTGCGGGTCGCCACCCACGATCCCTACGTGCCGTGGCTGGTCACCGCAGTGGTCGGCTGGTACCTGGTGTGCTGGTTCCTGCTGCCGCTGTGGGTCCGGCGCCGCTATACGTCGAAGTGAGGCCCAGGAGGGCCAGCTGCCGGTCGTGCAGCCGGCTCCACACCAGCACCGAGACGGTGGCGCCGAGCAGGGCGCAGAACATGTCCCACTGGGTGTCCCACACATCGCCCTGGGTGGCGAGGAAGGCGTCCGCCGCCTGACCGCCGATCACCGCGGCCAGCCACTCCAGCATCTCGAAGACGGCGCTGAAGGCCAGACACGCGCACACCGTGAGCGGCGCCAGCCAGCGGCTGCCCCGCAGCGGCGAGGTACGGCTGAGCAGCTCCCGTACCAGCACGGCGGGGACGAAGCCCTGCATGAGGTGGCCGAACCGGTCGTACGGGTTGCGCTCCAGGCCGAGTGTGTCGCGCAGCCAGTTCCCGAACGGCACCTCCGCGTACGTGTAGTGGCCGCCGACCACCAGCACCAGCGCGTGGGCGGCGAGCAGACAGCACAGCAGGTCCGTCAGCGGGAAGCGGCGCCAGGTCAGCACGATCAGCGGCAGCCCGACCAGCACCCACACCGTCTCCAGGAACCACGTCGTGCGATCCCGCGGACCCCACGCGGAGAGGGCCACTCCCGCGACCACGACCCAGGCGAGCAGGATGGGCACAGGACGGCGAACTGCTGTCATTGCGGGGCTCCTTGTCTTCGGAGCCCCATCGTGGCGGCGGGGCGGCGCAGCGGCATGAGTACGGCTACTCAGCTCTGCCCCGGGCGAAGACCTCCGAGATCAGGTCGTCCACCCGGGTCTCCTCCCGACCCGGCGGCACCACCTGGTGCGTCCTGCGCAGGAACGAGGCGAGCGCCGGGGCCCAGGCGAACACCACGGCGTGATGCCGGCCGCCGTTCGCACGGGCGTCGCCGAGGAACTCCATGCGCAGTTCCTCCCACACACCGCACGACACGGGGCGCAGTCGCACGTCACCGACGCCGACCGGGCGCTCCAGCCCTTCGGCGAGCATCTCCCGGTCCAGCCGCCAGCGGGCCAGGACCTGGCCGTCATGGCTGAACACGGCCGTGACGGCGAACGGGTCTGCGGGGTCGTACCCCACGTGGGCGAGCACGGGGAAACGGTCCGTGTCGCCCGCCTGGAGCTGTACGACGAGGGTCTTGTGCACGTAGGGGTTCACGGGAGGGCCTCCGGGAGAACGGCGTGGGGCCCTCAAGTACCCCGCACGGGCACAAGATGCTCACTCCTGAGGCTGATTCCCGCGCGCGCCCCGCAGGGCCGTGATGCAGGATCCGATGGCCTGCTGCAACTCCTCGAGCTGCTGGACCATGTCGTCCTCGTAGAAGTCCTGCGCGTCGTCGAAGGTGAGTTCCTCGAACACCTTGGTCGCCTTCTGCAGGCTGCTGTAGAACTTCGTCCGCCGTTCCTGGACGCGGAGTTCGGGGTCCGCCTCCACGGCCTCGACGACGAGGGTCTTCATGGTGCCGTAGGCCTCGGTGGCCCACTCGCCGGTGTCCTCGTCCTCGTCCAGTTCGTCGAGGAGCGACAGATGCCGCTCGGCCTCCTGGCGGAGGTCGGCGGGCGCCTCGACGAGCTGCCCGGCGGGGGTCTTGATCTGGCCCGACTCGGCGATCTGACGGACGTAGTCGATCCGGTCGACGGACCGGCTCTCGGTGGCGACGGCCTTCTTCAGATCATCGGTGCGCACGACGTCACGGGCCAACTCGGCCTGGAGCTCGGGGTCCTCGCGAACCCGGTCCAGGAGCGCCTGGCGGGCGGCGCGGGCCGTGGAGGGGTCGGCGAGGATCGCGGCGCGCAGCGCGGTGGGGTTCTCGGCGACCTCCAGCGCCTTGGTCGGCCGGATGCCCTCCGCCTCGGCGGCCTCGGCGATGGCGGTGCCGCGCTCGGAGGAGGCGCTGTTGCGGGAGACGTAGTAGCTCAGCCAGACGTCGGCGTCCGGGAGCTCCACCTCCTGGCCCGGCGTGAGTCCCTCGAAGTGCGGGACGAGACCGTCGTCGGCGGCCCGGTCCCACGCCTTGTAGTAGCGCATGACACGATCCGGGGAGCAGCCGGCGAGCTCGGCGAACTCCTTCGCGGACACCTTCGGCGTCTCGTCCGCGCCCTGGCCGCCGGGCCGCACGCTGCGCGCCACCATCAGGCCGAAGGTCCATCCGCCGGTGCGCGCGTAGACGCCGAACTCACGCGCGTCCCGCGCGACGAGGTCGGACAGGGGCGCGGGGGACGTCTCGGACGGGGCGATCGCTAGGGTCACGGGGGACTCTCCTGGGTGGGGGCCGGCGGGTCTGCACAGGTGCAGACCGGCAGCCTATATCCACCCATTGGAGATGCTTTGGCAGCCCCTGTGTGTCTATGAGTCCAGGGCGTCGTGCAGTGCGGGCAGCAGCGTCTTCTCCGCCCAGTCCAGATACGCCGGCTGCGACTCGCCGCCGATCTGCACGAGCGCGATCTCGGTGAACCCGGCCTCCGCGTACGGTCGTACGGCCTCGACGAAGTCCTCCGGGTCGTCGCCGCAGGGGATCGAGGAGGCGACGTCGTCGGGTGTCACGAACTGGGTCGCGGACTCGAAGGAATCGGGGTGCGGCAGCTCGGAGTTGACCTTCCAGCCGCCGCCGAACCAGCGGAACTGCGCGTGCGCGCGCTTCACCGCCAGCTCACGGTCCGGGTCGTAGCAGACCGGCAGCTGGCCGACGCGCGGCTTGCCGCTGCCGCCGTGCCGGTCGAAGGCGTCGAGCAGCCCTTCCTTGGGCTCCGTCGCGATCGCCAGGTCCGCGAGCCGGCCCGCGAGCGCGCAGGACTGCTCGCCGGAGACCGCGATGCCCAGCGGCGGCGGCTCGGCGGGCAGGTCCCACAGCCGGGCCGACTCCACGTCGAAGTGCGTCCCGCGATGGTTCACGTGCCCGCCCCGGAAGAGCGCCCGGATGACCTCCACCGCCTCCTCCAGCATCTCGTGCCGCACGTCCACCGACGGCCAACCACCGCCCACCACATGCTCGTTGAGATTCTCCCCCGAGCCGAGCCCCAGCCGGAACCGGCCCTCGGAGAGCAGCTGCATCGTCGCCGCCTTCTGCGCCACCACCGCCGGGTGGTAGCGGAAGGTCGGACACGTCACGTACGTCATCAGCGGGATCCGGGAGGTCGCCTGCGCGGCGGCCCCCAGCACACTCCACGCGTACGGTGAGTGACCCTGTGAGCGCAGCCACGGAAAGTAGTGGTCCGAGGTCACCGAGAAGTCGAAGCCGACCTCCTCGGCCCGCACCACATGGTCGACGAGCTCTCGCGGGCCGGCCTGTTCGGTCATCATCGTGTATCCGATTCGCACCATAAGGGGCGAGTCCCCGGCCTCCGGGACAGAAAACGGCTCCCGGGCGTCTGGATCATGACGTGAGCGTCGGGGGAGGATATCCGTATGAGTGTTCGCCCCCTGCCCACGAGCACCCCGTCCGCCGAAGGCGTCGACGCGACCGGTGTCCACGCCCTCCTCGACGCCCTCGAAGCCGCCCCGGACATCGAGCCGCACAGCCTGATGGTCCTGCGCCACGGCAAGGTCGTGGCGTCCGGCTGGTGGGCGCCGTACACCGCCGACCGCCTCCACCTGCTGTACTCGCTGAGCAAGAGCTTCGCCGCGACCGCCGCCGGTCTCGCCGCGGCGGAGGGCCTGCTCCGCCTCGACGACCCGGTGATCTCGTACTTCCCGGAGTTCGAGGCCGACATCACCGACCCGCGCAGCCGCGCCATGCTCGTGCGGCACGTGGCGTCCATGGCCAGCGGACATGTGGCCGAGACCCACGACCGGGCGCTGGCGGCCGACCGCGAGGAGCTCGTGCGCGGCTTCCTGTTGCTGCCGCCGGAGCGCGACCCCGGCACGTTCTTCGCCTACAACCAGCCCACCACCTACACCCTCGCCGCGATCGTCCAGCGGGTCACCGGCCAGTCCCTCACCGACTATCTGCGCCCGCGCCTCCTCGACCCCCTCGGTATCGGCGACGTCGCCTGGCTGCGCGACCGGGCCGGACGCGAGCTGGGCTTCAGCGGACTGCACGCCACCACCGACGCGATCGCCCGCCTCGGGCAGCTGTATCTCCAGCGCGGCGTCTGGGAGGGGGAGCGGCTGCTGTCCGAGGCATGGGTCGCCGAGGCGACGCGGTCGCACATCGTCAACCAGGACGACGGGTGGTCGGCCGACTGGCGCCACGGATACGGCTTCCAGTTCTGGATGTCGCGGCACGGCTACCGCGGAGACGGCGCGTACGGGCAGTACTGCCTGGTGCTGCCCGAGCAGGACGCGGTGGTCGCGATCACCGGGGCCACCGACGAGATGCAGAAGGTGCTGGAGCTGGTGTGGCGGCATCTGCTGCCGGCCTTCGGCACCGACCCGCTGCCCGGACGCGGGGAGGCGGACGCCGCACTGGCCGAGCGGCTGAACCGGCTCGCGCTGCCACCGACCGGAGGAAAGCCGGCGCCGCCGGAGCGGGCCGTCGTCTTCACGCCGTACGAGGGTGGCTGCGCGGGTCTGCCCAAGCTGACCGCGGTGGAGGTCGACGCGGACGGCCGGCGGGTCACCCTCGTCGAGGACGGGCAGCGGCTGGAGCTCGGGTGCGGCGCACCCGGCTGGACCGTCACCGAGGGTCCGGTGCCCGCCGCCGTGAGCGGGGGCTGGACCGACGAGGACACCCTGGTGCTGGACGTGGCGCTGCTGGAGACACCGCACCACGTCGACCTGACGTGCTCGCTCACGGACCGGACGTTCACCGCGAAGTGGCGCACGCAGCCGCTGCACAGCTCCCGGATCGGGGCGATGCGCGCGCCGCGCGACTCAGTCTGACGGGATGCGGAAGGTTCGCAGGATCGTGTCCAGGGCCTGCTGGTTGGCGCTGTCCTCCCAGTCACCGGCGGGGGTCGTCCAGCGCAGCGAGAAACCGTCGCCCGAGCCGATGAGGAAGCCGCGGCCCAGGGTGCGCAGCCGGGTGCCGTCGACGGTGGCGACCCACTCCAGGTCGGCGGCCTCGCGGCCCTGGTAGGTCCTCGCGCGGATCTCCCCGATCCGCTGGTACGAGCCCCCCGCCCGCTTCAGCGCCGGCTCGACCTCGTCCCGCCACACGGCGACCGGGTCGTCGCCCACGCGTGTGCTGAAGGTGACCGCGAGCGTGCGCGGGTCGCCCTTCGCGCCCAGGACGACCCGGTACGCCAGGTCGTCCTGCGTCCTCGTGCTCAGCGCCTCCCAGCCCTCGGGGAGGCTGACGGAGAAGCCCTGCGGCGCCGTGTAGTGCTCGAACTGCGGTTGTTGGGCCGACGGCGGGGCGCTCGTGGGCGTGGGAGTCGGGGTCGGGCTCGGCGTCCGGGTCGGAGTCGGCGTCGGGGTGGGCGCCTGGCTGGGCGCCTGGCTCGGCGGTGCGGCGGGGGCGGAGGCCGTGGCGGACGGCCTGGGCGTGGTCGTGTCGGTCGCGGAGTCGTCCGAACCACCCGGCATCTCGCGGGCCACGGCGACGACCGCCACCGCCACGGTGACGACGGCCAGCGCGGTGCCCACGGCCATGGTGCGCCTGCTCCAGCCGGGCCTGCCCAGGGCGAGGCCGCGCAGCCCGGGCGAGGGGACCGCCGCCAGGGGCGCGCCGGGGTCCTCGGAGACGACACGGGTGAGCGCCTCGCGCACCGCATGGCGGTTCAGCCGCTCCCGGGAGTTCTTGCGCAGCAGTCCCTGCACGGTCTGGGTCAGCGGCCCGGCCCGTACCGGGCTCCGCAGCGGCAGCCGGTCCACGCCCTTCAGCGTGGTCTCCGGACTGTCCCGGTCCCGGAACGGCGGACGGCCCTCGACCATCGTGTACAGCATCGCGCCGAGCGCCCACAGGTCCGCCGCCGGCCCGATGCGCTCGTCACGAGCCTGTTCGGGGGAGGCGTACGACGGTGCGCTGACCCGGGGCGCGAGCGTGGCGCCGGTCAGGCCGAAGCCGGTGACCACGATGGGCCCCTTGTCCCGCACGAACACCTGACCGGGACTGAGCTCGCCGTGGGTGATGCCCTCGCCGTGCCCGGCCTCCAGCACATCGAGCAGTTCGAGTCCGATGCGGGCCGCCCGCACGTAGTTGAACGTGCCCTCCCTTTCCAGGACTTCGCCCAGGGGGGTGCCCTCGATCCACTCGGTGACGGTCCACAGGGTGCCGTACTCCTCGACGGCGTCCACGACCGAGGCGACCCGGCCGGGGCAGAGCCGTCCCATGGTCTCGGACATCCGGATGACCCGGGCGATCGCACGGCGCGAACTCTCCCCGTCCGGATCCGGTGGCAGCCCGATCTGGGTGAGCAGACACGGGCGCCCGGCCTCGACGTCCTCCCCGTACCAGCAGACGCGGTTCGTCTCGCGATGCAGGACCTCCAGCAGCCGGTACCTTCCGGCCACCAACTCGTGTGTGGAGACGTGCGCCTTGACCATGGTCATCCCTCGCCGAACCCTGGCTCTCACCTTTCACACTGGTACGGGAGGCGTGACCGGGTGCGTTCAGCGGAAAGCCAGGTGCTTTTCCTGACGAGCTGTCATCGGAAGGGAATTGACGAACGGTCAGAGCAGTTCGAAACGTTCTGCCCAGGTTTTGACATCTCCGGTCGTCGCGTTGCCCCCGCACACCACCAGTCCCAGCCGGGCACCCTCACCGACCCGTTCCAGCACCCGCCGGGCCGCGGGCAGGAGGCAGCCGGCGGCGGGCTCGGCCCACACCTTGGCGTGGTCGGCGAGCTGGAGCGAACCCTCGACCGCCTCCCGGTCGGTGACCACCAGGACCTCGTCGACCAGGGCCACGACATGGTCGTACGTCAGCTGCGACACGGACGGCGCGCTCAGCGTGGACACGATCGAGGACAGCGTGACCGGCACCGGTCCGCCCGCGGCCAGCGCCTCGGACATGGCCGTGGCGCCCTCGGTCTCCACGCCCCAGATCCGCACCCCCGGACGCCGGGCCCGCAACGCCGCCGCGACCCCGGCGATCAGTCCGCCGCCCCCGATGCTGACGAGCACGTCGGTGAGCTCACCGGCGTCCTCGGCGAACTCCAGCCCCACGGTCCCCTGGCCGGCGATCACGAGCGGATCGTCGAAGGGGTGGACCAGCGTCAGCCCTTCGTCCCGCAACTCGGTCACCAGCGAGAACGCGCGGCTCATGTCGTCGGTGACACGCACGGACGCACCGGCGTCCTCCGCGATCCGTACCGCGTGGGCGGGCGCCGAGCGCGGCATGACCACGGTGGCCTTCACATCGAGTGCCGCGGCCATCATGGCGAGGGCGATGCCGTGGTTGCCGCCGCTCACCGCCACGACCCCGGCGGCCCGCTCGGCCTCGGTCAGCGAGAGCAGCTTCGCCGTCGCCCCGCGGGCCTTGAACGACCCTGTGCGCTGGAGCAGTTCGAGCTTGGCGGTGACCGGAGCGCCGAGCAGGGCGGACAGGCCGGGGCTCGGCACGGTCGGGGTGCGGACGACGTGGGCGGCGATCCGCTCGGCCGCGGCTTCGATGTCGGTGATCCCGATCAAGACAGTTCACCCTTCCGGCACGGACGATCCGCACCGCTTCGAACCCTTACGCGCCAGGTGGGCGCCGTCAACACGGATTCGGCGCCCACCCCGCCCGCCGCCCCGGGCCAGGTCAGTGCTGCTGCGGTTTCTGCGGAGTCGCCTCGCTCGGTCGTACGACGACGTAGCCCTCGCCCTGGAGCATCAGCTGTACCGCCTCGCCCGAGCCGCCGCGCAGCATCGACCCGATGGACTGCGAACGGTGCAGTGAGGTCTGGAGGCCTGCGGTCCAGCCCACGATCGCGTCCGTGTCGACGTACACGGGGTACTGCTGCCCGACCGGGATCACCAGCGGATTGCCCTCGCAGACCAGCCCCAGCCTGCCGCTGCCGGTGAAGACACTGTTGAACAGGCCGCCGCCGGAGATGCCCGCGCCCTTCACCGTCGCGATCCGGTACGACAGCGAGGCGTCGAAACACAGGACGTTGCGGCCGTTGACGGTGAACTCGTCGCCCGGGTCGACGTCGACGACGAAGCAGTTCTGCGCCTCCTGCGCGAACCAGGCCTCGCCCTGCCCGCGCACCGTCATCAGCGGCAGCCCCTCGCCGGTGACCGCGCGCTTCAGCATGCCGCCCACGCCCTGGCCCTTGCGCTCGAACTGGAGATTGCCGCGATAGGCGATCATCGCGCCCTGCCGGGCGAACATCTCGCCGTTCACCGCGTACTTGATGCACTTCGCGTTCTCGACCGACATACCCGGCGCCGCGGCCGGCTGGACCATGTGCTCACTGGAAAAGAGGTCACCCTTCATGGGGGCATGGTGGCCCGGAGGTTCTCGTTCCGCCATGGGGCCCCGCGGCGTGTCGGTCAGGCGCCGAAGAGCTGGGTCCAGTACGTGCCCGCCGAACCGCCGCCCGCGAAGCCGATCCCGATGTGGGTGAAGGCTGGCTTGAGGATGTTGGCGCGGTGTCCGGGGCTGTTCATCCAGCCCTCCACGACCTCGGCGGGAGAGCGCTGACCGCAGGCGATGTTCTCGCCGATCGAGCGCCGCCCCGATCCCGCGGCGGCCGCCCGGTCCCAGGGCTGGCTGCCGTCGGGCGAGGTGTGGGAGTAGAAGGCACGGGCGATCATGTCGGCACTGTGGGCCTGCGCGGCGGTGGCGAGGATCGGGTCGACGGTCAGGGGAGACAGGCCGTGCCGGGTGCGTTCCCGGTTGGTCAGGTCCACCACCTCCTGCGCCGTGCGGCTCAGGTCCGTCGGGGTGAAGGGCCTCGCCCACAGGGCGGTCCAGTAGGTGTCGCCGGTGCGGCCGCCGGAGGCCCGGGCCAGACCGGCGTGGGTGAAGGCCGGGTCGTGCAGGGTCTGGCGGGGCTGTGCGGTGCGCAGGCAGTAGTCCACGAACTCGGCGGGGGTGCGCGGGCCGGAGACCAGGTGTTCGCCGACGGTGATGTAGGCGTAGCCGGTGGCGGTGAGGCGCTGGTAGACGGAGACGCCGTCCCCGCCCTCGACTCCGAGGCGGCCTGTCGTGGCCATCGCGGAGGCGTGGGCCTGCGCGGCGGAGACCAGTCGGGCGTCGAGGGAGACGGGCGGGACACCGGCGGCGGCGCGCGCGGAGTTGACCAGACGGAGGAAGCCGTCGGCGTCGGGGGAAGGGCGCGGTGGTGCGAGGGGTGCCGGGGGCGTGGGTCGGGATCCGGCGGATATCGGGTGTGGGGTGCGTGCTCCGGAGGATGGCGGGGGTGCGGACCGGGCTCCGGTGGATGCCGGGGGTGCGGGCCTGGCACCGGTGGATGCCACAGGTGTGGGCCGGGCTCCGGGCGATGTCGGGGGAGTGCGCGGGGCGAAAAGGCGGGACGGGGGCTTCGGCGGGGAGGTCGGGGTCGGTTCGTCGGCGACGTCCACTCCGAAGTCCCGGGCCAGTCCCGCCAGTCCGTCCGCGTACCCCTGGCCGAGGGCGCGCAGCTTCCAGCCTGTGCCGCGCCGGTAGATCTCCGCGAGCAGCAGGACCGTCTCCTGCCGTGGGCGTGGCGGGGCGAACCGGGCGAGCGCGCGGCCGTCCGGGCCGGTGAGGTGGAGGGTGGGGGCGGGCAGCCGGCCCAGGGCGGTGCCGGGGTCGGCGGGGCTGACGGCGACCGTGATCCGGGTGGCGCCGGCGCGCAGTCGGGCCGGTTCGACGGTCAGGGTGTCGCCGGACAGCCGGGCGCCCGGGGCGGCGGGCTGGTTGTAGAACACGAAGTCGCCGTCGCCCCGGACCCTGCCGCTGTCGTCGGTGATGAGCGCGGACAGATCGAACGGTCCGGGCACCCGCACGGACACGGCACCGGCCGGAAGGGGCAGATTGCCCCCGGGGACCAACTCGGTCATCGCGCCGTCCTGGTGTCGTCGTACGGAACCCACTGGGATCGCCCGGAGACGGCACCCGGTGAGGTTGTCCGAAGAACGTCCGTCCGCGCACCGGGGTTCCCGAGAGGTCAGTCCAGCGCGACCCCGGGAGCGACGTCCTCGTACCGCTCGACCCGCGCGGACCCGCGCACCGCCGCCGTCCGCTTGCCGCAGAACGCCGACTCCAGGGTGCCCATCATGGTGTTGAGTACCGTCCCGTTGTTGGACGTGTTGGCGAGCGCGCTGAGGCTGCGTTTGCCGTCCTTCGAGGTGAACGCGTACGTGTAGTAGCCCTGGACGGCGCCCGTGTGCCCGTACACCGAGACCCCGCAGGACAGGGTGCGGCGGCGCAGGCCGAGGCCGTACGCCGTGGTGCTGTTGACCTTCCACCACCGGCGCATCTGGTCCAGGCTCTTGGCGGAGGTGAGCTTCCCGCCGAGCAGGGCGGACAGGAAGGTGTTCAGGTCGCCGGTGGTGGAGAGGAGCGCGCCCGCGCTCTGTGCCCAGGAGGTCGTCTGCCGGGTGGCGTCGATCAGCGCCGCGCCCGCCACGTCGGGCGTCATGTAACCGCGGGTGTGGCGTCCGGGGATCTTGGTGCCGGGGTGGACGTAGAGGGTGTCGGTCAGCTTGAGGGGCTCGATGATGCGGCTCTGGTAGGCCGTCCCCACGGACTGGCCGGTGAGCTTCTCGATGAGCAGGCCGGCGACCACGAAGTTGGTGTTGGAGTAGGAGTAGGCGGCGCCGGGGCTGTTGGTGCGGGCGTGCCGCAGGGAGCGGTTCACCAGCTGGCGGTAGGTGAAGACCTTGGTGCGGACGGCCTCGAAGCCCTGGACCGACCTGGCGAACATGTCGTTGGTGTAGTCGTACAGTCCGCTGCGGTGGCTCAGGACGTGGCGCACGGTGATGCGGTCGTCGGGCAGCAGGCCCGGCAGATAGCGGTTGACCGGCGCGTCGAGCTTCAGTTTCTTCTCGTCGACCAGTTGCAGCAGGACCACTGCGGAGAAGGTCTTGGTGACGCTGCCGATACGGAACCGGTCGAGGGTGCTGATGGTCCGTCGGCTCTTGCGGTCGGCGAGGCCCGTGACGACCCGGTGGACGGTGCCGCGGTCGTCGATGCGGGCCATCGCGCCGGGCGCGCCCTGCCGTACGGCGGTGCGCAGTACGCCGCGCAGCCCGGTGAGGTCGGGGTCGGGCAGGGCCGCCGCGCCGGACGGGACCGTGTCGGTGCCGGCGGTCGTGGCGTGGGCCGGGACCGCGAGCAGGGACAGCAGGAGCGCCCCCGAGACCGTCGCTCTGCGCAGCGTTGCTGATGTCATCCGAGTGTTCTCCCGTTTCTCCTCGATGCGAGATCGATCACACGTACGCCGGGCAACCTCCTCGCACTCCGTCACATCTCCACAGCCGACGCACAGTTGGTGACTCGTCGCTCACTGAGCGCTGCGGATTCGCAAAGTATTGCCATGAAGTGCTGGAAAAGCGACTATTCCGGCTTTACATGGACATGACTCATCCGTAAGGGTTTGTTCCCGAGGCCCGACCAGCCTCCATGGCGCTCAACCGCGCCATGCACCAGGGCGGTTGGTGATCCCGGCCGCCTTCGCGCGAAGGAACCCTCAATAGTGCGTAGACCCCATATACGCAGCCTGGCCGTCGCCGTCGCGGTGACGACGGCCGCCACGGGGCTCGCGGGCACGGCTTTCGCCGACCCGTCCACGGGGACGTCGGCGAAGCCGTCCGCCGTCACCGCCGCGTCCGTCGTCGACGCGGCCCGCACCGCCGCGTTCGCCCACGCCGAGGCGACGGGCGTCGTCCAGGGCGACGAACTCCAGGCCCAGGACGTCATGGTCGACCCGGAGGGTGCCCGGCATGTTCGGTTCGTCCGGGCCCACCGCGGCATGCCGGTGCTCGGCGGCGACCTCGTCGTCCACCTCACCCGGCAGCTGGCCTACACCGGAGTCACCCGCGCGGCCGACCACGCCGTCCAGCCCAAGGCCGCCAAGGCCCGACTGACGGCACAGCAGGCCGAGGAGCGTGCCGCCGTCGCGGCCAAGGGCGACGCGGGCCCGGCGGAGCTCGTCGTCGACGCCCGCGCCGGCGCCGCGGCCCTCGCCTACCAGGTGCGGGTCAGCGACAGCGCCACCGCCGAGGCCGGCGGCTCCAGCACGGTCGTCGTCGACGCTCTCACCGGCAAGGTGCGCAGCAACACGCCGGACAACGACGAGTTCCTGTCGCCGCAGCTCATCGACACCCTGCGCGAGCGGGGCGAGAAGCTGGACCCGGCCACCGGCACCGCCCCGCGCACGGACGCCCTCGCGGCGACCGCCTCGGGCACCGGCAACTCCCTCTTCGCCGGCAAGGTCACGCTGACCACCACCAAGACCGGCAGCCGCAGCTACGTCCTGAAGGACCCCAACCGCTGGGGCACCGAGACCCGGGACGCCAAGGGCCAGGAGCTGGAGAACTTCGCGCGCGGCAAGAAGTTCACCAGCACCACCAACAAGTGGGGCAACGGCACCACCTCCAGCCGTGTCAGCGCCGCCGTCGACGCCCAGTACGGCATCACCAAGACCCTGGACTTCTACAAGAAGACCTTCGGTCGCAAGGGCATCGCCAACAACTCCAAGGGCGCCAAGGCGATGGTCCACTTCGGCAACAAGGTGGCCAACGCGTTCTGGGACCCGGCCTGCGGCTGCATGCTGTACGGCGACGGTGACGGCGACATGTTCAAGAAGCCGCTCGTCGTCCTCGACGTCACCGGCCACGAGCTCACCCACGGTGTCGTGGACGCGACCGCCCGTCTGGAGCCCACCCGGGTGGACGCCGACGGCAACCAGTACGGCGAGGCCGGCTCGCTCAACGAGTCCCTGGCGGACATCTTCGGCTCGAACGTCGAGTTCAGCGCCAACAACCCGAAGAACCCGCCGAACTACCTCCTGGGCGAGAAGCTCGGCCTGGACCAGAAGTTCCTGCGCCGCCTCGACAAGCCCTCCCTCGACGTGCTCGAGGGCGCCATCGACTACTGGTCGCCGGCGGTCTACGACGCCGAGGTGCACGCCGGTTCGGGCGTGTCCTCGCACGCGTACTACCTGCTCGCCGAGGGCAGCGGCCGCAAGAAGATCGGCAGCGTCACCTACGACTCGCCGACCGTCGACGGTCTGCCCGCCAAGGGCATCGGACGCACCAAGGCCACGGCGATCTACTACCGCGCCCTGACCCGCTACATGGTCTCCTCCACCGACTTCCACGACGCCCGTACGGCGACCCTGAAGGCGGCGAAGGACCTCTACGGCGCGAACAGCGCCGAGTACAAGGCGGTGAACCGGTCCTGGGCCGCCGTCAACGTCACCGCGGCCAACACCCCGGCCGCCAGGCACTGACGGCACACCCCGCTGTCACGCCCACTGTCTCTCCACCTCGTCGGACACACCGAACTCGGCGTCGCAGGAGGGGCAGTGGGCCCTGCCGAAGACATACGTGAGCGCGAGCGCCACCTCCGCCCGGCCCGCCGCCACGGCCTCCCGGTGCAGTCGGGCGCCGATCCCCTCGAACCGCTCCGGTGCCGTGGGCACGAGCCGCGCCCTGCCCTCCTCGTCCTCCGCGCCCGGGCCGGTCACGTAGTCGCCCGCCACGGTGAAGTGGCCGTAGGAGCCGAAGGCGACGAAGAGGCCGTCCTCGCACGCGGGGCACTCCAGCTCGTACTCCTCGTTGAGTACTCCCTCCAGGGCCGAAGCCCATACTCCGCCGTCCTCCAGGGCCAGGACGGCCATCTGGAGATACACGAAGTCGCCCGTCTCCAGACCCCCTGCGGCGAACAGCGCGCGTGCGACGCCGAGCAACTCCTCGATCTCGTGGGCGTAGTGCTCGCGGCGTGAGGCGTCCGCGTCCGTCGTGATCAGCCCGGCCATCAGCACCGCCTGGAGCGGCTCACCGGGCGCCCGGCCCAGCGCGATGTCCGCGAGGACCGGCATCGCCGCCCAGCTCGCCTCGTACACCGACCCCTGATGACACAGCGCGGACCACAGGTCGTTCCACACCTTGTCGTCCTCGGGGCCGCCGAGCCGCGCGAAGAGTCCGGGGATGTCCTCCGCGCTGCCGTAGGCGTGCGTCAGCTCGGCCCAGTTGATCGTCGTCATGAGGTGATTGTGCCGCCCGGCACTGACAGCCCGGTCACAGACGAATCCTGCTTCTTTTATTGACGACGGAAAAGAACCCCTCTAAGTTCCCGGCCATGCGCCCGACTCCTCGCGCCGAGACGACGTTCCCCGTCAACACCCCCGCGGCCTCGCAGGTGTTCACCACGGTTCTGTCCCAAGGCCCGCTCGCCCGGCTGGAAGTGGCCCGGCGTGCCGGGCTGTCCCCGGCCGCCGTCACCAAGGCGGTCCGGCCCCTCATCGAGGCCGGATACCTGGTGGAGGGCGCCGACGACGAGGCCCGCCCGGCGCTCGGACGGCCCGCCAACCTCGTGCGGGTCGACGGCGGACGGGCGCTGTTCATCGGCGTCAAGGTGACCGGCGACGAGATCATCGCCGTCCTCACCGACCTGTGCTGCCGCATCCGCGTCGCCCGCCGGGTGCCGCTGCCCGACCGCGCGCCCAAGGCCGTCCTCGCGTCCATCGCCGACCTGGTCCAGGACCTGTCGACCGAGGCGGCCGACGTCCCGGTGCTGGGTCTGGGCATCGCCGTCTCCGGTGACGTGGACCGGACCGAGGGCGCCGTCCGCTACTCGCCGTTCCTCGACTGGCACGACGTGCCGCTCGCCGAACTCGCCGCCATGACCACCGGGTTGCCCGTCACCGTCGACAACGACGTGCGCGCCCTGACCGTCGCCGAGCAGTGGTTCGGCGCCGGCGCGGGCCTGTCCGACTTCGCCGTGGTGACCGTCGGCGCGGGCATCGGCTGCGGCCTGGTGGTGCACGGCCGGGCGGTCGCCGGAGCGCACGGCGTGGCCGGCGAGATCGGCCATGTGACCGTCGACCCCGACGGCCCGCTGTGCCACTGCGGCAACCGCGGCTGTGTGGAGGCGATCGCCGGAGAGGCCGCGATCGTCCGCCGGATCGAAGAGATCACCGGCGTCGAACTCGCCGACGCAGCCGAGGCGTTGACCCTCGCCCGGCGAGGCGTCGCCGGGGCGCGCGAGGTGTACGCCCGGGCCGGCGAGGCGATCGGCCGGGGGATCGCCACCGTCGCCAACCTCCTCGGCCCCGAACGCGTGATCATCTCCGGCGAGGGCCTCGCCGCCTACGACCTGTTCGCCGAACAGATCCGCGACGCCTTCGTCGCGGCCGCCTTCGGCTCCGCCGCCCAGTGCGACGTCCAGACCCGCCCGCTGCCCTTCGAGGAGTGGGCCCGCGGGGCCGCGGCCACCGCGATCCAGTCCTTCATACGAGCCGACATCTGACCCCCGACCCGGGAGGTACGACCCATGCGGTCATCCCCGTACTCCGTCATGCCCGCACGCACCGCCAGAGCCCTCGTGGTGCTGGCCCTCGCCGCCGGCGCCGTCACCGCCGCCCCGGCGGCGAGGGCCGAGACCACCGCTCCCGCCCTCGCCGCCAAGCCCTACATGGGCTGGTCCAGTTGGAGCATGCAGTCCTCCAAGTACCCCGGCCTCAACCCGGACGGCGACTACAGCTACCTCACCGAGGCCAACGTCCTGAAGCAGGCCGGCGCCATGGCCGCCAAGCTGAAGCGCTACGGCTACGAGTATGTCAACATCGACGCCGGCTGGTGGATGGACAAGGCCTGGAAGTCCGGGTTCGACCAGTACGGCCGCCAGAAGCCCGACCCCTCCCGCTTCCCGCGCGGCATGAAGGCCGTCGCCGACGACCTCCACGCAAAGGGCCTCAAGGCGGGCATCTATCTCCCGGCCGGCCTGGAGAAGGGCGCGTACGGCGACGGGAAGACGCCCGTCTGGAACGCCGAGGGCTGCACCACCGCCGACATCGTCTACGACGACCTGCGCACCACCAACGGCTGGGACAGCGCCTACAAGCTCGACTTCGCCAAGCCGTGCACGGCCAAGTACATAGACTCACAAGCTCGGTTGATCGCCGACTGGGGCTACGACTTCCTCAAGCTCGACGGCGTCGGCCCCGGTTCCGGCAAGAGCGGCGACCAGTACGACAACGTTGCCGACGTGGCCGCCTGGCACCGGGCGATCGCGGAGACCGGCCGCCCGATCCACCTCGAACTCTCCTGGTCCCTGGACATCGGCCGCGCCGCCGACTGGAAGAAGTACTCCCAGGGCTGGCGCCTCGACACCGACGTCGAGTGCTACTGCAACACCCTCGTCAGCTGGGAGAACTCCGTCGACGACCGCTGGGACGACACCCCGGCCTGGACCCGGCACGCGGGGCCCGGCGGCTGGAACGACCTGGACTCCCTCGACGTCGGCAACGGGCAGATGGACGGCCTCACCAAGGCCGAACGGCAGAGCTACGCCACCCTGTGGGCCATCGCCAAGTCCCCCCTCTACACCGGCGACGACCTCACCCGCCTCGACTCCTACGGCCTGTCCCTGCTGACCAACCGCGAGGTCATCGCACTCAACCAGGGCCCCAACCCGCCCGCGCACCCGGTCACCCCCTCCGACCCGCAGCAGGTCTGGGCCGCGAAGAACCCCGACGGGACGTACACCGTCGCCCTGTTCAACCTCGCCGACAGCCCCGCCGCCGTCACCGCCGACTGGACCACCCTCGGCTTCACCGGCAAGGCCGCGGTCCGCGACCTCTGGAACCACGAGAACCTCGGCACCTACAAGAACCGCATCACCCAGGCCCTGCCCGCCCACGGCTCCCGCCTGTTCACGGTCACCCCGCACGGAACGGCCGTGAAGTGGGCCGGCATCGAGGCCGAGTCCCCGGCCAACACCCTCGGCGGCAACGCCTCCGTCGCCGACTGCTCCGCGTGCTCCGACGGAAAGAAGGTCGGCAACTTGTACCTCGGCGGCAAGCTCACCTTCAACGACGTCATCGTCGCCAAGGCCGGCACCTACCAGATCAAGGTCTCCTACATCAGCGGCGACGCCCGCTCGGTGGACGTCTCCGCGAACGGCGGCGGCGCCACCCGCCACAAGCTCCCCGCCACCGGCGACTGGGGGACGGTCTCGAGCGTCCACATCCCCGTCACGCTCAAGGCGGGCGCCAACACGATCACCTTCGACAGCGGCACCGGCTACGCGCCGGACATCGACCGGATCGACATCCCCCAGTCGTCCTGAGCGAGCCCCCCAGGAGCCGTCATGCACATCGAACCGTCCAGACGTGGCGTCCTCGCCCTCACCGCCGCGGCCGGCGCCCTCACCCTGCTGCCCGCGTCCCAGGCGGCGGCCGCCTCCAGGAGTGACGAACTCTGGTGGCAGGCCCCCGCCGACGAGCACTCCATGATCGAACAGGGCCTGCCCGTCGGCAACGGCCGCCTCGGCGCCCTCGCGAGCAACGACCCCGGCCGTGAACTCCTTCTCCTCACCGACGCCACGATGTGGACCGGCGGCCGCAACGACACCCTCGACACCGACGGCCAGTTCCCCTACGGCCGCCAGGACTTCGGCTCGTTCACCCTGCTCGCCCGGCTCACCGTCGACATCCCCGACCACGACCTGTCCGCCGTGTCCGGCTACCGCCGCAGCCTGGACCTGGCCCAGGGAGTCGTGGGGGCGTCCTATGTCCGCTCCGGGGTGACCTACCGACGGCAGGTCTTCGCCAGCCACCCCGACGACGTGATCGTCCTGCACTTCACCCAGAGCGGCGGCGGCCGCTACACCGGCACCGTCACCCTGGACGGCATGCACGGCGAGGACCCCGCGGTCTCCTTCGGGGCCGCCCTCTCCAACGGCCTGCGCTACGGCGCCGCCGTCACCGCCCACGGCACCGGGGGCCGCGTCCGGGTCGACGGGCAGCACATCACCTTCGCCGGGTGCAAGGACCTCACCGTGATCGTGAGCGGCGGCACCGACTACGCGCCCGACCCCTCGGCGGGATTCCGCGATCCCTCCCTCGACCCCGAGAGACAGGCCCGCACCAGGGTCCGGGCGGCGGCCCGTCAGTCACCGAGCTCCCTGCTGCGCACCCATGTCGCCGACCACCGCGCCCTGTTCGGAAACCTCGGAGTCTCCCTCGGCACCTCCACCGACGAGCAGCGCTCCCTCGACACCTGGGAACGGCTCCGGGCCCGCGCCAGGGACGGCGTGCCCGACCCCGAGCTCGAGGCCCAGTACCTCCAGTTCGGCCGCTATCTGATGATCGCCGGCTCGCGCGGCAGCCTGCCGCTCAACCTCCAGGGGCTCTGGCTCGACGGCAACGATCCGGACTGGATGGGCGACTACCACACCGACATCAACATCCAGATGAACTACTGGATGGCCGACCGGGCCGGCCTCGCGCCCTGCTTCGACGCGTTCACCGACTACTGCGTCGCCCAGCTGCCGTCGTGGACCGACCTCACCCGCCGGCTGTTCAACGACCCCCGCAACCGCTACCGCAACTCCACGGGCAAGAACGCCGGGTGGACGGTCGCCATCTCCACCAACCCCTTCGGCGGAGGCGGCTGGTGGTGGCACCCTGCGGGCAACGCCTGGCTGTGCAACTCCCTGTGGGAACACTACGAGTTCACCGCCGACCGCGCCCACCTGGCGAAGATCTACCCCCTGTTGAAGGGCGCCTGCGAGTTCTGGGAGTCCCGGCTGCTCACCACCACCCTCCCCGGCAGCTCCGAGGAGGTGCTCGTCGCGGACAGCGACTGGTCGCCCGAGCACGGCCCGCTCGACGCCAAGGGCATCACCTACGCCCAGGAGCTGGTGCGGGATCTGTTCGGCAACTACTGCGTCGCGGCGGCGGAGTTGAAGAAGGACCCCGGCTTCGCCGCCACGATCTCCGGTCTCCGCAAGCGGCTGTACCTGCCGCGGGTCAGCCCCACCACCGGCTGGCTGGAGGAGTGGATGTCCCCCGACAACCTCGGCGAGACCACCCACCGCCACCTCTCCCCGCTCGTCGGCCTCTTCCCCGGCGACCGCATCCGCCCCGACGGCTCCACCCCGGCCGCCCTGGTGGCGGGCGCCACCGCCCTGCTCACCGCGCGGGGCATGGAGAGCTTCGGCTGGGCGAACGCCTGGCGCGGCCTGTGCTGGGCGCGGCTGAAGAACGCCGAGAACGCCTACCGGTCGGTCGTCAACAACCTCCGCCCGTCGAGCGGCGGCGGCAACGGCACCGCCTTCAACCTCTTCGACATCTACGAGGTGGAGCGCGGCCGGGGCATCTTCCAGATCGACGCCAACTTCGGCACCCCGGCCGCGATGATCGAGATGCTGCTCTACTCGCGCCCGGGCCACCTCGAACTGCTCCCCGCCCTCCCGGACGCCTGGGCCGCGTCCGGTTCCCTCACCGGGGCCGGTGCCCGCGGCGGCTTCGTCGTCGATCTACGGTGGAGGGATGGGAAACCGACCGAGGCACGCATCCGCAGCATCGGCGGCCGCACCACGACGGTCCAGTACGCCGGGAAGTCCCGGACCGTGTCGATGAAACCGGGCGCCACCGTCACACTGACGGACTTCGCCCGGTGACGGGCCGTATCGCCCGCGGCTGCCGTCTGCTCGCCGTCACCCTCGTGGCCGCCGTCCTGCAAGCCACCCCGGCATCGGCCGCGACCGTCCCACCCGACGGAGTGGTCACCTGGGGCGCGAGCGCCGACCGTATCGGCGAGGCCGTCGCCGACCGCGGCTACCGGATGGTCGTGCACACCAGCGTCGGCGGCCGGGACGCGCGGATCCGGCTCTCCAACGCCTTCGGGGACCGCCCGGTGACCTTCGACAGCGTCTACGCCGGGATCCGACGGGAGGGCGCCGCGCTGGTCCCCGGCAGCAACCGGCGCCTCTCCTTCGACGACGAGAGCTCCATCACCGTCCCGGCCGGCGCCGTCGTGTACAGCGACCCGCTGCCCGGGAGACTCCCCGCCGGCAGCGACCTGGTCGTCAGCGTGCACACCCCGGACGCGGCGGGCCCGCTCACCGGCCACTGGATGGCCATGCAGACCTCGTACGCCACCCGGGGCGACCACACCGCCGAGGAGGGCGGCACGCACTGGACCGAGACCATCGGGTCGTGGTTCTACCTGGACGCGGTGTCGGTACGCGCCGACGCCGGGGCCGTGGTCGCGCTCGGCGACTCCATCACCGACGGCTGGCAGTCCACGACCGACCTCAACCGCCGCTGGCCCGACTACCTGGCCCGCCGGCTCCAGAAGTCGCGCGGCCTGGTCAAGGGCGTCGCCAACGAGGGGATCTCCGGCAACCAGGTGCTGGCCGACGGCCCCGGACAGAGCGCCCTGAACCGGCTGGACCGCGATGTGCTCTCCCAGCCGGGCGTGCGCACCGTGTTCCTCTTCGAGGGCGTCAACGACATCAAGGCCCACACCGGCGTCACCGCCCAGGACCTGATCGACGGCTACCGGGAGATCGTCGGCCGGGCGCACGCGGCCGGCAAGTGCGTGGTCGGGGCCACCGTCGGGCCCTTCAAGGGCTGGTCGGAATGGGACCCGGCCGCCGAGGCCGTACGCCGGGAGGTGAACGCCTTCATCAGGGACAGCGGGGAGTTCGACGCGGTCACCGACTTCGACCGGATCCTACGCAGCCCCTACGACCACGAGCGCATGCTCCCCGCCCTCGACGGCGGCGACCACATCCACCCCAACGACAAGGGGATGCAGGCCATGGCCGACGCCGTCGACCTGCCGAGCCTCGACTGTGCGGACCGCTGATCACTCCGGGGCGATCAGGCCTTCCCGGTAGGCGACGGCCACCGCCTCGGTACGGCTCGCGGCGCCCAGCTTGGCGAGGATGTTCGACACGTGCACGCTGGCCGTCTTGCCGCTGATGAACAGCTCCTCGCCGATCTGCCGGTTGCTGCGCCCGAGGGCCAGCAGCCGCAGAACGTCCTGCTCGCGGGCGGTGAGCGGCGAGGCGCCGGTCGCGGTCGCCGGGGAGGCCGCGAGACGGCCCCGGCGTATCAACTGGTCCGCCTGGTCCAGCAGGAGCGTCGCCCCCAGTCGTACGGCCGTCTCCCGGGCGGCGGTCGCCTCGGCCGCCGCCTCCTCGCGCCGGTCGGCCGCCACCAGCGCCTCGGCGAACCGGAGTCGGCAGCGGGCGAGTTCATAGGGATCGCCGAAGCCGAACGCGGCGACCGCCTTCTCCCAGGCCGCCGCGTCCGGCCCGGACACCGCCCGCGCCCACTCCGCCTCGGCACGCGCCAGCCACGCCTGACCCTCCGGCCCCTGCGGAGTGCCGTCCTCACCGCGCGCGGCCGCGTGCCGGGCCAGTTCCACCAGCTGGTCGGCCGTGGCCGACCAGCGTCCCGCGCCGGCCTCGTCGCCGGTCAGGCGCAGCCCGGAGGCCGTGTCGGCGACCGCGGACAGCGCGCGGGCGGCGAGCCGGACCGTCACGTCGGGACGGGTGCCCGCGTCGTCGGTGAGGGCCTTGACCGTCGACCGCAGCTGCTCCACCGCGGTCTCGGCGTCACCGTGCAGTGCCGCCGCCTCGGTCAGCGAGATGCCCGCGACGAGCGTGGCCATCCAGTCGAAGGGCCCCTGGAGCAGAGCGCGGGCCCGGTCGGCGGCCGTGAGGTCACCGCGGGCGAGGGCGACATAGAGCGCGGGCCCGGCCGCGTACCCGCTCAGCGCGGGCAGTTCCGCGTCGCCGGCCGCCGCCCGCAGGCACTCGTCCCAGCGGCCCAGGGTGTAGAGCACCACGAGCTGGAGGTGGCGCATCGCGCGGGGGTAGGCCGCGGACAGCAGCCCGGCCCGGCGGGCCCGGTCCAGGCCCTCGGCCAGCCAGGGCAGGGCCGCCTCCAGATCGCCGGCCTCGTAGGAGCCGATGGCGAGGTTGAACAGCGCGCGCATCTCCACGGACGCGTTGCCCGCGGCGTGGGCCAGCTCCCTGGCCTCGGTGATCCGGCCACGGCCCTCCGACGTGCCGCGGCCCCCGCTTTCGAGGGCGGCCAGCGAAATGATCAGGTCCGCCCGGGCGTCCTTCGCCTCCAACTGCTCGGCGACGCGCAGGGCTTCGCGGGCCACCCGCAGCGCGATCTCGTTCTCGCCGACGTGACGGGCCGCGGTGACATGGGTGGCCGCCGCCCACACCCAGGTCCGTGACGGCGGATCGGCCGGGATCAGGGCGAGCGCCTCGCTGCTGTACTGGAACGCCGCGGTCAGGTTGTCGACGTCGATCAGGTTCCCGGCGAGGGTGTAGCGGACCCGGGCGGCGAGTTCGGAGTCGGCGTCCTGGTCGATGCCGGCCAGCGCGGCACGGGTGAGGGAGACCGCGCGGTGCGCCTCACCGGCGTGCGCGGCCGCGGCCGAGGCGCGCAGGGTGAGCGTCACCCGGTCGTCGGAGGGACGTGCGGCCGGGTCGACGGCCGACCACATGTCCAGGGCCGCCTCGAGATGCCGTAGCTCCTCGGCGGGTGCCCCGATCCGCTGGGCATGGTCGGCGGCCTCCAGCGAGGCGGCCAGCGCCTCGGCGAGATCATGGCTCTCGCGGTAGTGGTGGGCACGCTCGGCGGCCGTTTCGGCCCGGTGTCCGCGCCCGGCCAGCAGCCGGGCGAACGCGCCGTGCAGCCGCGCCCGTTCACCGGGCAGCAGGTCGGCGTAGACGGCCTCCCGGGCCAGGGCGTGCCGGAAGGAGTACGTGTCCCTGTCCCCGGGCACGAGCAGCTGCCGCCCGACGGCCTCACGCAGTGCCGTCTCCAGGTCGTCCTCCGGCAGCCCTACGGCGTCCCGCAGCAGGTCGTGCTCGACGCGCCGCCCCGCCACGGCGGCGGTCCGCAGCACCTGCTGGGCGGTGTCCGAGAGTTGCTCGAACCGGATCAGCAGCACATCCGCCAGCCCGCTGGGCACCCCGCCGGCCTCGGTGTCCGTGGCCGCGACCAGTTCCTCGGCGTAGAAGGCGTTGCCCTCGGCCCGTTCGACGATCCGCCGGACCGTGGCCTCCGGCAACGGCCGCTCCCGCAGCCCCTGCACGAGCCGTGTCACCTCGGCGTCGGCCAGCGGCCGCAGCTCAAGCCGTTCGACGGCGGGCAGGCGCACCAGCTCGGCCAGCAACGGGCGCAGCGGATGACGCCGGTGCAGATCGTCGGCCCGGTACGACGCGAACAACGCCAGCCGATGCGTGGGCGCCCCGCCCGCCGGCCGTTGCAGAACGCCCCGGCTGAGCAGGAACCGCAGCAGATCCCGGGAGGACTGGTCGGCCCAGTGCAGATCCTCCAGCACCAGCAACAGGGGTGCGACGTCGGCGAGATCGGCCAGCAGCCCCGCCATCCCCTCGAACAGCTGAAGCCGCCCGCCGTCGCCTCCGCCGCCCAACAGCCGTTCGGCCACCGGATGTCCGGTGAGCACCGGGGCGAAGCGTTCGTCGGAGGCGAGCAGGCCGAGGATCTCCGTGAACGGCAGATAGGGCAGACCCACGTCACCGAGGTCGACACAGTGCCCCGTGAGCACGGTCATCCCGGCCAGAGCGGCCCGCCCCGCGGCCTCGTCCAGCATCCGTGTCTTGCCCACGCCGGCGTCCCCGGCGATCAGGACGGCACGGGCCTCACCGCCCCGGGCACGCTCGAGCACACCGGCGAGTCGGGCGAGTTCGTCGTTCCGCCCGACGAGAGGGGAGGAGAAGGAGGTCACAGGCACACGCACATCCTGTCACCGGACCGACCCGGCCTCCGAGGCATTACGCTCGCAGCGTCTTGGCCCAGTCCGCCGGAACCCGCCCCTGCGGCCCGGGCGCCGGCTGATCCGCGGGATGACTGTCGGGCGCCGCGAGGGCGGGCCCGGACTCGAACATCTCCTGCGTCCCGAAGTTCCAGTACCACTCCTCGCCCGGCTCGAAGCTCTGCACCAGCGGATGCCCGGTCTCCCGGAAGTGCCCCGTGGCGTGCTTCGCGGGCGAGGAGTCGCAGCACCCCACATGCCCGCACTGGGCGCACCGCCGCAGGTGGAACCACCAGCCACCGGCGGCGTCGCACTCGACGCACCCGTTCCCGCTCGGCGGCACGTCGGTGTCGATCCCGCTGATGTCGGTCATTCCAGCTCCTCGGTCGTGTCACTCTCGGCGGCGGTGAGCGGAAGCAGCACCTGGAACCGCGTGTCACCGGGCTCCGACTCGACCTGGAGGGAACCGTGATGCTTGTTCACCACGATCCGCCAGGAGATGTCGAGGCCGAGCCCTGTGCCCTCACCCACCGGTTTCGTGGTGAAGAAGGGGTCGAAGATACGGTTGCGGATCTCCTTGGGCACCCCGGGCCCGGTGTCCCGGAACTCCACCAGCAGCCGCTCGTGATCGAGTGCCGTGCGCACGGTCAACGTGCCTTCGCCACCCGCCCCGTTGATCGCGGAGACCGCGTTGTCGATCAGGTTGGTCCATACCTGGTTGAGCTCCGCCGGATACGCCGGGATCTTCGGCAGCGTACGGTCGTAGTCCTTGACGACCGCGATCCGCTGCCCGATCTTCCCGGACAGCATCAGCAGGGTGCTGTCGAGGAGTTCGTGCACATCGGCGTTCTGGAAGGGCGCCCGGTCGAGCTGCGAGTACTGCTTGGCGGCGTCGACGAGGTGGGAGATGCGGTTGGTGGAGTCGTTGATCTCGTCCATCAACAGCTCGGTCTCGACGGTGTAGTTGAGCCAGCCGATCGCGTTCGGCAGGATCGACTCGTCGACGGCCGCCGCGATCTGGTCGAGCCAGTCGGCGTCGAGGCCGGCCTGTACGAACGTGGGCGCGATCCGCCAGCTCTGCTGGATGTCGTGGTCGTCGAGCCAGTCGGTGAGGGCGTCCTCGCGGTCGGAGGCCTCCAGGGGGCTGAGCGTCGGCGCCTTGGCGACGCGTTCGGCCGTGCGCTCCTGGATGTCGATGAGGTTCGCCATGACCTCGGGGGCGTAGTTGCCCTGGGCGATGACGGCGAGCTTGTGCCGCATCTTGCCGACCCGCTCGCGCAGCGTCGCCGTCGCCCGCACCGCCGCCGCGGCCGGGTTGTTCAGCTCGTGCGTGAGTCCCGCGGACAACGAGCCGAGTGCCAGCAGCCGTTCGCGTTGCCCGATGGCCCGCTGGGCGCTCTTCGAACCGAAGAAGAGCCCCTCCAGCAGATGCACGGCCAACGGGTACCACTCCTGCATGAAGCCCGAGAACTTCTCACTCGGCAGCACGAAGAACCGGGTGGGCTCGGTGACCCGCATGGAGTTGTTGTAGACCTGCGGCACCCGGTCGCCCAGATACGCCTGCATCGACCCCGCGTAGACGCCCTGTTGGGAGGTGCGCGAGACCTCGACGTCATCGCCGGCGACCCGGCGCGAGAGCACCACCGTGCCCTCGATCATCACGTAGAAGCAGGTGGCGGGCTCGCCCTCGGTGTAGACCGGGCCGGGTTCGAACCTCTCCACCCGCCCCGCGGCGCACAACTGCCCCAACTGCTCCGGGGGCAGCTTCTCGAACAGGAACAGCGACCCGATCTCCTCGGGGCTGCACGGCACCAACTGCCCGCTCATGACTGCTCCAGATACCGGTGGACGAGCATCACGGCCATGGCTCCCTCTCCGACGGCGGACGCGACGCGTTTGGCGGACTCCGCGCGCGCGTCGCCCGCCACGAACACGCCGGGGATGTTGGTCTCCAGGTGGTACGGGGGCCGGTCCAGCTCCCAGTCCGCCGGCGGCCGTCCGTCGGCGCTGAGGTCGGGCCCCGCCAGGATGAACCCGTGGTCGTCCCGCAGCACCGTGCCGTCCAGCCAGTCGGTGAGCGGGGCCGCGCCGATGAACACGAACATCCACTGCGCGTCGACGAGTTCGGTCTGCCCGGTGTCGACGTCGCGCAGCGTGAGCTGCTCCAGGTGGTCGGAGCCGTGGGCGGCCTCGACGACGGTCCGCGCGCGCACCGAGATGTTGGGCGCCTCGTTGATCTGCTGGATCAGATAGTGCGACATCGACGCGGACAGGTCGGGCCCGCGCACCAGCAGCGTCACCGACTTGGCACCCTTGGACAGGTACATCGCCGCCTGCCCGGCCGAGTTGGCGCCGCCGACGATGTAGATGTCGTGCCCATGGCAGGAGGCCGCCTCGGTGAGCGCCGAGCCGTAGTACACCCCGCACCCGGTCAGATCGATGCAGCCCGGCGCCTCCAACTGCCGGTACGACACGCCGGTCGCCAGGATCACGCTGTGCGCGGCGATCGCCGAGCCGTCGGAGAACCGTACGACCCGGGCGGCTCCGTTGATCTCCAGTGCCGTCACATCGCGCGCGGTGAGGATCTCGGCGCCGAACTTCGCGGCCTGCCGCCGGGCCCGGTCGGTGAGCTGGCCCCCCGAGACGCCGTCCGGGAAGCCCAGGTAGTTCTCGATCCGGGAGCTCTGCCCGGCCTGTCCGCCGGTCGCCGACCGCTCCACGAGCACGGTCCGCAGCCCCTCCGAGGCCCCGTAGACCGCCGCGCCCAGCCCTGCCGGGCCACCGCCGATGACCACCAGGTCGTAGAACTCGGCCGTCGGCGTGGTCGCCAGGCCCACCTGCGCGGCCAGCTCCGGCGCCTCGGGCGCGACCAGCGGCGCACCCTCCGGCGTGATCACCAACGGCAGCCGCTGCCCGTCCTGCCCGGCCGCCGCGAGGAGCCGCTGCCCCTCGGGCTCGTCCGCCGAGTACCAGCGGTAGGGCACCTGGTTGCGGGCCAGGAACTCCCGCACCTCCGAGGAGCGCGCCGACCAGCGGTGTCCGACCACCTTGGTGCTGGGCACCGGCCGGAAGTCGCTGCACCGCCAGGCCTGAAGGAGGTCGTCCAGGACGGGATAGAGCTTTTCCTCGGGCGGGTCCCACGGCTTGAGGAGGTAGTGGTCGAGGTCGACGACGTTGATCGCGTCGATCGCCGCGTTGGTGTCCGCGTACGCCGTCAGCAGGACCCGGCGGGCGCCCGGATAGACGTCGAGGGCCTGCTCCAGGAACTCGATGCCGTTCATCTGCGGCATCCGGTAGTCGGCCAGGATCACGGCCACCAGGTCGCCGCGGAGCTTCAGCTCGCGCAGTGCCTCCAGCGCGGACTCGCCGGACTCGGCGCGCACGATCCGGTACGACTCGCCGTAGCGCCGTCGCAGGTCCCGGGCGACGGCACGGGAGACTCCCGGGTCGTCGTCCACGGTCAGGATGACGGTCCGCGCTGTTTCGGCGGCCTGTGCCATGCGTCTCCCACCCCGAGAGTTCGGCTGTGCGGTGCGGTGATCCCGGCATCGCGTCGGCTTCGGCCCATCGTATGTTCGACGGTCCCGGTTCGCTCAGCTATGGGGTCGGCGTTCGCCCAGGACGCAGAACTCGTTGCCCTCGGGATCCACCAGCGTCACCCACGGGAACTCGCCGTAGGCGCCGTCCCAGTGCCGGGCGCCCAGGGCGAGGAGGCGGGCCACCTCGGCCGCCTGGTCGTCGGGGCGGAAGTCGAGATGGAGCCGGTTCTTGATCGTCTTGGTCTCGGGGACGGGCGCGAAGATCATGCCCGGCAGACGGTCCTTCTCGGGCTGGATCTCGAACTCCTCGGGGGAGTCGTTGACCACGACCCAGCCGAGCGCCTCGGCCCACCAGCGCCCCAGGGCCACCGGGTCGGCCGCGTCGACGTTGACTTGCTCCCATTCCAGGCTCATGTCGGCAGCGTAGTGAAGACTGGGGAGACTTGTTCCGATGGACGTGACCACGACACAGGGAGACAGCTCTATGACGCGCCCGATCACCACGGGGTTCGACGGGTCGGAGGAGAGCATCGCCGCACTGGTCTGGGCGGCCCGGGAGGCGGTCCGCAGGGGACTGGGATTGCGGCTGGTGCAGGCCTGGCGGTTCCAGACGTACGACGCCGTCGAGGTGGTCACCCCGGACGCCCAGGCCGGGTGGGTGCGGGAGACGGTGGCCGAGGCCGCCCGGACCGTGACGCGGCGGCACCCCGGTCTGGACGTGAGCACCGACGTCCGGGAGGGCGGCGCCGTCGACCTGCTGGTCGAGGCGGCGGCGGACGCCGAGATGCTGGTTTTGGGCTCGCGCGGGCACGGCCGGGTCGTCGGGTTCCTGCTCGGTTCCGTCGGACAGCAGGTGATCGTGGAGGCCGAGCGGCCCGTCGTGCTCGTCCGCGCCGGGGACGAGCCGTCCGCGGAGGCCGCCGGGCGGGAGATCGTCGTCGGTCAGCAGGGCGAGCCGGAGGACAGCGAGGCGGCCCTGCGGTTCGCGTTCGAGACCGCCGCGCTGCGCGGGGCGACGATCCGTGCCGTACGGGCCTGGACGCTGCCCCCGGTGTTCGCCTACAGCCCCGGTTCGCTGAAGCTCCTCGACGAGGCCGGCGGCCTTGAGCCACGCGAGAAGCAGGCGCTCGGCGCGGCGCTGGAACCCTTGCGAGAACGCTTCCCCGACGTCCCGGTGGTCGAGCACGTCGAGATGGGCAGCGCCGGGCAGGTGCTGCTGTCCGTGGCGGCCCGAGCCCAGCTGATGGTCGTCGGGCGGCGCGCCCACCGCACCGCCGTGGGCGCCCGCATCGGCTCCGTCGCCCATGGCGTCCTGCATCACGCGGGCTGCCCGGTGGCGGTGGTCCCGCCCGCCTGAGTCACTCCGTGACGGTGGGCTGGAGCGTCTCGCGCGCCTTGGGGAGGACGTTCTTGAGGTAGTCCTCGACCGCCGTGTCCAGGCCGATGTCGTGCTGCGCCCGCTCCGACAGGTACCAGCGGTGTTCGAGCAGCTCGTGGTAGATCTCGGCCGGGTCCATCGACCCGCGCACTTCGAGGGGCACCGCACGCACGGTCGGCCGGAAGACGTCACGTACCCAGCGGTGGGCGAGGACCTCGGGGCGGGCGCCGAGGGGGTCGCCCGGGGCGTAGTCGTCCTGGGTGGCCATCCAGCTCTCCAGGTCGTTCAGCAGCCGCCGGGCCTGGTTCTCCTCGGTGTCCAGGCCGGTCAGGCGCAGCAGCTGGCGCTGGTGGTGGCCGGCGTCGACGACCTTGGGCACGAAGGTGACGGTGTCGCCGTTGGCCGCGTGCTCGATCTGCATCTCGGCCACGTCGAAGCCGAGTTCGTTGAGCCGGCGGATCCGGCGCTCGATGTAGTGGTACTTGCCCGCCGGGTACACCGAGGTGCGGGTCAGCTCGTCCCACAGGCCGCGGTAGCGGGCGCAGATCTCCATGCCGAACTCGATCGGGTCGACGGAGGGGTGCAGCGCCCCGGAGGCCTCCAGGTCGAGGAGCTCACCGCTGATGTTCACGCGGGCGAGGTCGAGGTCGTACTCGCGCTGACCGTTGCTGAGCTGCGGGTGCAGGTCGCCGGTCTCGGCGTCGACGAGGTAGGCGGCGTAGGCGCCCGCGTCCCGGCGAAAGAGCGTGTTGGACAGCGAGCAGTCGCCCCAGGCGAACCCGGCCAGGTGCAGCCGGACCAGCAGGACGGCCAGTGCGTCCATGAGGCGGTGCATGGTGGCGGGGCGCATGGTCGTCTCGAACATCGACCGGTACGGCATGGAGCCGGTCAGGTGGCGGGTGACCAGGACCGACTCCAGCGGTTCGCCGTTCTGGTCGGTGCGGCCGGTGACCACGGCCAGCGGGTCGACGGAGGGGATGGCCAGCCGGTCGAGGTCCCGGAGCATGTCGTACTCGTTCAGCGCGGGCCGCTCGGCGAGCTCCTTGACGGCGATCACCTCGTCGCCGGCGCGGGCGTACCGCACGACGTGCCGCGATATACCGCGCGGCAGCGGAACCAGGACCTCCTCCGGCCACTCCTCCAGGGGGACGTCCCACGGCAGCTCCAGCAGGAGCGCGGGGTGCTCCGGGTTCGTCGCGCTGATCTGCAGTGCCATGGGCCGTTCGTCCTCGCCTCGCGGGTGATCGTCACCTCACCTTAGAGGGCGCGCTCCCTGGCCTGAAGTGCCGCTTCACGGAGTGGACCGCGGTGCGCCGGACCGTGGCCCGGGAGCATCAGGTCGCCCTCCAGAGCGGCGAGGACGTCCAGCGAGGCCACGGCACGGGCGCGCTCGTGGTGGAACATGTCGGGCAGCAGCTGGGGCCCCTGGATCCGCGAGGTCGGGTGGGCGCTCACCAGGGCGTCGCCGGAGATCAGTACACCGGCGTCCGGGAGGTGGAAGGCGGCGTGGCCGTCGGTGTGGCCCGGCGTGTGCACGGGGACCGGCCGGCCGGGCAGGTCGAGCGGGCCCGTCGAGGGGAAGGGCTCGGGTGCGGTGACCGGGACGTGCAGCTTGCCGCCGGAGCGGATCGCGTGCAGCGCCCACGGCACGACGCCCGGCCGCCAGCCGTTCCTCACGACGTCCGCGACGGTCACCTGGTGCAGGAACTCCCGGCGGGCGTGCGCCAGTTCGGCCTCGTGGAGATGGACGGGCGTGCCGTACGTGCTGCGCAGGTACTCGGCGGAACCCAGGTGGTCGTTGTGGGCGTGCGTGATCAGCACCGCCGTGACCGCCTCGGGCGAACTGCCCACCTGGGCAAGGGAGGCGAGCACCTGCTCGCGGTCGCCGGGGTAGCCGGTGTCGACCAGGGTGACGGCGTCCCCCTCGGTGAGGATCACCCAGTTGGTGTTGCTGCCGTGCACCAGGTAGATGCCGTCGGCGACTTGCTGCACATCCGTCTGCATGATCGTCCCGTGTGATGAGGTGCCTGCTCGACAGGCACAGCAAAGCAGACCGACAGGACGGCGGAGGCGGCGGGTCCGGTCGGTGGAAGGGCTGCCTCCGGCGCCGTCCGCCGGAGGCAGCCCCCCGTGCGTGACCGAAGCGGCCGCCTCTCCGCCTCAGTGCACGCCGTGCGGGCGGAACTGCACGCTGATGCGCGGTCCCGTCGCGCGCGTGGTCTTCGGTACCGAGTGCTCCCAGGTCCGCTGGCAGGAGCCGCCCATCACGATCAGGTCGCCGTGGCCCTGCGGGCGGCGGACGCTGTCGCCGCCGCGCACCGGTCGCAGCAGCAGATCGCGGGGTGCGCCGACGGAGAGGATGGCCACCATCGTGTCCTCGCGGGCGCCGCGGCCGATGCGGTCACCGTGCCAGGCGACGCTGTCGCGGCCGTCGCGGTAGTAGCACAGGCCGGCCGTGGCGAACGGCTCGCCCAGTTCGTCGGCGTAGTGCGCGCTGAGCGCCGCGCGCGCCTCGGTCAGGACCGGGTGCGGCAGGGCGTCGTCCGCGCCGTAGTGGGCGAGCAGGCGCGGTACGTCGACGACGTGGTCGTACATCGTGCGGCGCTCGGCCCGCCAGGGGACCTCGGACGCGAGTTGTTCGAACAGTGCGTCCGAGCCGCCGAGCCAGCCGGGCAGTACGTCGATCCAGGCACCGTGGCCCAGCCCGGTCCGGCGGATGCCGTCGAGGGGGCCGAGCCGCAGGTCGTCGGTCTGGTCGAAGAGCGAGGCCTGGAGGTGCGTGGTCATGGGACCAGCGTACTCCTTATTCGAAAACCTGTTCCTATATCGAAAACCGGCTCTTTCGATACATCGCTGTATCGGATACATTCCCGTATCGAACGGAGGGCCGGACATGGCAGCGGAGAGCACGACCAAGCGTGTGACCAGACGCCGCGTCCGCACGCGCGCCAACCTCCTGGACGCCGCCTTCGCCGTCTTCGCCGCCAAGGGCTTCGGACGGGTCTCCATCGAGGAGGTCTGCGAGGCCGCCGGCTACAGCAGGGGCGCCTTCTACTCGAACTTCGACAGCCTCGACGAGCTCTTCTTCGCCCTCTACCGGCAGCGCGCCGACCTGATCGCCGACCAGGTCTCCGGAGCGCTGGCCCTCGACGGACCCGACCTCGACGTGCCGGCCGCCGTCGACCGTGTCACCGAGGTGCTGCTCCTGGACCGGGACTGGCTGCTGGTGAAGACGGACTTCCTCGTGTACGCCGCCCGGGAACCGGCCGTCGCCGAGACCCTGCTGGAGCACCGGGCGCGACTGCGCGGGGCGATCTCCGAACGGCTGGCCCGCGCGCGGGGGCACACCGAACTGCCCGCCGTGCTCCGCGACCTCGACGGTGCCGCCCATGCCGTGGTCGCCGCGTACGACGGTGTCACCACCCAACTGCTGCTCGACCGGGACCTGGAGCGGGCCCGGGGCTGGCTGAAGCAACTGCTCACCGCGCTGCTGACCGACGGCAGTGGGACACACGTATGAGGAAGGGACGGTCGCCATGGATGCCGACGTCATCGTCGTCGGAGCGGGGCTCGCGGGCCTGGTCGCCGCGCACGAACTGACCAGCCGGGGCAGGCGGGTCGCGCTGGTCGACCAGGAGAACGCCGCCAACCTCGGCGGCCAGGCGTTCTGGTCCTTCGGCGGGCTCTTCCTCGTCGACTCGCCGGAACAGCGGCGCCTCGGCATCAAGGACTCCTTCGACCTGGCCTGGAACGACTGGCAGGGCAGCGCCGGATTCGACCGCGAGGACGACGAGGACTCCTGGGCGGTGCGCTGGGCGCGCGCCTATGTCGAGTTCGCGGCGGGGGAGAAGCGGTCCTGGCTGGAGGGGCACGGCATCAAGTTCCTGCCCACCGTCGGCTGGGCCGAGCGCGGCGATCTGCGGGCCCACGGGCACGGCAACTCCGTGCCCCGCTTCCACATCTCCTGGGGCACCGGCACGGGCGTCGTCGAGCCCTTCGTGAACTACGCCAAGCAGGCTGCCCGCGACGGGCTGCTCACCTTCTACTACCGCCACCAGGTCGACGAGCTCGTCATCGAGGACGGCCAGGCGAAGGGCGTGCGCGGCACCGTCCTCGCCGAGGACAACTCGGCCCGGGGCGTGAAGTCCAACCGCGACCGCGTCGGCGACTTCGAACTGACCGCCCAGGCCGTCGTCGTCACCACCGGCGGCATCGGCGCCAACCACGAGATCGTCCGCCGCTTCTGGCCCGAACGCCTCGGCACCCCGCCGGCCGAGATGGTCACCGGCGTCCCCGCCTACGTCGACGGACGCATGCTCGACATCAGCGCGGCGGCGGGCGTGCGCCTGGTCAACCGCGACCGCATGTGGCACTACACCGAGGGCATCCGGAACTGGGACCCGATCTGGCCCGGCCACGGCATCCGCATCCTGCCCGGCCCGTCCTCCATGTGGTTCGACGCCCTGGGCCGCCGGCTGCCCGACCCGTGCCTGCCCGGCTACGACACCCTCGGCACCCTCAAGCACCTGCGCACCACCGAGGACATCGCCGGCCACGACCACTCCTGGTTCATCCTCACCCAGAAGATCATCGAGAAGGAGTTCGCGCTGTCGGGCTCCGAGCAGAACCCCGACATCACCGCCAAGGACCGCATCGGGTTCCTCAAGACGCGCGTACTCGGCAAGGGCGCCCCGGGCCCGGTCGACGCGTTCCTGCACAAGGGGGCGGACTTCGTGACCGCGCCGGGCCTTGAGGAACTCGTCGAGAAGATGAACGCGCTGACCGACAAGCCGCTCCTCGACGCGGCCGAGGTACGCCGCCAGATCGAGGCCCGCGACCTCCAGCTCGCCAACCCCTACAGCAAGGACGCCCAGATCCAGGGCATCCGCAACGCCCGCCGCTACATCGGCGACAAGCTCGGCCGGGTCGCCACCCCGCACCCCATCCTCGACCCGGCGGCCGGACCGCTGATCGGCGTCAAGCTGCACGTCCTGACCCGCAAGACCCTCGGCGGCATCCAGACCGACCTGGACTCCCGCGCCCTGGGTGCCGACGGCGAGCCCATCGGCGGCCTGTACGCGGCCGGTGAGGTCGCCGGCTTCGGCGGCGGCGGTGTGCACGGCTACAACGCCCTGGAGGGTACCTTCCTCGGCGGCTGCCTGTTCTCGGGGCGGGCGGCGGGCCGGGCGGCGGCACGGCAGATCTAGGGCCTGTCCGGCGGATCAGGCTGCGGGGTAGCTGCGGCGCCTTCTTCGGCGCCGGTGAGCGGGGCTTGGTGCGTGCAGCTGCAAGGCGGAGGAGGGCGGCGACGCGATGGGGGTCCCCCCGCGCGAGCGAAGCCGAGCGTGGGGGAGTCGGCAACCGACGACAACGCGGCTGGGGGTGCCCCCTCTGGGGGAGTGCGTGCCAAGCCCCGCGTCCGCGGCATGATCCGCCGGACAGGCCCTAGGTCAGCAGACGGGCCAGGACGGCCGCGTGGCTCTCCTCGGGAACCTTCACGGCCGTCAGCAGCGTCACGTCGCCCTCGGCGGCCGACTCCCGGACACGCTCGAGGAGTTCGGCCGCCTCGGGTGCGGCCAGCTCCGCCTCGTAACGGCGCGCGAACTCCTCGTACGAGCCCTCACCCGCGTGATACCACTTGCGCAGCTCGTTCGAGGGGGTCAGGGCCCTGGGCCACGCGTCGATCCGGGCCGCCTCCCTCGACAACCCGCGCGGCCACAGCCGGTCGACGAGCACACGGACACCGTCCTCCGGCTCGGGCGGCTCGTAGACGCGGCGCAGGCGAACGCTCACGGTGGTTCCTCTCCGGTGGGGGCGGGGTGCCGGGAGCGTACTGCGCGGCGCGGGGCTTCTTGACCTGATGGAGGGCGAGTTCCGCGGATGTCACCCCTAATGTGAAGCCGTCTCCGGCCCCCACCGTAGGAGCGCATGTGTCACAGTCCGTCAGACGCACCTTCGTCCTCGCCACCGTCCCCGTCGCCCTCGTGGCGCTGCTGGGCGCCGCCGCGCCCCCGTCGGCGGGCTCGCCGGGGGCAGGCGACCCGTACTTCCCGCTCGCCGGGAACGGCGGCTACCACGTCGGGCACTACGACCTGACCCTCCGCTACGACCCGGACAGCCGCCGTCTCGAGGGCAAGGCCGTCCTCTACGCCCGCGCCACCCAACGGCTCAGCCGCTTCGATCTCGACCTGAGCGGGCTCAAGGTCACCGGCCTGACCGTCGACCGGAAGAAGGCCGGCTTCAGCCGCGACGGACAGGAACTCGTCGTCACCCCGCGCACGACCCTGCACGAGGGGCAGTGGTTCCGCGTCGCCGTCACCTACAGCGGGAATCCCGCCCCGGTCACCGACCCGGACGGCTCGCTCGACGGCTGGATCCCCACCGACGACGGCGCCTTCGTCGCCGGCGAACCGCAGGGCGCGATGACCTGGTTCCCGGCGAACAACCACCCCAAGGACAAGGCGTCCTACGACTTCACGATCACCGTGCCTGAGGGACGCACCGCGGTCGCCAACGGCGTCCTCCGCGGGCAGAGCACCCACCACGGGCAGACCACGTTCCGCTGGCGCCAGTCCGAACCCATGGCCGCCTACCTGGCCACGGCGACGGTCGGGAAGTTCAAGGTGGAGCGGTACACCACCCGTGACGGCATCCAGGTCTACAACGCCGTCGACCCGCGCGAGGCCGGCGCCGCCGCGCCCGTCCTGAAGAAGCTGCCGTCGGTCCTGGAGTGGGAGAGCAAGCTCTTCGGGCCCTACCCGTTCCGCGCCGCCGGTTCCATCGTCGACCGGGCCCCGAACGTCGGGTATGCCCTGGAGACACAGACCCGACCGGTGTACGACGCGGCCCCCGACCTGAGCACCCTCGTCCACGAGAGCGCCCACCAGTGGTTCGGCGACTCCGTCACCCTGACCTCCTGGAAGGACATCTGGCTCAACGAGGGCTTCGCCACCTACACCGAGTGGCTCTACGCCGAACAGCACGGCGGCGACAGCGCGCAGAAGACCTTCGACGACCTGTACGCCCTCCCCGCGAGCGACGGCCTGTGGGAGTTCCCGCCCGGCGATCCGGGCAGCGGCGCGAACATCTTCGGCACGCCCGTCTACGCCCGGGGCGCGATGGCCCTGCACCAGCTGCGCAAGGCCGTCGGGGACCGGACGTTCTTCCGGATCCTGCGGGCCTGGGCCACCGAGCACCGTGCCGGACACGGGACGACCGCGCAGTTCGTGCGGCTCGCGGAGCGGGAGTCCGGGAAGGACCTGGACGGCCTGTTCCAGAAGTGGGTGTACGGACAGGGCAAGCCGACCACCCCCTAGAACCTGACGAGTTCCAAACAACTGTCGGCGAAGGTCGACGCATGATCACACGCAGACCCCAAGGCGCGCTGCTCGCCGCCTCCCTCGTACTCACCGGGTGCGGGGGAGGAGCGGCGGCGGTCTCCGAGCGGCCACCGTCCTCCGAGCGCCCGCCGGCCGCCACGACGGTCCAGCCCGCGCCCACGGTCTCGCTGGACCTCGCCCCGCAGCAACTGCCCGGCCTGGGGCCCAAGACCTGGGCACAGGTGCCGGACGACGCCCGTCAGGCCGTCGTGGTGACCGGCCGCGGCAAGGACTCCTCCCGGTCGAGCGTCGTCCTGTACGAGCGCACCGACGCGGGCTGGGAGGCCGGGGAGACCTGGCCCGCGCACAACGCGCTGCGCGGCTGGACCGGCGACCACCACGCCGGCGATCTGCGCTCACCCGTCGGCGTGTTCGGCCTCACCGACGCCGGCGGACGGCTCGGCGACCCCGGTACCCGCCTGCCGTACGACCACGGCAGCGGCTTCACCGCGACCGGCACCGGCTTCGAGGGCGAACCCCTGGCGGGCTCCTTCGACTACGTCATCGCCATCAACTACAACCGCAGGCCCGGCACTTCACCCCTCGACTGGACGCGGCCGCTCGGCGCGGGCCGCGGCGGCGGGATATGGCTGCACGTCGACCACGGCGGGCCCACCCACGGCTGTGTCAGCCTCGCCGAGGAGCACATGAAGGAGCTCCTGCGGGCGCTGGACCCGGCCCGCCGCCCGGTCGTCGTCATGGGCGACGCCGACTCGCTGGCCCGCTGAGCGGCTTAGGATCCGCCAGGTGTGCGCACATGTGCTGGTCGCCGAGGACGACGAGATGCAGGCCGAACTCATACGCCGCTCCCTGCTGGCGGAGGGCCACACCGCCACCGTGGTCCACGACGGCGGCGCCGCCCTCGACGCGGTACGGCGGCTGAGACCCGACCTGGTCGTGCTGGACCTGATGCTGCCCGTGGTCGACGGGCTGGGCGTGTGCCGGGCGCTGCGGCGCGCGGGCGACACCCCGGTGCTCATGCTGACCGCCCGCTCCACCGAGGACGACGTGCTGCTCGGTCTGGACATGGGCGCCGACGACTACATGACCAAGCCCTACAGCCCCCGCGAGCTGATGGCCCGCATCCGTACGGTCCTGCGCCGCAGTGGGCACACCGCGGCCGTCGTGCGTGCCGCCGGGCTCCAGGTCGACCCGGTACGGCACGAGGTGCGGTGCGACGGTGAGCAAGTGGAGTGCACACCCGCCGAGTTCGCGATCCTCCTCGCCATGGCCGCCGAACCCGAGCGGGTGTTCACCCGGCGGCAGTTGCTGGAGTGCACCCGCGGCATCGACCGGGCGTCCACCGAGCGGGCCGTCGACGTCCACATCATGAACCTGCGGCGCAAGACCGAGGCCGACCCGCGTAAACCGGTGCGGCTGCTGACCGTGTTCGGTGTCGGCTACAAGCTGAGCGGCGGCCGCGGATGAGCGGCCGCATACCCCTGCGCAAGCGGCTGACGGTCCGGCTGCTCATCGCCTCGGTGCTGATCGCGGTGTGCTCGGTGGCGGCGACGGCCTGGCTGGCGGTGGAGACCACCACTCGCGCGCTGCGGGAGGAACAGGGGCAGGTGCTCGCCGAGGACATGGACGTCCTGGCGCGGCTCAGCGGATACGCCGCGACGCACCCCGACTGGAAGGGCGTCGCCGGGACCGTACGGGAACTGTCCGAGAAGACCGGCCGGCGGATCGCGCTCACCACGACCGACCGAGTGCCCATCGTCGACTCCGCGCCGGCGGGCACCTCCCTGCCGCCGCGGGCCGCGGCCGCCGTCGACCCCCTGCGCACCGACACCTACACCGACCGCGGGGCGCAGCGCAGCGGCATGGACCCGCGGGTGGTGGGGCCGTACCGGCTGACGGCCGAGGAACGCGCCCGGCTGGGCAAGCTGGCGCTCGTCCGCCAGAACTGCTTCGCCCGCAACGGCGTCGACGCCGACATCGTCGAGACACCCAGCGGCCGCCCGGTCCTCAGCGAGGAGGACGCGCCCTACCCGTGCGCGGACGGCAGGCTCAACACCCCGACCGCGACCGAGAAGTCGGCCCACGCCGAGCTCGTCGAGCTGGCCCGGGGCTGCTTCGCCCGGCACGACCTGCACTACGACGTGCCCTTCCTCGCCACCGACCGGTACAAGACGGCCAAGTTCGGCAGCGACGCGGAGGCCGAGGGGGCGCGCCAGGCCCAGGCCTGCGTCGACGCCGCCCGCCGCACCCAGCTCGACCCCTACGTGGCCCCGACCGCCGAGCTGTTCCTGGGCGGCGGGGACCAACAGACCGCCGTGCGCTTCGACATGTCCCCCGCCAACAAGGCCAAGGTCATCGGTGTCGCCGGGCTCGTGCTCGCCGTCACCGTCGCCGTGACCGCCGTCGTCGCCACCCGGCTGGTCCGGCCGCTGCGGGCGCTGACCGCGGCCGCCCAGCAGCCGCCGGAGCTGCATGTGCGTGTGCCGGTGACGACGCGGGACGAGACCGGGATCCTCGCCGCGGCCTTCAACGACCTCACCGAACGCCGGGAACGCCTGGAGGCGCAGCGCAAGGCCATGGTCAGCGACATCGCCCACGAACTGCGCAGCCCGCTCACCAATATCCGAGGCTGGCTGGAGGTCACCAAGGACGGTGTCGTCGAAGCGGACCCCGCGCTGCTCGGCTCCCTGCACGAGGAGGCCCTCGTGCTCCAGCGGGTCATCGACGACCTCCAGGACCTCGCCGCCGCGGACGCGGGCACGCTGCGGGTGCACCGCGAGCCGGTCCACGTCGACGAGCTGATCGGTCAGGTCGCCGCGGCGTACCGGGTGGCGGCCGACACGGCGGGCGTGGCCCTGCGCACCGAGACCGACGGTGAGCCGTGGCTGGACGCCGACCTGGTGCGGATGCGGCAGGCGCTGGGCAACCTTGTCTCCAACGCGCTGCGGCACACGCCCGCCGACGGCACGGTCACCCTGTCCGCGCGGTCCGACGGCGACGAGGTCGTCCTCGAGGTCGCCGACACCGGCAGCGGGATCGCGGCCGAGGATCTGCCGCATGTGTTCGACCGGTTCTGGCGGGCCGAGAAGTCCCGCAGCCGCCGTACCGGCGGCAGCGGGCTCGGTCTGCCGATCGTCCGCCACCTCGTCGCCGCGCACGGTGGCACGGCCCGGGCGGCGAGCGAGGCGGGGGTGGGAAGTGTCTTCACCCTGCGGGTGCCGGGCCTATCCGGAGCTGCGCCCGGCCCGGGCCCGGCGCCGCTGCAGTGAACGTCGCTCGGCCTCGCTGGTACCGCCCCAGACGCCGATCGCCTGCCCGGTGTCCATGGCCCACTCCAGGCATCGCTCCCGGACCGGGCAGCGGTGGCAGATCGCCTTGGCCTGCTCCGTCTGCCCCAGTGCCGGGCCGGTGTTCCCGATCGGGAAGAAGAGGTCGGGGTCCTCGTGGCGGCATGCGGCATGGGTTCGCCAGTTGTCCATTGATGTCACCTGCGCTCGAAGTCGTCCGTGCCCTCGCGGATGGCTTACTCGCTTTCGGGTCACCTGTCGATGCGCGAGTGAAACAACGGAGTTCCGGAAAACTCGATTTCACTGCTCGCGCAGCCCCCACGGCGAGCCGTACGCGGTCAGCAGATCCAGGAAGGGACCGGCGGGGAAGGCCTCCGGGCCGAGGACGCCCGACCCCGACCAGGCGCCGGAGGCGAGGAGTTCGAGGGCGACGACCGGGTTGATCGCGGTCTGCCACACCACGGCCTGGGAGCCGTACTCCGCCATGGACCACTGGTTGTCGACCACGTGGTACAGGTACACCTCGCGCGGCGCCCCGTCCTTGACGCCCTTCACCCACGTGCCCGCGCAGGTCTTGCCGTGCATCCGCTCGCCGAGGGCGGCCGGGTCGGGCAGACAGGCGGCGACCACGTCCCGGGGCGAGACCCGCACCGGGCCGTCGGGGCCCGGCACGGTGACCGGCTCCGTGTGGTCCAGGCCCAGCAGATTGAGTGTCTTGAGCGTCTGGATGAACTCGTCGCCCAGGCCGTACTTGAAGGTGACGCGCTTCGCGTCGATCCAGCGCGGGACGAGGAGCACCTCCTCGTGCTCGACGTTCACGCACTCGACGGGACCGATGCCCTCGGGGAAGTCGAACACCTCGGGCTCGCTGAACGGCTCGGTGGTGAACCAGCCGCGCTCGGCCTCGTAGACCACCGGCGGGTTCAGACACTCCTCGATGGTGGTCCAGATGCTGAAGGAGGGGGCGAAGTCGTAGCCGTCGACGGTGAGGTTCGCGCCGTCGCGGATGCCGATCTCCTCGATCTCGTCGAAGAGTTCGTCGGCCGCGTACCGGGCGAAGACGTCCGACAGACCCGGCTCCACGCCCATGCCGACCAGCGCCAGCCTGCCCGCCTTCTCCCAGTCGACGGACTCCTCGAACTGGGCGTCGCCGAGCTTGACCCCGCACTCGTCGTGGGGGCGCTCGGGGTGCGGCCGCGACAGGGACATCGCCATGTCGACATAGGTGGCCTCGGCGGTCCGCGCCGCGCGGAACAGCGGCATCACGAAGCGCGGGTCGGTCGCGTTGAGGAGCACGTCGCACGCGTGCCGCTCCAGCAGCGCGGCCACGGCCGCCTCGTCGCTCGCGTCGACACGCGCGGCCCGGAAGCGGGTCTCCTCGGCACCGAGGGCCGCTACGGCGGCTTCGGCGCGGGTCAGGTCGTAGTCCGCGACCACCATCGCCTCGAAGAACGGCCGCCGGGCCGCGATCCGGGTGATGGCGGTGCCCACGCCACCGGCTCCCACGAGCACTACACGCATGACAAGCACTCCGTCGGTCGAAGGTCCAAGACATCGGTGGGGCCCCTGACGGAGATACAACGCCGCCCGCTCGGTTAAGGTCAATGGCGTTGGCATAAGGCGGGCGGGCGGAGGAGCGGTATGCCGAAAGCGGTCGTACCCGAGGAGAAGCGGCGCCGGCGCCGGCCCACCAAGAGCGGCACCGTGCTGTCCGAGGCGCTCATCGTCGAGACCGCGCTGCGGATGCTGCGCGAGCACGGCAGCACCGGGCTGACCGCCCGTCGCCTCGGCCTCGCCCTGGACGCCGACCCGAGCACGCTCTACCGCTACTTCCGCGGCATGGACGAGCTGACCCTCGCCATCGGCGACGCGCTCATCGGGCAGGCGCTGCGGGGCTGGGAGCCGACGGGGGAGTGGCGGGCGGACCTGCGCGCCGTCGGGCTGCGCATCCACGCCGCGTACCTCGCCCATCCGCAGGCCGCCCTGCTGACCACGAACCGGGTCACCGGGCGGCCCAACGAACTCGCCGCCGACGAGGCGGTCCTGGACGTGCTGCGCACCGCCGGGTTCCCGCTGCCGGACACGGTGCGCGTCTACCACGCCTTCATCGACCAGACCCTGGCCTTCGCCGCCCTCGACGCCGCCTCCCTGGCGCTGCCGAGCGCCGCGCTCCACGCCGACGAGGACATGTGGCGTTCGACGTACGCCCGCCTGCCCCGCGCCACCCACCCCCGGATCGCCGAGGCGGCTCCGCTGCTGGCGGCGCGCATGGTGGACAGCGCCTATCCGACCGCGCTGGAGATGCTGCTGGACAGCGCCGAGGCCCAGCTGACCGCCCTGCTCAGCAGAAGCTCCGGGCGATGAAGCTCTCCATCTCGTCGTTGCGCCACAGCTCGGCGATCCGCTGGTGCGGCTGGACGCAGCCGAGGAAGCCGGTGAGGTCGTCGTTGTCGTACATCACGATGTAGTCGTCGGAGGCGTTGTCGATGCTGCTGATCTCGTTGTCGCCGTCCCAGCTGTCGATGTCGTACGGGCCGCCCGCGACGACGTCCACATACCGGCTGCCCTCGAAGTTGCCGTCCTCCCACATGCAGACACGGCCGGCCCCGCAGTAGCCGTCCGCCTGCGCCTGCCCGGCGAAGCCGATCATCAGCGCCGGCACGGTCAAGAGCGCGGCGAGTCCCGCTTTGGTCCTGGTGAGCATGGTGGTCTCCTCCCGTTGGGGTCACCACCCTGGCTCCGGTGTCGCGCCCCGCGGCACCTCGGAGGTACGAGGTTGACGGCTAGCCGCCGAGTGCCTCCGCCGCCGCGGCGGCCACCGCCTCGGCCACGGACGCCAGCGCGGGCGAGTCCAGTTTCCACTGCTGCCAGTACAGGGGGGCGTCCATCGGGTGGTCGGGCGCGAGATGGACCAGGCGGCCCGTCTCCAGCAGGGGTCCGGCCTGGACGTCGGGGACCATGCCCCAGCCCAGGCCCAGGGCGACAGCGGCCACGAAGCCCTCCGAGGTGGGGACGTAGTGGCGGGCCGGGCTCGCGCCGCCCCGGCCGCGGCGCAGGCTCCGGGCGAAGCGGTCCTGGTAGGAGTCGCGCCGGTCGAAGGCCACCGTGGGCGCCTCGGCGAGGGCCTCCCGCAGGGGAGCGTCTCCCAGGTACCGGTCGACGAACTCCGGGCTCGCCACGGCGAAGTACCGCATCCGGCCCAGCAGCCGCACGGAGCAGCCCGACACGGCGTCGGGGGAGGACGTCACGGCCGCCATCACCAGGCCCTCCCGCAGCAGCGTCGCCGTGTGCTCCTCGTCCTCGCGGTGCAGTTCGAAGGTGAGCGGGACCTCGGCGGGCACGCGGGTGAGCGCCGGGAGGAACCAGGTCGCCAGCGAGTCGGCGTTGACCGCGACCGACACCCGCGTCGCCTCCCCGGCCGCGCTCATCCCGAGCTCCGCCCGCGCGTCCCGCTCCAGCCGCGCCAACTGCCGGGCGAACCGCACGATCACCTCGCCCGACTCGGTCGGCCGCACCGGCTTGGTGCGCACCAGCAGGACCCGGCCGGTGCGCTGCTCCAGGGCCTTGACGCGCTGGCTGACCGCCGACGGCGTCAGATGCAGGGCGGCGGCGGCCGCGTCGAAGGTGCCCTCGTCGACCACGGCCAGCAGGGTCCGTACCTGGTCGAGGGGAAGCTCTGACATCACGAGAGCTAATGATACGTAAGAATCTTTAGCTGTACTCCAGATCGCCACCCGCCTAGCGTCGGCGACATGACCGCATCGCTCGCCGCCGCTGCCGCCGGATTCGGCACCGGCCTCTCGCTCATCGTCGCCATCGGCGCCCAGAACGCCTTCGTGCTGCGCCAGGGGATCCGCCGCGACTCCGTCCTCGCCGTCGTCGGCATCTGCGCCCTCTCGGACGCGGCCCTCATCGCGCTCGGCGTCGGCGGACTGGGCGCCCTGGTGGTGGCGTGGCCGCAGGCGGTGACCGCGGTCGGCTGGATCGGCGGCATCTTCCTGCTCTGCTACGGCGCCCTCGCCGCCCGCCGGGTGTTCCGGCCGGCCGGCGCCCTGCTCACGGAGGGCGAGGCGGCGGGGTCCCGCAAGCGGGCCGTGCTGACCTGTCTGGCGCTGACCTGGCTCAACCCGCACGTCTACCTCGACACGGTGTTCCTGCTCGGCTCGGTCGCCTCCGACCGCGGTGAGCTGCGCTGGACCTTCGGGCTGGGCGCGGTCCTCGCCAGCCTGTGCTGGTTCGCGGCCCTGGGTTTCGGCGCCCGGCTGCTCGGTCGCTTCCTGGCCCGGCCCACGGCCTGGCGGGTCCTGGACGCACTGGTCGCGGCGACGATGATCGCCATGGGCGGCATGCTCATCGCCGGCGCCTGAGCCTCGCCCTGTCCGCAAGCTGAGATCGCGGGTCCCGCATGCTCGGACGGAACTGCCATAGTGAGCCCCGGTTCCGAAAGATGTAGCGACCAACCAGGACGGCCGTGGGCACGAGCGAGAGCAGCACCGAACAGCACACTCCGGACCCGGACCCGGGGCAACCGGCCCGGCGCGGCTGGCGCCGGTTCGCCATGGACACCCGCCCGCTGCGCCGGCCCGCCTACCGGCGGCTGTGGAGCTCGACCATCGTCACGGCCGTCGGCAGCCAGCTCACCGCGGTCGCAGTGCCCAAGCAGATCTACGACATCACCGGCTCCTCGGCCTGGGTCGGCTACGCGAGCCTCGCCGGGCTGCTGCCGCTCATGGTGTTCGCGCTGTGGGGCGGCGCCATCGCCGACACCATGGACCGCCGCAAGCTGCTGTTCATCACCAACACCGGCATCGCCGTCACCTCGCTGCTGTTCTGGATACAGGCCGCGACGGGCCTCGAGTCCGTGGCCGTGCTGATGGTCCTGCTCGCCGTGCAGCAGGCGTTCTGGGGCCTGAACGCCCCGGCCCGCAACGCCTCCATCGCCCGGCTGGTGCCCGCGGAGGAGCTGACCGCGGCCAACGCCCTCGGCTCGACCGTCATGCAGACCGGCCAGGTGGTCGGCCCGCTCCTGGCCGGCGCCCTGATCCCCGTCATCGGCCTGCCGGAGCTGTACCTCATCGACGCCCTGGCGCTGTGCGTCACGGTGTGGGCGGTCTACCGGCTGCCCGCCCTGCCCCCGCTCGCGACCCAGGCCAAGCGTCGCGCCGGGGTGCGTGAGATCGCAGCCGGGTTCCGTTACATCGCCCTGCACAAGGTGCTGCTGCTGTCGATGCTCGCCGACATCGTCGCCATGGTCCTCGGCATGCCCCGCGCCCTGTTCCCGCAGCTGGCCTCCCAGACCTACGCGCCGTACGGCGAAGGCCTGGCCCTCGGGCTGCTGTTCGCGGCGATCCCGATCGGCGCGGTGCTCGGCGGGCTGTTCTCCGGCACGTTCTCCCGGGCCCGCCGGCACGGCTGGATGGTCATCGGCGCGGTCGTCGTCTGGGGCGTCGCCATCACCGGCTTCGGGCTGAGCGACAGCCTCTGGCTCGCGGTGGCCTTCCTCGCCCTGGCGGGGGTGGCCGACATGGTCTCCATGGTCTTCCGCGGGGCGATCCTGCTGTCCGCGGCCACCGACGAGATGCGCGGCCGTATGCAGGGCGTCTTCACGGTGGTCGTCGCCGGCGGCCCGCGCCTGGCCGACGTCCTGCACGGCACCGCCGGCTCGGCCTTCGGCCCGCGTACGGCCGTCGCGGGCGGCGGCCTCCTCGTCGTCATCGTCATGCTGGGCCTGGCCGCCACCGTGCCCGCGCTGCGCCGCTACCGGATCTGACCCGCCGAGCGCTCCGCCCGGCGTGCGGTGGCCGGACGGGTCGTCGTTCGGCTGCGGCGCCGCCGTGGCTGGTCGCGCCCGCGCGGCGGCTGCCGCACATCGACACAGCCCCGAGCCCCTCAGGGAGGCTGCCGAGCCGCAGTGGACCTCACCCGGCCGCTCAGAGTGCGCGCCGATGCATCGAGTACTGCTCCATCAGCTTGCCCCGGGTCGTCTCCAGTCGGTACGCCAGGATCTCGGCGACGCTGCGCACCAGGATCAGGCCGAGCTGGGGGTCCTCCTCGCACAGCCCGAGCACCTCCGCCGCGTCGAACTCGTAGGCCCGGACCGGGCTGAAGGCCACCGCGCCGAAGTCCCACCGGTGCGGCGGGAACAGCCATGACCAGCCGAGCAGATCGCCCGCGCCGAGGCCGGCCACGGTCACCCGTTGCTGGGACGTCACCTGCTGGTCGAGGGAGACCGCGCCCGAGCGGATGACCCAGAAGCGGTCGGCCGTACCCCCCGCCTCGAAGATCCGGGCGTCCTCGGAAAAGGAGACCTCCCGGGCCAGGGCCATCAGGCGCTGTCGTTGGGGCGGGGGCAGGGCGGTCAGCAGTCTCGTCGCTTTGGTCATGACGCGGGGCTCCTCGCCGGCGATTCGGTTCCGGTGCTTTCCCTACGCCCATTTCAGCCGCTGCGGGCGGCCGGGGCACCTCGGCGGACGGTACTTCCGGTGCCGCCGGCGCGCGGGCATGAAAAAGCCCTGGCTGGACGGGGGAGGCCAGCCAGGGCAGTACAGAGGTGATGCATGGAGGACGGATACGGTCGACCCCATGACCACGTATGGATGAACCGTAAATCATCTAGCCGGATTTTGCGTATACGAAAGCCGGTCAAGTGACCCGTTTCACTTCGACTCGTCCTTCAGCACGCGGATCGTCTTCAGCTCGGGGTCGCTCGGATCGGGCAGGTTCATCCCCGCCGCATGCCCCGTCGACAGATAGCGCAGCACGGGTTCGGTCAGCCGCTCACCGGGGAGGGCGGCGGGGATCCCGGGCGGGTACGGCGTGATCATCTCGGCCGCGACCCGACCGGCGGCCTCCCGTACCGGCACGTCCTCGGTGGGCCCGAAGAACGCGTCGCGGGGCAGGCAGGCCTGCGCGAGCCGTAGCTCGGACGGCGGTGGCACGTCCACCCGCGGAGCCGGTCGCAGTCCGGGCGCGGCCCGCGCCAACGCCCGTAGCGCGTCCAGCAGTTCGGTGACCGTCCCGTTGTCGTCGCCATGGGTGATCTGGGCGCCGATCCGGCGGTGGTCGGTGAGATGGGCGTCGATCCGCCGCTGCGTACGCAGCCAGTCCGCCGCCTGGAATCCCGTGATGCCGAGCCCGCCGAGGTCGATGACGACGGGCAGCGGGTCGAAGTCGTCCGCGCGACCCGGACCGCAGAAGTCGTCCCGGCCCTCGACGTGCAGACCGTCGATCTCCTCCACCGCGGTCCGGACCTCGGCGGCGAGATCCAGCGCGGCGCCCATGAGTTCCTTGCCGCGCAGGGCCATCTGCCGCCGCCAGCCGTCCAGTCCGGCGTAGAGCAGCACCGACGGGCTGGTGGTGCCCAGCAGATCCGCCCGCAGCTTCAGCACCTCGGGCGGCACGTGCTCGCCCTGAAGATGGAAGACCGACCCCTGTTCGAGACCGCTGCCCATCTTGTGGATGCTCGTCACACAGATGTCGGCGCCCGCGTCCATCGCCCACGACGGCAGATCGGGATGGAACGGCAGATGCGCGCCCCACGCCTCGTCCACGATCAGCGGCCGCCCGTCCCGGTGACACACCTCGGCGACGGCCGCCAGATCGGCGCAACTGCCGTACGGGGTGGGGCTGGTGATCAGGGCGCCCTTGGCGTCGGGCTGGTCGGTGAACGCCTGGTCGAACTCCGCGGCGGACGGCGGATGCGCCAGATGCCGCTCCGCGTCCCAGCGGGGCTCGACCCACACCGGCTCGATGCCGGACAGGATCAGGCCCGAGACCACCGACTTGTGGGCGTCCCGCCCGATCAGCAGCTTCTCGTGCGGTCCCGCCACGGCGAGCATCGCCGCCTTGACCGACAGGGAACTGCCGCACGTGGTGAAGAAGGTGTGCTCCGCGTGCACGGCGTCGGCCATCAGCTGCTCGGCGCGCTCCAGCACCCGGCCCCGGGTCAGCCGGTCGTCGAGACCGCCCGACGCCAGGACGTCACCGAGGAACACCGCGTCGCCCAGCACCTCCCGCACCGCGGGATCGGCACCCCGGGCCTGTTTGTGCCCGGGTGGGGTGAACGACAGCCGCTCCTTGCGGTGGTAGTCGTCGAGCGCTTCGAGTACCGGTGCCCTCGTGTGATCAAGAGTCATGGCGACCCGGGTTCCCGGGAGCCCGGGAGTCAATCAGAGCGCTCGGACCTCCCAGGCCTCCTGCCTGGCGTCAGGATCTCGTCCAGCACCCTGAGCACCGCCCCGTAGGCCAGCGTCCGCACGGCCGCTTCCCGCGCACCCTCCGGGTCGTTCGGCCGCAGGGCGTCGCGCCGGGTCCGCCAGGCGCCCTCTTCCTCCAGGGCACAGGCCCGGGCCCGCTGGATGCGACGCAACAGTTCGTCTGAGTCCACGACATCCGACATGGCGACCGGGTACCCCGCAACCGACTTCGGACGACTCCCGCTCTCGAGGTTTGACAGGCCCTGTGGAGGTCAGCCGAAAGAAGAGACCTTTTTCGGCGCTCGCGCAGCGTGAGGGAAACCGCTGCCGCCGGGCGGGAATGCCGTGCTGTACGCGAGCGCCCCGGCTTGCCCCCCACTCATCAGGGAGCTCTGGGATGTGCGAGAAGCACAGGACCGAATCCACCGAACGGTACCGGCGACCGAGCCGGCCGGCCGACGCGCGCCGAGCCGTCGAGCGTGCCGTGGCCGAACGCTGCCGCGCCACCCGCACGACCTGTGACCGTGAAGCCCTGGCCGACGCCCTGCTCGTCGCCTCGGAGCTCACCACCAACGCGATCCTGCACGGCGGCGGAGTCACCGACTTCCGTGTCGATGTCGTCGAGCCCGGTGTACGGGTCTCGGTCAGCGACCGCAGCGACGCGTTCCCCGAGGCCAAGGAACCCCTCGACGCGCGTGGGCGGCGACGCGTCGGCGGGCTCGGCTGGCCCATCGTCTGCCGGCTGGCACGCGATGTGCGGGTCACCGACCTGCCCTGCGGAGGCAAGTGCATCACGGCGGTCGTACCCCTGTCCTGACGGTCGGTTGCTCTTTCCCGGAGAAGCGGAGTTTGGGCCCCCGGGGTGAGGGCAGACGCAGTTTCGTGCTTCGGACCGGAGGCGCGCCGACGGGAGCGGTATGGCCGCCCCTGGGTCCCCCTTCGGGTGTTCGGCCGACACCCTGCTCCCGCGGCAATACCCCCTGAAACCACCGTTCAGGAGCGATTCCGCATGCGCATCGACATGTCGACAAGCCGTACCGGCACGCCCGCCACGACCACCCCGGCCGTCAGGCGGCGCCACGACGACGCTCCCGACACCGCGGCTCTGTTCGCCCGGCTGGCCGTTCTCGAGGACGGTCCCGAGCGGGATGCCGTACGAGACGAACTGGTCACCGCCTGGCTGCCCATGGCCCACCGCATCGCCGGCCGCTTCCGCGAGCGCGGCGAGTCGCTGGAGGACCTGCGCCAGGTGGCGGCCCTGGGCCTGGTGAAGGCCGTCGACCGCTTCGACCCGGAGCGCGGCGCCTTCGAGAGCTACGCCGTGCCCACCATCACCGGCGAGGTCAAGCGGCACTTCCGCGACCGTATGTGGGCCCTGCGGGTGCCCCGCCGGGTGCAGGAACTCCGCAACAAGGTACGGGTGGCCCGCCGGGAGCTCACCCAGACCCCGGGCACCCCCGAACCCACCGCCGCGGACCTCGCCGCCCACACCGGGCTCACCGAGGAGGAGGTGGCCGCCGGACTGGAGGCGCTGGAGAGCTTCAGCGCGCTGTCCCTGGACGCCGAACTCTCCTCCGACGACGACGGCTACAGCCTCGCCGACACCCTGGGCACCGCCGACTCCTCCTACGACACCGTGGTCGACCGGGAGTCCGCCAAGGCGGGGCTGAGCCGGCTGCCCGAACGCGAGCGCGCCATCCTCTACATGCGGTTCTTCGAGGACATGACCCAGAGCCGCATCGCCGACCAGCTCGGCATCTCCCAGATGCACGTCTCCCGGCTCATCAGCCGCAGCTGCGCCCGGGTACGCGCCGAGGTGCTGGGCGAGCGCGCGAGCGTCTGACCGCACGATCCCAGGCCGGGCAGACCACTGCTCCGGCGAACCGAACCAAGGAGTTGCATGACAGAGCCCAGACGGACCGGGGTGGACGACGGAGCGGACCACGACGAGGTCCGACGGCTGCGGGCCGAGGTGCGCGATCTGCGCGCCCGGGCCCGGGCCCACTCCCTGATCGCCGAGGCCCAGGGCTTGCTGCGCGAGCGGTACGCCCTGCCCGGACCGGACAGCGCGTTCACGCTCATGCGGCTGGCGTCCCAGCGGTACAACGTCAAGATGCGCACCCTGGCGGAGACCCTGCTCTCCGCCCCGCGTCCGGACGCCCGGGACCGACCGTGGTTCCCGGGACGGGCCCGACTGGCGGAACCCGCCCTCAGCTTCCCGGCGGCACGGCAGATCGGGCCCGGCAACCGCGGCGGCGTCCTGAAGGCCGTGCTGAGCCAGACGCTGGCCGTCGTCGGCACGGACATGGGCAACGTCCAGCTCGTCGACCGGGTCAGGGGCGGCCTGCGCATCGAGGCGCACACCGGGCTCACGGAGGACTTCGTCGACTTCTTCGGACACGTCGGCGACGACGGCACGTCGTGTGCACGAGCCGCGCGCGAGGTCGCCCAGGTCACCGTGCGCAATGTGGAGACGGATCCGGTCTTCGACGCGCCGGCCCGTGAGGCGATCCTCGCCGCGGGCAGCCTGGCCTGTCACAGCGTGCCGCTGACCACCTCTGCCGGCCTGTGCGTGGGCATGGTCTCGGCCCATCTCGACCACACCGTCGACGCACTGACGGAGGCACAGCTCAAGGTGCTGGAGGTGGTCGGCGCACAGGCCGGCCGATGGCTCGCCTGGCACGAGCGCACGGTCGTCCTGGACGCCCTGGAGTACCTGCACGCCCTGGGCGGCGGGAAGGCGCGGCCGTAGCCCGTGCGGAGTGTGTGCCTTGCCCTGACCGGGGCATTCGGAGTGCGGGAGGTCGAGAGATGAACGGGAGTGCGACGGCGGGGACCGGTCGGCCGGTGATCAGCAGGTCGGCACGGGGCTCCGCCACGGAAGGCGCCGCCCGCGCGGGACTCACCGCGCGAGGCGTCATCTACCTGATGGTCGGTGTGCTGGCGCTCCAGATCGCCTTCGGCGACGGCGAACGCCAGGCGGACCGCGGCGGCGCCCTCGCCGAACTGTCGGAGAAGCCGTTCGGCAAAGCCATGCTGTGGGCGCTGGGCATCGGGCTGGTCTGCATGGCCCTGTGGCGGCTGTCGGAGGTCGTGTTCGGCTCGGTCGGCCCCGAGGGCCGGTCGGCGAAGAAACGCCTGCTGGCGGCGGCCCGGTTCGTGTTCTACGCGTTCGTCGCCTACTCCGTGCTGTCGTTCGCGGCGGGCTCGGGCTCCAGCAGCGGGGGCGGCGGGTCGAGCGACAAGCAGTCCCGGGACGTCACGTCCAAGGTGCTGGACATGCCCGGCGGACAGTGGATCGTCGGCCTCGCCGGGGCGGGGATCGTCGTCGCGGGCGTGTGGATCGGCGCGCGGGCCGTCATGCGGGCCTACCACGACAAGTTCAAGCTGGGCGAGATGTCGCCGAGGGTCCGGCGGCTGGTGGACGTGACCGGAGTGGGCGGCGGGGCGGCCCGCGGGCTGGTCTTCGCCGCGGCCGGGGCCTTCGCGGTACGGGCCGCGGTCGACTACGAACCCGACAAGGCCAAGGGCCTGGACGACACGCTGCGCTCCTTCGCCGACACCCCGCTCGGACCGTGGCTGCTGGTTCTGGTGGCGGCCGGCCTGGTGCTGTTCGGCCTGTTCTCCTTCGCGATGGCGCGCTGGCGCCGGGTGTGAGGGCCATGGTGTGAGGGGCACGGCGGCGGCCGGGTCAGCCCTTCGGCCCGGTCACCGGCACCTCCAGTGGCCGGGCCAGCCCCACCACCCCCTCGTCCAGCCGTTGCAGATGCCGCAGCACCCGGTCGGTGACCCGGCCGTAGCGCGGTGCGCCCGGGGCGCCGGGCTCCAGGAGTGAGGCGATGCTCGGGCCGGTCTCGACCGGATCCGCGGAGCGGTCGTCGGCGACATGCGCGGCGAGGGCCCGGATGTTGTGCAGAATGCGCCGCCCGGCCCGGCGCAGCCGGGGATCCGCCGCGATCGACGGGTGCGTGGGCAGTAGCTCGGCCGTCGCCGCCAGCGAACGGGCGTGGTACGCGCAGGTCTCCAGCAGCGCGACGACGTACCGCGCGGTGTCCCGCCGGGCCCGCAGCGGTGTGACCGGGTGGGTGAGCGGCTGGGTGGCCGCCCGCAGGTCGGCCAGCGCCTGGTCCAGATCGCGGGCCAGGTCGAGCAGTTCGGCCGGTGGCCCGCCGCTGAGCTGGTCCACGGCCGTCTCGGTGACGTCCGCCAACCGGTCCAGCACCGCCACGAGGAGATCGTTCGTACGGCGGTCCGTGCGCACCGGTAGTACCAGCGCCGCCGCGAGGACCCCGCAGGCCGCGCCGAGCGCCGTCTCCTCCACCCGCAGCACCAGCACCGACAGGCTGTAGGTGTGCATCAGGGTGTAGAGCACCCCGAGCGCGGCGGTGACGAAGAAGGACATCAGTGTGTACGACAGCGGCGCCGTGTAGAACATCAGGAACACGCAGACCAGCACCACCGCGAACGCCGTCCACGTGTGGTGGCCCACCAGACCCGCCAGTCCGATGCCGGCCACCACCCCGAGCAGGGTGCCCAGCAGCCGCCGGTAGCCCTTGACCAGGATCTCGCCCGTGGACGCGGTGTTGACGAACACGATCCAGCAGGTCAGCACCGCCCAGTACCAGCGGTGGCTGGACAGCAGCTCACCGCCCAGGATGGCCAGCGACGACCCCACCGCGACCTGCACCGCTGCCCGCGTCGTGGGCCGCCGCAGTCCCGTCGGCTCCTCCTGAGCGGGCTCCTCCGCGGCGTCGATCGCCGCGTCCTCGGCGTCCAGCTCCTCGCGCGAACGCGTCGTGGCGGGGCTGTCGTCCGACTCGTCCTGCGGCCCGTCGAGCGCGACCCGCAGCCCGAGCACCGCGCGGGCCGCCTCACCGATGCCCCGGAACACGTCCTGGACGGCCGCCGGCGCGGGCGGCAGGTTCTCCTCGTCCCGGTAGCCCAGCAGCCGGTTGCGCACATGCGAGAGCGCCGTACCAGGCTGTACGTCGACGGGCCGCAGGACGAGGAGCCGCAGCGCCTCCAGATCGCGCCGCAGGGTGTCCGTCACCCGGTCCCGTCCGGCCGACGGCCCGCCCGGCGGCACGGGCGCACCCGGCAGATGCAGGGTGAGCGTGTCCGCCCGCTCGGCGCTGCGCGCGGTCAGCAGCGACAGCCCCAGCCGCTCGGCGGCGACCTCCGCGTCCGCGACGCGCCGCTGCACGAGACGTGCCGTGCCCTCGTCGTCCGTGCCGGCCTCCAGCCGGCCCTGGATCATCAGCGCCGTCTCGTGCAGCCGGGCCGTGCCCTCGCGCACCTGTTCCAGCGCCTTCTCCAGCTCCTCCGGCCCGCTCGCGTCGAGCAGGTGAAGCTGCGATGCCACCAGCTGGGCCAGCCGGGCGCGGAAGGCCGCCCGCAGCCGCTCCAGCGTGCCGGTCGGCGTCTCGGGCACGAGCGCGAAGCGCGCGACGGCACTGGCCAGGAAGGCGACGACGAGAGCGCCGTACAGCCGGGGCAGCGCGTCGACCGTGGCGCCGACGAACAGGGAGACGAAGTAGACCTGGAATCCGATCAGCCCCAGCGCGGTGCCCCGGTCGCCGTACCGCCGCCCGTAGACGGCACAGAAGATCAGCGCGACGAAGAACAGGTCACCGGCGACCACATGGGAGCGCAGCAGTGCCCCGAGGCTGACGGCGGCCAGCGCCACCGGCAGGCCCAGCGCGAGCGTGCCGGCCTGCGCGGCGCGCTCCTTCTCCCGGATGGCGAAGGTGGCGACCATCGCCGCGATCGCCCCCGCCACCAGATGCGGCACCCCGGCCCCGAACAGGCCCAGCACGGCCAGCGTGAGCGCGATGGCGCCCACCGTCCGCAGCCCGGCCGCCAGCCGCAGCAGTCCGGGGTCGGACGCGGCCACCAGATCCCGCAGCCGCGCCCGCCCCGGACGACCCGTCTCCCGCAACCGGGGTGAACTACTCCTGACGGTCCGTCCCCTCCACGTGCGCCCGGACCTGCTCCGGCGTCAGATACGCGTTGGTGTACTCGAAGTCGTGCAGCTTGGCGGCCTTGCGGGCCTGGAAGCCGGTGCGCACGAAATCGTCACCGGCGAGCGCGTTGAGCGTCCAGTTGGTCGCGACGCGCACCTTGGCGACGTTGGTGCGCAGCGCCCCCCAGTGGTAGCCGCGGGCCGCGACCTGGGCGGGCAGACCGCGCAGTTCGATGCCGAGCGGCTTGGACACGGCGTCCTTGCCGCCGAGGTCCACCACCAGACCGAGGTCCTTGTGGACGTACGGAGACGTCGACTGCCCGCGCAGGGTCGCGATGACGTTGTCGGCGACGTGCTTGCCCTGCCGCATCGCGTGCTGCGCGGTGGGCGGGCAGACCGCGCCGTCCTCGTCCTTGGCCTCGTCGGGGACCGCGGCGGCGTCGCCGAGCGCGAACACGCCGTCGTGGCTCGGCAGTTTCATGTCGGAGGTGACCACGAGCCGCCCCCGGACCGTCTCCGCGCCCAGCGTCGCGATCAGCGGGCTGGCGACCACGCCGGCGGTCCAGATCAGGGTGCGGGTGGGGATCACCCGGCCGTCGGTGAAGGTGACCTCCTCGGGTCCGGCCTTCGCGATGGAGGTGCCGAGCGAGATGTCGATGCCGCGTCGGGTCAGGATCTGCTGCGCGCTGCTGCCCAGCTTGTCGCCGAGTTCCGGCATCAGCTTCGGCGCGATGTCGATCAGGTGCCACTTGATGAGCCCCGGGTCGATGCGCGGGTAGCGCTTCACTGCGGCGTGCGTGAGTTTTTGCAGACACGCCGCGGTCTCGGTGCCCGCGTAGCCGCCGCCGACCACCACGAACTGCAACCGCGAGGCCCGTTCGGCCTCGTCCTCGCTGGCGTCGGCGAGGTCGAGCTGCGAGATGACGTGGTCCCGGACGTAGGCGGCCTCGGCGAGCGTCTTCATGCCGAACGCGTGGTCCGTGAGGCCCGGGATGTCGAAGGTGCGGGTCACACTGCCGGGCGCCAGCACGATGTAGTCGTAGGGCACGTCGACGATCTGGTCGGTGATGGTCCGCACCACGCAGACCTTGGACTTCAGGTCCACACCGATGGCGCCGCCCGGCACGATCCGCGTGCGGTACTTCTTGCTGCGCCGAAGCGAGACGGCGATCGACTGGGGCGTCAGCACGCCGGAGGCGACCTGGGGCAGCAGCGGGAGGTAGAGCTGATAGGCGAATGGCGTCACCAGCGTGACGTCCGCCTCGTCGGGCGCGAGTTTGCGTTCCAGTCGGCGCACGCACTCCACGCCGGCGAAACCTGCGCCGACCACCAGGATCCTGGGTCGTGTCACGGTCGTTCTTCCCTTCTGCGGCTCCGGCGGTCCGATACGGACGCCGTACGCCTGCCCCTGGATCGCTGTCGTGCAACATCGATCCCATCGTGCCTTCGGTCGTTCCGCCAGCCGGGCGCGGCAGGCAGACGAACGCGTTGTGCACCACCCTGCCCGCCCCGGTGCGCCCGCGCACCGGGTGGGTGTGAAAGTCGTGTGTTTCACGAGAGCGAGCCGGGCGTTTCACCAGGGCAGGAACACATGCACGTCCTTGCCGTTGTCCTCCGTCACCACACTCACCTGATCACACAGGGCGTGGATCAGATGCCAGCCGACGCCGCCACCCCCCTTGTTCGGATGGAAGGAACGCGGCGACGGAGGGGTGGGATTGGTGTCGTGCAGGGTCACGTGGACGCCGTCGAAGGTGCGCCGCAGGGACAGCTCGAAGGGGCCCGGGGCGTACTGGACGGCGTTCGCGGCCAGCTCCGTGACGACGAGCAGGATGTCGTCCCAGTGCTCGGGCGTCGCGGGCGGCACGGCGTGCGCGAGCGCGTACAGGTACTCGTCCGCGGCGATCCGCGCGCCGGTGACGCTCTGCGGCTCGCCCGCGAAGCTGGTGGTGCGGCTGGGGATCTCCACAGAAGCCAATGGTCGTTCCTACGGTGCTCGCGTGCCCAGTCCTGTGTCCGGCGCTCCTCGGCGGCGCCACTTCTGCGAGTTCCCGGGGGCGCTGAGGTCAATCGGGCCACGGGGACCTGACCCGGTCATCGGAACACGTTGTCCACGTCGTCCCAGCCCGCGACCTCGTCGGTCGCCTGGTGTCGCGGGGTGCGGGAGCGTGCCTGGTACATCGCGTCGATCTCGAACGCGTAGTGCCGCACGATCTCGTCCCGCCGCAGCTTCATCGAGGGCGTGAGCAGCCCGCTGGCCAGGTCGAACGGCTCCGGCAGCACCCGGAAGACCCGGACCGACTCCGCCCGGGACACGGCGCTGTTGGCGGCGGCCACGGCCCGTCCGATCTCCTCCCGCAGCGCGTTCTCCTCCCGCGCCTGACGTCCCGGCCCGTCCCCCGGCAGCGAGAGCCCGCCGCGCCAGTGGGCCAGGAAGTCCGGGTCGAGAGTGATCAGGGCGCCCACACAGGGCCGGTCGTCGCCCACCAGGACCGCCTGGTGGATGAGCGGATGCATCCGCAGCCGCTGCTCCAGGAAGGCCGGCGCCACGCTCTTGCCGCCGCCGGTGATGATGACGTCCTTCTTGCGGCCGGTGATCGACAGATAGCCCTCGGAGTCCAGCTGTCCGAGGTCCCCGGTGGCCAGCCATCCGCCGCCCAGCGCGGCCTGGGTCGCGGGCTCGTCGTTGACGTACCCCTGGAACACCGAGGGCCCGCTGACCAGGATCTCCCCGTCCTCGGCCACCATGATCACGGTGCCCGGCAGGGCCTGGCCGACGGTTCCCGACTTCTCCCGGCCCAGCGGCTGCGCGGTGACCCCGCCGCTGGTCTCCGTCAGGCCGTAGCCGTCGTTCACGTACATGCCGATGCCCTCGTAGAACAGGGACAGTTCACGGCTCAGCGGCGAGCCGCCCGAGGTCGCCCGCAGGACCCGGCCGCCCAACGCGGAGCGCAGTCTGCGGTACACCGTTCGTTCGTACAGCGCGTGTTGCAGCCTCAGGTCCAGGCCGGGTCCCGGGCCCTGGCCGAGGCGGTGGCGCTCGACGGCCGCCGCGAAGTCCCGGGCCGTCTCCGCGGACCGCTCGAACAGGGTGCCGCGGCCCGTCTGCTGGGCCGTCCGCAGGAAAGTCTTGTAGATCCGCTCGAAGAGCGACGGCACGCCACAGAAGTACGTCGGCCGGAACGAGCGCAGCGCCGCCGAGAGCGCCGCCTCGGTCAGCTCCGGTTCATGGCCCATCAGCAGACCGCCGCGGATGCACAGACTCTGCACGAGCAGGCCGTACACATGGGAGAACGGCAGGAAGGCGAGGACGCTGCCCTGTCCGCCGGGCGGTACCACCGTGTGGCCCCAGCCCTCCAGGAGGGTGTCGCAGGCGCTCGCCAGACCGCGGTGACTCAGGGCGCAGCCCATGGGGCGGCCCGTGGTGCCGGAGGTGTAGACGACGGCCGCGGTGGAGTCCGGCATCACGATGCGGCGCAGCGACTCGACCGTGGTGAGCGGGATGAACTCACCCCGCTCCGCCAGCTGTTCCAGCGCGCCGGCGTCCAACTGCCAGACATGGCGCAGCAGCGGCAGCGACGCGCACACCGAGCCGACCGTCATCACGCTCTGTTCGTCCTCGACGACCACGCCGACACAGTCGGAGTCCCGCAGGATCCAGGCGACCTGATCCCGGGACGACGTCGGGTAGATGGGCACGACCTCGGCGCCGACGGCCCACAGCGCATGGCTGAGAACCGTCCATTCGTACCGGGTGCGCGCCATGATCGCCACGCGGTTGCCGGGCGCGATCCCGGAGGCGACCAGGCCCTTGGCGAGGTCGACGACTTCGTCCCGCACCTCCACGGCCGTCACCTCCTCCCACGGGCCGGCGGGGGAGGGGCGGCGCGCGAGCATCGGCAGGGTCGGGTTGCGGGCCGCCGTCTCGAAGACGCTGTCGGCGAGCCCGCCGGTCAGCGGTGAGACGGACGGGGGAGCGAGGGCGACGTCGCGCATGCGCTGCTCCTGGTGTGTACGGGGTGTGACTCCACCGACGAGCACGGTTATCGGCGGTGCCCGAATCTAGCCGAGGTCGGCGCGTTCGATGCAGGGATTCGACAACTAGGCCGTACTTGATGATCTAGCTGTGACCGTGGGTGCTGTGCGTGGCGGTGTTCCTGGAGGTATGCGCTGCTACAGGTGCGGTGGGAGCGGACCGTTCTCCCCCTGGGTGTGGCGCACGCATTCGGTGACCACCTCGCGCAGGCTTCCGGTCCGCGCCAGCAGCTCCCGCTGGACGCGCGCGCCGTTGCCGTGCCGCAGCAGCGCGGCACAGCCCTCCCGCGCCCGCTCGAGATCACCGCTTTCGGCCAGCGCCTCCCCGACGTGCTCGAGGAGCGCTCGTACGACCGTCTCCGCGGGCAGCCGGCGCATGGTCGCCGGGTGCAGCAGTTCCCCGGTCAGCCCCGACCGGGCGGCCTGCCAGGCGGCCAGCCGCAGCAGGCTCACACTGTGTCCCCACGGCTCGCGGCCCGCCCGCCAGTCCCGCGCCGAGGTCTCCACGAGCCCACGGGCGAGAGTGGCGATGAGCGCGGCGGTGGAGGCGTGCAGACACACGTCGGCGACCCGGAGCTCCACCGTCGGGTACCGCTGGGACAGCCGTGCGTCGAAGTAGACCATCGCCTCGTCGAGGATCACCCCGGTCGCGACCATGTCCGCGACCCGCCGGTGATAGCACTCGGCCGAGCCGAACACCTCCGTCGGACCGGCCGACGGCCACCGCTGCCACACCCGGCTGCGATAACTGCTGTACCGCGTGTCCCGGCCCTGCCAGAACGGGGAGTTGGCACTCAGTGCCGCCAGCACCGACAGCCAGGGCTGCATCCGGTCGATCACCGCGACGCCCTCGTCGTCGGACTCGACGGACACATGGACATGGCACCCCAGCACGAGGTCCTTGCTCGTGGCGCCGTACTGCTCCGCCATCCACTGATAGCGGCGTCCCACGTTCACCGTGGGGCTGACCGGCAGCGGAGAGGTCGCCAGCGCGGTGACGGCGCAGCCGATCTCCCCCGCGTGCCGGGCCGCCTCCTTGCGGCAGCGGACGATCTCCGCGGCGAGTTCCGCCATCTCCGACTGGGGATGGGTGGCGAACTCGAGCATCTGGTTGTGGAGCTCCTTCTCGAAGACCTCGCCGTCCGCGCCGTCGTGCGCGGCGCGGGCGAGCACCGCGGCCGACAGGGCCCGCGGTTCGCCGGTCTCCGGGGCGACCAGGAGGAGTTCCTCCTCCACTCCTACGGTGCGCACGTGATGCCGCCCTTCTGCCGCGACGACGACGAGGTAGTACGCCCCGACTGCCCAGCGGACGGCTGATCACACAGGACTGAGCCATACGGTCGCGAGCGGCGGCAGGGTGAGTCTTACGACACCGTCCTCCGGTTTCACCGGTTCGCTGAGGGTGACGTCGCCGCCGCCGTAGCGCTCAGCGTCGGTGTTGAGGACCTCTCGCCACGCGGGGACGTCGTCGGGGACGCCGAGGCGGTAGTCCTCGCGGACGACAGGGGAGAAGTTGGAGACGGCGAGGAGGGGGACTCCCTCGGCGTCGAGGCGCAGGAACGCGAAGACGTTGTCGTCCGCCGCGTCCCCGACCACCCACCGGAAGCCGTCCGGGGTGGTGTCCCGCTGCCACAGGGCGGGGGTCGCCCGGTAGACGGTGTTGAGATCGCGGACCAGGTCCCGCACCCCGCGGTGATCGGCCTCGGCACCGTAGCCGGGGTCGAGCAGCCACCAGTCGGGACCATCGGGCTCCGACCACTCCGCTCCCTGGGCGAACTCCTGCCCCATGAAGAGGAGTTGCTTGCCGGGGTGGGCCCACATGAAGCCCAGGTAGGCGCGGTGGGTGGCGCGCTGCTGCCACCAGTCGCCGGGCATCTTCGAGACCAACGACCGCTTGCCGTGCACGACTTCGTCGTGGGAGATGGGCAGCACGTAGTTCTCGCTGTACGCGTACACCATCGAGAAGGTCATCTCGTGGTGGTGGTACTTGCGATGCACCGGCTCGTGCTGGATGTAGCCGAGCGAGTCGTGCATCCAGCCCATGTTCCACTTCAGCCCGAACCCCAGACCGCCGCTCTCGGTGGGCCGCGTCACCCCGCCCCACGCGGTGGACTCCTCGGCGATCGTCATGACCCCCGGCACCCGCCGGTACACGGTGGCGTTCATCTCCTGGAGGAACGCCATCGCGTCCAGGTCCTCGCGGCCGCCGAACACATTGGGCGTCCACCGACCGGAGTCACGGGAGTAGTCGAGGTAGAGCATCGAGGCGACCGCGTCCACCCGCAGCCCGTCGATGTGGAACTCCTCGCACCAGTACACGGCGTTGGCGACGAGGAAGTTGCGCACCTCGACGCGTCCGAAGTCGAACTCGTACGTCCCCCAGTCCGGATGCTCGGCCCGCCGCCAGTCACCCGGCTCGTACAGCGGCTCGCCGTCGAACCGCCCCAACGCCCAGTCGTCCTTGGGGAAATGGGCGGGTACCCAGTCCATGATCACGCCGAGTCCGGCCCGGTGCAGGGCGTCGACCAGGAACTTGAAGTCGTCCGGGGTGCCCAGCCGGGCCGTCGGCGCGTAGAAGCCGGTGACCTGGTAACCCCAGGAGCCACTGAACGGGTGCTGCGCCACCGGCATCAACTCGACGTGGGTGAAGCCGAGATCCTTGACGTACGCCGGTAGCTCCTGGGCGAGTTGACGGTACGTCAGACCCGGTCGCCAGGACGGCAGATGCACCTCGTACACGGAGAACGGCGCCTCGTGCACCGGAACATCCCCCCGGTGCGCCATCCACTCGGCGTCGCTCCACTCGTAGTGGGACACGGTCACGATCGACGCGGTGTCCGGCGGAACCTCGGCACGACGGGCCATCGGGTCCGCCTTCAGGAAGCGGTCCCCGGCCCGGGAGGTGATCTCGAACTTGTACCGGGCGCCCTCGCCGATGTCCGGCAGGAACAGCTCCCACACCCCGGACGCGCCCAGCGACCGCATCGGGAACGCTGTGCCGTCCCAGCACGTGAAGTCCCCGGTGACCCGGACCCCGCGCGCGTTGGGCGCCCACACCGTGAAGCGGGTGCCGGTCACGCCCTGGTGGGTCATCGGTTCGGCGCCGAGGGCCTTCCACAGCTCCTCGTGCCGCCCCTCGCGGATGAGGTGCAGGTCGGCGTCGCCGAGGGCGGGCAGGAAGCGGTAAGGATCGTGCACCTCGCGCTCGTCGTCCCCGTAGGACACCAGCAGGGTGTACGAGGGGAGCGCGGTGAGGGGAAGGACCCCGGCGAAGAGTCCGTCGCCCTCCGAGACGAGCCGGTGCGGCTGACCGTCGACGACCACGCTCACGGCACGCGCGAAGGGCCGCAGCGCGCGGAAGGCGATGCCGTCCGGCACCGGGTGGGCGCCGAGGAGGGCGTGCGGGTCGTGATGGGCACCCGACAGGAGCCGGTCGCGGTCGACGGGGTCCAGGGGAGGGGCGGCGCGGCAGGGGGCCGGGCCGCCCGCCTCGGGGGGCGTGGTGTCGCGCAGGGCCACGGCTTCAGGCTCCTCTCACGGCGAGGCGTTCGATCGCCGCCATCGGTACGGGCATCCAGTCGGGGCGGTGCCGGGCCTCGTACAGGACCTCGTACACGGCTCGGTCGGTCTCATAGGCACGCAGCAGTCCGTGCTTCTTGCGCGGGTCCCACCCGGCGAGCGAGGCGTACCCCGCGCAGTAGGCCTCACGGCAGCGGCGCGCCCACTCCGGACGCCATGGGCGGCGCTGCCGGGCGGCGTAGTCGAAGGACCGCAGCATGCCGGCGATGTCCCGCACCGGGGAGTGGGCGCTGCGCCGTTCGGCGAGCGGACGGGAGGGTTCGCCCTCGAAGTCGATGACGAACCAGTCGCGACCGGCCCGCAGCACCTGCCCGAGGTGCAGATCGCCGTGGATGCGCTGGGCGGGTGGGCCGGAGTCACAGGTGGTGAGCGCGGCGAAGGCGGTCCGCAGCCCGGGCACGAACGGCTGGAGGGCCGGTACACACTGCGCGGCGGCGGTCAGCCGCTCGGTCATCGCGGCCGCCGTCCGGCCGTTCTCCGCGGCGGCCCCGGCCGGGAAGGAGGCGGCCAGGGCGAGATGGACCTCCGCCGTGGCCCGCCCCAGCTCATGGGCCTGGGCCGTGAAGTCGTCACCGGAGGCCAGGGCCTGGAGGGCCAGCGTCCAGCCGTCGGAGGCGTCGCGCAGGAAGGGCTGGAGCACCCCGAGCGTCGCCTCCTGCGGATGCGTCGTCCGGAACCAGGCGACCGGTGCGGGCACCCGACGGCACCCCTGCCCGGCCAGCGCACCCGGCACCTCCAGGTCGGGGTTGACGCCGGGCTGGACGCGCCGGAAGACCTTGAGGATGAAGGAGTCTCCGTACACCAGCGACGAGTTGGACTGCTCGGCCTCCAGCGTCCGGGGCACGAGCCCCGAGGGCACCGGCACCGACGGGTCCGCCTCGAAACGCAGCGGGCCCGCCGAGCCCGGGTGCCGCAACCGCTCCAGCAGCAGCTGCGCCGCCCGGGGGTCCTGGAGGGCGTCGTAGACCACCAGACCGGCCAACGGCCCCTCCTCCGCCCGCCCGATGAGGGCCCGGCCGAGGCGCGGCGACAGGTGCTTGCGTACGCCGAGCAGCAACTGATAGCAGTCGCCGGCCGTGGTGAGGTCCCCGCCGGGGGCGGGGACGGCCGTGTGTCCGGCGTGCACCAGCAGATGCAGACAGCCCGGGAACAGCTCCGTCATGGACAGCAGCGTGAGGTCCGTTACGGGCCGGTCCTTGCCCGCGAACCAGCGCTGCCGTGGCAGCCACTCGCGCAGCAGCCCGGCGAGCGAGGCCATGGGTCCGGGGACGGTCGTACGGCCCTGGTGGAGGATTGCGGTCTTCGGCATGGTGACGCCTCCTTTCGCCGGAGCACGCTCATGGTCGGCGGCCGATGCGGGATGCGACTCGGGAGAGCCGGAACCAGTAGAAACCGTGCCCTGCCAGCGTCAGCAAGTACGGCAGTTCACCGATGGCCGGGAAGCGGACACCGCCGATGAGTTCCACGGGGTGGCGTCCGTCGAAGGCCCGGAGATCGAGTTCGGTGGGCTGTGCGAAGCGGGAGAAGTTGTGCACGCACAGGACGAGGTCGTCCTCGTACTCGCGCAGGAACGCGATGACGGCGGGGTTGGAGGACTGGAGCTCGGTGTAGGAGCCGAGGCCGAAGGCGGGGTTCTGTTTGCGGATCTCGATCATGCGGCGGGTCCAGTGCAGCAGCGAGGAGGGCGACGACATCGACGCCTCGACGTTGGTGACCTGGTAGCCGTAGACCGGGTCCATGATCGTGGGCAGGTAGAGGCGGCCGGGGTCGCAGGAGGAGAAGCCGGCGTTCCTGTCCGGGGTCCACTGCATGGGGGTGCGGACGGCGTCGCGGTCGCCGAGCCAGATGTTGTCGCCCATGCCGATCTCGTCGCCGTAGTAGAGGATCGGCGAGCCGGGCAGGGAGAGCAGCAGGGCGGTGAAGAGTTCGATCTGGTTGCGGTCGTTGTCGAGGAGGGTGGCCAGGCGGCGGCGGATGCCGATGTTGGCGCGCATGCGGGGGTCTTTGGCGTATTCGGCCCACATGTAGTCGCGCTCTTCGTCGGTGACCATCTCCAGGGTCAGCTCGTCGTGGTTGCGCAGGAAGATGCCCCACTGGCAGTTCGAGGGGATGGCCGGGGTCTTGGCGAGGATTTCCGAGACCGGGTAGCGGGACTCCCGGCGTACGGCCATGAAGATGCGGGGCATGACCGGGAAGTGAAACGCCATGTGGCATTCGTCCCCGCCGGACTGGTAGTCGCCGAAGTAGTCGACGACGTCCTCGGGCCACTGGTTCGCCTCCGCCAGCAGCACCGTGTCCGGGTACATCAGGTCGATCTCGCGGCGCACACGCTTCAGGAAGTCGTGGCTGGCGGGCAGGTTCTCGCAGTTGGTGCCCTCGGCCGCGTACAGATAGGGGACCGCGTCGAGCCGGAAGCCGTCGATTCCCAGATCCAGCCAGAAGCGAAGAGCGGCCAGGATCTCCTCCTGGACCGCCGGGTTCTCGTAGTTGAGGTCCGGCTGATGGGAGAAGAAGCGGTGGAAGAAGTACTGCTTGCGCACCGGGTCGTACGTCCAGTTGGAGGATTCCGTGTCGACGAAGATGATCCGGGCGTCGGCGTACTGCTTGTCGTCGTCGGCCCACATGTAGTAGTCGCCGTAGGGCCCCTCGGGGTCCCTTCTCGACTCCTGGAACCACGGGTGCTGGTCGCTGGTGTGGTTCATGACGAAGTCGATGATGACGCGCATGCCGCGCTGGTGGGCGGCGTCGACGAACTCCACGAAGTCGGCGAGGTCGCCGAACTCGGGCAGGACGGCGGTGTAGTCGGAGACGTCGTAACCGCCGTCACGCAGGGGCGACTTGAAGAACGGCGGCAGCCACAGGCAGTCGACGCCCAGCCATTGCAGGTAGTCGAGCTTGGCGGTGAGGCCCTTGAGGTCGCCGACACCGTCGCCGTTGCTGTCCTGGAAGGAGCGGACGAGTACCTCGTAGAAGACGGCACGCTTGAACCAGTCGGGATCCCGGTCCTTGGCGGGGGTGTCCTCGAAGGTGTCCTGGACGGGCTCGTTGACGGTCATGAAGCTGTTGACCCTCCGGTGTCGGATGCCGATGGCTGGACGTGGAGCACGTGCGCGGGCGTCCGACCGGGTTCGAGGCGGACATAGTTGGTCCGGCCCCAGTGATAGGTCTCACCGGTCAGTTCGTCGTGCACGGACAGGGATGGGTTCCCGTCCAGGCCGAGTTGCGGCATGTCCAACGAGACCGTGGCCTCCTGGGTGTGATGGGGGTCGAGGTTGGCGACCACCAGAACCGTGTCCTGACCGGCGCGCTTGCTGTACGCGATCACGGAGTCGTTGTCGGTGTGGTGGAAGTGGATGTTCCTGAGCCGGCGCAGAGCGGGGTGGCTCCGACGGGTCGTGTTCAGCCGGGTGATGAGCGGGGTGATGCTGTCGGCGGTTTCCCAGTCCCGTGGGCGGAGTTGGTACTTCTCCGAGTTCAGGTATTCCTCGCTGCCGTCCCTGAGGGGGGTGTTCTCGCAGAGCTCGTAGCCGCTGTAGATGCCCCAGGTGGGGGAGAGGGTGGCGGCCAGGACCGCGCGGACCTCGAAGGCGGGACGGCCCCCTTGCTGGAGGTAGGCGTGCAGGATGTCGGGGGTGTTGGCGAAGAAGTTGGGCCGCATGTAGGCGGCTGCCTCACCCGACAGCTCGGTCAGGTACTCGGTGAGTTCTTCCTTGGTGTTGCGCCAGGTGAAGTAGGTGTAGGACTGCTGGAAGCCGATCTGGGCCAGGGTGTGCATCATGGCCGGCCGGGTGAACGCCTCGGCCAGGAAGATCACGTCGGGGTCGGTGGCGTTCACCTCGGCGATCACCCGCTGCCAGAAGACGACCGGCTTGGTGTGCGGGTTGTCCACCCGGAAGATCCGCACCCCGTGCCCCATCCAGAACCGCAGCACCCGGACCGTCTCGGCGATCAGCCCGTCCAGGTCGGCGTCGAAGGCGATGGGATAGATGTCCTGGTACTTCTTCGGCGGATTCTCCGCATAGGCGATGGTGCCGTCCGGGCGGTGATGGAACCACTCCGGATGCTTGTGCACCCAGGGGTGGTCCGGGGAACACTGCAACGCGAAGTCCAGCGCGATCTCCAGACCGAGCCCGGCCGCCTCGGCGACGAAGTGGTCGAAGTCCTCGATCGTCCCCAGATCCGGATGGACCGCGTCATGGCCGCCCTCGGGCGAGCCGATCGCCCACGGCACCCCGGGATCGTCCGGACCGGCCGACAGGGTGTTGTTCGGACCCTTGCGAAACGTCGTCCCGATCGGATGGATCGGCGGCAGATACACCACGTCGAAGCCCATCGCCGCGATCGCCTCCAGCCGGCGCGCGGCCGTCCGGAACGTGCCGTGCGGACGCTCCGGTGTGCCCTCCGAACGGGGGAAGAACTCGTACCAGGCCCCCACCAGCGCCCGCTCCCGCTCCACCAGCAGCGGCAGCGCCTCCGAGACCGAGACCGGGTCGCGCAGCGGATACCGGCCCAGCACCGCGTCCACCTCCGGCGTCAACGCCCCCGCCAACCGCACCGAGATCGACAGCGAGTCGTCGCGCAGGGCCTCCGCGGCGGCCAGCACCAGCCCGCGTCCCGCGACCTCCGGAACCCCGGCCGCCGCATGGAAGTAGAGCTCGGCGCCCTCCTCCAGGACGAGGCCGACGTCGATGCCCGCCGGGATCTTGATGCCGGCGTGGCGGCGCCAGGTGGCGATCGGGTCGCCCCAGGCCTCCACGTGATAGGTCCAGCGGCCCACGGCGCCGGGGGTGACATCGGCGCCCCAGCGGTCCGTGCCCGGGGCCAGTTCACGCATCGGGGTCCACGGGCCGGGGCGGCCCTCGGGGTCCGTCAGCACGACGTTGGCGGCGACCGCGTCATGGCCCTCGCGGAACACCGTGGCCGTGACCTGGAACGTTTCCCCCGCGACCGCCTTGGCCGGGCTCCGGCCGCCGTCGACGAGCGGCCGGACGTCCCGTACCGGGATGCGGCCGATGGTGTGGCTCGCGCTCATGGATCTCACCTCCGCCGTGCTTGAGGCCGGGCCCGTGGCCCGGCCGGGGGATCGAAGCTGCGCCGGAAGGGTCTACCTCCCCGCGGGGGTGCGCACGAGCGTCACCGGCGGAGCTCGTCTGACCGCGGCGGTCGAGCAGACCTGCTCGTCCTGCTCGCGGAGGTAGGTGACGAGGTTCGTGCGCAGATAGCGTTCGGCGGCGTCCGCGGCCTCCCGCGCACAGCGCTTCCCCATGAGCACGCAGAGGGTGTAGCCCGAGTCCTCGAAGGTGGCCCGCGCTCCGCCGTCGGCGGGGGAGGCGAGCATCTTGCGTTCCCAGGCCCGGTAACGCCGCAGTTGCCGGGCGACTTCGGCCTTGGCCGGTAGCAGCATGGCGCCGTTCACCTTCCATGGAGGGTTTCACTCATGGTGCACGGGTGACGACGCAGCGTCTTGTTGGAGCTTCAACCATCTCGCCGATCGCTCGTGTTGCACGAATGGCGTAGCACTCCCACTCTGGAGGTGACTCAGGAGCGATCACTGCTCACGCTGCGCGTTCGGGGCCCGTCCCACCGGGACGGGGAGCGGCGGGAGCCTCGCCGGTGAGGAGCCAACGACGATGAACACCGCAGTGCCCCGCTACTACCACCTCGATGTGGACGTCACCCCGGAACGGGTCGGCCAGGTCAGCCGCATTCTGGCCGCTCACCTCCGGTACTGGGATCTCGACAGCGTGGTCGAGCCCGTCTGCCGCGGTGCCGAACTGCTGTTGAAGGCCATCGACGAGCACGCGACCGACAAGTTCACCTCGATCGAGATGTGGTGGAACGGCCAGCACCTCATCACGGCCGTCGGTGGCGACGACCGCGATCTGCGCCCGGACCAGGAGCTGCGCGGCTGTCTGGAGCACATCGCCGCCATGAGCGACGGCTGGGGCTGCTGCGCCACGGACACCGGCAGCAAGGTCATCTGGTTCTCCCAGCGTGCCCGCGCCGGCGAACGCGTCCCGCTGGTGCCCTCGGCGCCCGTGCCGAGCGTGCGCGAGGTGCTTCAGGTGCCCCGGGAGGAGCCGCTCGTGGGCGGCGTCCTGGAGGACGCCCGGTGACCGCAGCGCGACGCAAGGAAGGGGTGCCCGTCTGGAGCGGGCACCCCTACCCGTTGGGTGCCGCCTTCGACGGCCGGGGCACCAACTTCGCGCTGTTCAGCGAGGTCGCCGAGTGCGTCGAGCTGGTCCTCGTCGACGACGACGGCGGCCACCGCAGCGTCCCCCTGGCCGAGGTCGACGGCTTCGTATGGCACTGCTACCTGCCCGGCATCGGGCCGGGACAGCGCTACGGCTACCGGGTGCACGGGCCCTGGCAACCGGAGCTCGGCCACCGCTGCAACCCCGCGAAGCTGCTGCTCGACCCGTACAGCAGGGCCGTGGACGGGCAGGTGGACCACCATCCCGCGCTGTACGACCCCGACGCCGACAGCGTGGGACACACCATGCTCGGCGTGGTCACCGACCCGTTCTTCGACTGGGGCGACGACCGCCCGCCCCGCCGGCCCTACGCCGACACCGTCATCTACGAGGCCCACGTCCGCGGCCTGACCCGCACCCACCCCGACGTCCCGGCCGAACTCCGCGGCACCTACGCGGGGTTGGCCCACCCCGCGGTCGTCGAGCATCTGACCTCCCTCGGTGTGACGGCGGTCGAGCTGATGCCGGTGCACCAGTTCGTGCAGGACGGTGTGTTGCAGGGCCGCGGTCTGTCCAACTACTGGGGCTACAACACGATCGGCTTCTTCGCCCCGCACAACGCCTACGCCGCCCACGGCACCCTCGGCCAGCAGGTCACCGAGTTCAAGTCGATGGTCAAGACGCTGCACGCGGCCGGCCTCGAGGTGATCCTGGACGTGGTCTACAACCACACCGCCGAGGGCAACGAGAGGGGACCGACGCTCTCCTTCCGGGGCATCGACAACGCCTCGTACTACCGGCTGGTGGACGGTGACTGGGGGCACTACTACGACACCACCGGCACCGGGAACAGCCTGCTGATGCGGCACCCGTACGTGCTCCAGCTCATCATGGACTCGCTGCGGTACTGGGTCACCGAGATGCACGTCGACGGCTTCCGCTTCGACCTCGCGGCCACGCTGGCCCGGCAGTTCCACGAGGTGGACCGGCTGTCGGCGTTCTTCGACCTGATCCAGCAGGACCCGGTGATCAGCCGGGTCAAGCTGATCGCCGAGCCGTGGGACGTCGGCGAGGGCGGCTACCAGGTGGGCAACTTCCCGCCCCTGTGGTCGGAGTGGAACGGCAAGTACCGGGACACCGTGCGGGACTTCTGGCGCGGCGGCGAGCACACCCTCGGCGACTTCGCGTCCCGGCTGACCGGCTCCTCCGACCTGTACCAGCACAGCCGGCGACGGCCGCGCGCCAGCGTCAACTTCGTGACCGCGCACGACGGTTTCACCCTGCGCGACCTCGTCTCGTACAACGACAAGCACAACGAGGCCAACGGCGAGGGCAACCGGGACGGCGAGAGCGTCAACCGGTCCTGGAACTGCGGGGCGGAGGGCGAGACCGACGACGCTGCCGTGCTGGAACTGCGCGCCCGCCAGCAGCGCAACTTCCTGGCCACCCTGCTGCTCTCGCAGGGCATCCCGATGCTCTGCCACGGCGACGAGCTCGGCCGTACCCAGCGCGGCAACAACAACGCCTACTGCCAGGACAACGAGGTCTCCTGGATCGACTGGCGGTTGACCGAGGAACAGCGCGACCTCGCCGACTTCACGCGGTACGTCGTCGCACTGCGCGCCGCCCACCCCGTACTGCGCCGGCGGCGCTACTTCCGCGGGGAGACCGTGACGTACGCCGGGCAGCCGCTGCCCGACCTCGTGTGGTTCGCGCCGGACGCGCGGGAGATGGCCGACGGGGACTGGCTGCGCTCCGACGCGCACTCCGTCGCTGTCTTCCTCAACGGCGACGCCATCGCCGAACCGGACCCGTGCGGCCGACCGGTGGTGGACGACTCCTTCCTGCTGCTGCTCAACGGCTACTGGGAGCCGGTGGACTTCCGGCTGCCGGACCCGGCGTACGGCGAGCGCTGGACGACGCTGATCGACACCGCCGAGCCCAAGGGCGCCCCCGACGAGACGGAACACAAGGCGGAGACGGCCCTGACGGTCGAGCCCCGCAGTCTGGTCCTGCTGTCACGGCCGCCCTCCGGGGCGACCTCCCCGCTCAGCGCACGCGGCGTGCCGTCACCGTGAACCGCGCCCCGTCGGGGTCGCGCAGTACGGCCTCGTCACCGGCCTTGGACAGAACACTTCCGCCGTGCCGCTCCGCCGCCTCGGCGCAGGCGCCGACGTCCGCGACGGCGAAGTGCACCTGCCAGTGCGGCCGGATGGTGGGATCGGGCGCCGCCCCCAGCGCCCCCGACTCGATACGGGCCACGATGTCGCCCTCGCTGCGCAGCACGACCTCGCCGCCCTCGTAGCGGACCTCGCAGCAGCCGGGCCGGTCCGAGGCCCAGTCCAGGATCTCGCCGTAGAAGATGGCGGCGTCGAAGGCGTCGCGGGTGTGCAGCCGGATGAAGGTCGGGGCCGCGCGGCGCCAGCTTCCCCAGTTGGCGACGAGCTCCCCCTCCCAGATCCCGAAGGTCGCCCCGTCGCGGTCGGCCAGCAGTGCCGCCCGCCCGGGCGGGAAGGACAGCGGCCCGACCGCGGCAGTGCCGCCCCGCTCCTGCGCCCGCGCCACGGCCTCGTCCGCGCTGGGCACGGCGAAGTACGGCGTCCAGGCCACCGCCATCTGCCACATCGCCGCGACCGCGGCGATCCCGGCCACCGGCGTGTCGTCCACCACGGCCACCCGGAACCGGTCGCCGAGCTTGGCCGGTCGCCACTCCCAGCCCAGGACCGCGGCGTAGAAGCCCTCGGCGGCCTCCTGGTCCCGGGTGGTCAGGCTCACCCAGCAGGGTGCGCCGAACACGGCGTGCGTGGAGACGACGTCCGTCGTACCACCGGGTCGTCTGAAGTCATGGTTCATGGCAGTCGCGTCCTGATCTCGCCGGCCGGCAGCCCCCGGTCTCCTACCAGTGTCCGACCGGAACCGCTCCGGGCGCCTGTCGAGTACCCGGCGGACGTGGCCGAAACGAGTGGTGTGTGCCCGGTGGCCCTGGACCGGTGGAGTGACGAGGATGGTGGGGTGACCACAGGACGGGACGGCCCTGGCGACGAGACAGACCGCATTTTCGAGCTGCAGGAAGAAGTGGAGCAGCTGAAGGAGGCCGTCTCCGCGCATGCCGTCGTGGACCAGGCGATCGGCATGATGGTCGCGCTCGGGCGAGTGACTCCGGACGAGGGCTGGGCCGTACTGAAGGACGTCTCCCAGCACACCAACATCAAGCTGCGCAGTGTCGCGGATCTGATACTCATCTGGGGGCGCAACGGCGACATGCCGCCGGAGATCCGCGCCGAGCTGGAGGAGGCGCTCGACCGCCACGGCCCGACGCAGATCCCCGGATCACCGCCGGAGTGATCTCCCCGGGTCACCGGGCCTCGGTGAGCAGTTCCTCGCGGATCTGGGCGAAGCAGCCGCTCAGCAGGCGGGAGACGTGCATCTGCGAGATGCCCAGCTGCTCGGCTATGCGGCTCTGGGTCATGCCCTGGAAGAACCGCAGATAGAGGATGGTCCGCTCGCGTTCCGGGAGGGCCTGAAGACAGGGGATCACGGCGACGCGGTCCACGACGGTGTCGTAGCGGGGGTCGGGAGCGCCGAGGGCGTCGCCCAGGGCGTATCCGTCGGTGCCGGGCATCTCCGCCTCCAGCGACAGCGCGGAGAAGCACTCCAGGGCCTCCATGCCGGTGCGCACCTCGTCCTCGCTGAGCTGGGCGCGCTCGGCGATCTCGGCCACGGTGGGCGGTCGACCCTGAGTGGTCTGGGACAGGTCCTTGAGGGCGGCGCGCACCCGGTTGCGCAGGTCCTGGACCCGGCGGGGTACGTGCAGGGTCCACATGTGGTCGCGGAAGTGCCGCTTGATCTCGCCGGTGATGGTCGGTACGGCGTACGCCTCGAAGGCGTGGCCGCGTGCGGGGTCGTAGTGGTCGACCGACTTCACCAGGCCCAGCGCGGCCACCTGGTAGAGATCCTCCAGGGACTCGCCGCGGCCCTTGAAACGCACCGCGATCCGCTCGGCCATCGGCAGCCAGAGCTCGATCAACTGGTCCCGCAACGCCTTGCGTTCCGGGCCCTCGGGCAGGGAGATGAGCCTTTCGAAGGATGCCGCGGTGTCGGGGGCGTCGTCGTGGGGGTGGTGCTTCGTTCTGGTGGTGACGCGCATCGCGCGCACCTCCCTCAGCAGATGCTGGATGGGAAAGACACATGGGAGGCGCGCTCGGACCTGACGGAGGACACCGGGGACGACTCCCACGGACGTGCCTCCTGTCCGAAGCACTGACATGCGAATGCCCGCTGTGGAGCGACTCAAACAATTCAGGACATTTCACTCGGAAAGACCTTGACTTTTTCTTGAGAGTCATTACCTCTGCTACAGAGCTAATCTGATGACGTGGAACAGGAGACCTTCCCGGAGGAGCTGGCCGACGCGCTCGTCGGCGTCCAGCGGCTGGTGCGGCGCCGACTGCGCCGCGAGATGCCCGCACCGCAGCTGCGCGGCGCCGAGGTCGAACTGCTGCGGCTGGTCGTGGACCGGCCCGGCATCGGCATCTCGGACGCCGCCAAGGAGCTGTACCTGGCGAGCAATTCGGTGTCGACCCTCGTCAATCAGCTGGCCCGGCAGGGCTATCTGGTCCGCGGGACCGACCCGGCCGACCGACGCGCCGCGCGCCTGCTGCCGACGCCCGCGGCCGAGGCCCGGCTCGGCGAGTGGCGCAGACGCCGCGCCGACCTCGTACGACGACAGACGGCCCGGCTCGACGAGGCCGACCTGCGAGCCCTGGCGGCCGCGATCCCGGCCCTGCGCCGCCTGGCCGACAACCTCGGGGAGGAACCGTGACCCGGTCCGCCGTCACCTGCACCGGGCTCGTCCACGCCTTCGGTGACACCAACGCCGTCGACGGACTCGACCTCACCGTGGCCGAGGGAGAGGTCTTCGGACTGCTCGGCCCCAACGGTGCCGGGAAGACCACCGCGATCCGGTGCATCACCACGCTGCTGCCGGTCCCCGCGGGCATGGTCCGCGTCTTCGGGCACGACGCCGCCGAGGACCGGATGGCCGTACGGCGTCTGCTCGGCTACGTGCCTCAGCAGCTGTCCGCCGACCAGGGCCTGACCGGCCGCGAGAACGTCGCCCTGTTCGCCCGCGTCTTCGACGTCTCCCGCCATGAACGCGCCGCCCGGGTCGCCCAGGCCCTCGCCGCCGTCGACCTCACCGACGCCGCCGACCGGCTCGCCAAGACCTACTCCGGCGGCATGGTCCGCCGCCTCGAACTAGCCCAGGCCCTGGTCAGCGCGCCGCGGCTGCTGATCCTCGACGAACCGACCATCGGCCTCGACCCGATCGCCCGTACGGGGGTGTGGGAGCACATCAACGCCGTCCGCGCGGCCACCGGCATGACGGTGCTGGTCACCACCCACTACATGGACGAGGCCGACCAGTACTGCGACCGGGTCGGTCTCATGCACCGCGGCCGCATCCGCGCCCTCGGCACCTCGGAGGAGCTGCGGCGCGGACTCGGGGAGCGTCGCGGCGCCCGGGCCACCGACCCGCTGCCCACGCTGGAGGACGTCTTCCGGGACATCGCCGGCAGTGGACTCGACGACCAGTCAGGAGACTTCCGCGATGTCCGAAGCACCCGCCGCACCGCAGGCCGTGTCGGCTGAGGGGATCAGCCTGCTGCTGAAGCCGCCCCGCCCCCGCGCGGGCTGGCGGCTGCTGCCCGCCCGGGTCGGCGCGATGTGCGCCGTCGAACTGCAGAAACTGCGCCACGACCGCACCGAGCTCTACACCCGGGCCGTCCAACCGGCCCTGTGGCTGCTGATCTTCGGCCAGACCTTCACCCGGATCAAGGCGATCCCCACCGACGGCATCCCCTACATCGACTACCTGGCGCCGGGCATCATCGCCCAGTCCGCGATGTTCATCGCCATCTTCTACGGCATCCAGATCATCTGGGAGCGGGACGCCGGCATCCTCAACAAGCTCCTCGTCACCCCGACCCCGCGCTCGGCGCTGATCACCGGGAAGGCCTTCGCGGCCGGTGTGAAGTCCCTGGTGCAGGCGGTCGTCGTGATCCTCATCGCCGCCGTGCTCGGTGTCGCCCTGACCTGGAATCCGCTGAAGCTGCTCGGTGTCGCGGCGATCGTCGTCCTCGGCTCCGCGTTCTTCTCGTGTCTGTCGATGACCATCGCCGGCATCGTCCTCAGCCGCGACCGGCTGATGGGCATCGGACAGGCCATCACCATGCCGCTGTTCTTCGGCTCCAACGCCCTCTACCCGCTGGCCGTCATGCCCGGCTGGCTCCAGACGGTCAGCAAGGTCAACCCGCTCAGCTACCAAGTGGACGCCCTGCGCGGCCTCCTCCTCGGCACACCCGCCCATCTCGCGCTCGACTTCGGCGTGCTGTTCGTCGCCGCCGCACTCGGCATCGCCGCGGCCTCCTCGCTGCTGGGCCGGCTCGCACGCTGATCATGGGCCGGGACGTGATGTGCGGCACGCCCGCGGGGTGCTGTGCGCCCCGGCGTCGGGGAGTTCTTCCTGCGCACGGCTTGATCACTGATCAAAGGGGGTGAATCCGCTGGCCACAGCGCATTCTGCTCATTTGACAGTGCACTGAGCACACAGATAGGAAGCAGCTCTCTGAGGGACAAGAGGTGGATTGTGTACGAGCCGAACGTGGTCGGGGACTGGCAGGAGTACGACGAGCATCCCGGCCTGCGTGTCCGCGTCCACCGGCTGGAAGCCTCCGAGCCACCACGCGGCCGGGACGACGCCGCCGAGGGTCTCACCTACTTCAGCGTCCGTGTGACCGTCGAGAACCGCGGCGGCCGGCACTCCACCATCCACCTGGAGGACGGCCAGATCGACGTCCGGGTCGGCACCGACGGCGAGAGCGCGTTCATCGACTGGCGCAACTCGCAGTTCATCGAGGGCTTCGACGTCTACCCGCTGCGCCGGGCCACCGCCGTGCTGTACGCGGCGGGCCCGGAGGCGTCCCTGAGCCTGGTCGACGTACAGATCCAGCTGCGGGTCGACGAGGAGTGGGCCGAGCGCAGGCTGTGGGCGGGCGGCATCGGCCTCCAGGAGGGCGCCGTGCAGAGCGCCTGCGGACGGGAAGGCCTGGCCCACCAGGTGAGCAACTTCCTGCGCGACCAGGCCGAAGAGGGCACCGCCTGACGGTCAGTGCGGGATGCCGTCGATGATCTCCCGGGCGCCCTGACGCAGCAGCGCCACGGCGACCGAGGTGCCCAGCGTGGCCGGGTCGAGCCGGCCCGCCCACTCGTGGGCGTTCAGCCGGGTCTTGCCGTCCGGGGTGAACACGCAGGCCCGCAGGGAGAGTTCGCCCCCGTGGTCCACGCGCGCGTACCCGGCGATCGGGCTGTTGCAGTGTCCCTGGAGCACATGCAGGAACATCCGCTCCGCCGTGGCCTCCCGGTGCGTGTCCGGATCGCCGAGCCCGCTGACCGCGTCGATGAGCTCGGTGTCGCCCTCGCGGCACTGCAGGGCCAGGATGCCCGCGCCGATCGGCGGCATCATCGTCTCGGGGGAGAGGATCTCGCTGATCACGTCCTCGCGCCCGATGCGTTCCAGGCCGGACACCGCGAGCAGCAGCGCGTCCGCCTCACCGGCCGCCAGTTTCGCGAGGCGCCGGTTGGCGTTGCCGCGGAACGGCACACACTCCAGCTCCGGGTGCGTGGCGGCCAGTTGCGCGACCCGGCGCACCGAGGAGGTGCCGATGCGGGCACCGGCCGGGAGCTCGTCCAGGGTGAGCCCGCCCGGATGGATCAGGGCGTCGCGGATGTCGTCCCGCTTCAGGAACGCGGCGAACGTGGTCCCCGCCGGAAGCGGCCGGTCGGCGGGCACGTCCTTCACGCAGTGCACCGCGAGGTCGGCCTCCCCGGCCAGCAGCGCGGCGTCGACCTCCTTGGTGAACGCGCCCTTCCCCTCGACCTGCGACAGGTCGCCCATCCACTTGTCGCCGGTCGTCTTCACCGGCACGACCTCGGTGCGCACACCGGGATGCAGTACGGCCAACTCGGCGCGGACACGCTCCACTTGGGCGAGCGCCATGGGCGAGTCGCGGGAGACGATACGGATCAGTTCGGGCACGGACATGCGGGACACGATAGACCCTCACGGCCCCGCGCCCGTGCCGTACCGCGCTTCACATGCGCCAGTCGAAGGGGAAGAAGTCCCCGCTCTCCGCGAGCGCGGCGGCGTCGGTCGGCGTGCGCACCAGGCAGCGGTGGCGCAGGAGTTCGCGCCGTTCGTCCGGGGTGAGCCGGGGAGCGGTCCAGTCGAGCGCGTCGACGCCTTCGCGCCCGCAGGCGTTGACCTCGTCACCGGCGGCGGTCCGCAGGTCGACCCGGAAGTCCGTGCGCCACTGCGAGTTGTGCCCCCAGCCCTGCGACAGGTCCACCGTGGGCCGGTACCGGCGCAGATAGGTCCAGTACAGCGGCGAACGGTCGGCCACGCCACGTTCGGCGTGCCGGGCGCCCGCGCGGACCCGTACCCCGGCCCGGCCGAACAGCAGGGACCCGACCCACATTCCGGGCCAGACGACCTCGGTGATCCGGACGGGCTCGTCCGGGTCCTCGGCCTGTTCGACCTCCACGATCTCGTACAGGAACGGGTCGAAGGTCCCGGTGTCCTCGAACGGCGTCAGGCCCAGGCCGGTGAAGAGGCGCAGGTACTCGGCGCGCGAGACGGCGGGCCAGACACCGGCGTGGTCCCCGGGGGGCTGGAAGCCGGTCAACAGCACGTCGCTGACCCGGCTCAGCGCGTACAGCTCCCAGAGCAGGTCCCCGCACCGCTCGTCCGGCCCGTCGACCGCCGTCGCGACCAGCAGATCCACACCGCTCGTGAGCGCCTCGCGGTAGGCGAGCCGCGCCCGGGCGAGCCAGGGTTCCACCACGCCGGCGTACGCGTCCGCACCCTCGTGGTCGCGCAGCGCCTGGAACAGCGTGCGCGCGTCGACCCAGGCCTTCTCCTCGTCCATGCGCGCACCCTAGTCAGGGCCGGGCGCGGTGATCCACGCGTTTATCCGGCGAGCGGGACACTCATCTCGACCGAGCGCAGTGCCGCCGCCAGTGCCAGGTCGTCGCCGAAGTCGAGGGCGGTGTCGGTGAGTTTGATGACGTGCTCGTCGCCGTGGGCCAGAGCGCGCTCCAGGACTTCCTCCGGGGTGAGACGGGCGGGCGGGGCATAGGCGACCGCCTCCTCGGGGCCGTACATCGCGGTGACCGCCGCGGACGCGTTCCATGCCGCGTGCAGGCTCGGCGCCCACTGGTCCCTGGGCAGCGCGTCCAGGGTGCGCAGTACGGCGTTGGGCGCGGTGGCCGCGTGGACGAGCATGGTCGGCTCGCCGTGACCGTGGGTGGCGTAGCGGTGGGTGGCGGCCCGGACGAGCTCGGTGAGCCGGGCGCGGGCCGTGTCGGGGTCCGTCACGTCGCCGGCCCAGGTGGGCAGTCGGTGGACGGCGGCGAGACGGTCCCTGAAGCCCATGTGGCCCGGTTCTATAGCGGGCACCGCGTCCAGGGACGTCAGGGCGGTCGGCGCGCCCGGCAGCGCGGCGACGCCGGTCACCGGCTGGTGCCGGGCCGCCCAGTAGCCGAGCGCGTGGGCGAGTTCGGTGACCCGGGGCGCGTTCTCGTCGGCTTCCAGGGCGCGTACGGCGTGGCCGACCCGGATGACGGTGTGGGTGGCGCCGCCGTACAGGCCGGGCAGCAGGCGCGGCCACCATGTGGCGAGGACCGTTCGCCAAGGCTGCTCGGCGAGGGCGCGTGAGTAGTGGTCGGTCCAGTCCGCGATACGGCGTGGATCCCCCAGGGCCTCGCGCCAGTTGTCGTCCGTGACGGGGGCCACGCGGTCGGGGAAGTCCTCCAGCTTGTCCGTGTAGAGGTCGACCCAGCGGTGGACGGCCCCCGCCTGTCCGTGGGCGGCGAGCGACTCGACGACCATGGGGGCGTGGTTGGTCAGCCAGCCGTCGCGTTCCGGGCCGGAGGCGTGCAGGCGTTCCAGGGCTTCTTCGAGCCGTCCGCTCGTGTCGTTGTCGGTCATGAGCCGGACGTTATGCCGCGAGCGCGGGTGCCGGGATCGGGCGCGGGACGGAAGCCGCGGGGTGCACGGGTCCTAGGTCTCGCGCCCGATCCCGTCGCCGGATCAGGCGTTGGGGTCGAAGGAGATCCCCGACGGCTTGGCCTTCGACAGGTCGGAGGCGAAGTTCGCGTCCTTCAGGGCGAAGTTGGCGCTGCCGAAGTTGTAGGCGACCAGCTTGTCGCGGACGCCTGACGGGTAGCCGTTCCAGCCGACCAGCGGCGGGTACTGCCAGGTGCCCTTGGCGTTCTCCGGCGGCTCGTCGCCCGAGTTCGCCAGCCGGAAGGCGTGCGTACTGATGCCGTCCTTGTGGTAAACGATCTTCGCGTGGGTGCCGTCGAAGCGGACGCCGGAGGTCGCGGTCGTCGAGTACGAGCCGTGGGCGGACGTCGACACGTACTGGATTGTGCCGTTCTGCACCCAGATCACGACGTGTTCCCAGTCGTGCCGGTGCCCGCCGATGCTGCTGTTCGCCAGGGCCTGGTCCTTCTCGAAGTACAGGCCGTACATGTAGGCGCACCAGCCGTTGTTGCACTTGTAGCGCGAGTACGAGTTGGTGTTGTTCAGGTCCGAGAGGTCGTGGCACTCGCCGCTGAGCGAACCCGTCGGGTTCAGACCGCCGTTGACCGTTCCGTCGGGGCCGATCGCGGGCGTGGGGTAGCAGCCGTCGGTGTCGTAGTCCCAGGCCGGCTGGTAGGTGTACTCGGCCGACTCGGCGTTGGTGGGCAGGGCGGCGGGCGGGGCGGCGAAGGCGGCGCTGGGGAAGGCGACGACCAGGGCGGCGGCACCGGCGAGCCCGGTGAACCATCTCGCGCGGTGCTTCTTGAACGACGATGACGACACTGCGTCCTCCTCCTGGTGCGGGCGCAGCCCAACGGCTGTGGGGGAATGGGAGGTTCAGCTTCCCGACTTTTCATGTCCGCGCCAAGATGGCGTAAGCGACTCTCTGGTAACAACCGTCCGAACATCTGGATCTTGTTCGGGATGTCAGACGAGGTCGTCCGGGAGATCGGCCGCCGACTCCTCCGGCGTGAGGTCCGGGCGCAGCCGGAGCCAGGACGGCTGGCGCAGCAGACCGACCCGGGTCCGGGTGCTGTAGCGGACCTCGCCGACGAGCCGGGGGAGGACCCAGTGCGCGCCCGCGACCGGCGGCACGGTGTCGAAGGGGCATGTGTCCGTGGCGGCGGCCCGCAACAGCGCGGCGAGCCGGGTGCGTTCGGCCTCGCTCCAGCCGGTGCCCACGCTGCCGACGTAGCGCAGCCGGCCGGCGGTGCGCTGGCCGACCAGCACCGCGCCCGGCAGACCGGTGAGCCGCCCCTTGCCGGGCAGCCAGCCGCCGCCGACGACGTCCTCGCTCTGCATGTTCCGGATCTTGATCCAGGCGCGGGAACGCACCCCGGGCTCGTACACCGAGTCCAGCCGTTTGCAGACCAGGCCTTCGAGGCCGTGCTCACGAGTGGCCTGGAGTGCCTGCCGGCCGTGGCCGACGATCGCGCCGGGGGTCGACCAGTGGGGGCCGTCCAGGGCGAGGCCCTCCAGCCGGTCGCGCCGCCGGACGTAGGGGAGCGCGGTGAGCGGGCGGCCGGCCAGGTGCAGCACGTCGAACAGCACCAGATGGGCGGGGACTTCGGCGGCCTTGCGTGCCGCCTTGCCGGGGGAGTGGGCGAGTCCCATGCGGGACTGGAGCAACTGGAAGTCGGCACGCCCCTGTGCGTCGAGCGCGAGGACCTCGCCGTCCAGTACGGCCGGCAGGGCGCCGAGCGCGCTGCCCAGCGGCCCCAGTTCGGGATAGGCGGCGGTGATGTCCTCCCCCGAGCGGGCGCGGAGCACCACGGTTCCGTCACCGGCGAGGTAGGCCACGACGCGCTGCCCGTCCTGCTTGGTCTCGTAGGCCCACCGCGCGTCCTGGGCGGCGGGCGGCAGGGTGCCGGACGTGGCGAGCATGGGCGGGATCAGGGGGAGGTCCACGGGTCAGTTGTCGACGGGCCGCGCATCCGGCACGCGCGCGTGGGGACGGTTTCGCCTGAACGGCGCTGCCCCGGGTGGCGCGGTGGCGGCCGGTCAGGCAATGCCCCGGGTGGTGCGGTGGCGGCCGGTCAGACGATGCCGCCGTTGGCCCGCAGGACCTGTCCGTTGACCCAGTGCCCGCCCGGGCCGACCAGGAAGGCGACCACGGAGGCGATGTCCTGCGGAGTCCCCAGACGCTCCAGAGGCGGCTGCGCGGCCAGCCGGGCCACGGTCTCCTCGTCCTTGCCGTCGAGGAAGAGGTCGGTGGCGGTCGGGCCGGGCGCGACCACGTTGACGGTGACGTCACGGCCCCGCAGCTCCCGGGCGAGGACCAGCGTCAGTGCCTCGACCGCCCCCTTGCTCGCGGCGTACGCGCCGTAGGTCGGGAAGGCGAGGCCGACGACCGAGCTGGAGAAGTTCACCAGCGCCCCGCCCGGACGCAGCCGGCGTGCGGCCTGCTGCCCGACGGCGAACGTGCCCCGGATGTTGGTGCGGTACAGGGCGTCGAGCTCGTCGAGATCGAGCTCCGCGACGGGCGCCAGCAGCATCCGCCCCGCCGCGTGCACCACGGCGTCCACCCCGCCGTACGTCGTCTCCGCCAGGTCGAACAGGGCGGCTACCTCGGCCTCGTCGCCGACGTCCGCGCGGGCGGCGACGGCGGAGCCCCCGGTGGCCTCGATGCCGCGCACGACCTCGTCGGCCGCGTCCTTGTTGCCCGCGTACCCGACGAGCACGGCGAACCCGTCGGCGGCCAGCTGTCGGGCGACCTCGCGCCCGATCCCGCGCGATCCTCCGGTGACGATCGCGACGCGCTGCTGTGTGGTCATGTCCGCTCCTCGTGTTAGCGACGCTACGTGTAGCTCGTAACGACGATAACACAGTTCCGTAGCGTCGGTATTCCCCGGCTCGTATCGGCGTTACGAATGTCGTACCGTGCAGGCATGGACGCGAGGGAAAAGATCCTGGAAGCCGCCGCGGAACTGCTCGCCGCGGCGCCGGCCGCCGATGTCTCCACCCGGGCCGTGTGCGAGGCGGCCGGAGTGGGCGCGCCGATGCTCTACCGGCTGTTCGGCGACAAGGCCGGGCTGCTGGCCGCCGTGGTGGACCGGGGGTTCGAGCAGTACCTCGCCTCCAAGCGGGCGGCCCGGCCCGGCGCGGATCCCGTCGCGGACCTCAAGGCCGGCTGGGACAACCACACGCGCTTCGCGCTGGAGCACCCCAACCACTACCGGCTCATGTACTCGCCCGAGCTGACGGCTCCGCCCGCCGCGGCGCGCGAGGCCCACGACCTGCTGCACGCCATCCTCGAACGCTGCGCGGCGGCCGGCCGGCTCACCGTCCCGCCCGCCCTCGCCACGCAGATGATCATGTCCGCCAACGTCGGGGCGGCCCTGTCGATGCTCACCAGACCGGAGCAGTACCCGGACCCGGGGTTCTCGGCCCGGCTGCGGGACGCGGTGATCGACTCCCTGACCCGGTCGGTCGGACCCGAGCGGGGGGACGGCGTCCCCGTCGCGGCCGCCACGCTCGCCGCCCGGCTGCGCGCCGCGCCGCCCGAGTCGTTCACGGCTGTCGAGGCGGCCCTGCTGAACCAGTGGCTGGGCACCCTCGCCGAGGGCTGAGCGCTCAGCGGTCCCCGGGCGGCGGGGCCTGCACGAGCCCCGACTGGTAGGCGATGACGACGAGCTGGGCACGGTCGCGGGCGCCCAGCTTCGTCATGGCGCGGTGCACATGGGTGCGTACCGTCAACGGGCTGACGAAGAGCTTCTCGGCGATCTCCTCGTTGGAATGCCCCTCCGCCACCCACGCCATCACCTCGCGCTCACGCGCGGTCAGCGCGCCGAGGCCGCCCGCTGCCGCCAGCCGGGCGCCCTGGGCGGGCGCGGAGAGAAGGCGCGTGATCAGCGTGCGGGTGGCGAGCGGGGAGAGGAGCGACTCGCCGGACGCCACGGTCCGGACCCCGGCCAGCAGCACGTCCGCGGTGACGTCCTTGCCGAGGAAGCCGCTCGCCCCGGCGCGCAGGGCCTGGGCGACGTACTCGTCGATCTCGAACGTGGTCAGGATCAGCACGCGCGTGCCGGCCAGCCCCGGGTCGGAGCAGATGGCGGACGTGGCGGCCAGACCGTCCGTGCCGGGCATCCGGATGTCCATGAGGACGAGGTCCGGGCGGTGGGTGCGGGCGAGGGCGACGGCCTCGGAGCCGTCGGCGGCCTCGGCGACCACCTCCATGTCCTCGCAGGAGTCGATCAGGATCCGGAAGGTGGCCCGCAGCAGGGCCTGGTCGTCGGCGAGCAGTACGCGGATGGTCATGGGGTCCGTTCTTCCGGTTCCGGAGCGATGGGGTACAGCGGCAGCCGGGTCGACACCTCGAAGCCGCCCTCGGCACGGTGCCCGGCCCTGAGCGCGCCGCCCATCGACCGGGCCCGCTCCCGCATACCGATCAGGCCGAAGCCACGCCCGGCTTCCGTGGCGGTGGCGGTCGAGGTGCCGTCGTCGGTGACGGTGATCGTCAGATGGTCCAGGGCGTAACGCAGGCGCACGCGGGCCGCCGCGACCGAGGCGTGCCGGGTGACGTTGGTCAGCGCCTCCTGCACGATGCGGTACGCCGTCAGATCGACGCCCGGCGACAGGGCCTGGGGCGCGCCCTCGGTGTCGACCCGAACCGTGAGGCCGGCCGACTCGAACGAGGCGGTGAGCTCGCCCAGCCGACCGAGCCCCGGACTGGGGGCGAGCGGCGCGTCGGGGTCGTCGGCCTGGCGCAGCAGACCCACGGTCGCCTTCATCTCGCGCAGCGCCGCCGATGTCGTGACCGCGAGATCGCCGAGGATCCGGTGCGCCTGCTCGGGGTGGGTGCGTGACAGGTGTGCCGCCGTGCCCGCCTGGGCGTTGGCCAGGGCCAGATGGTGGGCGACGACGTCGTGCAGCTCGCGGGCGATGCGCACCCGCTCCTCGGCGACCCGGCGCCGCGCCTCGTCCTCCCGGCCGCGTTCGGCGTACTCGGCGCGGGCCTGTACGGCTTGCACACAGGCGTCGCGGAAGCGGACCGCGTTGCCGGTGGCGACCGGCAGCAGCAGCCAGGCGGCGGGGCCGAGGGTCGTCAGGGGCCAGGGGTGGTCGGCCGGATCGGCGGCGTAGGCCGTCGTGATCAGCAGCGCGAGCGCGGCGAAGAAGGCGCACCGGGTGGTCGGCCGGTCGGTGCGCAGGGCGAGTCGGTACAGCGCGAGCATGAGCGGGGCCATCAGGAGCGGTGTGAGCAGCATGCCCAGAGCCCCGGCCGCGGCCGTGCACAGGGTCGTCACCGTGACGACGGTCCGGGGACGGGTGCGCTGCCAGCACAGGGAGCCGCAGGCGAGGCCGGCGAGGGCGACGGTGGGTCCGGGAGGGGCCGGCCGGCACGCGCTCGGGAAGTTGATCTCGCTGCCGAGCAGGAAGCACGCGAACAGCAGCGCGGCCGTCATGGTGTCGACGGTGCGGGCGTGGTCGTCCGCGTAGCGCTGCCACGGGATGCTCATCGCGGTTCTCCGGTCGGTGCCAGGACGTGGTCGCCGACCGCGCCGGATGTCGGACGTGGGCCGGCTCCTTTCCCTCGGGTCGTGGCCGTCGCTCCAGAATCCCTGGCCGGAGCGGTCGGGTCGTCGTGCGGCTGCTGCCAATCAGGGCTACTGAGGACGCAGTACGTGCCGGGCCGGGCCTCCTCCCGGAGCATGAGGGCGGCGCCGCCCTCGCGGAGAGGGCGGCACGTAAAGAAGCAGCGATCTTAAGTCAGCTGCTTGACTTAGCGCGATCTCCGGGTTTGCCTGACCCTGCGGCGACGCGGCCGTACCGGAGGAGGGCCCATGTCCCGGAGTGACGAGAAGCAGGCGCCGACCTATCCGATGTACGGCGGTACGGCGCTGGAGCCGCCCGCCGAGTGGGAACTGCTGCGCAAGGAGTGCCCGGTGGCCCGGGTGAGCCTGCCCAGCGGCGACGAGGCGGTCCTGCTGACCCGCTACGACGACGTCCGGCAGATCCTCTCCGACCCGCGGTTCGCCCCCGTGCTGGATTCCGCGGACGCCGCCCGGATCGCCGACGACGAGACGGGCGGCGTCTTCAACACCGACATGGCCAGGTTCATCCCGCAGCGGGGCGAGCCCCATCTGCGCTGGCGGCGGATGGTGGGCCAGTGGTTCACCGTGCAGCGCATGGCCGCGCTCCGGCCGGGCATCGAGGCGATGGCCGAACACCTCGTGGACGAGATGGTGGCACACGGCCGCCCCGCGGACCTCGGGGCCCACCTCGCCTTCCCGCTGCCGGTGTGGGTGATCTGCCATCTGCTGGGCGTCCCCGACGCCGACCGGGACCGGTTCTCCCGCTGGTCCGACGCCCTGCTCAACCTCACCCGGTACACCCAGGAGGAGGTCGACACCGCGCAGGACGACTACGTCGACTACATGGCCGCCCACGTGGTCGCCAAACGGGAGGCGCCGGGCGACGACCTGCTGGGCGCGCTCATCGAGGCCGTCGAGCCCGACGGGCACCGGATGTCCGAGCGGGAGCTCGTCTACACCGGGCAGTCCCTGCTGATCGCCGGGCACGAGACCACCGCCGGCATGATCGGCAAGACGGTGGCCCTGCTCCTCGCCGACCGCCGACGCTGGGAACGGCTCCTCGCCGACCCCGCCCTGGTGCGGCCCACGGTCGAGGAGGCACTCCGGATCGATCCCGACCCGGGCATCGGCATCCCGCGCTACCTCACCGAGGAGACCGAGGTCGGCGACACCGTGCTGCCGGCCGGCACGACCGTGCTGTGCAGCATGGGGGCGGCCAACCGCGACGAGAGCGTGTTCGGGGCGCCCGACGAGATGACGCTCGACCGGCAGCCCAACCCGCATCTCGCCTTCGGCTTCGGACCCCACGCCTGTCTGGGCCAGGCGCTGGCCCGTGTCGAGCTGCAAACGGTCCTCGACGTGCTGTTGCGTAGGCTTCCGTCCTTGGAACTCGCCGTAGCGGCGGAGGACCTGCGACGGCTCGAGGGGCTGGCCGTCGGAGGGCTGAGGGAAGTCCCGGTGCGATGGTGATGATGGCGGCAGGCAGGGCGGTACGGGCGGAGCAGGTCGGCGTGACCCGGGAGCTGATCCTGACCGCGGCCGAGCGGCTGTTCGCCGAGCGCGGGGTCTACGCGGTCTCCAACCGCCAGGTCAGCGAGGCCGCGGGCCAGGGCAACAACGCCGCCGTCGGCTACCACTTCGGCACCAAGGCCGACCTGGTCCGCGCCATCGTCCGCAAGCACGCCGAACAGATCGAGGAGATCCGCGCCCGGCTGCTGGCCGGGATCGGCGACTCCACGGACGTACGGGACTGGGTGGACTGTCTGGTCCGCCCGGTCCTGGAACACCTCGGGGCCATGGAGGGCCCCACCTGGTTCGCGCGGTTCTGCGCCCAGGTGATGACCGACCCGGCGCTGCACCAGATCATGGTGGAGGAGTCCCTCGCCTCCCCGTCCCTGCGACGGATCGTCGACGGGTTCAACCGGTGCCTGCCCGAGCTGCCCGCCGACGTCCGTGCCGAACGCGGTGCGATGGCCCGCCATCTGCTGGTGCACATGCCCGCCGAACGGGAGCGCGCACTCGCCGAGAACAGGCCCACCCCGCGCGCCAGTTGGCACGACGCCGCGACCGGTCTCGGCGACGCGGTGCTCGGCATCTGGCTGGCACCGGTGACACCGTGCCGGGCCGAGCCTGTACGTGATCGGTGAGCGGCCCGCGCTCGCGCGGGGCTCCGGGCAGCACGTGCTGGTGGTCGGCGGGCCGGAGGTGGCCGAACTGCTGGCGACCACACTGGAGTTGGCGGGATACCGCGTCAGCGTGGCCGGTACGGGGGCCGAGGCACTGACACGGGCCGCGGAGCACCGGTACGACCTCGTGGTCCTCGACACGGCCCTGCCCGACGTACCCGGCCTCGGCCGGGAGCGCCGGCCGCCCGCCACCCACCGCCCGCCGGTCCTCCTGCTGACCGCCTACGACACGCTGGACAGCCTCCTGCCCGAACTCGGCCTCGGCGAGAGGGACTACGTCACCAAACCCCTCCGGATCGCCGAAGTGCTGGCCAGGGTGCAGGTGTTGCTGCGCGCGGCGGGCCCCAGGCGCCGCCACGACGGACCGCGCCACGACGACCTGCTGCTCGACGACACCCTCTGCCGGGCCCGGCGCGGAACGCGGACCTTCGACCTCACGCCCGCCGAGTACCGGCTGCTGCGCCACCTCCTCGTCAACGCCCGACGAGTCCTGACCAAGGAGCAGATCGGCCGGTACGTCTGGGGCGAGCTCCGCGGCGACAACGCGGTCGAACAGCTCGTGTCCCGGCTGCGGCGCAAGGTGGACCAGGACGCGCCGACGCTGATCCACACCCGACGGGGCTTCGGCTACTGGCTGGGACGGGCCGAGTCACAGGACTGAGCAAACGCCCGGACCGCCCGCGCGTCCCGGCGTCGGGTGCTGCGGATCCGTCGGGTTCGGTCCGGAGAGACGCCTCTCAACTCATGTGATGAACAGGAGAGTTGCCGCCTCGATCCGCCATACGCCGAGTGTGTGAGCTGGGTCACGTCAGCCTTCTGTCAGGTAACTGACCGGAGCCCGTCAGCCCCCTCTGTTTGCATGTGCTCATCGAGGCCTCGCCCCCCTTCCCCCCGGCGCTCCGACGCCCGTCCGGAGCCCCCCACCACCGAGGAGAACCATGGCCGACACCTTGGCCGGGTCCCCGCCCGAAGCCCCCGACGCCGTGCCCGAGTTCCCCATGCCGCGCGCCGCCCGCTGCCCCTTCGACCCGCCTCCCGGCCTCAAAGAGCTTCAGGGACAGGGGCCGTTGACGAAGGTGCGCCTGTGGGACGGCAGCGAGCCATGGCTCGTGACCCGGTACGCCGAGCAGCGTGCGCTGTTGGGGGACGCCCGGGTCAGCTCCGACATCGACCGGCCCGGATTCCCGTCCAAGGCGAGCTCCGAGGGCGGCGAGGGCAAGCTCAGCTTCATCATGATGGACGACCCCGAACACGCCCGGCTGCGCCGGTTGGTGACGGCGCCCTTCGCCATCAAGAAGGTCGAGGCGCTCAGGCCCGCGGTGCAGCGGATCGTGGACGGCCTCATCGACGACCTGCTGGCCGGGCCGCAACCGGTCGACCTCGTCGAGGCGTTCGCCCTGCCAGTCCCCTCACTGGTGATCTGCGAACTGCTCGGCGTGCCCTACGACGACCACGCCCTGTTCCAGGAGAACACCAAGACGATGGTCAGCAGCGCCTCGACGGCCGAGGAGCGCAACGCGGCCACCCGGGAGATCGCCGGTTACCTCGCCACGATGATCGGCAAGCGGCTCGCCGTACCCGAGGACGACCTGCTGTCGAGCATCGCCGGGCGGATCACCACGGGCGAACTCGACCACCAGCAGGCCACGGAGATGGCCCTGCTCCTGCTGATCGCCGGACACGAGACCACCGCGAACATGATCGCGCTCGGCACCGCGGCCCTGCTCCAGCACCCCGACCAGCTCGCCCTCCTGCGCGAGAGCGACGACCCGAAACTGGTGGCCTCGGCGGTCGAGGAACTGCTGCGCTATCTGAACATCACCCACCAGGGACGACGGCGCGCGGTGACGGAGGACATCGAGATCGCCGGCGAGGTCGTCAGGGCCGGCGAGGGCATCATCGTGGTCAACGAGATCGGCAACCGCGACCCCGAGGTCTTCGAGGACCCCGACCGCCTCGACCTCACCCGCGACGCCCGGCGCCACGTCGCCTTCGGCTTCGGGATCCACCAGTGCCTCGGCCAGCCCCTCGCCCGGATGGAGCTCCAGGTCGTCTACGGCACCCTCTACAAGCGCATCCCCACCCTGAAGCTCGCCTGCGACCTCCAGGACGTGAAGTTCAAGCACGACGCCTTCATCTACGGCGTCCACGAGCTGCCGGTGGCCTGGTGACGGCGCCCCGTCCCGCCGACGACCGACAACCGCGCGACAAGAAGGGCAATCCCATGAAGGTGGAGCTGGAAGCCGACAAGTGCGTCGCCTCGGGGCAGTGCGTGCTCGCCGCGATGGACGTCTTCGACCAGGACGACGACGGCATCGCGATCCTGCTGGCGGAGGAGGTCGGCGCCGAACTCGTCGACGACGTCGAGGAAGCCGTCGCGGTCTGTCCGGCCGCCGCGATCCGACTGGTCCGGCAGTGAACCGGATCGTCGTCGTCGGAGCCTCGGCCGCCGGACTCGCGGCGGTCGAGACGCTCCGCCGCGAGGGCCACACCGGCCCGCTCACCCTCGTAGGGGACGAGCCCCTCGCCCCCTACGACCGGCCGCCGCTGTCCAAGCAGGTCCTGGCGGGCGAGTGGGAACCCGGGCGGCTCGCGCTGCGCCCCTCCGGCGACCTGGCCGCCCTGGGCCTGGACCTGCGGCTCGGCGTGGCCGCGAGCGGCCTGGACCTCGCCGGGCGCACGGTCCACCTGGCCGACGGCTCGGCGCTGTCGTACGACGGACTGATCGTGGCCACCGGGGTGCGGCCGCGTCGGCTGCCCGGTGAGGGCGCGCACGTGCTGCGCACCCTGGACGACGCCCTGACCCTGCGCGACCGGATCGGCCCGGGGCGGCGGCTGGTCGTGGTGGGCGCCGGCTTCCTCGGCGCGGAGGCCGCCGCGGTGGCCTGGCGGCTCGGTGCCGAGGTGACCGTGCTCGAACCCGCCCCGGTGCCGCTGGCGCACGCCGTCGGCACGGAGGTCGGGCAGGTGCTGTCGCGGGCCCATCTCGACCGGGGCGTGGAGCTGCGCTGCGGGGTCACCGTCACCGAGGTGACCGAGGACGGGGTGCGGCTCGCGGACGGTGAACCGGTCGAGGCCGAGGAGGTGTTGGTGGCCGTCGGCTCGCTGCCCAACACCGAGTGGCTGGAGGGCAGCGGGCTGCCCGTGGGCGACGGTGTGATCTGCGACGAGTACTGCGAGGCCGCGCGTGACGTGTACGCCGCCGGTGACGTCGCCCGCTGGTACAACCCGCTGTTCGGGACGTCGATGCGGATCGAGCACCGCACCCACGCCGCAGAGCAGGGCATGGCCGCCGCCCGCAACCTGCTCAACCCCGGGGGCCGCAAGCCCTTCGCGCCGGTGCCGTACTTCTGGTCCGACCAGTACGACATGAAGATCCAGGCGCACGGCTTCCTGCGCGGTCACGACGAAGTGGCCGTGGTCGAGGGTGACTTGGCCGAGCGGCGGTTCATCGCCGCCTACCGCGGCGGCGACCGCGTCACCGGCGTCCTCGCGGTCGGCATGCCGCCCAAGGCGATCCGGCCGTGGCGGCAGGCCATCGTCACCGGCGCGGCGTGGAGCGAGACGGTGCGCGCCGCGGTCTGAAGCAGGGGTGCCGGGGGAAGCGGCTCTCGGCGCCCCGGACCGCCGCGTACGGCCGGGGGAGTAGGCCAGGTACACGCACGCAGTATATTACTTGAGTTACGCAACAATATGGTAAAGTGGCGGCCATGGCCACCTCACCGCTCCCCGAACTCCCCGAAGGCCCCGCATCTCCGGAAGTCACGGAGATCGAGCGGGCCCTGACGCGCATCACCTACCTGGCCACGCGCGCCCGGCAGCACGACCGGCTGATGGCCCTGGCCGGAGTCCCCCTGGACCGGGCCGCCGTGGCCCTGCTCCGGCAGATCGCCGACTCCGAGCCGCTGCGCCCCGGGGAGCTGGCCAACCGGCTGGGCGTGGAGGCCTCGCACGTGACCCGCACCGTGCAGCAGCTCCAGAAGTCCGGATACGTCACCCGGGTCCCCGACCCCGACGATCGGCGCGCCCAGCGCATCGAGCTCACCGAGGCCGGGCAGCAGGCCATCGACCGGGTCCGGGACGCCGGCGTACGCGGTATGCAGCTCGCCCTGGCCGAGTGGGCGCCCGAGGAGCTGGGGCAGCTGGCCCATCTCTTCCACCGCATGGTCGACGACTTCCTGGCCTACGCCGTCGAGGACGACACGGAACCCGCGACCACCGCCTGACCCCCGGCGCCGGGCTCGCGCAGCCCCCACATCAGCAGCCGGCCCACCGCCGGCAGGGCGATGAGCGGGAACAGCGCGGTCCGCAGGGACGTGGCGTCGGCGAGCGCCCCGAGAGCGGGCGCGACCAGCCCGCCGACGCTCATCGTCAGCCCCAGCGTCACCCCGCTCGCCGTCCCCACCCGCCGCGGCAGATAGTCCTGGCCGAGGGTGACGTGCAGCGAGAACGGCACGTACAGACAGGCCGAGGTGAGCGCGACGAACGGATACACCAGCGCTCCCGGCGCGAGCACCACTCCCGCGACGGCCAGGACGGTCAGCACGTACGAGCGGCGCACGACCGTCAGCCGCCCGTACCGGTCCGCGAGCCGCCCTCCGGTCACCGTGCCGAGCGCGCCCCCGGCGTAGAGCACACACAGCGCGACCGTGCCCGCCACCTCCCCGCCGCCGGTGCGCTCACGGACGTACAGCGAGACGAACGCGCTCAGTGCGACGAACACGATCGACCGGCAGACGATCGCCCCCGACAGCCGCAGGAACGACGGCCAGTCGTCGCGGCCGGCGGCGGTGGCCGTACGGGCGGACGCGGCACGGCCGTCGGCCGAGCGCACCGCGGCCGCGCACAGGGCCGCCCCGACGAGGGCGGGCACGATCAGCAGGGGAGAGGCGCTCAGGCCGCCGAGCCCGACGACGGCCGTCACCAGCAGCGGCGCCGCCGCGAAACCGAGGTTGCCGCCCAGGGCGAACCAGCCCATCGCCGTGTGACTGCCGCCCGCCGCGACCCGGGCCGCCCGGGCGGCCTCCGGATGGTAGGCGGCGACCCCGATCCCCGAGACGGCGACCGCGGCGAGGGTCGGCGCGTACGCGTCGGTGACCCCGCACAGCGCGACCCCCGCCCCGCCGGTCAGCGCGCTCAGCGGCAGCAGCCACGGCATCGCCCACCGGTCGGTGAGCACCCCGAACAACGGCTGTACCACCGACGACAACAAGGACGCGGCGAGGACGACGCCCGAGGCGGCGGCGTAACCGTAGGCGCGCTCGGCGACGAAGTACGGCACCAGGGCGGCCACGGCACCCTGATAGACGTCGACACAGGCGTGGCCCAGGGACAGATGGCGTATCGCGGTCATGCCACGATCGTCGCGAGAGCGGCGGATGGCGCGCTTTCGATAAACTGCCTACTTGTGCCGGACACCCGCCAAGTCATCCGCCATACGCCGACAGCGCCGACCCGCGCCCAGAGCCTGGCCGCCGGGGAGCGCATCGACGCGCACCGGCACGACGACCACCAGATCGTCTACGCCGGCTCCGGCGTCCTGGCGGTCACCACCGACGCCGGCACTTGGTTCGCTCCCGGCAACCGTGCCATCTGGGTCCCCGCGGGCACCGTCCACGCCCACCGCGCCCACGGCCACCTCGACCTGCACCTGGTGGGCCTGCCCGCCGACGACAACCCGCTCGGTCTGGACGCCCCCACCGTCCTCGCCGTAGGCCCCCTTCTGCGCGAGCTCATCGTCGCCTACACCCGCGACCCCCACGACGAGGGCCCCGAGCGCCACCGGCTGCTCGCCGTCCTCCGCGACCAGCTGCGCGCCTCGCCCCAGCAGCCACTGAGCCTGCCCAGTGCCACCGATCCACGGCTCGCCGCGGTCTGCGAGATCGTCCACGCCGACCCCGCCGACGCCCGCGCCCTCGCCGCCCTCGGAGCCGCCACCGGCGCGAGCGAACGCACCCTCAGCCGCCTCTTCCGCGCCGAGTTCGGCATGACTTTCCCGCAGTGGCGGACCCAGTCCCGCCTCTACCACGCGCTGCGGATGCTGGCCGACGGCGCACCCGTGACGACCGTCGCCCACCGGTGCGGTTGGTCGTCCACGAGCGCCTTCATCGAGGTCTTCCGCCGCTCCTTCGGCCACACGCCCGGGACCCACAACCGCCTTTCCCCGTAGGGCAAACAGGCCGCCGTACGACCTGGATGTACCGTCCAGTAATATCGCGCGGCAGGCCCCCCATAGGAGGAACCGTGCCCCGGTCCGAACGCTCGCCCCTGCTGTTGGCCGCTCTGCTGGCCGGCGTGGGGGTCACCCACTTCACCTCTCCCCGCTCGTTCGACGAGACCATCCCGCGGTCCCTGCCGGGCCCGCCCAGGGCATGGACCTACGCGAGCGGTGTCGCCGAGTTCGCCCTCGCGGCCGGTCTCCTCGCGCCCCGCACCCGGAAGGCCGCCGCGCTGGCCTCCGCCGCCTTCTTCGTCGGCGTCTTCCCCGCCAACGTGAAGATGGCCGTCGACTGGCGCCACCGCCCCACCCCGCAGAAGGCCCTCGCGTTCGGTCGGCTGCCGCTCCAGGTGCCCCTCGTCCTGTGGGCCCGCAACGTCGCACGGAACACGGAGAGCAAGGCATGAGCGCACGCATCGACGTCGGGGACAAGATCGAGGACTTCGAGCTGCCCGACGAGACCGGCACCCCGCGCAGCCTGACCTCGCTGCTCGCCGACGGGCCGATCGTCCTGTTCTTCTACCCCGCCGCCATGACCGCCGGCTGCACCGCCGAGGCCTGCCACTTCCGCGACCTGGCGGCCGAGTTCGAGGCCGTCGGCGCCCGTCCCGTCGGGATCAGCGGTGACTCCGTGGAGCGGCAGCAGGAGTTCTCCGGCAAGCACACCCTCGGCATGCCGCTGCTGTCCGACGCCGACGGCGCGATCCGGGAGCGGTTCGGGGTGACCCGCGGCTTCTCACTGGCGCCCACCAAGCGCGTCACCTTCGTCATAGCGGAGGACCGCACCGTCCTGGAGGTCGTCCGCAGCGAGCTGCGGATGAACACCCACGCCGACCGGGCACTCGCCGCGTTGCGCGACCACCGCAAGTGACGTACGAGTCCTGGTAGCCGTACCGAGGTTGTTGCGGTGCGGCAAAGGGACCATCCTGGACGATATGGAGCACGCCTCGGCCGCGGCGGTCATCGACGCCCGCGGCATGGTGACGGGGTGGAGCGACGGTGCCCGGCGGCTGACCGGATACCCGGCCGAGGAGGCCGTGGGACTTCCGGTGCGTGAGCTGCTCGCCGAGGAGCCGTCGCCCGACGTCGTGGCGGCCCGGACCGGCACCGTCGTCCTGCGGCACCGGGACGGCACCCCCGTCGCCCTTCCGCTGAGGGCGTGCGAGGTGCTGGGCCCGGACGGCTCCCCCGGCGGATTCGTGATCACCGCGGAGCAGCCCGGCGGGGCGGAGCCGACCCTCGCCGGGCAGGCCTTCCAGCAGGCCTCCATGTCCATGTCGGTCTTCGATCCCGAGCAGCGCTATCTGCGGCTCAACGGCGTCGCCTGCCAGGTGATGGGCGTCCCGGAGGAGGCCCTGCTCGGCCGGTTCTTCCCGGAGACCGTGGAGGACGCCGAGCACAGCCAGGGCTTCCACTGGCATCTTCAGCGGGTCGCCGAGACCGGCGAGCCCCTGCACTACGAGAGCTACACGCGCGCCCCGTCCGGCAGCCGTTACCACGCCTGGAACATCGAGATGTGGCCGGTGCGCAACGGGGTCGACGATGTCGTCGGGGTCGCGCTGGCCGCGTTCGACAGCACCGAGCAGCACTGGGCCCGGCAGCGCCTGGCGCTGCTCAACGAGGCCGCGGACGCGATCGGCACCACCCTCGACGTGGTCCGCACCGCCGAGGAACTGGTCTCGCTCGTCGTCCCGCGGTTCGCCGACTTCGCCAGCGTCGACCTCCTCGAATGGGTCCTCGGCCCCGACGAGCCGCCGACCGCGATGCCCCAGGACGTCGTCCTGCGTCGGGTCGCCCACGGCTCCGCCCACGAGGGCACCCCGGAGGCCGCCGTGCACCTCGGCGCGCTGGACGTCTACCCGCCGTACTCCCCGCCCGCACGAGCCCTGCGTGAAGGCCGGGCCGTGCTCAGCCGGGCCGGCGAACCCTCCTTCGACCGCTGGGTCCGCGAGCGCAACGCCCGCGCGCCCAAGGGCCGCCCCTACCGGGAGGGCACCCACTCGATGCTGGCGGTCCCGCTGCGGGCCCGCGGGATCACACTGGGTGTCGCCGTCACCGTACGGATCGGTCCCACCGACCCCTATGTCCCGGACGACGCGGCCCTCGCCGAGGAACTGGCCAGCCGGGCCGCCGTCTGCATCGACAACTCCCGCCGCTTCGCCCGCGAGCGGACCACAGCGCTGGCCCTCCAGCACAGCCTGCTGCCCCGGGGCCTGCCCGGACAGGCCGCCGTCGAGGTCGCCCACCGCTATCTGCCCTCCGGGTCCCTCGCGGGCATCGGCGGCGACTGGTTCGACGTCATCCCGCTCTCCGGCAGCCGGGTCGCCCTCGTCGTCGGCGACGTCGTGGGGCACGGCATCACCTCCTCGGCGACGATGGGCCGCCTCTGCACGGCCGTACGCACCCTCGCCGACGTGGACCTGCCGCCCGACGAACTCCTCACCCACCTCGACGACCTGGTCACCCATCTGGCCGCCTACGACAGCGACGACGACATCGCGGAACTCGGCGCGACCTGCCTCTACGCCGTCTACGACCCGGTCTCGCGCCGCCTCACCCTCGCCGCCGCCGGCCACCCGCCGGCCGTCCTCGTGCTGCCCGACGGCACCGCGGAACTCGTCCCGATGAGCGCGGGCCCCCCGCTCGGCGTCGGCGGACTGCCCTTCGAGGCCACCGAGGTGGAACTGCCCGAGGGCGCCGTCCTCGCCCTGTACACCGACGGCCTCGTCGAGGACCGCGACCGCGACATCGACCACGCCACCGGCGAACTGTGCCGCGCCCTCACGGCCCGCGCCAGCAGCCTCGACGCCCTCTGCGACAGCGTGCTGAAAGCCGTGCTGCCGGAGGAGCCGAGCGACGACGTGGCCCTCCTGCTGGCCCGCACCCGCGCCCTCGGCGCCGACCGGGTCGCCACCTGGGACATCACGCCCGACCCCGCCCATGTGGCGGCCGCCCGGCAGGCCGCCACCGAGCAGCTCACCGTGTGGGGCCTCGACGAGGCCGCCTTCGTCACCGAACTCGTCGTGAGCGAACTGGTCACCAACGCCATCCGCTACGGCGCGCCGCCCATCCAGCTCCGGCTGATCCGCGACCGCACCCTCATCTGCGAGGTCTCCGACGGCAGTTCCACCTCGCCCCATCTGCGCCGCGCCCACGCCTACGACGAGGGCGGGCGCGGTCTGCTGCTGGTCGCCCAGCTCACCCAGCGCTGGGGCAGCAGACAGACCGGCTCCGGCAAGACGATCTGGGCCGAACAGCCGCTGCCCCCGGACTGATCACTCGAAGGGGCAGCCCGGGTTGGGCGCGTCCTCGGAGAACGGCGACCCGTGCGGCAGCACGTACAGCACGTCCAGCACCAGCGGGGTGTCGCCGAGGTTGCGCCCGATGTGCACGTTCCCCGGCCCGGCCGGCTCCTGGATGAAGTCGCCCTTGTCGTACACCCCGTCGGAGGCGCAGGTGGAGTCGAAGTGGCTGAGCGTGCCCTGCTGCACGAAGGCGTAGAGCGGACCGTCGTGGTAGTGCCAGCCGGTCGCCTGACCCGGCGGAATCGTGATCTCCCTGAGGACGTAGTCCGTGTCGCCCACGGTCCTTTGACTGATCAGCTTCGCGGTGACGCCGGGTCCCGGCGGTGTCGCCTGAGCGGTGCCGCAGGTGAGGGTGGTGGCCGCGGCCACCACCCCGGCGATGCCGACGCGGAGCGAGGTGCGCATACGGGTGCCTCCAGACGCTGGAGCGGACGATCGAGGACGTGCCGCTGCGAACATAGAGGCAGAGATGGGGAGTTGGGACCGGAATCAACAGATCTGAGAGCTGCCGTTCATCCGCGCCTCGGGCCACGCGCGCCTCAGAACTCCTCGTGCACCTCCGGGTCCCCGCCCGTGCGGCGATGGGCCCGGTCACCGATCGCCGCCAGCTGCGCCGGGTCCAGCGTGAAGCCGAAGACGTCCAGGTTCAGACGCTGCCGCTCCGGGTCCGACGACTTCGGGATCGGTACCGCGCCGAGCTGCGTGTGCCAGCGCATGATCACCTGCCCCGGCGTGACCCCGTGCGCCTCGGCGACCCCGGCGACGACCGGGTCGTCCAGGAGTTCCGCGCCGCGGGCCAGCGGGCTCCAGCTCTCGGTGCGGATGCCCTTGGCGGTGTGGAAGGCCCGCAGCTCGTCCTGCGGGAACAGGGGGTGCAGCTCGATCTGGTTGACGCTCGGCAGCACCCCGGTCTCCTTCTCCAGCCGCTCGATGTGGGCCGCCGTGAAGTTGGAGACGCCGATCGAGCGCACCAGACCCTCCTCGCGCAGCTTGATCATGGCCCGCCAGGAGTCCACGTACCGGTCGACGCGGGGGAGCGGCCAGTGGATGAGGTACAGGTCCACGTGGTCCAGGCCGAGGCGACGGCGGGACTCCTCGAAGGAGGCGAGGGTCTCCTTGTAGCCGTGGTGCCGGCCCGGAAGCTTCGTGGTCACCACGATGTCCTCACGGGGAACGTCACTGCGGGTGACGCCGAGGCCCACTCCGGCCTCGTTGTGGTAGTTCGTCGCCGTGTCGACCAGGCGGTAGCCCAGCCGCAGGGCCCGGGCCACCGCCCGTTCGGCCTCCGCGTCGTCCATGGGCCAGGTGCCCAGGCCGATGGCCGGGAACTTCGTGCCGTCGTTGAGCGTGTGTACCGGGATGCTGATCACTGCCGGACCCTTCTCCTCGACCATGTCGTCCCCCCAGCCTCACGGATAGGGTGAGCCGTGATCAACCGGACGGGTGGGGGATGAGGGCGGCGGACGGCATGGGCGGCACCGAGGAGAAGCGGCAGACGGGCGGGCGCCCCACGTCCAAGGACGTCGCCCGGCTCGCCGGGGTCTCCCACACCGCGGTCTCCTTCGTGTTCAACGGCCGCGCCGAGGGCAACCTCTCGCCCGCCACCCAGGAACGCATCCGGCAGGCCGCGGCCCAGCTCGGCTACCGCCCCGACCCCGTCGCCCGAGGGCTGCGCCGCCGCCGTACGGCCGTGATCGGCCTGGTCACCGACGAGATCGCCTCCTCACCGTTCGCCGGCCGGCTGCTGCGCGGCGCCATGGAGACCGCCTGGGCCAGCGAGCACCTGGTCCTGACCATCGACTCCGGCGGCGACCCGGCCAAGGAGGACGCGGCGGTCGCCGAACTCCTCGACCGGCGCGTGGACGGCATCATCTACGCGGCCATGTCCCTGCGCCGGGTCCGCGTCCCCGAGGGCCTGCACCGCACCCACTCCGTCCTCGCCAACTGTGTGCCCGAGGACGACTCCCTGCCCGCCGTCATCCCCGCCGAACGGGCCGGCGGCCGCACCGCGGCCCGGCTGCTGCTCGACGAGGGCCACCGCAGGGTCGCCATGGTGGGCGGCCAGGAGGACATGGCCTCCGTCGACCGTCTGCGCGGCTTCCGCGACGCCCTGCGCGCCGAGGGCGTCACGGTCCCCAAGGAGTGGGTGGTCCGCAGCGGAGGCGAGATCTCCGGGGGCTACGAGGGCGCGCTGCGCGTCCTGGACGGTGTCCCCGCCGACCGGCGCCCGACGGGGATCTTCTGCTACAACGACCGGGTCGCGGCGGGCGTCCTGCACGCCGCGACCCGGCTCGGGATCGCCGTCCCGGCGGAACTGTCGGTGGTCGGCTACGACGACCAGGAGCACATGGCCGCCTACCTCACCCCGGCCCTCACCACGGTCGCGCTGCCGCACCGGGCGATGGGCGACGCCGCCGCCCGGCTGGTCCTCGACTCCATCGACACCGGCCGGACGCCGCCCGCGACGGTACGCCGTCTGGCCTGCGAGGTGATCAGTCGTGCGTCGGTGGGACCAGCTCCCAGCCGGTGACCGTGGCACCGGCGCCCGTCACGAACAGCTCCGGCACATCGTCCGGCCGTAGGTAGACCCGCTCGGTCACCGTGGCCCGGTCGCCGACGAACACCTCCAACAGCGAGCCGTCGACGAGGACCCGCACCTGGTCGGCCGGTGCCCGCACCACGATCGGCGCCGAACCGTCGGGCCGCGAGCGCGGCCAGTCGGCGCGATCGAGCGTCACCGTGCCCGCGTCCGGATCCAGCACGACCGTGAGCTCCGCGCCCGAGGCCGACCGCAGCAGACTCACGGTGGTGCGATCGGCCGCGGTGACGGTCAGGTCGTACGCCGGGGGCAGTGGGGTACGCCGATCGGGTGCGGTGACGAACGGCCGGGCCGCCCGCAGCAGTTCGAGCTCCGGAGCCGGTACGACGCGCAAGGCGCCGTCGGGATGGACGTCCACCACCCGGGGCGCGGTCAGGACACCGGCCCACCCGGCGCGGTCGACCTCGGCCTGCTCACGGGCCTCCCAGGACCAGCCCCACATCAGCGCCCGGTCCGGCTCCTGGAGCACGGCGGGCGCGTAGAAGTCCCGCCCGTGGTCCAGGCGCCCACCGGTACGGGCCTCGAAGCGCAACTCGCCCTGACCATAGGGCTGGAGACAGCCCGTCAGATAGCCGGTGGAGCACGGGTCGCCGTCCCACAGCGCCACCGCCAGCACCCACTCCCCGCTCGCCGTCGCGTACAGCTGCGGGCACTCCCAGCCGACCGCCTTGTGCCCGAAGGCGTCCACCGCGACCGGGTCGGCGCCGTCGAGCAGCACTCCGGCGAACCGCCAGTCGGTCAGGTCGTCGCAGTCGTACACGAGCACCGAGGGGGTGCCGTCGGCGTGCCCCGCGCCGACCAGTGCCCAGCGGTGGCCGCCGTGGTGGAAGACGAACGGGTCGCGGAACATCACCACGTCCAGACCGGCGGGCGGGCCGGCCACCACGGGCGCCGGCAGTGGCCGCCAGTCGGTCAGCGTTTCGTCCTCCGGCACCAGAGCCCGCGCCAGACAGATCGAGCCGAGCCCGGTGTGATGGCGGTCGACGCCGGTATAGACCGCGGTCGGCATGCCCTCGTCGTCGACCACGCACCCAGACCAGCAGCCCGCCTCGTCCGGGCCGCCCGGCGTCGGGGTGAGGGCGATCGGATGGTGCTCCCAGTGGGCCAGGTCGGCGCTGGAGACATGACCCCAGTGGACGTCGGTGTGGACGGGCGCGTTCGGGTTGTGCTGGAAGAACAGGTGATAGCGGTTCCGCCAACGGAACGGCCCGTTCGGGTCGTTGATCCAGTTCGCGGGCGGACGGACCCGGAACCGGGGGGCGCCCAAGGTGTGACTCAACGGTTGACTCCTGCGGAGGTGATGCCCTCACGGAGAGGGCGCTGGCCGACGAGGAACACGGCGACGGCGGGGAGCATGGACAGCACGACACCGGCGAGCACCACCGAGATGGAGCCGGTGCCGAGGTTGCCCTGGAGCGAGACCAGGCCCAGGGGCAAGGTGTAGTTCTGGCCCGAGGTCTCCAGGATCAGTGGGCGGAAGAACTCGTTCCAGTGGTAGTTGAAGGCCAGCACACCGACGATGGCGAGGCCCGGCGCGGCCAGCGGCGCGTACACGGACCGGAAGATCCGCCAGGGCCCGCAGCCGTCCAGCATCGCCGCCTCGCCGAGATCCTTCGGCATGCCGAGGAAGTACTGGCGCATCAGGAAGGTGCCGAACGCGGTCGGGAAGGCCGGGATGATCAGCCCGAGCAGGGTGTCGGTCAGACTCATCGACTTCAGCACCAGGAACACCGGCACGATGGTCACCTGCAAGGGCACCATCATGGTGGCCAGCACCAGGCCGAACAGCGGCTTCTTGAACCGGAATTCGAGGCGTGCGAAGGCGTATCCGGCAAGACCGGCGGTGATCATCTGACCGAGGGCGATCAGCGCGGTCACCAGCGTGGAGTTGAGCGCCAGCAGCCAGACGTCGATCTGGTCGAAGACCCCCCGGTACGACTCCACCGTCGGGTCCGTCGGGATGATCTTCGGCGGCAGGTCGAAGGACTCGGCCGGGGTGCGCAGGGACGTGGAGACGGTCCAGATCACCGGGCCGAGGGTCAGCAGCGCGCACACCGCGAGGGTGACGATCCGCGCCCAGGGCGCCAGCGAATGGCGGGCACGGCTCAGATTCAGGGTCGCTTGGCTCATGGAGGTCACCCGGCTCACTGGTAGTGGACGAAACGCCGGCTGAGCCGGAACTGGAGGGCGGTGACCGCCATGATCAGCACGAACAGCAGCACACCCACCGCCGACGCCTCACCGAAGCGGAGCTGCTCGAAGGCGCTCTCGTAGATCACCATCACCACGGTGCGGGTGGAGTCGCCGGGCCCGCCGTTGGTGAGGACGTACGGCTGCTCGAAGACCTGGAGCGCGTTGATGATCCCGACCACCGAGGCGACCAGCAGGGTGGGGGACAGGAGCGGCAGCGTGATGCTCAGGTGCTTGCGCAGACCGGTGGCGCCGTCGAGGGAGGAGGCCTCGTGGATCTCCTTGGGGATGTTGTTCAGGCCCCCGACGAAGAGCAGGAAGGAGAACCCGAACTGCTGCCAGACGTAGACCAGAACGACCGTCGCCATCGCCCCGTTCTCGGACGTCAGCCAGGGCACCGGAGCGATCCCGACCGTGCCGAGCAGCCAGTTCACCACTCCGAAGTCCTGGTTGAACAGGTACTTCATCACCACCGAGATGGAGGCGGCGGACAGCACCAGCGGGAAGAAGAACGCCGAGCGGAACACCGACCGCAGCCACATCGGCATCCGGCCGTTGACCGCGAGCGCCAGCACCAGGGCGATCAGGAGTTGCAGCGCGACCGCGAACACCATGAACACCAGCGTGTTGCGGAAGGAGACCAGCACGGTCGAATCGCCGAACACCTCACGGTAGTTGGCGGCCCCGGCGAAGCTCGGGTCGTCGATCACGTTCCAGTGGAAGAGGCTCAGCACCACCGAACCGACGATCGGCACGACCGTGAAGACGACGATTCCGACGATCGTGGGCGCCAGGAAGAGCGTGGCGAGCAGCCGGGTGCCCCGGTCGCGGGCCGAGGGCCGCGCGGGAACCGTGGGGGGCGTGAACGTCTGTACGGGCGCCTGGACTTGAGTGTTCGTCATACGTCACGCTCCATGGCCTTCTCCAGATCGCCCTGCATCCGGCGCAGCGCGGGGGCCACCGAACGCCGGGAGGCCAGCGCGGTGCCGGTGTGCTTGAGCAGCACCTGCTCGACCTCGGCCACCTGCGGTGGCGCCGGGATGGGGCCGGTGTCGGGGAACTTGTCGAGGGTGTCGTAGAAGACCTGCCAGTGCTTGGGGCCGATCTCCCGGTAGCGGTCTGCGGTGAGCATCGAACGGCGGGCGGGGGTGGTCTGGTTGGTCTTGAACAGACGCGTCAGGGTGTCCTTGCGGGCGGCGTACTTGATGAACTCCCAGGCCTCGTCCTGCCGTTTGGAGGTGCGCAGCAGCGCGTATCCGGCGGCGCCGAACTGCATGCGCTGGGTGCGCCAGCGCGGGAAGTACTGCACGTCGAAGCTGCCGGGCTTCATTCCGGCCAGGTTCAACCCGCCGGCCCAGAAGCCGCCCGCCGGGGTGACCCCGACCCGGCCGGTGGAGAACACGCCGATCAGGTTCTGCCCGTTGCCACCCTCGGGGCGGGTGCACAGGTCCTCCTGGATGAGGGAGGCGAGATAGTCGTACGCCTCCTCCACCCGCTCACGGGTGGCCTGCGGGGTCGTCCACCGGAACCCGCCCCCGCGCCCCTGCCGCTGGGCCGCCGGGTAGAAGGAGTCCCACAGCCAGCTGCCGCCGGGCGCCTTGGACTCGGCGAGCAGATTGGTGCCGTTGGCGAACAGCCACGGCACCACACCGCCCCACAGCCGGTTGGTCCAGAAGTACGGCGTGAACTGCGAGCCGCTGGACTTCTTCATGTCCCGCAGCAGCGCGGTGAAGTCGTCGCGGGTCCAGTCGGGGGCCGGGAAGTCCGCGCCCGCCCGCTTCAGCACCTGGTCGTTGAGGTACATGTCGGCCGCGTTGAACTCGACCGGCAGCTGGTAGAGGCTGCCCTCGTACATCATCGACTCCACCAGCGAGGGGTGGACGTCGGCGAAGTACTCCCGCAGCTCCTCGGCGTCCCGCTTCACCCAGTCGTCGAGCGCGACCCCGAGGCGCTGCGCGAACAGCTGGACGCCCTCGGTGGCGACGTACACGAGGTCGGGCGCGGTGCCGGCCGCGATCTGGGTGAGGATCTTGGCGAAGAAGTCCGACCAGTCGACCGCCTGCACCGCGTTGATCCGCAGCTTGATGTCGGGGTGGACCTCCTTGAAGCCCTCGGTGAGGGTGCGCACGGCCTCCGGGCCGTAGGCGGGGCCGAGCGTGGCGACGACGAGCGAGCCGTCGTCGCGTCCGGGGATGTCGGCTCCGGTGAGCCGGTCCCAACTGGCGGCGGTACCGGCGAGCGCGGCGGCGCCCGCGCCGTAGGCGCCGTACCGCAGCAGTGTGCGGCGGTCGAGGTGCGAGTCGGTCATCCAAGCGCCTAACTCGTGTTAGTTCAGGTTGACGCCCCAGATGATGGAAAGCCGCGCAGGGTCCTGTCAAGAGTCGTGCACCCCTTGACCTTTAACGAGTTAGGTCCCACAGTCCTGGAGCCAGGAGCCGCAGTACTGACGAGAGGGGCGTCGCGTGACGGGTGGGGTGTCCAGGAGAGCGTTGCTGACCGGATCGGCGGCCGGGGCGGCCGTCGCGGTGCTGCCTGCGGAACCGGCCTCGGCACGGCCGGAACGTACGGCGCCGGCGGTTCCGGGCTACCGCGCCGCGTACCACTTCACCGTCCCCGACGGATGGAAGAACGACCCGCAGCGACCGGTCTGGATCGACGGCGAGTACCACTACTACTACCTGTACAACGCGGACTACCTCACCGGAGCCGTGGGCACCGCCTGGCGCCTGGCCACCAGCGCCGACCTGGTCTCCTTCACCGACCGAGGGGTCGCCGTACCGAAGGACACCACCCCCAACGGTGACGTCTGGTCGGGCTGCGCCGTGGTGGACACGGACGGTACGGCGGGCTTCGGCGCGGGCGCGGTCGTCGTCCTCGCGACCATGGCGCCCGGCGACGGTCCGACGTCCCAGGCGCAGTACCTGTACTACTCCACCGACGGCGGCCGCACCTTCCGCAACCACGGCACGGATCCGGTCCTGCCCAACCCCGGGGTGCGTGACTTCCGCGACCCCAAGGTGATCCGCGACGAGGAGCACGACCGGTGGGTGATGGCCCTTGCCGAGGGCACCAAGGTCGGCTTCTACCACTCCGCCGACCTCAGGGCATGGACGTACGCGGGCGGCTTCTTCAAGGAGGGCATCGGGACGCTGGAGTGCCCGGACCTGTTCCGCATCACGGCGACCGACGGCACGGCGACCTGGGTGCTGGGCGTGAGCGCGAACGGCAAGGGCGTCGGGCTGCCCAACACCTACGCCTACTGGACCGGCTCCTTCGACGGCACCGCCTTCACCGCCGACACCGCCGAGCCGCAGTGGCTGGACCACGGCTTCGACTGGTACGGGGCCGTCACCTTCGACAAACATCGCGCGGACGGCTCGGTCGACCCCGGCGTCCGGTACGCGATCGGCTGGCTGAACAACTGGGACTACGCCCACTTCGCGCCGACCATCGACAGCGACGGCTTCAACGGCACCGACTCCGTGGTCCGCGAGATCGTCCTGAAGCGCGCCGCCTCCGGAACGCTGTACCTCGCCTCCCAGCCCGTCACCGCCCTGGACGACCACGTCACCCGCACGGTCAGCCTCGGCGACCTGGAGGTCGACGGCACCCGCGTACTCGACTACACCGGCACCGCCTACGAACTGACCTGCGAGATCACCTGGGACCAGCTCACCGGTGCGGGCGTGCAGTTGCGGCGCTCGCCGGAGGGGAACCGGCACATCGACGCCGGCGTCTACCGCGACTACGCCTTCCTCAACCGGCGCGGCGCCGCGGGCCCGGACTCCTCGGGCAGATGGCAGGAGAGCCACAGCCCCTTCGACCCGGCCGCGCGCAAGGTCCGGCTGCGGATCCTGGTGGACCGCACCTCGGTGGAGATGTTCGTCGACGACGGGCGGTACACGCACTCGACGGCGGCGTTCCCGTACCTGCTCGACACAGGGCTGGCGTTGTTCACGATCGACGGCAGGGCCGTGTTCGGGGACGTCGTGATACGCGAGTTCGGTTGATGAGGCCCTAGGGTCGGTGAGATGCGCGTGCTGCTGATCGGGGGCACGTCCCACACGGGCAAGTCGACACTCGCCCGGGCCGTCGGGGAGCGGCTCGGTTGGGAGTGTCTCTCGACGGACGGGCTGGCCCGGCACCCGGGGAGACCTTGGGGGACGGTGCCCGAGCATGTCGTCAGGCACTACGGGACGCTGTCCGTCGACGAACTGATCCGGTCGGTGCTCGACCACTTCGCACGCCTGTGGCCGCGCATCCAGGAGCTGATCACCGAGCGGGCGGAGGGTGCCGGGCCGAGGTTGGTGCTGGAGGGCTCCGCCCTGTGGCCCGACCGCGTCGCCGGGTTGGACGTCCCGCACACGGAGGCGGTCTGGCTCACGGTGGACGACGAGGTGCTGGGGGCTCGGATGCGGGAGTCGGAGCCGCCCGCCGAGCAGCGCCCCCTGGTGGACAAGTTCCTTGCCCGCAGCGTGCGTTATCAGCGGCTCATGGTGGAGTCCGTCGACGCGCACGGCCTGTGCCGGATCGACACGGCCGACCGCGGTGTGGCCGAACTGGTGGACGCGGTCCTGGCGAGGCCCTGTCGCCAGGGACCGTGATCGCTGTCACGATCTTCACGGAGCAGCCGAGGACGACCGACGGAGCACGGATGACGACGAACACGGGCACGGCGCAGGCGGAGTACATCCCGGGGATCGAGGTGAAACCGGTCGCCGGGCACATCGGGGCGGAGATCACGGGCGTCGACCTGGCCGGGGAACTCGACGACGCCGTGGTCGCCGCGATCCGGGCGGCGGTGCTGCGCTGGAAGGTGGTCTTCTTCCGGGAACAGCGGCTGGACCACGCCGGGCACGTGGCGTTCGCGCGCCGGTTCGGAGAGCCGGTGGTACTGCGCAAGCGGGGCGGAGCCTCGCCGCCCGACTTCCCCGAGGTCGAGACGACCGCCGACCGGCTGGAACTGGGCGGCAGGTTCGGCATGGAGCACGACGAGTGGCTCCAGCGGCGTAGGCACACCCTGCTGCGCGGCTGGCACTGCGACCACGGTGCCCGTGTCGACCCGCCCGCCGCGACCATCCTGCGGGCCGAGACCGTCCCGCCGTACGGCGGCGACACGACGTGGTCCAACCTGGCCGCCGCGTACGCCGGACTCTCGGCCCCCGTAAGGGAGTTCGTGGACGGACTACGGGTGGAGCACCGGCTCGGCGTCGGCTACCAGCCACGCCCCGGCGAGGACGCGTACGTCCGCCACCTGCTGGACCACCAGGTCGCCTCGCTCCACCCGCTGGTCCGCGTCCACCCCGAGACGGGCGAGCGGATCCTCTACGTCAACGGCTACTACGTCGAGCAGATCGCCGACCTCTCCCGCGCCGAGAGCACGGCCGTGCTGGACATGCTCCTCGAGCAGGCGGTCCGACCCGAGTACACGGTCCGCTTCCGCTGGGAACCCGGCAGCGTCGCCTTCTGGGACAACCGAGCCACCATCCACCTCGCCCCCGCCGACAACGCCCACCTCGACTTCCCCCGCACCATGCACCGCGTGATGCTCACCGGGGACGTGCCGGTGGGCGTGGACGGCAAGGCGTCGGAGCCGATCACCGGGACGCAGCCCGGCCACTGGTGAGCGTGGTCTAACGCGGCGTTCCGTCCGCCTCGAGCAGAGCGAGCCGGCGGTACAGGAAGAAAAGGAAGACCACGCTGCCCCTTCTCGCCCGCTGCGCCAGTACAGAAGGGTTCGATCGCCTCCCAGGTCCGGATGAGCCGATAGTGGACGAGGCTCGTCAGAATGCCGTCGTTGACGATGTCGACGTGCTGGGTGATGGAGATCGCCGCTGTGCTCTTCGTCGAGCCGGGTCAGGACCCACGCCTGGTCTCTCTGGAAGTCGCGGTCCCGTACATGAGTGAGAAGCAGTTCCGTCGTCCACGCCCGGTCGCTCTCCGCCCTGGAGCGCGCGACCTGTTTTCCGATGCCCCACGTCGACGCCACGTTGAACGCCATGGCCGATCGTCCCGCACCGGCCGTCCGTGCGTCAGGCGGACGCCTGCCAGCCCAGGGCCGGGCCCAGCGCCGTCGCCATGTCCGTCAGGATCTGTACATAGTCCTCGTGCTCGAAGGTGAACGGCAGGGCGAAGGCCACCTCGTCCACCTCGCGGAACGCGGCGTGGGCGTGCAGTCGTTCGGCGATCTCGGCCGAGGTGCCGACGATGTCCGGGGCGAACATCAGACGGGCCGGGCCCTGCGGTGACGTGGTGCGGGGGGTGCGCTTCGCCGCGTACTCCTCGTACCGCGCGCGCTGCTCGGGGGTCGCCGAGTCGGTGGGGATGACGACCAGGCCCTGGGAGACGCGGGCGGCGTCGCCGTCGGGGTGGGCGGCGCGGAAGGCGCGGATGTGGGAGAGCTGGATCTCGGCGAAGTCCGTCGACTCGTCCGGGTTCTCGGCCTTGACGACGCTGCTGGTCAGGAAGTTCATGCCGTGCTCGCCCGCCCAGCGCGCCGAGCTCAGACTGCCGCCCCCGTACCAGAGACGGCTGCCCAGACCGGGGGAATGCGGCTGCACCCGGTCCGAGAACACCTCGAAGCCCTCGACACCGCTGAAGTCGGTGGCCGACTTGCCGCGCACGAAGTCCAGCAGCCGCCGCACCCGCTCGTAGGAGAAGTCCTCCACGTCGGCGGTGTCCGGGTAGAGGGCCTCCTTGACCTGGTCGTAGTGCATCGGCGGGCCTACGCTCACGCCCGGGTTGACGCGGCCGCCGGACAGGATGTCGACCGTCGCCAGGTCCTCGGCGAGGCGCAGCGGGTTCTCCCAGCCGAGCGGGATCACCGCGGTGCCGAGCTCGATCCGGCTGGTGCGCTGGGACGCCGCCGCCATGAGGGCGACCGGGGAGGAGATGCCGTACTGGAGGTGCCGGTGGCGCAGCCAGGCACTGTCGAAGCCGAGCCGCTCGCCCAGCTCGATGACCTCCAGGGTGGACTCGTGGCCGCGGCGTGGATCCGCCTCGTCGAACAGGCCGATGGTGAGGAAGCCCAGCTTCTTCAACGGGCGTGAGGTAGGGGGCACCGGCTCCTCCAGGTGAGCACCGATCGACGTCGTACGGCACATGCCAACTCGATCGTGGCCTGCGATGTTCCCGCCGTCGCGATCAGGTCGGGGAGACGCCGCGATCAGGTCAGGGGGATGGTGACCTCGTCCTCGATCGGGGGGTCCAGTTCCTGCGCCAGGTTGCCGGTCGCCGCGTGACAGCGCAGCCGGATGGACTCCGGGGTGACGTCCAGGCGCAGGAAGCATTTGAAGAAGGGCGGGCTGTAGGTCGCCGAGCTCGGCGAGAACAGTTGTGTGTAGATCTTGCGCACCGGGAGCCGGAACCGTGAGGTGCGGTCGGGGCGGCCGCCGGCGCCCAGCAGGCTGGCGACCACACGGGTGCGGAGGGTGACGCGCGCGGGTTCGCCGGGGGTGCGGGTCAGCGGGATGCCCAGGCGTTCGGCGATGACCGCCGCGGACTCCTCCGCGGTGAGGGTGAAGAAGCGGCGCAGGCGCAGCCGGCGTCCGTAGAGCGTGCTGTAGAAGGCGAGGGAGTCGCCGCGCAACGGATAGCAGCGGAAGTCCCGCTCCGTGACGTGTCCGACGGAGACGCGCGGGATGGTGTGGGTGGCGTGCATGAAGGCCCCGCCGCCGCCCGAGACGACGTACTGGATGGTGCGGCCGTCCACGTCGACGGGGTAGCGCTGGTAGTTGTGGATGTCGCCGCCTATCGCCGCGACGTAGTGGTGCTCCGGGGCGCGCACGATGTCGTCGACGGTGCCGCCGCCGTCGATGGGGCAGGGGCGGTGCTCGCCGTCGACGTAGAGGGGCGAGCCGGTGATGAGGATCTTCGGTCGGGGCCCTCGCGACACCTCGCGCAGCCACGCGCCCTGTTCGGCGTCGACGGTCCCGAGCAGCCCGGTGTCGATGCCTATGATCCGCACCGGTCCGGCGTCGATGGCCCAGAACGGGCCCGGCTGGACGGCCTGTTGGTCCGGGGCCGAGCGCAACTGGCGTGCGGTGTCCAGGCGTTGGCCGTCGTGGGGGCTAGGGCGGTGCCACAGGAGGGAGCGCAGCCAGGCCCGGCTGAGCGGACGGGACCTGGGCTCGGGTGTCAGGGGCGGGGTGTCGGCGCAGAAGACCCGCATGAAGGCGCCCAGGTCCTCGTACCAGTCGTGGTTGCCCGGTATCGCGTAGATGGGCGCCCGGTAGTCCTGGTACGGGCGGAAGAACTTGGTGTCGTAGTCGTCGGCGCTGCCGACGGGGTAGATCACGTCACTCGCGACGACGGAGAAGCGGGTGTCCTGACTGACCTTCAGAAAGCCGGGCACGACGGCGTATTGGGGTGCGTCGCCCTCGCCGGTGTCGCCGATCACCATGAAGGAGAAGCGGTCCGGGTCGTCCCGCCGGATCACCTTGTCGGCGGGTGCGCCGGCCGCCGCCCGTTGCGCGACCCAGCGGCTCCGGGTCCGGCCCGTGGGGTCCCCGAACCAGGAGGCGAGCACGCCGTTGCGGGCGGCCCACAGGGTTCTGGGGTCGAGCCAGGAGAGCTTCTCGACCTTGGTCGGCATGAGCTTGTGGTACTCGCCGCGTTCCGCGGCTCCCCAGCCGGCGCCCTCGGCGGTATCGCGTGAAGAGTCAGACACCGGTGCACCGTAACAATGAGCTGGTGGAGGTCGAGCGGGGGAGTGCCCTGCTGTGTGTGAACGTCCCTGGACCGGGGCGCCGTTGCCCGGCGGCGGCGCCTCGGCCTCACCTCTCGCCGGTGCGCTGGGAGGCCTCGTAGGGGTGCTGCCGGGCGCGCGGGGGCGCCGCGGACGGGTCGAAGACCGAGCCGTGCCGGGTCGCGGGCGGCTCCTCGGCGGGGGTCTGGGCGGCACGCCGTTGCGCGGTGGGGCGGTTCCAGTCGCCGTCGCCCAGTACGAGCAGGGGGTCGAACATCACGACCACACCGGCCAGTACGAGGAAGATGATCGGCCCCAGCAGCATCGGCAGCAGCAGCGAGGAGGCCGAGTCGCCGTCCCAGGTGCCCCCGGTCGTGCCGTGCACATGGACGCTGACGGCGGCCATCGCCGTGTAGTGCATGCCGGACACGGCCACGCCCATGACGAGACTGGCGCCGAGGCTCGTCAGGAACCCGCGGATGGTGACGGCCGCCCACAGGGCCGCGGTGGCGGCGACGATCGCGATCAGGATGGACAGGGCGACGGTGAACGCGTCATAGCGGATGGCCCCGTTGAGGCGCATCGCGTACATGCCCAGGTAGTGCATGGCGGCGACGCCGAGCCCGGTGACGACGCCCGCCAGGGCCAGGTTGGTGGTGCTGGCGCCGCGGTAGCCGACGATGAACACGCCGATGCCGACCACGACCACCGCCACGGCGAGGCTGAGGAGGGTGAGGCCCGCGTCGTAGCGGATCCGGGTCTCCTCGACCTGGAAGCCGATCATGGCGATGAAGTGCATCGTCCAGATGCCGCAGCCGATCGACGCGGCGCCGAGCGCGAGCCAACCGGGCTTCCACGACTGGTCGTTGAGCAGGGACCGGACGATGCAGCGCAGCCCCAGCGCCCCGCCCAGACAGGCCATGAGATAGGCCGCCACCGGAGTCACGACACCGTAGCGAAACCCGTCAACCGTGCCTTCCATAAGCCAACTCCCCCCAGAGTCACGGCTGCTGATGGAGGAAGGTCTACGGGGTAAGGGCCGTGCAAAGCAAGCATTTACCAGCGGTAACCAGCGAACTCTGAACTGTCATAGGTTCACTCTGGTCACAGAACGAAAAGATTCAGCCATAAACTACTTCCAACTCCCAGGCCGCACCTCCGCTTCCGCCCCCGCAGCGACCAACTCGCTCACGGCCCGCTCCGCGAGGTCCGGCGGCAGGCCGTCGAGCACGATGATGGGAGCCTGGGACGCGAGCACCTTGCTGGACCAGAGACTCAGTCCCGTCAGTCGCCGGACGGCGCGGACCACGTCCAGCGGGCGGTCGCCGACCCGTGTGAGCACCGCGGCGTGCGGTTCCTCGTCGCAGATCAGCGTCACATGGGTGTCGGGCTCCGCCATGGCGGGCGCCTCCTCGTGCCGAAGGGACGGGCGTCCTAGGCTCTCACTCGGCATTGGCACACCCCGAGGAGCGCGCATGGAATCCCCGTACCCCGATGGCCACGGGCCTGACGAAGTCCCTGTTCCGCATGCGTTGCTCGGGCCCGTGCTCGGTTTGCTGGGGGAGTGGCACGGGTGGGGGCAGGGTGGGTATCCGACCCTTGACGGGGACTTCAGGTATGCGCAGGACGTCAGCTTCAGTCATGACGGGCGTCCTTTTCTCCGGTACGAGGCCCGGGCCTGGCTGGTCGACGCGGAGGGGCGGCCGTTGCGGCCGGCGGCGCGGGAGAGCGGGTGGTGGCGGATGCAGCCGGACGGGCGCGTCGAGGCGCTGATCACCCAGCCGACCGGCATCACGGAGATCGCGGTCGGCCGGGCGGCGGACGGCGTCGTCGACCTCGCCACCCACGACGTGGCCCTCACCCCCACCGCCAAGGACGTCACCGCCACCCGCCGCCGCTACACCCTGACCGAGGACGGCAGCCTCACCTTCGTCCACGATCTCGCGGCGGTCGGTCAGCCTTTGCAGCACCATCTCTCGGCGAGCCTGCGGCAGAAGGGGTAGCCTCGTCCGTGTTCGTGTGTGCCCGAGTCGAGGAATACGGGGAGGCGAGTCGATGACCGCGCTCAAGGCCACTGCCGTGCGCAGCGCCCGGACCCTCCGCACCTCCCGGGCGACGGTCTGACCCCGACCGGAACCGTCTCGCCGGGAGCGTGAGCCCGCGAGGCATCACCCACACGAACACCACCATGGAACGGATCCGTATCCCGTCATGAGCATGCGTACCGACTGGATCACCCGCGCCGAGACCGGCGCCGACATCCCCGCCGTCCGCGAGATCGACCTGGCGGCCTTCGACACTCCGCTGGAGGCCGACCTCGTCGAAGCGCTGCGCGCCGACACCGCCTGGATCGAGGGACTGTCCCTCGTCGTCACCGACCCGGCCGGCAAGGTCGTCGGGCACGCGGTGCTGACCCGCTGCCACATCGACGACACCCCGGCCCTGTGCCTGGGCCCCGTCGCCGTACTGCCCGAGTACCAGAACACCGGTGCCGGATCAGCGGTCGTGAGGGCCTCGATCGAGGCGGCCACCAAGGCCGGCGAACGCTTCGTCACCGTCCTCGGACACCCGCCGTACTACCCGCGCTTCGGCTTCACCAGGGCCTCGGCGTACGGCATCCGCATCACCCTCGACGTCCCGGACGAGGCCATGATGGCCCTCGCCCTCGACGCCGAACACCCGCTGCCCAGCGGCACCATCCGCTACGCGGCACCCTTCGGTATCTAGGGCCCGCCGTTCGGATCAGCTCGGCGTCGGCCGGAAGTGCCGTTTCTCACGGCCGACCTGATCCAAACGACAGGCCCTGGCACCCGCCGTGCGGGAGCCCCGCGCTCCCGCACGGCGTTCCGCGAGGTCAGTGCACCGACAGTCCGCCGTCGACGAAGAGCGACTGCCCGGTGACGTACGCGGAGGCGCCGCTCGCCAGGAACACCGCAGCGCCCGCGAAGTCCTCGGCCAGACCGTTGCGGCCGACCATCGTGCGCGCGGCGAGCTCCGCCACCTTCTGGGGGTCGGACGCCAGCCGCGCGTTGAGCGGCGTCATCACGAAACCCGGCACCAGCGTGTTGCAGGTGACGCCGTACGACGACCAGGCCTCGGCCTGCGAACGCGCCAGCGACTCCAGCGCCCCCTTGGACACCCCGTAGGCGCCGCTCTGGACGAACGCCCGGTGCGCCTGCTGGGAGGTGACGTGGATGATCCGCCCGAAGCCGCGCTCGGCCATGCCCGGTCCGAACCGCTGCCCCAGCAGGAACGGCGCCTCCAGGTTCACCGCCATCGTCGTGTCCCAGACGTCCTCGCCCAGTTCACCCATCGGCGGCCGCAGATTGATCCCGGCGCTGTTCACGAGGATGTCGGGCTCGCCGTACACCTCGACCGCCCGCTCCGCCGCCGACCGCACCCCCTCACGGGTGCCCAGGTCGCCGCTCACCCAGGCCGCCCGGCCGCCCTCCGTGGTCAACTCCTCGACGGTGGCGGCCAGTTCGGCCTCCTTGCGCGCCATGACCACGACACTCGCCCCGGCCCGGCCGAGCGCCCCGGCGATCGCCCGGCCGATGCCGGAACTGCCACCGGTCACCAGGGCGACCCGGCCGTTCAGGGAGAACATGTCGGAGAGATACGTCTGCGAGCTCATGCCCCGCACCCTAGACGCAGTGATCAGCGAACCGACGTGTCGGGTCAGTTGAACGGGTCGAGTGTGAGATACGCCTGCTGCGGGTTCCCGTCGTGCACCAGGGACTCGTGGTTGCCGACGTCATCGAACGCGAACGCGTACGCCTTGCCGTCGGCCATCTGGGAGTGGATGACCCGGGCGTAGTGGTTGGTCACCGCGTCCTTGTAGAAGCCCGCCGACGACGTGTCCGGCTGGTTCGGGTTGGTGAGGAGCGTGGAGCGGTTGAAGCCCGCGCACAGGGTGCGGGAGATCGGGCCGCGCACCGCGTCGTTGGGGGCGTCGAGGAGCTTGTGACAGCCGAAGACACTGCTCGCGTCCGGCTTCTGGAAGCTGGTGACGGTCGCGCCCGAGGAGTTGGTGAAGTTCATGACGCCACCGGAGACCCGGCCGAAGTACCTGGTGCCCGGCTGGTCGGCGAACGGGGTCACCGTCAGCGTCGTCGTGGCGTACTTCTGCCAGACGCGGTTGATGTAGTCGTCCAGGACGGAGGCCGGCAGCGCCCCGGTCTCCAGACCGTACGCGGGCGACAGGGCGCGCAGTACGGTGCCGTCCGAGCGGGTCTGGATCAGACCGCCCCAGCCGCCCGACTGTCCGCGCAGACCGTTCAGAACGGCGTTGTAGCCACCCGACTTGAGGTGACCGGTGTTGGCGACGCTGCCGTCGGCACGCTGGACGCCCACCGCGTAGGGCGCGGAGAACATGTCGACCTGGGTGCTGTTGAGCCACAGCCCCGAGTCGTTGAGCGTGTACTCCGACCAGTTGAAGAGGATGCCCCGGTTCGGGTCGCTCGGGTTCTGCACGGCCGGCTGCACCAGACCGCCGGTCGTCAGCCGGAACACCAGCTTCTGGCCGTACGAGAAGTAGATGCGCCCCGAGAACTTCGGGATCCGGATCGTCTTGGACTGGCCGGCGGCCGGGCCGGGGATGGCGGCGTCCGGGGCAGGGGTGGGCGGGTTGCCGCCCGCGGGCCAGGCGTGGAAGGTGCCGTTCGCGTCGGCCCAGCCCTGCTGGCCCGTGGCGAGGTTGGTGCCGAGGTTGTAGACGTAGACCGCGTCTCCGCGGCCGGAGTTGTTGGTCAGCTTCAGCGGGATCGTGGCGGGCACCGCGCCGCTGGCGGGCTGCGCCGCGCCGAGGGCGAGCAGGCCGCCGAGCAGCGTGGCCGCCGCGGCTGTGGCGAGAAGTTGGTGCCTGAGTCGTTTGAGCACGCTCCACCTCCGTGGGGGGATCGGGGGAGATTGGTCCGTACCAGTTTTGAGAGCGCTCTCAGAGTTGCGTCACGACGGGGGCATGTCAATGCTGTGCGCAGAACTGAGGGCGGCGCCCACGGTGTTCCCGGGGGTGCCGCCCTTCGGTTGTGAACGGTTCAGAACGTGCGCTTCAGCAGATCCAGCAGCGCCGCCCAGTGCCGCTCGTCGCCCTCCTGGTGGTACGCGGCGGTGTCGGCCTGGGTGAAGCCGTGCGGGGCGCCCTCGTAGACCTCGCAGCGGTGCCGGACCCCGGCTTCGGTCAGCGCGGCGTCGAGGCGCTCGATCTGCTCGGGCGGCAGCGAGTGGTCGTTGTCGGCGTGGCCGAAGTACAGCTCGGCGGTGATGTGTTCGGCCACCAGGTGCGGGCTGTCCGGGGCGTCGGTCGCCAGGCGCCCGCCGTGGAAGCCGGCCGCCGCGGCCACCCGGTCCGGGTAGGTGCCCGCGGTGAGCAGGGAGAGCCGGGCGCCCATGCAGTAGCCGGTGAGGGCCACCGGGCCCTCGGCGACCTCGGGGCGCTCGGCCAGCCAGCGCAGATACGCCCCGGCGTCCCGCATCGCGAGCTCGGGTGTCAGCGCCTGCATCACCGGACCGATCCTCTCGAAGATCTCCGGTCGCGCGGAGGGGTCGATGAACTCGGGCAGCTCGAAGACCGGCGCGCGTCCGTGCCGGTAGAACACATTGGGCACGAGGACCGTGCAACCGGCCTCGGCGAGCCGGTCGGCCATCGACCTCAGCTGGGGGCGCAGCCCGAAAGCGTCCTGGAAGAGCAGGACGGCGGGGTGGGGCGCGCCGTCGGCCGGGTGGGCCAGATAGGCGTCGGCGACGCCGTCCTCGGTGGGGACGTCGACGTCCGTTCCCTGTATGGAGGTCATGGGGGTGCCTCTCTGCGCATGCGACGGCGAGCCGGTCTGCGGCTCGGCTCGGCGGAACCGGGCCGGGCACATGCTTGCATGCACCGCCCAACCGGCCGCCCTGGCCCCCTCCCGTTTGAGGACCGCTTTACTCGAACCGGCTCGTGTCGCCCGCTCCGTGCCGGATGATCTCCGCCTCCCCGTTGGAGAAGTCGATGACCGTCGTCGGCTCGGTACCGCACTCGCCCGAGTCGACGACCGCGTCCACCGCGTGGTCGAGCACGTCCTTGATCTCCCAGCCCTGGGTCATCGGCTCGTCCTCGTCGGGCAGCAGCAGCGTGCTGGACAGCAGCGGCTCCCCGAGCTCGCTGAGCAGCGCCTGGGTGACCACATGGTCGGGGATGCGCACCCCGACCGTCTTCTTCTTGGGGTGCTGAAGCATCCGCGGCACCTCCCTGGTCGCCGGCAGGATGAAGGTGTAACTGCCCGGCGTCGAGGCCTTGATCGCCCGGAACACGTCGTTGTCGACCCGTACGAACTGGCCGAGCTGCGCGAAGTCCTGGCACACGAGGGTGAAGTGGTGCCGGTCGTCCAGCCGGCGGATGGTGCGGATCCGGTCGATACCGTCACGGCTGCCCAGCCGGCAGCCGAGCGCGTAGCAGGAGTCCGTCGGATACGCGACGAGGGCCCCGTCGCGAATGCTGTCGGCGACCTGGGAGATGGTCCGCGGCTGGGGGTTGTCGGGGTGCACGTCGAAGTACTTCGCCATCCGCCGAGCTTATGCCGTTCCGGGACGGCGGCGGCGCAGGCCCGGGCCGGACGGCCGTCCGCCCCTCTCGCCGCCCGGTGCGGGAGGACCCCCGGGCGCAGGTGAGGTAACGTCCCGGACCACTGTGCCGAACTCGAGGCGACGGACGAGGACAAGGGTGCCGTGACAGGCAGGGAGGACGGACCGGTGAAGGGCGCGGGCACGCCGTGGGCGGAGGAGCTGCTCGACCATCTGCGGCCCAACGGACGGGACGTCCGCCGGGTCGTCGCCTGGCTCGCGGACGGAGTGGAGGGGACGGCCGCTCTCGAGGACGCCACCGGCGCCCTCCTCGCCGGAACCCGCGTCCCGTTGGACGAGGACCTGGTGGCCGAGATCGTCGCCGGCCGGATCGCCTCCGCCGCCTGGGAGGGCGACGGACGCCATCAGCGCCTGGTCAGGGTGGAGCGGCCGCACTCCGCGACGCCGGGCGTGCTGGCAGTGTCCCGCGCGGCGCCCTTCGACCGACGGGCCGCCGACATGGTCACGCACACCGCCCAGGTCGTCGAGCTCCTGCTCAGGGCACGCGAGACGACGGCCGCCGGGCGCCGCCTCGAGCGGGCCACCGCCGATCTGCGCCTGGCGATACTCCAGCTGCTGATGGTGGAGGACATCGTCTCGGCGCGCCGGGTCGCCGCGGGCCTGTGGCCCGGACTGCTCGACACGGACTCCGCCTGCGTCTACGTCCTGGAGGGCACCGCCGAGGAACGTGACCGGCTGGCCGAGGACTGTCTGCGCGCCACCGACGAGCAGGCACTCGTCGTGCGCTGCCCGGCCGTGGACCAGCACGTGATCATCGTGGCCCCCGACGAGAACCTCGCCCGGGAGCTGCGATCCCTGATCGAAGGGCGCCCCCAGACGTTCATCGGCGGCAGCTCCCGGCAGAGCCTGGCCCGGACCGCCACCGCCTACGGACAGGCAGTCAGCGCCCTCGCCGTCGCGCACTTCCGGCCCGACAACGCCGCGGTCTACGCCGAGCGCACCCACCCCGAACGCCTCATGGACCCGGCGCTGCTGCACGCCTGGACCGCGGAACTGCTGCGCCCGCTCGACACGCTGGCCCACCACACCCACGGCGAACTCCTCGCCACCACCCGGCTCGGCCTGGAGTTCACGGCCGTCAACGCGGCCAAGGTCCTGGGCGTCAGCCGCAACACCGTGCGCGCCCGCATGGAGCGCGTGGAGGGCCTGCTGGGCACGGACTTCTCCGACCTCACCGTGCGCGCCCTGGTCCACCTGGCACTGAACACCCAGGTCGGCATGGAACAGGGGCCCGGCGCCGAGCAGTCGGCGCCCGTCGCGCTCGGGGACCTGCTGACCGGGCCCGCCCTGCGCGCCTGGGCCCTGGACCTGCTCGGCAGGCTCGACCCGGACGCTCGCGACCTGCGCCGCACCCTGCGGACCTGGATCGCCGCCGGCGGCAACTCCGAGCGGACCGCGCAGACCCTCGGCGTGCACGCACAGACCGTGCGCGAGCACGTCCGCAGCGCGGAGCCCGTCCTGGAACGGCAACTTCTGGCCGCGGGCAGCGACCTCTACGAGGTCGTCCTGGCCCATCTGGCGACCGGAGACCTGGATCCGCCCCGGCTGGCCGCATAGAACCCGCAGAGAAAACGCGCCATTCGGACTCATCTGTGCACAGGTGAGTCCTACGGCCCCCGCAGCGGGCATGAACACGGTTCACAACCGCGCCGCCGTTCACGTAAGTTCGACGGGGTCAGGGGGGCACGACCGGAACGGGGGACCGGTCGCGCCCCCCGTTCGTGTGCTCAGCCGCGCGGTCGCACGGGTACCTCCTGCCAGCCGAACGCGATGAACGACGGCACCTGCCGCAGCTCCTGCGCACCGACGGCGAGCCGCAGTTCGGGGAAGCGGTCGAAGAGCGCGGGCAGCGCGGTGAGCGCCTCCGCCCGGGCGAGCGGGGCGCCGATGCACCGGTGCACACCGATCCCGAACGCCAGATGGTCGTCCGCGCCGCGCGCGGCGTCGAAGGCGGCCGCGTCCGGACCGTAGTGGGCGGGATCGAGGCCCGCCGCGGCGAACGTCGTGATGATGGCGTCGCCCGCCGGGACGGTGACGTCACCCACCTCCAGATCCTCGACCGCGAACCGCAGCGGCAGCGAGGCGATGGAGGGCTGCACCCGCAGCGTCTCGTCGATGACGGCGTCCCAGCCGATCTCGCCGGAGCGCGCGGCGGCCAGCTGCTCGGGGTGCAGCAGCAGGGCGACGATCGCGTTGCCGATGAGGTTGACGGTCGTCTCGAAGCCGGCGCCGATGACCAGCAGCAGCGTGTAGAGCAGCTCCTCGTCGCTGAGCCGGTCGCCGTCCTCGTCCCGGACCCGGATCAGCTCGGTGGTCAGATCGTCGCCGGGGTGTGCGCTGCGGTGGGCGATCAGCGCGGGCAGCACCGTGCCGATCTGCCGCTGCACGGACGCCGCGTGCTCGGGGGACGGGTCGGACGTGTCCATGATGGCCGCTATCATCCGCGCGGTGTCGGCCACCAACTCGTCGGGGACACCGAAGAGTTCGCAGATGATCCGCATCGGCAGGGCATGGGCGAGGGCCGCCCGCAGGTCGACCACCTCGGCGTCGTCGGCCGCCACCGCGTCCAGCAGCTCCGTCGTGATCGCCTCCACCCGGGGGCGCATCGCCTCGGTGCGCCGGTGCGTGAAGCTCGGCGCCACCAGCTTGCGCAGCCGGGTGTGGTCGGCGCCGTACGTGGAGAGCATGTTGACCACGCCGATCCAGCCGAGGACCCAGCCCCACGAGGGATGTTCGCCGAGTTCGGGCCACAGCCGCCAGTGCAGCCGGGGATCCTTGCTGACCCGGGGGTCGAGGATGAGCCCCTTGAGGGTGGCGTGGTCCGTGGGCGCCCAGGCGGGGATGCCGCCGGGCAGTTCGACGGGGACGATCGGGCCCAGGGCGCGCAGCCGGGCGCACTCGGCCGCGATGTCGGCGCCGAACGGGTCGAGGGCGATGCGGTCGGTGACGGTCACGACGGATCTCCTGGCTGGTCGGGGGAGCGGGGGCTGAACCGGACGGGCAGCGCCGTCATCGAACGGTGGAACGGGCCGGGCCGCCAGGTCAGCCGTTCACGCGGCAGGGCGGGCGCGAGGTCGGGCAGCCACTGGGTGAGGCGCTCGATCGCCTCGGTGGCGATCAGCAGCGTGTGCTGTTTGACCGGGCAGGTGTGCGGGCCCGCCGACCAGGACAGATGCGAGGCATCCTTCGGGTGGCGGCCGCTGACGGCCTCCTGCTCGGCGAAGTACGCGAGCGCCCCGTAGGACACCACGACCGGCACCGCCGCCCTGACCCACACACCGTGGAAGGTCACCGGCCGGCGCGCGAAGTGGATGCCGTAGTTCGCCATCGGGGTCTCGTGGTGCAGCACTTCGACCACGGCGTCCATCACCGGGCGGGCGCCGCTGGTGAGGGTGGAGTAGTAGAGCGGGTTGCCGAGGATGCGGGAGAGCGCGTTGGACACCAGGTTCGCGGTCGGCTCGTGACCGGCGCCGAGGGTGAGGAACACCTGCCAGGTGACCTCCTCCGGGGTCAGACCCGCCGGGTGGTCCAGGAGCCGGCTGGGCAGGTCGTCGCCGCGCCGCTCGGCCTTGGCGGCGATCAACTCCAGTACGTAGCCCCCGAACTCCGCCTCGCCCGCGGCCGCCTGGGCGCCGCCCTCCATCATCATGCCGAGCGCCTGCTCGAGCCGGTCGCTCTGGCTGTCGGGCAGTCCGAAGAGGCTGTTGAAGACGAGCGCCATCAGCGGCCGGGCGAACTCGCCCACCAGGTCCGCCTCGCCCTTCGGGCCGATCCGGCTCACCAGCAGACGTACCGCCCGGTGCACGCGCGCCCGCAGATCGTGCGGCTCGATCAGGTCGAAGGTGTCGATCAGCGAGGTGCGGTAGCGCTGGTGGGCGGCGCCGTCCGCGAACAGCGAGTTGGGCCGCCAGCGCATCATGCCCAGCACGGGGGAGTCGTCGGCGACCGTGGACTCCCAGGGACGCGGGTCGTGCGAGAACGTCTCCGTGTCGTGCAGCAGCTCCAGCGCGGCCCGCCGGTCGGTGACGACGTACGCCGGGACGCCCGGCGCCAACTCCGCGAAACCGACCGGACCTTGGGCCCGCAGGTCGTCGTAGTAGCGGTAGGGGTCCGAGGCGAAACCGTCCTCCCACAGCCGGACCGGCGCGGAGCGGGAGAAGTCCTGGCGGGCGGGCGGGTACGTGGTCACCGGCTCTCCGAGGGGTCGCGGTCGATGAGGTGCTGGACGAGGGTGAGCAGCGCGTCGATCGAGGAGTTCGCGTCCCGCGCGTCGCAGTGGACCATCGGTGTGCCGGGCTCCAGGTCGAGGGCGGCTCGGAGTTGTTCGTCCGTGTGGTGGCTCGGTGCGTCCGGGAAGGCGTTGAAGGCTACCGCGTACGGCAGACCGGTCTCCTCCACCAGGCCGAGCACGTCGAAGGAGGCGTCGATCCGGCGGGAGTCGACCAGGACGAGGGCGCCGAGGGCCCCGTAGGCGATGTCCTCCCACAGGGACCGGAACCGCTCCTGGCCCGGTGTGCCGAACAGGTACAGGACGATCCCGCCCGCCAGGCTGATCCGCCCGAAGTCGATGGCGACCGTGGTCGTCGACTTGTCCCGCACCCCTTCCAGGTCGTCCACCTGCGTCGATGCCTCGGTGAGCCGTTCCTCGGTGTGCAGCGGCACGATCTCGGAGACCGAGTCGATCAGGGTCGTCTTGCCCACCCCGAAGGGACCCGCGACGAGGATCTTCACCAGTTCGCGGGCCGTGTCGGGCAGATGGACGCGGCTGGGCGCGCCGGGGGCGCTGCTAGTCGTGCTTGAGGGCGCGGAGGCCATCGGCCACTCTCTTCAGCAGGTCGGGGTCGAACCGTTCGGCGGGCGGGACCGGGGCGCGGGCCACCACCAGCTTCCGGTCGAGAAGGGCACCGGCCAGGACCCGGACGGCGGAGACCGGCAGCCGCAACAGGGCCGCGGCCTCCACCACCGTCAGTGAGCCGTCCTCCAGGACGTCCAGCAGGGCCAGTTCGGCGGCCGGGAGATCAGCCGGTGGCGGCGTGCCGCCGCCGGTGAGGACCGAGAGCCGCTCCAGGTGCGGGCGGCTGGGCCGGGCGACACCGCCGGTCGACAGATACGCCGGTACCAGGGGGCGGCCGGTCATGCCGGATTGCCGTCGTCGCCCCCTCGGGGTGCGGCGGCCATCGCCTTCTCGCCCAGCCGCGCCACCTGTGAGTGGACGCGGTGCGCGAGCAGGTCCAGACGCACCTCGCCGGTGCCGTACGCGGCCACACAGGTGCCGTGGTCGGTGGGCACGATGAGGACGTACCCGTGGTCCGACTCGATGACGACCTGCCGCACCTCGGCGCGGTCCCGGTCGGCGAACGCCGCCGCGGCGGTGCGGCACGCGCCCTGCACGGTGCTGGTGATCGCGGCCACCCGCTCGGCCGAGGCCTGCTCCAGGGCGTCCGTGTACCCCGTCACCAGGCCGTCTCTGGTGAGCAGGACGGCGGCCACGACCTGCGGCACCTCCAGGATCGGCTCCAGCACCCAGGCCGTGTCGCCTGCCTCGCGGCTGGTCATCGGGCCGCTCCCCCTTCGTAGTCGGTCTCGTTGTCTGGTACGTCGGTGGCGGCGCCGTCCGCGCGGGCGGCGGCGGTGCCGGACTGGAGGGCACCGAGCGCGGCGGCGGCGTCCTCCGGGCTGCGAGCCGGGCGCTCGGCCGCGGGCGCCTTGGCCTCCGCGGCGGCGGACCGGGTACGACGACGGCGCTGCGGCAGCCCGTCGTGGTGCCCGGAGCCGGCGGCGGCCCCCTCCTCGGTGCCGTAGCCGTGGGAGGTCTCCGGCGTGGCCCTGCGAGTCGAGCGCGGGGCGCTGACCGCCGGCGGCTGCTCGGCGGGGTCGATACGGCTGAGGAGATGGCTCTCCACCCGTAGCACCGCGCGTACGCCGCCGTACGGGGACGGCGAGGAGAGGTCCACGCCCAGATCGAACTGCCGGGTCAGCTGGCCGATCGCGGCGAGGCCCATGCGCGGCGGATCACCGAGGTCGGTGAGCAGGATCGGCTCGGAACCGGCCACCATCCGCTGGGCGCGGGCCCGTTCGTCCTGCGTCATGCCCACACCCGCGTCGTCGACGGTGACACACACGCCGTGATGGACGTGCTCCAGGTTGACCACGACGTCGGTGTCGGGCGCGGAGTGGCGCAGCGCGTTGTCGAGGAGCTCGGCCGCGATGATGGCGACCGGCTCGACGGCGTGCGACACCAGGGCGGTGCCCGTCTCCAGGTGGTTGTGGACCTTCACCCGGTGGTAGCCGGCGAGCCGTGACTGGCCGCCCGTCACCGCCTCGACCAGATGCGATTCCTCGCGGGCGAGCCCGACCCAGGCGCCGCACACCACGGCGGCGACCTGCGCCCGACGCAGCGACTGCTCGTTCTCGTGGTCCAGTTGGAAGAGGGTCTCCGTCAACTCCGGGTCGTCGTAGCGCTGTTGCAGCTGACGCAGGGCGTCCTGCAAGCGGTACAGGGCCGCCTGGATCTCCCGGGTCGCGCCGCGCATCCCGGCCTGCGCGGCCGCGTCGATGCGGGTGCGCTGGGTGGCGAGTTCGGCGCGCAGGCCCAGCAGGACGCCCTCCAGCGCGATACCCAGGGGCGTTCCGGCGGTCTGCGGCTGCAACGGTCCCGGCACCGGCATGTGCGGATGGGCCAGTTGCCGGGCGGCGGCGGGGATGCGCCGGGCCGCCAGGTGCTCGACCTCGGCCGTCAACGCCTGGAGGGCGCCGTCCAGTCGGGAGCGCAGGTCGGCCGTCTCCGCTCGCTGCCGGGTCAGTTGACGCCGGGAGCGCAACAGGCCACCGCCGAGGGCCAGCGCGGACAGTGTGCCGACGGCGAGACCGCCGACGGCCAGGTCCGGTAATTCGATCATCGAATCGGTTTCCAGGGGAAGTCGGGCAGGACTGAGTCAGAGGCCCGGAGGCGAGGCGCTCGCAGCACAGTACACACCGTCATCGACTCATCTCGCACGGTTGATCGAGACTTCGCGTCGAATCCGACAGCCCTCTGTTCGCTTCTGCGCCGACTGTCTGAAATGCCATACGGTCATGGCGAGTTGAGCCTGTCCGAAACCCGCCGCACTCCCGGAGCCACCCTGGCCCGCCCCCGTCTTACGCACCTTCTGACCCGCGAGAGCGCGGAGGCCGAGCGGCGCTGCCCACGCTCGAAGGAGGCCTACGCACGGGCCGGGCATCTCTTCGGCCGGGTGCCGATGACCTGAATGAACAAGACGGCCGAGCCCTTCCCCCGCCACCTCGACACCGCCCGCGTCACCGACCTCGACGGGCACACGTACATCGACTTCTGTCTCGGCGACACCGGCGTGATGGCCGGCCACTCGCCCGCCCCGGCGGCGCAACGGCGATGGTGCCGACCGAGGACGCCGAGTGGGTCGGCGCCGCCCTGTCCGAACTGGCTGATTGACCCGCGTGGGACGGGTACTCGGGCGGCCCCGGAACGAAAACCGCTGGAGGAGGCCCGCATGACCAGCAGTACGGAGACCGGCGGCGTGACCGGTACGCCGGACAAGGACTACAACCTCATCTGGTACGTGGAGGCGTGCCTGAACAACACGTTGCGTCTGGAGACATACATCCAGGACGCCGAACGGAACAAGGACACCCAGGTCGCGGACCTGTTCCGCAAGGCGCAGGCCGACAGCCGCAAGGGCGCCGAACTCGGCAAGGGGCTGCTGCGCGCGCGGCTCGACGGCGGCTGACCGCATCTCGGCGCGAACGCCCGGCCGGGACCGTCCGGCCGGGCGTTCCGCACGTCCGAAACCCGATTGCGTCTTGTCGGCGGCCCTGCCTACGGTCGCGATCATGCTGCCTGTGGTGGAGACCGACGAACAGTGGGACGCGACCGTCAAGGACGAGAAGCTGATGCGGGCCGGCGCGGCGGACCTCTGCGCCCGCCTCGGACTCGGCGACGCACCGCTCACCCGCTTCCCCGACGGATCGCAACCGGTCTACGCGGTCGGCGACGACCACGTCCTCAAGCTCTTCCCCACCGCCGCCGCCCAGGACGGCGTCACCGAGGCCCGCGTCCTGTCCCAGCTGCACGGGCTGCTCCCGGTGCCGACGCCCCGGGTGGACGACTCCGGGCCGTACGAGAACGGCTGGCGGTACGTCCTGATGTCCCGGCTGCGCGGTGAGAACCTCGCCCAGGTCTGGGACCGCGTCCCACGGCCCGACCGGGAACGGCTCGTCACCGAGATCGGCGAGGCCCTCGCCGTCCTGCACTCCCTCGACCCGGCCCCGCTCGAGGACGTCCTCGGCCCCGGCGACTGGGGCGCCTTCCTCGACCGGCAGCGCGCGAACGCCGTGGCACGCCAGCGCGGCCACGGCCTGCCGGACGCCTGGCTGGAACAGATCCCCGACTACCTCGCCGCGGTCCCGCTGCCCCGCGCCCCGCGGCGTTCGCTGCTGCACACCGAGGTCATGCGACAGCACTTCCTGGTCGACCCCGACAGCCTGCGTCTGACCGGCCTCTTCGACTTCGAGCCCGCCATGATCGGGGACGCCGCCTACGACTTCGTGGGCGTCGGAGTCTTCGTCACCGGAGCCGACCCGCACCTGCTCGCCCGGCTCACCACGGCGTACGGCAACACAGTCGACCCGGACCACGCGCTCGCCTACACGCTGCTGCACGTCTACAGCAACCTGCCCTGGTACCTCAGGGAGTTGCGGGCCCCCGCCGAGGGCGCCCTGACCCAGCTCGCCCACGCCTGGTTCGGGGCGGCCGGCTCGCCCTCGGTCTGACAGGGCGGTCCCGCCGACGCCGTACCGCTGGACCAGGCGATCCCGGCCCCTGTGTGCGAGCGTTGCCCTGGGTGCGCCGACCGGGGTGCCGCGCCGAGAGAGGACGTGAGCGGGATGAGTGAGATCGTCGACCAGATCGACCGCGGACACCGGGAGGTCGGCACCCGGAAGGTCGAGGCGGGGGAGGCCCATGGCGTGCTGCTGCGACGCACGTACGAGGCCCCGATCGCCGAGGTGTGGGACGCGGTGACCTCACCCGAGCGGATCGGGGCGTGGTTCCTGCCGGTCACCGGGGAGTTCCGGCTCGGCGGCCGCTATCAGCTCCAGGGCCATGCCGGGGGCGAGATCCTCGAGTGCGCGGCGCCGGAACGGCTGCGGGTGAGTTGGCTGTACGGGCCGGACCCGGGCTTCAGCGAGGTCGAGGTGCGGCTCGCGGCGGAGGGGGCGGGGCGGACCGTGTTCGAGGTGGAGCACGTGGCCGTGGTGCCGGAGGAGTTCTGGAACCAGTTCGGGCCGGGCGCGGTCGGCATCGGCTGGGACAGCATCGCCCTCGGCCTCGGCATGCATCTCGCGGGGCGCGGGATGAGCCGGGAGGAGTCCGAGGCCTGGCAGCGCACGTCCGAGGCCAAGGAGTTCTTCCGGCGGTCCGGCGAGGAGTGGGGCGCCGCCTACGCCGCCTCGGGAGCCGACCCGGAGACCGTGGCGGCCACGACGGAGGCGACGATCGGGGCCTACACGGCGTAGGTCGCCGCCGTCACCGCCGTAGTGGCCGCCCGGATCCCGGTGGCAGGCGTCAGCGCTTGGCGGTCCACGAGTGGGCCACGTCCACCACGACCCGGTCGTCCAGGCGCAGGACCCGGAACGGCAGCCGGGCGCGTACGCCGAGGCCGAACTGTGTGTCTCCTTCGAAGCTGCCCGCGAAGCGGGCGTCCCTGAACGTGCGGTACCCGTCGAGGTCGACGCCCGGCAGCGGGTGGCCCGCCCGCCCGGGATAGGTCGGGGAGCCGGTCTCGGGGTCGTAGGCGGGTGCGGCCACCCGCACCTCCAGGACGGCGCCGCCGCCGACCGGTATCACCCGGCCCGACCCGTCCTGATGGAGCCGGTCGACGTACCGGACGGAATAGCCGAGGCTGCTCCTGTCCGCGCCGGGGACTTCCACGACCAGCCGGTCGTAGCAGGCGTGCCGACCGGTCCGCGCCTTTGTCACCGGGTCCGCCGTGCCGACCGCGCGGCTCTCGTCGAGGCTGCCCCAGCCGGTGGGGCAGGTGGTGGTGGTGGCCTGCGCGGGTACCGCGGCCACGCCGAGTGTCGCGCCCATGAGTGCGACGGTGGCCCATGTCGTTCTACTGCGTCTCATGATGTCCCCCGGGATGTCATGTGTCTGATATCTGGTGAGACAACCCGGTTGAAGAAAAGGTTGCAGCTTGTCCGGATATTCATTTCCGAAAGATTCGGCGGTCCGATCGAATGTCGGGTGAATTCCGGGGCATCTTCAGTCAATTTCCTGAGGTTGATGTGCGGTGTGTTGACGCTGTGATGCGCCGCTCGTATGGTCTCGGCGCACTTCCGAAAATGATTCGAAACATTCGAACGGAAGGAGTGGGATGGTCACCCGCAGATCCATCCTCCTGCCCCGCAGGGCACTGGTTCTCGGCCTGGCGAGTCTGCTCGCGGCAGGGGGCGTCACCGCCCTGTCGGGCACCGCCGACGCCGCGAGCACCCTCGGCACGGCCGCCGCCGAGAAGGGCCGCTACTTCGGAGCCGCGGTCGCCGCGAACCACCTGGGCGAATCCGCCTACGCCACCACCCTCGACACCGAATTCAACTCGGTCACGCCCGAGAACGAGATGAAGTGGGACGCCGTCGAGAGCACCCGCAATTCGTTCAACTTCGGCGCCGCCGACCAGATCGTCAGCCGTGCGCAGAGCAAGGGCATGAAGGTCCGCGGCCATACGCTGGTGTGGCACTCCCAGCTGCCCGGCTGGGTCTCCGGTCTCGCCGCCGGCGATCTCCGGACGGCGATGAACAACCACATCACCCAGGTCATGACCCACTACAAGGGAAAGATCCACTCCTGGGACGTGGTCAACGAGGCCTTCCAGGACGGCGGCAGCGGCGCCCGGCGCAGCTCGCCCTTCCAGGACAAGCTGGGCAACGGCTTCATCGAGGAGGCCTTCCGCACGGCCCGCGCCACGGACCCGGCGGCCAAGCTCTGCTACAACGACTACAACACCGACGGCGTCAATGCGAAGAGCAATGCCGTCTACGCCATGGTCAAGGACTTCAAGGCGCGCGGCGTGCCGATCGACTGCGTGGGCTTCCAGTCCCACTTCAACAGCGCCTCCCCGGTCCCCTCCGACTACCAGGCGAACCTCCAGCGCTTCGCCGACCTCGGCGTCGACGTCCAGATCACCGAGCTGGACATCGAGGGCTCCGGCAGCTCCCAGGCCACGAGCTACGGCAATGTGGTCAGGGCCTGTCTCGCGGTCTCCCGCTGTACGGGCATCACCGTGTGGGGCGTCACCGACAAGTACTCGTGGCGCGCGAGCGGCACACCGCTGCTCTTCGACGGCAACTACGCCAAGAAGGCCGCCTACACGGCCGTACTGACAGCCCTCGGCGGCAGCGGCTCGGGTGGCGGCGGTGGTGGTGGCGGCACGGCCGGTTGCACCGTGTCCTACAGCAAGCAGGAGGAGTGGAGCGACCGCTTCAACGGCAAGGTGACCGTCACCGCGGGCAGCTCCGCGATCAGCACCTGGACCACGACCGTCACCGTGACGTCCCCGCAGAAGGTCTCCGCGACCTGGAACGGCACGCCCAGCTGGGACAGCAGCGGCAACGTGATGACGATGAAGCCGAACGGCAACGGCAGCCTCGCCGCCGGGGCGTCGACGAGCTTCGGCTTCACCGTCATGAAGAACGGGAACACCGCGGCGCCCGTCCTCGGATCCTGTACGGCGTCCTGACCACGGTGTGATGCCGGCGGACCGGCGCGGCGGACCGATCCGCCGCGCCGGAACGACATGCCTCAGGCCATCTGGAGTCAGACCTTCTGGAGGGTCTTCTTCGCCAGTTCGTACGCCGGGACCATCTTCTGGTGCTCCTCGGTGTCCATACCGCCCAGGTGCACCACGACGGGGCCGTCCGGGGTGGTGACGGCGAAGGCGCTCTCCTTCTTCGTCTCCTCCAGGAGCTCGCTCGTGACGAAGTACTCCACCTCGGCCCCGTCGAGACCGCCCGACTCGAACGAGCTGTACTTCGCCTTGCTCGCGTCGGCCTCGGCCGCCACGAACTCCTCCAGCACGGTACGCGCGTCGTCGTCGCCGGCCTCACCGGTCCAGATCCGCAGGAAGCCGACGTACCCGGCGGGCTTGGCGTCCACCTCGCACGCGGCGGCGACCGGACCCTGACGGAGGATGGAGTCGAGCACCTCCTCGGCGATCTCGTCCTCCAGGTCTCCGGCATCGCCCGAGGCGCCCTTGTCCTGGGCGGCCGCCGAGTCGATGGACTCCGCCTCCCAGTCCTTGGCCAGCTCGAAGCTCACCGGCAGCTCGCACGCCGAGCCGGCCACCCCGATGCTGCCACCGCTCTCCACGCCCTTCTCAGCGCTGGCCGACGTACTCGGCGACGCCTTGGCGTCCTTGTCGTCGGCGGCCTCGGAACAGCCCGCCAACATCCCCACCAGCAAGGCCACCTGAGCCACCCGGCGCCCCGCATTCCCCGCCCTGACCAGCACTGCGCTGTCTCCCCTCGGTTCAGGGCGCACACATTAGCGGAGGCCACCGACAGTCCGTACGCGGGAGCCTCCCTCCGGCGTCCAGGGCCCACGGAAAACCCGGGTGACGGCGTCCGCGCAGGTCAGCACAATGGAGCGCCATACCCCCCGACCCGAAAGGTGGCCGACGTGACCGTCCCGAACGTACTGCTGTCCGGCATCGTCGGCTCCACGGCCTACGGGCTCGCCCACGCCGGTTCCGACGTGGACCGCCTCGGCATGTTCGCCGCACCCACGACCAGCCTGCACGGCCTCCACGGGCCGAAGGAGTCCCACGTCACCACGGCCCCCGACCGCACCCTGCACGAGGCCGCGAAGTGGTGCCGGCTCGCCCTGGGCGGCAACCCGACCGCCATGGAACTCGCCTGGCTGCCACCGGAGTTGTACGAGGTGCGCACCCCGCTCGGTGACGAACTCGTCGCGCTGCGCACCTCGTTCCTGAGCGCCAAGCGGGTCCGCGACGCCTACCTCGGCTACGCCACCCAGCAGTTCCGCCGCCTGGAGAACCGCGCCGACGGCTCCTTCTCCGCGGACACCCGCAAGCGCACCGCGAAGCACGCCCGGCACCTCAAGCGGCTGTGCCACCAGGGCCTGGAGCTGTACGCGACCGGCCACCTGACGATCCGCGTCGAGAACCCCGACGAGTACCGGGAGTTCGGCGAGCGGGTCGCCGCCGACGCCGCAGTGGCGCGACCCCTGCTCGCGTACTACGAGAAGGCGTTCGACGAGACCCGCACCGTACTGCCCGACCACCCCGACGAGGCGGCGGTGGAGGCGTGGCTGCATCGGGTCCGCGCCTCCTTCTACGCCCCGCTCAGCGTGACGGGGTAGAGGTCTGTCCGTGCGACGGTAGCGTCGCGTTCGTCCGCGAGGGCCACGCGACGCCCGTCTTTCATGAACGCGTCGTACCCGTCCTGGCCGGCGAACTCGATCAGCTGGATCTCGTCGGGCCGGCCGTCGGCGCCGTCGGCCCGCGCCCGCTGCACCACCCGTCCGCCGTGCTCGCCGAGAAGGGCCAGCACCTTGTCCTCGTAGGCGGCCATCGCCTCGGCGGCGCCGGGGCGGGCCCAGAGCAGCACACACAGTTGAACCGTCATGACTCCCGACCCTAGCGCGCGACGGCCGATAAACCGGATGCCCGGTGACGGAGCCCGTTGCTACTCTCAAGCCCATGATCACGCCTACGTCTCAGCACCGCATGATGCCCCCGCACCGGGGCTGCTGAGCGCGTACGCGTACCAATCCGAGGCCCCGGGGACGGGGCCTCGGCGCGTTGTGCGGAGCGGTCCCGTCGCCGGTAGGAGGACCGATGACCGCACCACGTCACTACATCACCACCACCATTCCCTACGTCAACGCCCGCCCGCACCTGGGCTTCGCCCTGGAGCTGGTGCAGGCGGACACCCTGGCCCGGCACCATCGCCAACGGGGCCGTCAGGTACGCCTGTTGAGCGGCACGGACGACAACTCCCTGAAGAACGTCCTGGCCGCCGAGGCCGCGGGCGTCGATGTGCGGGAGTTCGTGGACCGCAACGCCGAGGCGTTCGCCGCCCTGCGTGACCCGCTGGCGCTGTCGCTCGACGACTTCATCCGCACCAGCAGCGACCCACGCCACCGCGCCGGGGTGGAGCGGCTGTGGCGCCGCTGCGCGGAGGCGGGCGACCTGTACCGCAAGGAGTACGAGGGGCTGTACTGCGTCGGCTGCGAGCAGTTCTACACGCCGGACGAACTCGTGGACGGCAGATGCGCCGAACACGGCACCGAGCCCCAGCTCGTCGCCGAGGAGAACTGGTTCTTCCGGCTGTCCCGGCACGCCGACCGGCTGCACGAGCTGATCACAAACGGCACCCTGCGCATCGAGCCCGCCGCCCGCCGCAACGAGGTGCTCGCCCTCATCGCCGGCGGCCTGCACGACTTCTCCGTCTCCCGCTCCCACACCCGCGCCCGCGGCTGGGGCATCCCCGTGCCCGGCGACCCCGACCAGGTCGTCTACGTGTGGTGGGACGCGCTCGGCAACTACGTCACCAGCCTCGGCTACGGCAGCGACGACCCCGCCTACGAGCAGTGGTGGGCGGCTGGGGACCGCCGCACCCACCTGGTCGGCAAGGGCGTCGTGCGCTTCCACGCCGTGTACTGGCCGGCCATGCTCCTGTCGGCGGGCTTGCCGGTGCCCACGGACATCCTCGTCCACGACTATCTGACGGTCGGCGGCCGGAAGATCAGCAAGTCCGGGAACGGCACGAGCGTGGACCCCGTCGCCCTCACCGCCACCTACGGCACGGACGCGGTCCGCTGGTGGCTGCTGCGCGATGTACCCCGGGTCGGTGACGCCGACTTCACCGTCGAGCGGCTGACCGCCCGCGCCGACGCGGACTTCGCCGGCGGCCTGGGCAACCTGGTCCACCGGACCGTGACGATGGTCCACCGCTACCGGGGCGGGGCGGTGCCCTCCCTCGGCACGGACCGGTTCGCCGTGACGGCGCTCCTGGACGTGTGCCGGCGGACCCCGGGCCGGATCGACACCGCGCTGGCCGACTTCGACTTCCGCCGGGCCGCCGACGCGGTCTGGGACATCGTGGAGGAGGCCAACCGCTGTATCGACGTCACCCGGCCCTGGGAACTGGCCAGAGCGGAGCGCCAGGGCAACACCGACGCCGCCGAACGCCTCGACGCGGTCCTCGCCGCCCTGGTCGGCGCCTGCCGCACCCTCGCCGACGAGCTGAGCCCCTTCATCCCCGACGCTGCCGCCCGGATCGCACACCGGGTGACCTCCGTCGACGGCACGCTCCCGGAGCCGGAACCGCTCTTCGCCCGGCTCCAGGAGCAGCGCTGACGTCACCAGCGCGGCAGCCTCAACTCGTACGTCGGGTCGAAGCGCCGCATGTAACCGGTGTCGTCGCGGGTGCGCACCCCGGAGTCCACATACCGGCGGTGGAGCCGGTCGAGGGCGTCGTGGTCGAGCTCGACGCCCAGGCCGGGGCCCGTGGGGACCTTGACCTGGCCGTCGCGCAGTTCCAGGACGCCGGGGACGACGACGTCGTCGGCGGAGTTCCAGGGGTAGTGGGTGTCGCAGGAGTGGTCGAGGTTGGGGATGGCCGCGGCGACATGGGTCATGGCGGCCAGGCTGATCCCGAGATGGGAGTTGGAGTGCATGGACAGGGCCAGTCCGAACGCCTCGCAGACGGCGGCCAGTTCACGGGTGCGGCGTAGCCCGCCCCAGTAGTGGTGGTCGGTGAGGAGCACCTGGATCGCGTTCTGCTCGATCGCGGGCCTCAGGTGCTCCCAGGCGGTCACACACATGTTGGTGGCGAGGGGGAGCGGAGAGTCCTTCGCGACCTCGGCCATGCCGTCGATGCCCTTGGTCGGGTCCTCCAAGTACTCAAGGACCCCGTCCAGTTCACGGGCGACATACCGCGATGTCTCCACCGTCCAGGCGGTGTTGGGGTCCAGCCGCAGCGGCTGGCCCGGGAACGCCTCCGCCAGCGCCTTGATCGCGGCGATCTCCTCGTCCGGCGGGAAGACACCGCCCTTCAGCTTGAACGACCGGAAGCCGTACCGCTCTTGCATGAGCCGGGCCTGCTCCACGATCCCGGCCGGGTCCAGGGCCGCGCCCCAGTCGTCGCCGATCGCCGCCCGGCCGTCGAGGGCGGGGTGCTCGGCCCACTTGTAGAAGAGGTACGCCGCGAAGGGCACGGCGTCGCGGACCTTGCCGCCCAGCAGGTCACTGACCGGGCGGCCGAGGAGCTTGCCCTGGGCGTCGAGACAGGCGACCTCGACGGCGGAGGTGGTCCAGCCGCGCTCGTGGGAGCTGGGCACGGTGGGGAGCAGGTCGGCGTCGATCGCCGCCGAGACGGCGGTGGTGTCGAAGACGTCCATGCCGGGGACGACCTTCGCGGCGGCCTGAAGTCGTTCCAGGCGTGCCGTGCCGCCGGGGGACTCGCCGAGGCCCACCGTGCCGTCCTCCAGTACGAGTTGGAGGATGACGCGCAGGGCGAGGGGCTCGTGGACGCCGTTGGAGTTGAGCAGCGGCGGGTCGTCGAACGCGATCGGGGTGACGATCAGTTCCCTGATCCTGGTGGGGGTCATGCGCGGGTCACCTCCAGTCCGTGGTCGATGAGTTTGGAGAGGCGGGCCACGTGCTCCGGGGTGGGGTCCACGAGCGGTGCCCGTACGCCGCCCACGTCCAGGCCGCGCAGCGTGACCCCGGCCTTGACCAGCGCCACGGCGTATCCGGGTACCTCGTCGCGGAGTTCGACGAGCGGGGCGTAGAACTCGTCGAGGAGCGTCGAGACCCGCGCCTCGTCGTCCTCGGCCAGTGCTCGATGGAAGGCCAGGGCGATCTCGGGGGCGAAGGCGAAGACCGCCGAGGAGTACAGCTCGACGCCGATGCCCTGGTACGCGGGCGCGGTCATCTCGGCGGTGGGCAGGCCGTTGAAGAACCGGAAGTCCCGGCCGTTCGGCAGGGCGCGTACCGCGCGGACGACGCGGTGCATCCGCTCGATGTCGCCGAGGCCGTCCTTGAGGCCGACGACCTTGGGCAGGGCGGCGATCTCGGCGGCCGTGCTCTCGGTGAGGCGGGCCGTGCCGCGCTGGTAGAAGATCACCGGGAGGTCGGTCGCGGCGGTGACCTCCTCGACGTAGCGCACCAGGCCCTGTTGCGGTGCCGTGACCAGGTAGGGCGGCAGCAGCAGGATGCCGTCGGCGCCGGCACGTGCGACACGTACGGCGTGGTCGCGGGCGACCGGTGTCGGACCGCCCGCCGCCGCGAGGACGGGCACGCGGCCCGCGGTCGTCTCGACCGCGATCCGCGTGGCCCGCTCCAGCTCGTCGGGGGTCAGCGCGTGGAACTCACCGGTGCCGCAGGCGACGAACACGCCGCCCGCGCCCGCCGAGACACCGGCCTCGATGTGCTGCGCGAGCCGTTCCTCGTCCAGCGAGCCGTCCGGAGCGAACGGCGTGACCGGGAAGAACAGCACTCCTTGGAACTTCATGTCTCCCTCGTAACTACGGTGTGCTCAGCCCTTGGTGGCACCGGCGGCGATGCCGGTGACCAGCGAGCGCTGGAGGAGCAGATAGACGATCAGGCTGGGGATGAGGGCGATGACCGCACCGGCGAGCACCACTCCGGAGCCGACCTCGGGGTCGGTGCGCAGGACGGACAGGGCGACGGTGACCGTGTAGTCGGTGGGGTCCTTGGCGGCGATCAGGGGCAGCAGGTACTGGTCCCAGATCATGATGAAGCCGAGGACACCGGCCACGCCGAGCGCGGGCTTGCACAGCGGCAGGACGACCTGCCACAGCATCCGCAGCTCGCCGACCCCGTCGAGGCGGGCCGCCTCCTCGATCTCGGTGGGGATGTCCTTCATGAACTCGGTCAGCATCATCACCGAGAAGCCCCAGGCGCCCAGCGGCAGGATGACGCCCCACACCGTGCCCTTGAGGTCCAGGTGGATGACGGGCACGTCACCGAGGACCAGCGACAGCGGGATCGCGATGACCTCCTCGGGGAGCATCAGCGTCATCATGAACAGCATCATGATCAGCGCCTGACCGCGGAACCGGTGCCGGGCCAGTGCGTACGCGGCGAGCGTGCACACCACGAGCTGGAGCAGCAGTCCGCCGCCCGCGATGACGAGGGAGTTGCCGAGGTAGTCCCAGATGCCGCGCTCGCCGGCCACCTTGAAGTTGAGCAGGGTGCTGTCGTGCGGCAGGAAGGAGAGCGAGGAGCCGCTGGGGTTGGTGGTGAAGGCACCCGAGAAGATGGTCAGGAAGGGCGCCGCGAACACGCCCAGCGCTATCGCGCAGAGCAGGATCCGCAGGGCCCAGGACAGGCCCGGCTTGTCGCTCCAGCCGAGGGCGGTGTCGAAGCGCGCGGGGGTGGTGCGCTGGGGCCTGGCGGCTCTGCGGGTCGGTGACTTGGCGGTCGTCGGACGGACGGGGTCGATGACGGGGGCGCTCATCGCACGTCTCCCCTCTTGCGGAAGTGGTTGACCGTGACGGTGAGCAGCAGCGTCACGCAGAGCAGCACGACCGAGGCCGCGGAGGCGCCGCCGATGTCGTTGCGGGTGAAGCCGAGGGTGTAGGCGCGGGTCATCCACACCTCGGTCGATCCGGCGGGGCCGCCACCGGTGAGGACGTAGACCTCGGTGAACACGCGCAGTCCGCGGATCGCGGCGAGGGTGAGGACGATGCTCAGCGCGGGACGGATCGCGGGCAGGGTGACGTACCGCAGGCGCTGCCACAACGAGACGCCGTCCATCGCCGCGGCCTCGTACAGCGAACGGTCCACGCCGGCGAGACCGGCCAGGATGATCACCATGTTGTACGGGGCCCAGATCCAGATGCCCATGACCATCGTCGAGTACAGCGCGATGTCCGGGTTGTCGAGGAACTGGACGGTCCCGAGCCCGAAGAAGTGCAGGCCGCTGTTGATGAGGCCGTCGGAGGTCGGGTAGTACATCAGCCGCCACAGCTCACCGACGACCGCGGTCGCGGTGACGGCGGGCAGGAAGACGGCGGTGCGGAGGAACTTCAGCGAGCGGGCCTGGCCCTCCAGGAGCAGTGCGAGGACGAAGCCGAGCAGGATCGCGCCGAGGGACTGGCCGATGCCCAGGATCAGGGTGTGCCCGATGGCGTCCTGGAAGCGGTGGTCGCTCAGGACCCGGGTGTAGTTGTCCAGGCCGATCCACTGGTCGCCGAGGAAGGGCCGTACGTCGTGGAAGCTGAGCCAGACGCCCTTGGCCATCGGCCAGAACTTGAAGACCAGGGCGAGGAGGAGAGCCGGGGCCAGGAACAGCCACGGGACGACCGCCTTCTTGCTGACGACGCCGAGGACTCTGGGCGCCGCGGGGGTGGTCACGGTTGCGGTCATTTCAACAGGTCCTGGTCCTTGAGGTCGCCGGCGAGGGTCTCGTTGAGCTCCTTGAGCTGGGAGCGCACATCACCGCCGCAGTAGGTGAAGATCGCGTTGAGGCTGTCGGCGGTGTCCTGCTTGATCGGGGCGAAGTCGGGCGCGTTGGGGAACTGCTGGGAGGCGTCCTCGTAGGCCTTCTGCACGACGCTCCAGCGGGGGTCGTTACGCACCTTCGCCGCGTCCAGCGTGGAGTTCACCGGGATGCGGACCACGGGCTGGTGGCCGTCGACGCTGGTCATGGCGATCTTCTGGCCCTCGGGGGAGACCAGGAACGCGGCCAGGGCCTGCTCCTGCTTCGCCTTGCCGGTCTTGGCGCCGAAGTAGACGTTCTCGCCGTCGGCCAGGACGTCGCCGCTCGCCGGTCCGGCCGGGGCGGGGACGACCTCGTACTTGTCCTTGCCGACCGTGCCGTCGAAGGTGGTGATGTTGTACGGGCCGGTCATGTACATCCCGGCGTTGCCGTCCTGGAAGTTGGTCGCCGTCCCCGTCACCGCGGTCACCGCGCCGGGCTGGATGACAGCGTTGTCACCGCAGAAGAGGTTGTCCTTCATCCAGGTGACGGTGTTCACCGCGGCCGTCGAGTCCATGGTGGGCGTGTACGTGCCCTTGCCGTCCGGTTCGATGATCCGGGCGCCGCCCTGCCAGAGGAAGCTCGCGCCCCACCAGGCCGCGTACCCGTTCTGGGCGCTGCCGGGGACGACCATGCCATAGGTGTCTGCCTTGCCGTCGCCGTCCGGGTCACGGGTGGCGAACGCCTGGGCGACGCTCAGCATCTCCTGCCAGGTGGTGGGTGCCTTCAGGCCCAGCTTCCTGAGCCAGTCGGTGCGGATCATCAGGGTCTGGGCCTGGCGCGAGTACGGGATGCCGTAGTGCTTGCCGTCGATGCCGACGGTGGAGGCCCAGGACTTGTCGGTGATCTGGTCGTGGCCCGCGATCGAGGTGGGGTCGATGGGCTTGAGCAGGCCCTGACTCTGGTAACTGCCCATCAGGGCCGTGTCGTTGATCATGACGTCCGGCAGGTCCTTGGTGGACGCCCGGCTCTGCAACTGCTGGTCGAAGTTGACGACCGGCTGGTAGTCGATCTTGATGCCGGTCTTCTTGGTGAAGGCGGCGAAGACCCGGTCGTACGTGGCGGCGGAGTCCGGATTGCTGCGGGTCCACACCTCGAGTGTGTTCGGGTCGCCGCTGCCGGCACTGTCGGAACCTCCGCCGCAGGCTGCCGTTCCGAACGCCAGCGCCGAGACGGCGAGCACGGCGGCCAGGCGGCGACTTCGTCGGCGATCGCCCATGAACTGTCTCCGTTCATATCCGTGAACTCACTTCACGAATCTAAATGATCGCCCAAGCTAAGAATCGTTACCTCCGTATGTCAAGACATGGATCGGAGATTTCACGGAGGTCACAACTTCCCCGCCGAGCCCCGTTACGGGCTACCGTTTCGGCACCTCCTCCCACCCGGCAGTACGGACGGTTCGGCAGTGCAAGCAGCTCTCTCCCCGGTCATCGCGGCCACCGCCCAGTGGCTGACCTGCGCCTATCCCGCGTCCGGCGGCGCCCTCGCCGCGGCCCTGTGCGAGGTGCAGGCCCGGCAGGCCGTCACGGTCGCGGCATGGCTGCGCTACCCGACGCCGATGGATGCCGGGCTGGTCGGGATGGCCGGCCCGGGCGGCTCGGCGCGGCTCGACTGGATCACCGGCGCGGACGGGCACCAGGACATGGACGACCACATGGACGACCACGCCTGGCGCACGTGGGTGGACGAGGTCGTCGCGAGCTGGGCCGTCTGTCTGCTCACCGACCCGGACCTGGCCCGGCTCGCCGTCGCCGCCGTGGTGGCGGGCGCCCACACGGCCGGGGCGCCGGTCGAGTTCCGGCGCCTGCTCGCGCCCGACGAGCACGACCGGCGGGCGGCGGCCCTGCTCCGCCATCCCGACCTGGTCGCACCCGTGGCCGCGCTGCACCACGCCCCACTGCTGGAGTACCTGAGGCCGCCGGACCAGGCGCTCATCGCCTGAGAAGAGACCGGGGTCTACCGTCCGGTGCTCAGGAGCCCGACGACCAGGTCGCGCGGCAGGCCGTGGGTGTCGTGGAGGTAGTCGTAGTCCCGCTCGCTCAACTGCCCTCGGAAGCGCGGGCGGGAGAGGACACGGCGACCCCGGTCGAGGAGCTCGGTGAAGCGCCGCTCCTCGTCCCGCAGCACCTCGCGGACCGGGTCCGTGCCACCGGACAGGCCGAAGTGGTCCAGGGTGTGCTCGACGAGCTCCGAGGGCAGGTCGGACAGCGTGCGGGTGGGGTCGTACTGCCGCAGGGTGGTCAGGACACGGCGGATCAGACGGCGCAGGACATAACCACGGCCGGTGTTGGACGGACGTACGCAATCGCCGATGACGACGATGCCGGAGCGCAGGTGGTCGCGGACCAGACGGAGCGACGGTTCGTCGAGGTCCCACAGGGGCGGGAGCAGGCGGGTCCAGGGCTCGAACAGGTCGGTGTCGTAGACCGAGCGGCGACCTTGCAGGAAGGTCACGAGGCGTTCCAGTCCCATGCCCGTGTCGATGGAAAGCTGTGACAGCGGGGAGAGGGTGCCGTCCTCGTGGCGGCGGTAGCGCATGCTGACGTGGTTCCAGACCTCGACCCAGCGGGGGTCGGTGGTGGGGGTGCCCTCCGGTGGGGTGTCGCCGGTCCACAGGAAGATCTCCGAGTCCCGGCCGCACGGACCGACAGGTCCGTTGGACCACCAGTTGTCCTCCCGGGTCTCCTCCACCGGCACTCCCAACTCCCCCCAGGTGTGCAGGGATTCGGAGTCGGGGCCGACCTGCTCGTCCCCGCCGAAGACCGTCACGTACAGCTGCTCGTGCGGGATGCCGAAGCCGTCGCGCAGCAGCTCGTACCCCCAACGCAGGCTCTGGGAGTGGCCGTAGTCGCCCAGTGACCACGAGCCGAGCATCTCGAAGACCGTCAGATGGGTGGAGTCCCCGATCTCGTCGAGGTCGGTGGTGCGCAGACAGCGCTGGACGTTGACCAGCCGCCTGCCGTGAGGGTGCGGACGGCCTTCCAGGTACGGGGTGAGGGGGTGCATGCCGGACGTGGTGAACAGCACCGGGTCGGAGGGCGGCGGCAGCAGGGTGCCGCCGGTGAGGAGGTGGTGTCCGCGCTCGACGTAGAAGTCCGTGAAGGTGCGCAGGATCAGGTCCGTGTTCATGGCGGTGTTCCTTCGGGTCGTGGGACCGGAAAGAACCGCGGGGACAGCGGAGAGAAGGGCGCACTGCACCGGCGGTCCGTTTCCGGCCGCCGGGGGAGGGGTGAGGTCAGGCGTCGGCAGCCGGGGAGCTGGTCGCTCGCGCGGCTGCGGTGTGGGTGTGCTCGATGACCTCCATGGATCAACGGTAACGGGCGGGGTCGGGGACGTCCTGCGGTTTTCGGTCCGCCGGTTCTCAGTCCGCTCCGCCGGGGGTGATCAGCCCGGTCTCGTAGGCGAGGACGACCGCCTGGACACGGTCGCGCAGGTCCAGCTTCGACAGGATGCGGCCGATGTGGGTCTTGACCGTGGTCGGGCTGAGGAACAGCCGGTCGGCGAGCTCGGCGTTGCTCAGGCCGGTCGCCAGCAGGCGCAGCACCTCCAGCTCGCGCGGGGTGAGTTCGGACAGGTCGCGCTGGAGACCGGCCGCCGGGCGGGCCTCCTCGCGGTGGGCGAAGCGCTCGATCAGCCGGCGGGTGATCGCCGGCGCGAGCAGGGCGTCCCCGGACTGCACCAGGCGTACGGCGGCCACCAGATGCTCCGGGGTGACGTCCTTGAGCAGGAAGCCGCTGGCGCCGGCGGTGAGCGCGGCGTACACGTAGTGGTCGAGGTCGTAGGTGGTGAGGATGATGACCCGGGTGCCCGCGTCGCCGTCGTCGGCGAGGATGCGGCGGGTGGCCTCGATGCCGTCCATGTTCGGCATCCGGATGTCCATCAGCACCACGTCGGGCCGGGTGTCCCGGACCGCTGCGACCGCCTCGGCCCCGTCGGCCGCCTCGGCCGTCACCTCGATGCCGTCCGCGGCGAGGATCATCCCGAAGCCGGTCCGTACGAGGGCCTGGTCGTCGGCGATGACGGCGCGCAGCGCCGGCCCGTTCATGCTGCCCGCCAAGGGACGTCGGCCTTGACGCGGTAGCCGCCGGCGAGGGTCGGACCGGCCGTCAACTCGCCGCCGTAGACCGCGAGTCGCTCCCGCAGGCCGATCAGCCCACGGCCGTTCCCGTCCGCCCGCGTGGCGTCGCGGACGGCGCCGGTGTCGACGACCTCGATCTGGAGGACCTCGTCGGCGTAGCCGATCACGACCGAGGCCTCGGCGCCGGGCGCGTGCTTGATCGTGTTGGTCAGCGCCTCCTGCACCACGCGGTACGCCGTCAGGTCGATGCCGGGCGGCAACGGGTCCGGCGGCAGCGACACCGCGATGCCGACCGGGGTACCGGCGGCGCGGACCCGTTCGATCAGCGCGTCCAGTTGCCCGAGGCCGGGCTGGGGCTCCAGGGCGTCGGGCTGCTCGGCGTCCGGGGCGGCCAACAGGCCCATCACATGGCGTAGTTCGGCCATCGCGGCCCGTCCTCCCGCCTCCACCGCCAGCAGTGCCTGTTTCGAGCGCTCCGGCGCCACGTCCATCACCTTGCGCGCCGCCCCCGCCTGGATGACCATCACGCTCACATTGTGGGTCACGACATCGTGCAACTCGGCGGCGATACGGGCCCGTTCCTCCTCCACGGCCCGGCGCGTCGACTCCTCCTGGTCCCGCTGGAGCTGTGCGAGCCGCTCGCCGTCGGCCGTCAGACGCCGCCGCCAGTAGCGGACCAGACCGGCCAGCACTCCGGCGATCAGCAGGACCACCGCGGGGCTCGACCATCCCGGCAGGATGGGCTCCGTGTCCCGGAACGTGACGCCGGCCAGCACCGCGGCCAGGACCATCGCGGCCATCGCCACCGTCCGGTGCCGACTGTGCGTGACCGCGCTGTAGGCGGCGATCACACAGGTCAGCACATTGATCCAGGACGCGGCGTCCCCGATGCCCAGCACCGCGAACATCAGCACCGCGAACGCGGCGAGCGGGTACCGGCGCCGGGCGGCCAGGGGCAGCGCCGACAGTACGACCAGTGGCCAGGAGGGGGACGTCGGCTCGTCCATCACGAACCGTGGCCCCGGCGGCACGGGCGGACTCGGCGGCTCCGGCACGCTGTACCTGACCTCGCCGAGGCTCGCCGGGCCGTCGCCGGGATAGCGCGCCGCCACGATCAGCGCCACCACGGTCAGCACGACCGCGAGGGCGATGTCGGTCCAGACCGCTCGCCGCGACAACGCGGCACGCCTGGGCTCGGGCCGCAGAGCACCGCGCACCCTTCGCAGCCAACGGTTCACCGTCTCCATCGGCACATTGTGCGACTCCCCTCGCCGAACCCGCGTCCGTCTGCGCGGTCGACGCCCGGTCCTCCAGGCGTACTTCGCAGGGATGACCCCGCGATCGGATCCTCCGCGGGAAGGGCCGTATGTCGGTGCCCCGGGCGACGCGGCCGACGCGTCCCCGCCCCTACCTTCGCTGGGCCTGAGCCCCTTCGACCGCGAGGACCGACTCCATGACTGATGTGATCGAACTGACGGGTGTGGCCAAGCGCTACGACAACGCCGGCGCCCCCGCGCTCGGACCGATCGACCTCGGTGTCGCCCAGGGCGAGGCCCTCGCCGTCACCGGCCCCTCCGGCAGCGGCAAGTCCACCCTGCTCAACCTCGTCGCGGGCCTCGACAAGCCCACCACGGGCACCGTCACCGTCGCCGGGCAGCGCGTCGACCAGCTGAGCGAGCACGCGCTGGCCCGCTTCCGCCGGGAGCGGATCGGCATGGTCTTCCAGTTCTTCAACCTGCTCGACGACCTCACCGTCGCCGACAACATCCAGCTCCCCGCCCAACTCACCGGCACCGCCCGGCGCAAGACCGCCGCCCGCGCCGAGGAGCTCATGGAGGTGCTCGGTATTCAGAAACACGCCCGCGCCTACCCCGGCCGGCTCTCCGGCGGTGAACGCCAACGGGTCGCGGTGGCAAGGGCGTTGGTGAACCGGCCCGCCCTGCTGCTCGCCGACGAGCCGACCGGCGCCCTCGACAGCGCCTCCGGCCAGGACGTCCGGGACCTCCTCGTCGACCTGCACCGCGGCGGGCAGACTATCGTGCTGGTCACCCACGACCCGGCCCTCGCCGAGGCCTGCGCGAGCCGCACGATCCACCTGGTCGACGGCCACCTCGCCCTCGACACCCGGGCGGAGGCCGTCCGATGAGCGCCCTCTCCCAGGTCGTACGGTCCGGGGTGGGCAGGCGGCGGGTGCAGACCATCGTGATCGCCCTGGCCACGATGATGGCCGTGGCGTCGGCCGTGGTCGCCGGATCCCTCATGGTCGCCTCCAACGCCCCCTTCGACCACGCCTTCGCCCGGCAGAACGGCGCGCACCTCACCACGGAGTTCGACCCGGCGAAGGTGAGCACGGCGCAACTGAGGGCCACCGGACGGCTGGACGACGTCACCGCCACCGCGGGACCGTACCCGGCGACGACGATCCGGCCGGTCGACGACGAGGGCCGGCAGATGCCGACGATGACACTGGTCGGCCGGTCCGATCCGGACACCGACGTGGACCGACTGGAGTTGCAGTCCGGGCGCTGGGCGACGAAGCCGGGCGAGATCGTCCTCTCGGCGGGGTTCGAGGGCCCGGCCCTCGCCCTCGGGTCCCGGTTGAAGACCTCGGACACCACGGGCAGCCCGACCCTGACCGTCGTCGGCTTCGCCCTGTCCGTAGGCAAGACCGCCGCCGCCTGGTCGACGCCCGCCCAGGTCACGGCACTCGACTCCAAGGACACACCGGTCACCAGCCAGATGCTGTACCGCTTCGAGAACGCCGACACCAAGGGCGACATCGCCGCCGCCCGCAAGAAGCTCACCGCCGCCGTACCCTCCGGCGGACTCCTCGGCACCCAGTCCTACCTCGACACCAAGCGCGCCGCCGACCAGAACGCGGCCCCGACCATCCCCTTCCTCATCGCGTTCGGGGTGCTCGGCATCGTCATGTCGGTGATCATCGTGGGCAGCGTCATCAGCGGCGCGGTCGGCACCAGCCTGCGCCGGATCGGCATCCTGAAAGCCATCGGCTTCACCCCGCGCGAGGTCGTGCGCGCCTACGTCGCCCAGGCGCTCGTCCCGGCCGCCGTCGGCATCGCCCTGGGCGTCGTCCTGGGCAACCTCATGGCGCTGCCGCTCCTGGAGGACACCGAGACGATCTACGGCAGTGCCTCGCTGTCGGTCGCCTGGTGGGTGGACGTCCTGGTGGTGGGGGCCACGCTGTTCGTCGTCGGGGTCGCGGCGCTGGTGCCCGCGCTGCGGGCCGGCCGGCTGCGCACCGTCGAGGCCATCGCCGTCGGCCGGGCGCCCCGCACCGGACGCGGTCAGTGGGCCCACCGGGCCGCGGGGCGGCTGCCGCTGCCGCGCGCGGTGACCTACGGCCTCGCCAGTCCCTTCGCCCACCCGGTACGCACCCTGGCGATGGTCCTCGCGGTGTCCTTCGGCACGGTCGCGGCGACCTTCGCCCTCGGACTGGTCTCCTCCCTGAACGAGGTGAGCGCGGCGCTCGACCCCGAGAGCCGCACCGACGTCAGCGTGTTCGGCGGCGGTCCCACCATCGCGAAGGGCGAGCACGTCCCCGCGGAGAACACCCCGCGACCGGCGCCGGCCGACCCCGCCAAGCTGAAGGCCGCCATCGAGGCGCAGCAGGGCACCGCCTCGTACTACGGCATGACCCAGGAGGAGGGCACCGTGGCCGGCGTCTCCGGCACCGTCCACGCCAACCTCTACGAGGGCGACTCGAGCCCCGGCGCCTACGAGATGATCTCGGGCCACTGGATCGACGGCCCGGGCCAGATCGTCGTGCCCTCCCGTTTCCTCGACGTCACCGGCACCGAGATCGGGGACACCGTGCGCGTGACCACGGGCGCGGACACCGCCGCCCTGCGGATCGTCGGCGAGGCATTCGAGACCTCCGACGACAACCTGGAGGTCTACGCGGACCTGGCCGACTTCCCGCACGCCGAGGCCAGGATGTTCAACGTCGAGGTGAAGGACGGCGTCTCCGCGAGCGAGTACGCCGAGACGCTCGCCGCGGCCGTCCGCCCCCTCGGCGGCGAAGCCTTCGCCAACTCGCCCTCCGAGCAGGACAACCTCCTCATCCTCCTCAACACCATGGCGGCGCTGCTCAGCCTGATGCTCGTCTCCGTGGCAGGCCTCGGAGTGCTCAACTCCGTCGTCCTGGACACCCGGGAACGCGTCCACGACCTGGGCGTGTGCAAGGCGCTCGGGATGTCGCCGCGGCAGACCGTGAGCATGGTGCTCGCCTCCGTGGCCGGGATCGGTCTGCTCGGCGGCCTCGTCGGCGTACCGTCCGGATTCGCGCTGCACGGCCTGGTGCTGCCGAAGATGGGGGAGGCCGCGGGGACGGGGCTGCCGGCGTCCGTCCTCGACGTCTACAACGCCCCCGAGCTGGCCCTGCTCGGGCTGGCCGGGGTGGTCATCGCACTTCTGGGGGCCCTGCTCCCGGCCGGCTGGGCGGCCAGGGCCCGTACGGCGACGGCGCTGCGGACGGAGTAACGGCGACGCGCTGCGGACGGAGCAGGGGATAGCGCCATCAGCACAGTTTCATTACGACAACTCCACATAAGGCGCCTCCCGGGTGATCATTGATCACTCAACTGCACCATCCCTGGGGGGACCCATGAGCCACGACAGCACGCCACCGCCCATGCCGGGCTACACCCCGCCGCCCGCGCCCGGTTATCTGCCGCCGCCGCAGCCGCCCAGGAAGACCAACACGGTCCTCATAGCCGCCGCTGCCGCCGTGGTGGCCGCGGTCCTCGCCGCCGCCGTCACCGTGGCCGTCACCGGCGACGATGACGGCGACGGCAAGGCGGAGGCCGCGCCGACCGTCACCGTCACCGAGACGGTGCCGGCCGACTCCGAGGAGCCGGTGGCGGACACCGGGTCCGACGAGGCCACCGAGGAGGCGGGCGACGACTCCTACGCGTTCGACGACACGATCGTCTACGACAACGACGTCGAGGTCAGCCTCTCGAAGTTCTCCCGCGCGGTCTCCAGCGACTACGCCTCGCCCGAGAACACCTCGTACGCCAAGTTCACCATCAAGATCGTCAACCGGTCCGACAAGAAGGTCGACGCCAGCATGATGACGGTCAACTGCGCCTACGGCGACGAAGGAAAGGAAGGCGAGTCCATCTACGACGACGGGCTCGACGGTCTGCCCGACACCAGCATCCTCGCCGGCCGGTCCCTGTCCGTGCCCTGGGGCTGCGAACTGCCCAAGGGCGAGACCTTCCTCCAGATCGAGGTGGCGCCCGACTACGAGTCGGAGACCTCCATCTTCACGGGCGAGGTCAAGAAGTAGCCGAAACGGCCGCAGCGTTTGCGCGGGACGCGGGACCGGCGGCAGGGTTCGGGGTGTGGCTACCTTGCTGATCGTGCATCACACCCCCTCGCCCAACTGCCAGGCGATGCTGGAAGCCGTCGTCTCCGGTGCCACGGCGCCGGAGATCGAGAACGTCCAGGTCGTCCGGCGGGCCGCCCTGTCGGCCACCGCGTCCGACGTACTGGCCGCCGACGGCTACCTGCTGGGCACCCCGGCGAACCTCGGCTACATGTCGGGGGCCCTGAAGCACTTCTTCGACCAGGTCTACTACCCGTGCCTGGACGAGACACGAGGCCGGCCGTTCGGCTACTACGTGCACGGCGGCAACGACGTCACCGGCGCGGTACGCGGCATCGAGTCGATCACCACGGGCCTCGGCTGGAGCCCCGCGGCGAACCCCGTGACGGTGACCGGAGAACCCGACAAGGCCGCCACCGAGGCCTGCTGGGAACTGGGAGCGACCCTCGCCGCCGGGCTCATGTCCTGACCGGGGCCACACCTGCGTGCCGGATCCGGCGACGATTCATGTGCCGTCGTGGAGCTGAAGGCCCAATGCGTCGGCGAAGGCGGAGAACGCGGGCGCCACGACCCGCCAGGAGCACTGCCGGGGATTCGTCCAGAAGTCGCTGCCGAGGACTCGCGGATCGGCGGGATCGGTGCGGTAGTCGAGAGCCAGCGCCACGTCGTCGCCGGGCCGGCGGTTGACCGCGATCAGGACCGCCTGTTCGACGTCCAGCCACGGCAGCTCCACCGGCTCGGATCGGCCGCCGCCGCGCGTCTCGCGGAACAGCTCGCTGGAGCGCGGATCGTCGGCGAACAGGTCCATCGACCGGGCCTCGCTCTCCATCTCCGGCACGCTCTTCAGGAAGTCGAGCGGGTCCTCGAACCACGGGATGAGCCGCGTCAACTCCGCGTCACCGGGGTGCTGCCACCGGCCCTCACGCATCAGGACTGCCAGCCTCGCCGGCAGAGTGTGTCCACGGACCTTCGGGTGTTCCATGGCGGAGAGCCTCGCACGGCCATGGGGCGCGTTGTGCCTCCGCTCCTGGAGGGTTCGAACACCCATGGCATGCTGACCCCATGGGTGATCACGCGCAGCACGACTCCGTCCGTCGCAGCTACGACACCGTGGCCGAGGAGTACGCGACCCGTCTGCACGCCGAACTCGACGACAAGCCGCTCGACAAGGCGTTGCTCGCGGCTCTGCTGGAACAGACGGAACCGGGCACGACGATCGGCGACCTGGGGTGTGGGCCGGGGCATGTGGCGGCCCGGCTCGCCGAGGCGGGTGCGCGTACGGTCGGGATCGATCTGTCGCCGGGCATGGTCGCGGCGGGCCGGCGGCGGTTCCCGCAGGTGGAGTTCCGGGAGGGCGATCTGCTGGAACTGCCCGCCGAGGACGGCGAGTTCGGTGCGGTGACCGCCCTCTACACGATCATCCACCTCGACCCCGGCGAACTGCACCGCGCCTTCAAGGAGATGGAACGCGTCCTGCGCCCCTCGGGCCTGGCGCTGCTCTCCTTCCACATCGGCGAGGAGATCCGGCACGTCGACGAGTGGTGGGGACACAAGGTGGACGTCGACTTCCGTTTCCTCGACCCCGCCCGTATCGCCGAGTCGCTGGAGGCGGCCGGGTTCACCGTGGAGATGAACCTGGAACGCACCCACTACGCCCACGAGGTGGAGACCCGCCGCGCCTACCTGCTGGCCCGCCGTGCGGTGAGCACCGGCTGATAGAACCCCGTCGCGTCGGGCGTGTGCCAGTCGACGTCGGTGAAGCCGGCCTCGGTCACGAAGCGCGTGAGCCGGTCGCGGGTCAGCGCCCAGTAGGTGGTCCGGCGGGTGCGGACCGTCCAGGTGTCGCCCGCGGGCATCAGCTGTAGGTGCTCCAGGTCGTAGCGTTCGCCGTCCTCGTGCCAGTGCCACAGCTGGAGGGTGATGACCCGGCCCTCGGGGGTCTCCGCGATCTGGGGCGGCGGCGCCGGTGGCATGGCGGCGAGGATCTCGTCGTAGTCCCGGACGGTCAGTACCAGCAGTCCGCCGTCGCGCAGGACCCGTCGCATGGCGCGCAGTGCGGCCGTGACGTCCCGCGCGGACAGCAGGTGCGGGAGCGAGTTGTCGGCGCAGACGGCGACATCGAACGCCCCGGTGGCGAACGGCAGTCGGCGCATGTCCGCGGCGGCCACCGCGAGCTCGACGCCCCTCGCGGCGGCCTCGGCCGAGGCGCGGGCGGCGGCCACCGGGCTCAGATCGCTGCCGACGACCCGGTGCCCGGCCCGGGCCAGCCCGATCACCTGGGTGCCGATCCCGCACGAGCAGTCCAGCACGCGATGCGGTCCGGCGCCCAACTGCCGGCGCAGAAGCGGGTCCAGCGCCGCCGCCTGGCGGGCCATGCTCGCGTCCCAGTCGGCGAAGATCAGGTGGTAGTCGGCTGCCAGATCGTCGTAGAAGTGCCTCGCCGAGGAGGCCGGATCCGACCGGCCCTCAGTCAAGAACCACTTCCCAGGTGTCGACGGCGTAGTGCAGCGTCATGCCGTTACGCCCGTACAGCTCCGGCGCGCCGGTGGCGTTGGCGGTGTCCACGCCGAGCCCCACCGTGTCCCGCCCCCGCCCGGCGAACGCGGCGAAGGCGTGCCGCAGCAGCAGCCCGCCCAGACCGCGCCCACGGGCCTCGCGGAGCACACCGATGCTGCGGATCCACCCCATGGCCTCGCGGTCGTCCCGGGAGATCAGGAACCCGGCGTCCCCCGTCTCCTCGGTGCCGGCGATCCACACCAGGGACCAGTCGAGGGCCTCGGCGTCGATGTCGTGCAGCCACTGGTCGTAGGTACGCGGCTGGAAGTCGAAGTGCTCGGCGAAGCTCGCCTGGTAGAGCCGGTGGACGCTCTCCCGGTCGGCGTCCGTCGTACAGGGACGTATCCGCACCCCGGCGGGCGGCTCGGGGGCGAGGTCCTGTGCCGGGTCCAGAGGCCGCTGGAGCACGTGGTAGCGGCGTACGACCTGCCAGCCCCGCGTCTCGAGCAGCGAAGTGTCCAGGGTGGGCCGCGTGTTGAGGTGCAGATGCAGCACGGCCCGGGCCGCGCCGTTCTCCCGGGCCTTGTCCAGGGCCCTGGCCTGCATGGCGTCGAGGAGCCGCGCGCCGACCTCCTGGTGGTCGGGAAGGACGTAGTGGTCGATGTCGATGCGCTCGCCAGCCGAGTCGTCCCACAGCAGCCCGTAGACCACCAGCCGGTCCCCGTCGAAGGCCAGCCAGGAGTCGCGCTCGAGATCGATGTCGGGGCGCTTGAGATCGGCCTCGACGGTGGGCAGGTCGGTTTCGCGGCGGCCGATCTCGATCTCGTCGACGGTGTTGAGGAGTTCGGTGATGGCGGGCCCGTCGGCGAACAGGGCAGGTCGCAGGAGGTACGGCATGAGGGCCAGCCTCCAGCGGGAGCGAGGGGGGCCGCAACGGGTTTTCGGTGGCCCGACGCCGTACACCCCGGTCACCAGCCGGTGTTCAGCAGATGGTTCAGCAGCAGGGCGAGCACCGCCTGGGCGGCCAGCCAGACGCGGGGGCGGGTGAGGAAGGCGCAGGCCGGGAGGAGCCACAGGGCGAAGGGGAGCCAGATGCGTTCCGTCTCGGCCTTGCTCATGCCGGACAGGTCGGCCGCCAGCAGGGCGAGCAGCGCGGCGGCCACGAGGAGGGCGAGGCGGGTGCCGCCCCGCCGCCGGATCAGCACGGCGCCGGTCCGCCGCAGCCCCGCCGCCGTCGCCAGGCCCGTGATCAGCACCGTGCACGCCAGGTTGGCCCAGACCCAGTAGCCGTACGGGCGGATGCCGCCGGCGCCCTGGTGGTAGCGCGTGACCAGCAGCCGGTACCCCTCCCACCAGTCGAACCCGGCGAGCGTGAAGACCGTCGGCACCACGGCCAGTCCGACGAGCAACGGCAGGAGCAGCACCGGCCGCTCCCGCACGCGCCGCCGCCCGAGCAGCAGGACCGTCGCACCGAGGAGAGCGAAGAGCGTCAGGCCGTACGACAGATAGCAGGCGAGCCCGAACAGGAGGCCCGAGCCGGCCGCCCACCCGACGGACCGCCCGATCGACGGGCCCGTGACCGCGAGCGCCAGCAGCGCCACCGCCCACGCGGCGACCGCCGCGAAGTACGCGTCGGCCGACGTACCCATCCACACCGCGGCCGGCGCCAGCACCAGGAAGGGCGCCGCCCGCCGCGCGAGCCGCTCCCCGGCCAGCGCGCGTGCGGCGACCAGCACGGCCACGCACGCCGTGGCCCCGACGAGGACGCACCACATGCCCGCCCAGCCGCCGCCCCGCAGACCGACCCGGTCGAGCAGGACGAAGGTGAGGGTGGCCGCCGGGGGATGCCCGGCGACATGGGCGGGCCAGTTGTCGGGGGAGTCGATCAGGATGTGGCCGGTGAAGCCGTTCAGCGCGGCCGGGATGTCGGCGAAGCGGTCGACGACCCGGAGGTACTCCTGACGAGTGGTGAGCTGCTCGGCGATGCCCCGGTGCCAGCCGTCGACGAGGGCGAGCGAGAGGATCCAGGCCGTGGCCGTCCCCCAGGCCGCCGCGAGCAACGCCCGCCAGCGCAGACGGGCGGCCAGCGCGGGCCCGTACGCCACGCCGGCGGCCGCCAGGAGGACGGCCGCCGGCGTGCCGGGGCCCAGGTGGGGGTCCCAGTTCGCGAGCAGCGGGGGCCAGTCGACGAACAGCGTGTGGTGGGCGTGCTGGATGTGGTGGCCGACCAGGACGGCCGCGGTGACGAGCAGGGCGGCGGCCAGGGCGGCGTACAGATCGCGGAGCAGGGCGCGGTTCACACCGGAACGCTAGGCCGGGGGACGGGGAAGATACCGCCGTCCGGGCCGGACGTCAGCGTTTCGTCATGGGTCGTGGCCCCTTTCCCGGGGCGGTACGGACCTACGGTCGAGCCATGACATGGTCTCCTTCCTCGCCGGGTTTCTGGCGCAGCCCCGTGCGCGGCCCCTGGTTCACCTCGGTGCTCGGCGTGGTGCTGCTCGGCGGGATCACGGTGCTGTTCGTGACGGGCCTGGTCTCGTACGCCGCCTACAACCCGAACCTGTCGCCGGTGAACGACAAGACCCCCGACAAGGGGCTCCTCGGCTTCTACCTCTTCTCCTGGCCGACCGACCCGCACTGGCTGTACCGCCTCAACCAGGGTGTCCACGTCACCCTCGGCGTCACCCTGATCCCCGTCCTGCTGGCCAAGCTGTGGTCGGTGGTGCCCAAGCTGTTCACGCTGCCGCCCGCCCGCTCGCTCACCCACGCGCTGGAACGGCTCTCCCTGCTGTTGCTGGTCGGCGGCGGGCTGTTCGAGTTCGTGACCGGCGTCCTCAACGTCCAGCTGGACTACGTCTTCCCGGGCTCCTTCTACCCGCTGCACTTCTACGGCGCCTGGGTGTTCTTCGCGGCGTTCGTCGCCCACGCCGTACTGAAGACCCCGGCGGCCCTGCGCAACCTGCGCCGACTGCGGGAGGAGCAGGGCGAGTTGGTCTCGCCGCGCCCCGCCGCGCCGACCGTCTCCCGCCGTGGCGCGCTGTGGCTGGTCGGCGGCGGCTCGCTGCTGCTGTTCGCGACCACCGCAGGGCAATCCTTCGACGGACCCCTCAGGCGCACCGCCCTGCTCGCACCGCACGGCGGACCCGACCCCGCCGACGGCCCCAACGGCTTCCAGATCAACAAGACGGCCGCCTACGCCGGGATCGCCGCGGCGGAGACCTCCGAGGACGCCTGGCGTCTCACCGTGACGGGACGCACCGGAACCGTCCGCCTCAGCCGTGGCGACCTCGCCCGACTCCCCTTGCACAGCTCGTCGTTGCCGATCGCCTGTGTCGAGGGCTGGTCGACGTCCGACCAGTGGTGGCGCGGAGTGCGGCTGCGCGACCTCGCCGCGCTCGTCGGCCACGACGGGGATCCGCCGGACGTCTTCGTCGAGTCCCTCCAGCGGCACGGCTCCTTCCGCCGCGCGGCACTGCGCGCCAACCAGGTCGCCGACCCGCGCTCCCTGCTCGCCCTGTACGTCAACGGCGAGGATCTGTCCCCCGACCACGGCTACCCGGCGCGGATCATCGTGCCCGCCGCGCCCGGTGTGCTGAACACCAAGTGGGTGGCCCGGCTGACCTTCGGAGACCTGTGATGCGACCCCGGATCCCGCTCGGCAGTCCCTTCCAACTCCTGGTGCTGGCCGCCTCGTTCGCCCTGGCCGGCTACGCGGGGGTACGTCTGCTCGCCGACGACTGGTTCGGTGTGGCGCTGTGGTTGGTGGGCTCGGCGCTGCTGCACGACCTCGTCCTGCTGCCCCTGTACGCGGTGGCGGACCGGGCGGTGGCCCGAGGGCTGGACGCGGCCGGCCATCGCACCTGGGCGATGTACGTCCGCGTCCCGGCCGCCCTGTCGGGGCTGCTGCTCCTCGTGTGGTTCCCGCTGATCAGCGGGATGACGGCCCGGCGTTACCGGTCGGCGACCGGACTCTCGCCGGACGGCTTCGCGGCCCGCTGGCTGCTGATCACCGCCCTGCTGTTCGGAGCCTCGGCCCTGCTGCTGGCGCTGCGGCTGCGCAGGGAGACGAAGCGGCGGGCACCGGCCGCCCACTGATCGACGGCTCGCCATCCCGCCCCGTCCGCGTACCGGAGCAGGGCCGGGGTGCCGAGCCGTGCCCAGGGGAAGGCGGCGCCGGACCTCCCGGTGTCGGCGACGTCGACGACCTGCACCTCGGCCCGCTCGTCGATGTCCAGCGGAGCCGTCTCGGCGATCAACAGGCCCTCGGGCGCGAGCAGTTGGGACATGCGGTGCAGCAGCCCGCCCGGGTCGCCGCCGATGCCGACGTTGCCGTCCATGAGCAGCACGGTGCCCCAGCGGCCCTCGCCGGGCAGCGGCTCGAAGACCGAGCGCCGCAGCGCCGGGCCGCCCAGGCGCACGGTGTGGTCGACGGCCGTTCCGCTGACGTCGATGCCGAGGGCGGTCCGTCCCCGCCCGGCGAGTTCCGCGACCAGCCGCCCGGGGCCGCACCCGACGTCCAGGACGGTGCCCTCGCACCGGTCCAGCACGTCCAGGTCGACCGGGTCGGCCCGGGCGCACCAGCGTTCCACGTCCAGGGGCAGCAGCCAGCCGTCGGCGCGGCGCAGGAACAGCGGGCCACGGCCGGTGCGCAGGGCGGTGGCGTACGGGTCGGCGGTGGCCCAGGCCGTCGTGCTCATCGGTGTGCCGCCGTCGCGTATCGGGCCAGCCGCGCGGCGAACCGGCCGTGCGGGGCCAGCGCCGCGACGGCATGGGCGTCCGGCGCGGTGTCCACGTCCCGCAGCCGGGGCAGGTCCCGCACCCGCAGCCCCGCGCCGACCAGCCGCTGCCGCTGTACGGCACCGGTGGCCGGCGTCGACATGGGTACTCCGAGCAGCAGACCGGGATCGGGCTCGGCCAGCCCGAGGGCCCAGAAACCGCCGTCCTCGGCCGGCCCGAAGTACGCGTCGCAGTCGGCGAAGTCGACCGTGAGCAGCTCAGGCGTCACTTGCGGGGTGTCCATGCCGATCAGCAGGGCGGGCCCGGAACAGTGCGCGAAGGCGGCCGCGAGCCGCTCGTCGAGACCACCCGGACACTGTCGTACGACTTCGAAGCCGGGGGGTAGCCACGGTCCGGGAGCCCCGTCCAGGACGAGCACCCGCCGGGCGGCGGGGGTGGCCGCCACGACCCGCAGGGTGTCGGACAGCGAGGCCTCCGCCAGTGCCGCCGCCTGACGTGGCGTGAACGGCGGGGTGAGCCGGGTCTTCACTCGGCCGGGCAGGGGCTCCTTGGTGATGACGAGGAGAGTGGTCACCGGGCCGTCCCCTCGCCCAGGACGCGACTCATGTCCCGTACCGCCTGCCAGGTGCCGCGCCAGGTGCCCGTCACCTTCGAGGCGCCGGTGCGGGGCAGATAGGGCACGTCGTGCTCGGTGACCCGCCAGCCCGCGTCGGCGGCGCGCACCACCATCTGGAGCGGATAGCCGCTGCGCCGGTCGGTGAGGTCCAGGTCCAGCAGCGGCTTGCGGCGGGCGGCCCGCAGCGGACCCAGGTCGTGCAGGCGCAGGCCGGTGCGGCGGCGCAGCAGCCGGGCGACGGCGAGGTTCCCGGCCCGGGCATGGGCGGGCCACGCGCCCCGGCCGAGCGGGCGCCTGCGGCCGAGGACGAGGTCGGCGCCGCCGTCGCGGACCTCGGCCACGAAAGGCACCAGCAGGGACGGGTCGAGGGAGGCGTCGCAGTCGCAGAAGCAGACGACGTCCGCGGTGGCCGCGGTCAGCCCGGCGTGGCAGGCGGCGCCGAAGCCCCGGCGCGGTTCGTGCACCACGGTCGCGCCGAGCGCGCGGGCGATGTCCGCCGAACCGTCGGTGGAACCGTTGTCCACGACCAGGGCCCGCCAGCCGGACGGGATACGGGCCAGCACCCAGGGCAGGGCCTCGGCCTCGTTGAGACAGGGAAGGACGACATCAACGTCCGCGTCGGTGGTCACGGCTTTCACCCTACGAACGCGAATCGGGCATACCGGGCCGCGGCTCCTTACGAAACGCGGACGTCCGGCCGCCCGGAGCCCTCAGGGCCCGCAGGGACACGGGCCCGGTGCGAGGCTGGAGACATGCAGCAGTCCAACGCATCCGGCGCAGCGGCCGGACGGGTCCTGGTCGTCGACGACGACCCCACGGTCGCGGAGATCGTCGCCGGCTACCTCGACCGGGCCGGCTACCTCGTCGACCGCGCCGACGACGGCCCCACGGCCCTCACCCGGGCCGCCGCCCACTGGCCCGACCTGGTGGTGCTGGACCTCATGCTGCCGGGCATGGACGGTCTGGAGGTCTGCCGCAGAATGCGCGACCAGGGGCCGGTGCCCGTCATCATGCTCACCGCGCGCGGCGACGAGGACGACCGCATCCTCGGCCTGGAGGTCGGCGCCGACGACTACGTCACCAAGCCGTTCAGCCCGCGCGAACTCGTGCTGCGCGTGGAGTCGGTACTGCGCCGCACCCGGCCCGCCACCGGCACCCGGCTCCTCAGCTCGGCCGGCCTCGCCGTCGACCCAGGCGCCCGCCGCGCCACCAAGGACGGCACCGAACTCGCCCTCACCCTCCGCGAGTTCGACCTCCTCGCCTTCTTCCTGCGCAACCCGGGGCAGGCCTACGCCCGCGAGGACCTGATGCGCGAGGTGTGGGGCTGGGACTTCGGCGACCTCTCCACCGTCACCGTCCATGTCCGCCGGCTGCGCGGCAAGGTCGAGGACGACCCCGCCCGGCCCCGGCTGATCCAGACCGTGTGGGGCGTAGGCTACCGCTTCGAGCCGGAGGGGGAGTGAGCATGCGCGACACCCTGCTCATCGCCCTGTTCGCGTTCCTCGGCGCGGCCGCGGCCGGACTCCTCGGGGCCTGCACCCTGTGGCTGCTGCGCCGCCGCTCGCTCACCACGTCCCTCACCGTGGTGGCCGCGGTCGCCGTGACCGCGATGCTCGCCGGCACCCTGGCCGTGGCGCAGGCGATGTTCCTGTCCCGGCACGACCTGAGCGTCGTGACGACCGTCGTGGCGATGGCCGCCGTGGTCTCCCTGGCCACCGCGCTGATACTGGGCCGCTGGGTCGTCGCCCGCAGCCGTGAACTCGCCCGCGCCGCCCGCTCGTTCGGCGACGGCGGCGCCTTCACCGCACCCCACGGCCCGGCGACCGCCGAACTGGAGGCACTCAGCCGGGAGTTGGCGGTCACCAGCGCCAAACTCGCCGAATCCCGGGACCGTGAACGCGCGTTGGAGGCCTCCCGGCGCGAGCTGGTCGCCTGGATCTCCCACGATCTGCGCACCCCGCTGGCCGGACTGCGCGCCATGTCCGAGGCGCTGGAGGACGGCGTCGCCGCCGACCCCGACCGCTACCTCCGGCAGATGCGCACCGAGGTCGAGCGCCTCAACGACATGGTCACCGACCTCTTCGAACTCTCCCGCATCCACGCCGGCACCCTTCCCCTGACCTGCACCCGGATCTCCCTCTACGACCTGATCGGCGACGCCCTCGCGGGCGCGGACCCGCTCGCCCGCGAACACGGCGTACGGCTGGTCGGCGACCGGGTGGACGCGGTCCCGGTCGAGGTCGACGGCAAGGAGATGAGCCGCGTCCTCGGGAACCTCCTGGTCAACGCCATCCGACGGACCCCCGCCGACGGCACGGTCGCGGTCGCCGCCGAGTGGTCCCCGGACGGCGTCGTGGTGTCCGTGACGGACGGCTGCGGCGGCATCCCCGAGGAGGACCTCCCGCGCGTCTTCGACACCGGCTGGCGAGGCACCCACGCCCGCACCCCACCGGCCGGCGCGGGCCTCGGCCTCGCCATCGTCCGAGGCATCGTGGAGGCCCACCACGGCCGCGCCTCCGTACGCAACATCCCCGGCGGCTGCCGCTTCGAGGTCACCCTCCCCGCGGCACCGGCGTGAGACGGCCGCCGGATCCTTCGGCCGGGCAGACGTACGTGCCGGAAAGCGAAGCGCGACCTGCCCGACGCGCTCCGGGCTTCAGAGGGCGCTGGATCGTGCGCTGTCGGCCGACCCTGACTCGCGCCACATCCCTCGACGAAGGCCCGGGGGCGGGGCCTCTCCTCGGTCGGCCGCGACCCCGGGCCTCTCCTCGGCCCGCTGGGGACCCCAGGTCACTCCTCGGCCCGCTGGGGACCCCGGCTCACTCCTCCGCGAACTCCCGCATCCCGTCCTCGAACCGGACCTGAGGCTTCCAGCCCAGCTCGGCCCGCAGTCGGGCGGAGTCGGCGGTGATGTGGCGGACGTCGCCGAGGCGGTACTCGGCGGTGACCACGGGCTCGGGTCCGCCGGTCGCGGTGGCGAGGGCGTACGCCATGTCGCCCACGGTGCGTGGTTCGCCGCTGCCGGTGTTGTACGCGGTCAGTGTTCCGGCCGGGCCCTCGGCCTCCAGCGCGGCCACGTTGGCGGTGGCCACGTCCCGTACGTGCACGAAGTCCCGCCGTTGCCGGCCGTCCTCGAAGACACGCGGCGCCTCGCCCCGGGCCAGCGCGGAACGGAAGAAGGAGGCGACACCGGCGTACGGGGTGTCGCGGGGCATCCGGGGCCCGTACACGTTGTGGTAGCGCAGCGACACCGCCCGACCGCCGCTCACCCGGGCCCAGGCGGCGGCCAGATGCTCTTGGGCGAGCTTGGTCGTGGCGTAGACGTTGCGCGGGTCGACGGGGGCGTCCTCGCCGACCAGCCCGGGGGAGAGGTCGGCCCCGCAGAACGGACAGGGCGGTTCGAAGCGCCCCGCGGCCAGGTCCGCGACGACCCGCGGTCCCGGCCGCACCACGCCGTGCCGCGGACACTCGTACCGGCCCTCCCCGTACACGACCATCGACCCGGCGAGTACGAGACGTCCCACGCCCGCGTCGGCCATCGCCGAGAGCAGGACGGCGGTTCCGAGGTCGTTGTGGGAGACATAGTCCGCCGCGTCCGCGACCCCGTTGCCGAGCCCGACCATCGCCGCCTGGTGGCAGACGGCGTCCACGCCGGCCAGCGCCCGGGCGACGGCGGCGGGGTCGCGCACGTCGGCGGCGGGATCCACCCGCACGTCGTACACGACCGGTTCATGCCCGTGCGCCAGCAGCGCCTCGACGACATGGGACCCGATGAACCCGGCACCGCCGGTGACCAGTACACGCATACGGCCACGCTAGAACCGTCACCCTGCCGAACCCCGCGACCGGCCCGGCACGTCACCACTCCGTAAGACGTCCGAGGCGCGTCGGACGGGGACAAATCGACACATGCGCGAGACGCTGCCGTACGCGTCCGCAAACTTCGGCCCTTCGGCAAGGGAGACCGCCATGGCAGCGTCGCTCACCCCCTCCACGAACGACCCCTACCGCTTCGACGACCTCACCGCCCTCTTCGTCAACTGCACCCTCAAACCCTCCCCGCAGGTCAGCAACACCCAGGGACTGATCGACAAGAGCCGGGCCATCATGGACGGGCGCGGCGTGACGACCGAGGTGATCAGGGCGGTCGACCACGACCTCGCGCCCGGCGTCTACCCGGACATGACAGAACACGGCTTCACGACCGACGACTGGCCCGCGCTGTACGAGAAGGTGCGGGCCGCCGACATCCTGGTGCTGTGCGGGCCCATCTGGCTGGGGGACAACAGCTCCGTCACCAAGCAGGTCGTCGAGCGCCTCTACAGCTGCTCCGGCCTGCTCAACTCCCAAGGCCAGTACGCCTATTACGGCAAGGTCGGCGGCTGTCTGATCACCGGCAACGAGGACGGTGTGAAGCACTGCGCGATGAACCTCCTCTACAGCCTCCAGCACCTCGGCTACACGATCCCACCCCAGGCCGACGCCGGCTGGATCGGACCGGCGGGGCCCGGACCGTCGTACCTCGATCCCGGATCGGGCGGACCCGAGAACGACTTCACCAACCGCAACACCGCCTTCATGACCTGGAACCTGATGCACCTCGCGGCCCTCCTCAAGCGCGCGGGAGGCGTCCCGGCCCACGGAAACCAGCGCTCGGAGTGGGACGCGGGCTGCCGCCTGGACGCACCCAACCCCGACTACCGCTGACTTTCCCGAACGTTCGGTGTGTCGGGTGCAAAACACCCGGTAACGTCGCGCATCTCGGCTCGCCGTCAGGGGGATTCCAATGGACTACGACTACGACCTCGGCACCCACACCCGCACCGTCACCACCACGTCAGCCGAAGCCCAACTGTGGTTCGACCGCGGACTGGTGTGGACGTACGCCTTCCACCACGAGGAGGCCGTCGCCTGCTTCGAGGCGGCCGCCGCGGCCGACCCCGACTGCGCGATGGCGTACTGGGGCCTCGCGTACGCACTCGGCCCCAACTACAACAAGCCGTGGGAGTTCTTCGACGGCGAGGACCTGCGGCGGACCGTCGAGCGCACCCATGCCGCGGTGGAGGCGGCGCACGAGAAGGCCGAGGCCGGTGCCACCCCCGTGGAGCGGGCGCTGATCGGCGCGCTGCGCGCCCGCTACCCACAGGCCGAGGCCGTCGAGGACTGCTCGGTGTGGAACGCGCCGTACGCCGACCGCATGCGCGCCGTGCACGAACTCGCCCCCGACGACCTCGACATCGCCGCCCTGTACGCCGACGCGCTGATGAACCTCACCCCCTGGCAGCTGTGGAACCTCAGGACCGGCGAGCCGGAGAAGGGCGCCCGCACCCTGGAGGCCAAGGCCGTGCTCGACCGGGCGACCGCCACGGACGAGGGCCTGGCGCATCCGGGCATCCTGCACCTGTACATCCACCTGATGGAGATGTCCCCGACCCCAGAGACCGCGCTGCCCGTCGCCGACCGGCTGCGGGGCCTGGTCCCGGACGCCGGTCACCTCCAGCACATGCCCACCCATCTGGACGTCCTGTGCGGCGACTACCGGCGGGTCGTCTCGGACAACGGCACCGCGATCGTGGCCGACGAGAAGTACCGGGCCCGGGCCGGGGCCATGAACTTCTACACCCTGTACCGCTCGCACGACTACCACTTCCGGATCTACGGGGCCATGTTCCTCGGCCGCTCCCGCATCGCCCTGGACACCGCCGCCGAACTGGAGGCCTCCGTCCCGGAGGAACTCCTGCGCGTCCAGAGCCCGCCCATGGCGGACTGGCTGGAGGGCTTCCTCGCCATGCGGGTCCATGTGCTGATCCGCTTCGGCCGCTGGGCCGACATCCTCCGACTGCCCGTGCCCACCGACCCGGAGCTGTACAGCGTCACGACCGCGATGCGGCACTACGCCCGTGGGGTCGCCCTGTCGGCCACCGGCCGGATCGAGGAGGCCGAGGCCGAACGCCTGCTGTTCCGGGAGGCGGTGACCCGGGTGCCGGAGAGCCGCATGCTGTTCAACAACAACACCTGCGCCGACATCCTCGCCATCGCGTCGGCGATGCTCGACGGCGAACTCGAGTACCGCAAGGGGGACTTCGAAGCCGCCTTCGCCGCGCTGGAGCGGTCGATCGCGCTCGACGACAACCTGCCCTACGACGAGCCGTGGGGCTGGATGCAGCCGACCCGGCACGCCTACGGCGCCCTGCTCCTGGAACGGGGGCGCGTCGCGGAGGCCGAAGCCGTCTACCGCGCCGACCTGGGACTCGACGACACCCTGCCGCGCGCGGCCCAGCACCCCGGCAACGTATGGGCCCTGCACGGCTTCCACGAGTGCCTGGTCAGGCTCGGCAAGACGGGCGAGGCGCGGATCGTGGCTCAGCAGCTGAAGATCGCCGTCGCGCAGGCGGACGTACCGATCGAGGCCTCCTGCTTCTGCCGGCTCGACCGGGCGTCGGGCGAGGACTGCTGCTCCTGATCGGGTTCCGGCGGTAGGTGGGACCGTAGGCCGGATTCCAATCGTGCACGCGCTTTCTATTGACGTGTACTTGGCATGATGGCTTTCATGGGAGCGCTCCCATCCCCAAGCCTGAGTTTCTTGGCGCTCACTCCCTGGAGTCGCAGTGAGAAGAACAAGAAGCACAACAAGCAGCACAACAGGAAGCACGACAAGAAAGAGCCTCCTGGCCCGTCTGGTGACCGTCCTCCTCGGCCTCGTCGTCGTGGGCGCCCTGTGCCCCGCCGCGGCGCAGGCCCAGGCCGAACCGCCGGGCACCCAGGCCACCGGCCTGCACATCAGCAACGGCAGGCTGGTCGAAGGCAACGGCAACGACTTCGTGATGCGCGGCGTCAACCACGCCCACACCTGGTACCCCGGTGAGCTTCAGTCGCTGGCCGACGTCAAGGCGCTCGGCGCCAACACGGTCCGGGTCGTCCTCGCCGACGGTCACCGCTGGAGCGCCAACAGCGCCTCGGACGTTGCCAACGTTGTCAGTCAGTGCAAGGCCAACCGGCTCATCTGTGTCCTGGAGGTCCACGACACCACCGGATACGGCGAGGAGGCCGCCGCCGGCACCCTCGACCAGGCGGCCGACTACTGGATCGGCCTGAAGAACGTGCTCGCGGGCGAAGAGAACTACATCATCATCAACATCGGCAACGAGCCCTGGGGCAACACCAACCCGGCGGGCTGGACCGATCCCACCATCGCGGCGATCAAGAAGATGCGCTCCGCCGGCTTCGAGCACACGATCATGGTGGACGCCCCCAACTGGGGCCAGGACTGGCAGCAGGTCATGCGCACCAACGCCCAGTCCGTGTACGCCGCCGACACCACCGGCAACCTGATCTTCTCGATCCACATGTACAGCGTCTTCGACACCGCGGCGGAGATCACCGACTACCTCAACGCCTTCGTCACCGCCAAACTCCCGCTCGTCATCGGCGAGTTCGGCGGCCCCGCCGACCAGTGGGGCGACCCGGACGAGGACACGATGCTGGCCACCGCCGAGCAGCTAGACCTCGGTTACCTGGCCTGGTCCTGGAGCGGCAACACCGACCCGATCCTCGACCTGTCGATCGGCTTCGACCCGAACCAGCTGAGTGCTTGGGGCCAGCGCATCTTCAACGGCGTCAACGGCATCGCCCAGACCTCCAAGGAAGCCACCGTCTTCGGCGGCGGCAACCCGGGCGACACCCAGGCACCCACCACGCCCGGCACCCCGACCGCCTCCGCCGTGACGGCCACTTCGGCGAACCTCAGCTGGACCGCCTCGACCGACAACGTGGGCGTCGCCGGCTACGACGTGGTTCGGGTGAGCGGGGGCACGGAGACCAAGGTCGCCTCGTCCACGGGCAATTCGGTCACAGTGTCGGGCCTCACGGCCAAGACGTCGTACACCTTCGCCGTCTACGCCCGTGACGCGGCCGGCAACCGCTCGTCCCGTTCGGCCACGGTGAACGTCACGACCGACGACACCCCCGCCGGCACCTGCTCCGTCGGCTACCGCGTGGTCGGCGAGTGGCCGGGTGGCTTCCAGGGCGAGATCACCATCCGCAACACCGGGACGGCCGCCATCAACGGCTGGACCCTGGGCTTCTCCTTCGCCAACGGCCAGACCGTCTCCAACATGTGGGGCGGCACACCCACCCAGAGCGGTGCCGCGGTGAGCGTCACCCCCGCCTCCTACACATCCAGCATCCCCGCCGCCGGTTCCGTGACCCTCGGCTTCATCGGCTCCAAGGGCGCGACCAACGCGGCCCCGACCGCCTTCACCCTGAGCGGCAGCAGCTGCGCGACCGCCTGAGCGGACGACACCTGGCAGGCCGGCGGGGGCACCGTCCCCGCCGGTCGGCCGTACGGGCTCCTGGTTCGAAGGATCAGCTGAGGGAAGGCGACACCACATGCCCTACGCCTTCGATCCGGAACTGGCCCCCTGGGCGGCCCTGCTTCCCGCACTGCCCTTCGACGACATCGCCGCGGCTCGCGCCCTGGAGTCCCAGATCCTCGCCGCGACACCCGAGCACGAGGGACCGATCCCCGTCGACGTGAGGCAGTCGACGGCGCCCGGTCCCGACGGCTCGCACGACGTGCCGGTACGGATCTACACCCCGCGAGGCGGTGCGGCCCCCCGGTCCGCACTGGTCTACCTCCACGGCGGCGGCTTCTGCCTGGGCAGTGTCGCCCTGGCGCACGGCGGCTGCGCCATGTTCGCCGCGGAGACGGGCGCCGTCGTCGTGTCCGTGGAGTACCGGCTGGCTCCCGAGCACCCGTTCCCCGCGGGACTTGAGGACGGCTACGCCGCTTTCCGGTGGACCGTCCGGCACGCCGCCGAACTGGGCGTCGACCCGGCTCGGATCGGGGTGGGCGGGGACAGCGCCGGCGGCGGACTCGCGGCCGCACTGTCCTTGCTGGCCCGGGACCGCGGTGGCCCGGTGCCGTGCTTCCAGTACCTGGGCATCCCGGCCCTGGACGACCGGCTCCTGACCCCGTCGATGCACGAGTTCACCGACACCCCGGGGCTGAGAAGACGCGACGCCGAGTCGTTCTGGGACCACTATCTCGGCGGCCCCGGCGCACGGGGCGGCGTCGACGTGCCGTACTACGCCGCGCCCGCCCGCGCCGAGGACCTCACCCGCCTACCGCCCACCTATGTGGCCGTCTGCGAGTTCGATCCCCTGCGCGACGAAGGTCTGGACTACGCCCAACGACTGGTCCGGGCCGGCGTCCCGACCGAACTCCACCTGTTTCCGGGCACATTCCACGCCTCCACGACGATCCAGGACGCGGAGGTCAGCCGACGGATGACCAGCGAGGCGATCGGAGCGATGCGGCGATGGCTGCGAGTCGGGTGCGCAACGGGTTAGTCCGAGGGCGATGAGCCTTCGTCGGCCGGACGGGAACCGAGCCGATCTTCGAGGGCGCGGCAGACTTCGGCCCCGAGCTGATCGAGAGCCGGACGATCTACGGCGGCACCCGGCGCCCCCTGATGAGGGTTGTCGGGTCCGGATCACCGATTTCAGCACTGCGGTATACGACGGAGTTTCATCGTCCAGGCCCTGCTGCTGGGTTGGAAAACCCGCAGCCTCCGCACCCGAACCACCTGACCCGCCCCCACCCGTGGGTCGCCTACACTGCCGCCACCGGCACGAGTGAAGCGGGCGGACTGGACCTGCTGCGTGCCCCGGGCACGACGGGTGTCTCCGGCAGCTGAGCCGTCGAGGAACCGCCTCCGTCGTCGCCCACTTCTTCCCACCACGCACGAGAGGCTTCCGAAGCATGCGCCGTTACGTTCTCACCGGCACGCCGGGCGCGGGCAAGACGTCGATCCTGGGTGCCCTGGCCGAGCTCGGCCATGTGGTCGTCGAGGAAGCGGCCACCGCGGTGATCGCCCGGGCCCAGGCCCGCGGTGACGCCGAACCGTGGACGCGGGCGTCCTTCATCGAGGAGATCGTCGAACTGCAACGACACCGGCAGCAGACCGCCTCGACGTCCAACGCGGTGCAGGTGTACGACCGTTCACCGGTGTGCACCCACGCGCTCGCGCGGTACCTGGGGCAGCCGGTGCCGTCGTCGCTGACCGTGGAGCTCGAGCGGATCACGACGTACGGGATCTACGAGCGGCAGGTCTTCTTCGTCCGCAACCTGGGCTTCTGCGAACCCACCAGCGCCCGCCGGATCAGCTTCGAGGAGTCGCTGGAGTTCGAGAAGGTCCACGAGGAGAGCTACCGCGCCTTCGGCTACGAGCTGGTCGACATCCCCGCCGCAGCTCTGCCCCGGCGCGTCGCCACGGTCAGCGCGATGCTCTCCGGCCCCGGCCGGTGAGGACGTCGGCCTCGACGAAGTGCGCCACGTCGTCCGGGGTGGGCCGTAGGACACCGTCGCGTACGCACAGCGCGGTGGCCTCGGCCCGGGACGCGCAGCCCGTCTTGCGCAGCAGGTGCTCGATATGGCTGTGCACGGTCCGCGGGGACAGGAACAGCGCCTGCGCGATGGCCTGGTTCGTCTGCCCCCGCGCGGCCCGGGTCAGCACCTCCAGTTCGCGCGGACTGAGACCGTACGGCAGTTCCGTCGGCGTCTCGGAGACCAGGACGGCCTGCCGGGCCCGGGGTGAGCCCGTCGTGCACCGGTGCAGCGCCACCCGGTACCACCTGCGCCCCACCGGCCAGAGGAACCGCAGCCGCAGTCCCTCCGAGACCAGGAACGCCCCGACCAGCGAGGCGAATTCATCGTCGTCCAGCACCTGGGCGGGCGCCCGGCCCGGCAGGGCGATGAGCCCCTCGGCGGTGACGAGGCTCGCATCCGCCGTGGCGGGCAGGTCGTACCGGTCCCCGGTGTGGGCCGTGGGGTCGGCGAGGGCGCCCAGGGCCGGCAGGACCGAGGCGAGCAGATGGCGGGCTTCGGAGTCGTAGCGGTCGGGCCCTTGCACGGACAGGGTGATCAGGCCGACGAGGCGCCCGTGGTGACGCAGTGCCCCGGACAGCGCGTCGCGGAAGCCGGCCGGCCGGACCCGCTCGGCGTAGAACCAGCCGTTGCGGAAGCGCTGCCCGACGGAGTCGGTGTCCTCGGCGTCCTCGGTGATGGACGGCGGTAGGGACTGCCGTACGACGTTGGCGTACCACGGCGTGGACACGAACTCGGCGGCCAGCGCCTCGGAGGTCACGGCGGTGTAGCCGATGCCCGCGACCTGGACATGGGACCCCGTGATCGGATCGATGGCCAGCAGGGTCGCCGCGTCGAGGGGGAGGGCCTCGGCGAGTTCGTGCAGCGCCTGGGCGCAGGCCGCGGCGGTGTCGCGTTCACGGGTGAGCATGCCGATGCGGGTGGCGGCCGCGAGCTGCTGGTGGGTGACCATGCGGGCCTCCGGAACCCACGAACGAGCACATCGTTTGATCCCTAACGATATGCGCCCTCGGGCTCTGGGACAAGGCCCCCGCCGCTCGGAGACCGGCGAAGGCCATGGTCCCCGGCAGTCGGTATTTGTACGGATGGCGGGCCGCGGCGCCCCGGTCTTTCCTGTTCGGCACAGCCGGACGCCCGACGCCAGCAGGCCCGGGCCGCACCCCTCGGAGAGCGCCGCCATGACCAGACTCCCGTCACCCGCCCCAGCCTCCCGCCGACGGTTCCTCGCCCTGTCCGGCGGCGCCGCGACCGCCGCCCTGCTGGGCGCCGCGGGCTGCTCGGCCCCCGACGACGGCTCCGCGGGCAGCGCGTGGGCAGCCGGCGCGTCGGCCGGAACCAAGCGGCTCACCTCGATCGGCCTCGACTACCCCTTCACCCAACTCCCGCTCTACTCCACGCTGGTGAAGCTCTCCACCGCCGCCGCCAAGAAGCACGACGCCTCCCTCCTGACGACCAGCGACGCGGGCAGCGCCGACACCCAGGCCACCAACCTCAAGGCCTGGGTCGCCCGGAAGGTCCCGGCCATCGTGTCGTTCCCGATGGTCTTCGAGGCCACCGAGTCGATCGCCAGGTCCGCGCTGGACGAAGGCCTGATCTGGGTGACGTACGGCGGCACCCTGGAACACCAGAGCGCGGACATCCAGTTCAGCTTCCTCGAAGGCGGCACCCTGCTCGGCCAGGCGGCCGCCCGCTGGGCCGAGGAACACCTCGGCGGCAAGGGCAAGATCGCGTTCCTGACCGACAGCACCATCCAACTGGGCCGCGAACGCACCAAGGGCATGATCGACGCCTTCACCAAGGCCGCGCCCGGCGTCGACGTCGTCGCCCAGGAACAGGCCATCGACCCCGACACCGGACTGTCGAAGACCCGCGCCGTCCTCGCCAAGCACCCCGACCTCAACATCGTCCTCGGCGTCACCGACGCCTCGGCCTACGGCGGCTTCAAGGCGCTCCAGCAGACCGGCCGCAAGTCGACCGACGCCAAGACCTTCGTCGGCGGCCAGGACGGCTCGGCCCCCTCCCTCCTCGCCATCAAGCAGGGCACCTTCTACCGGGCCTCCGCCGCTCTCGCCCCCCAGGACATCGCCGACGCCATCGTCGACGTCCCCCTCGCGGTCGCCGCCGGCAAGGCGAACCCCAGCGCCCAGGTGCCGATCACCCTCGTCCAGCGCGCCGACACCGCGAAGATCGACGCGCTGCTCGCCCAGAACTCCTAGGCGTCCGCCATGACCGAACCGACCCTCCGCATCCGCGGCCTCACCAAGTCCTTCGGCGGCGTCCGGGCCCTGGACGACGTGGACCTCACCGTCCCGGCGGGCCAGATCCACGCCCTGCTCGGCCACAACGGCGCCGGCAAGTCCACCCTCATCAAATGCCTCGGCGGCGCCTTCCCACCCGACGCGGGCACCATCGAGGTGACCGGAGTCCTCTACGAGCGCCTCACCCCCCGGGAGTCCATCGCCGCCGGCGTCGCGATCATCTACCAGACCCTCAGCGTCGTCGACTCCCTCACCGTCGCCGAGAACATCTTCCTCGGCCAGGAATGGACCCGCTACGGAACCGTCCACCGCCGCGCCCAGGACGAGATGGCGGCCGGACTCCTGGAACGAGTCGCCGCAACCTGCTCCCCACGCGACCGCCTGAGCGAACTCCCCATGGGTCAACGCCAGTTGGTGGAAATAGCCAAAGCCCTCAGCCGCAGCGCCTCGGTACTGGTCCTGGACGAACCGACGGCAGCGCTGTCGGGTGCGGAGAGCGACGCACTGGCCGAGCGGGTGGAGGACCTACGAACCCAGGGACTGGCCATCGTGTACGTCACCCACCTCCTGGGCGAGGTGGAACGCCTGGCGGACGCGGTAACGGTCCTGAGAGACGGCCGCGTAACCCACCATGCTTCGGGGCCAGGTCAGTCACGGCACGCTCTGATCACCGCGATCACCCACCAACCCAAGGGGCGCGGGGAACCGCGCGACCAGCCACACACGACCGCCAAGCCGCCCACGAACGCACAACCCCGACCCATCAGGCGACCCGCCCTCACTCTGAACGGCCTCCACGGCCCAGGTTTCGGCCCCATCGACCTCACCGTCACCGAAGGCGAAATCGTAGGCCTCTACGGCCTCATCGGCTCCGGCCGCACCCGCATCCTGGAAACCCTCTACGGCCGCCGCCCCGCCTCGGCCGGAACGGTCACGGTGGGGGAGCGGCCCGTCAGGACCGCCCGCCCCGCCGACGCCCTGGCCGCAGGCATCGCCCTCGTACCGGCGGACCGACGCAGACAGGGTCTGTTCCCCGCACTGAGCGCGCAGGACAACGCCCTGCTCCCCTCGATCCGCACACTCGCCCGGCGCGGGATCCGCTCCCGCCGCACCGAACAACGTGTCTTCCGCGCCCTCTCCGAAGCCGTGGGCCTCCGACCGGCGCAACCCCGTTTCCCCGCCGCCGCCTTCTCCGGCGGCAACCAGCAGAAACTCGTCCTCGGCCGCTGGATCAACGAGGCACGCGACGTCGACGTACTGCTCCTCGACGAACCCACGCAGGGCGTCGACGTGGGCGCCCGGCACGAGATCTACCAGGTGGTCTCAGACCTGGCCGAACAGCGGGGCACCGCCGTGCTGTTCGCCTCCAGCGACCCGGAGGAGGTCGTCGCCCTGGCCCACCGCTGCCTGATCGTCTCCGCCGGACGCGTCGTCGCCGAACTCGACGGGCCCCGGCTCACCGAGACCGCCCTGCTCTCGGCCGTCCACGACCTCAGCTCGCAAGGAGCAGCATGACCACCGCTCTGCCACTGCCCCGCACCCTCGCGGGCAGCGGCCTGAACACCGTGCGACGGCATCCGCTGCTCGTCGTCCTCCTCGCCATGGTGCTGGTGTTCCAGCTCAAGACCGGCAGCTTCCTCGACGCGGGCAACCTGCGGGGGATCGCCCTCGACGCGGCCACCCTCGCCATCGTGGCCGTACCGCTCGCGCTGCTCGTCATCAGCGGCTACCTCGATCTGTCCGTCGGCTCCACCCTCGCCCTCGGCGGGCTGGTGGCGGGCTGGCTCGCCGGTCAGCAGCACCAGTCGCCGGTCGTCGCCGTGCTCGGCGCGCTGGTGGTGGGCGCCGCGGTCGGCGCGGTGAACGGTGTGCTGTGCTGCTACCTGGGCCTGTCGGCGTTCATCGTGACGCTGGGCATGCTGACCGCGGTACGGGGACTCGCGCAGCAGCTCTTCCCGCTGCCGCTGAGCAGCTTCGGCACCGGGTTCGCCTGGCTCGGCGGATCGCGGGTCGCCGGGATCGACGCGCCCGTGTTCCTCGCCGGGCTGGTACTCGTGGCGGGGGCGCTGTTCCTGGCACTCACTCCGGGCGGGCGGCACGTCTTCGCGATCGGCGTCAACCGGGAGGCCGCCTACCTCTCCGGGATCAACGTCCGCCGTACGCCGTTCGCGCTGTTCGTCGTCACCGGGGTCGCCGCCGCTCTCGCCGGGGCCATCAAGGCATCGGTGCTGGACAGCGCGGTCGCCGGGACCTCCGGCGCCGGGTTCGAACTGACCGTGCTCACCGCCGTACTGCTCGGCGGGGTCGCGCTGACCGGCGGATCCGGATCCGTTTTCGGCGTACTCCTCGGCGTGCTCTTCCTCGGAAGCCTCCAGAACGGGCTGACCCTGTTGGACGTGCCGACCTTCTGGCAGCAGATGGCCCAGGGCACCGCCCTGGTGGCAGGCGCCGCCCTCGCCTACTTCGGACCGCGGGCGACGCGGTGACATCCCCCATCCCCGAAAGGACCCACGTGAGCGACAGCGCCCCCACCCCCAGCATTCCCACTCTAATTCTGACGGGCGGTCAAGTCGTCACCGTCGACGGCGACTTCACCGTCGCCGAAGGGGTGGCCGTGCACGGCCGGACGATCCTGGCCGTCGGCGGCGACGCCGAGATGCGCGCCCTGGCCGGCCCCGGCACCCGGATCGTCGAACTCGGCGGACGGACCGTCCTGCCGGGCATCAACGACTCGCATCTGCACGGGGCGGCGTACGGCCTGACGAAACCGCCGTTCGCGCTCTACGTCGGCCATCCGGCGGTCGGCTCGATCGCCGACGTCGCCGAGGTGGTCCGCGGCGCGGTGGGGGAGGCCCGGCCCGGTGAGTGGATCGTCGGCCTCGGCTGGGACCCTGGGTATCTCGCGGAGTGCCTCGCCGACCCGGGCCGGTTCCCGCACCGCCGGGACCTGGACGCGGTGGCGCCCGACAACCCGGTCTGTCTGACCGACTTCTCCTCCCACATGGTGTGGGTCAACAGTGAGGCGCTGCGCCGCTGCGGCATCGGTGCGCACAGCGTGGCGCCGCCCGGCGGAGTCATCGACCACGACGGTGACGGCGAGCCCACGGGCATCCTGCGCGAGGCGGCCGGGCGGCTCGTCCAGGCCGCGCTGCCCAGCCCCACCGTCGCCCAGCGCCGCGAGGCCATCACCGGCGTGATCCGGGAACTGCACACGCGAGGCATCACCAGTTACACCGAGCCCGGCCTCGGCCCCGGCGGCACGTCCTCGCTGTTCGGCGGCCTGAGCACCGACAACTGGACCGCGTACGCCCAACTCGCCGAGGAGAACGCCCTGGACGCCCGGATCAGCGTCCTGCTGCTGCCCGCCCCCATGGGCGGCTCCGCCGACGACGTGCGCAAGGGACTGGCCGAACTGCCGCGCCCCGCCTCCGCCGACGAGCGCCTGCTGCGTGCCATCGGCGTCAAGATCTTCGCCGACGGAGTCCCGCCGAACCGCACGGCCTGGATGAAGGAGCCCTACGCGGACGGCGGTCACGGCGCGCTGTGTGTGCACGGCGACACCCCGGCCCTCCAGGCCGGTGAGCTGCGGGAGATGATCCGGGTCGCGCACGAGGCGGGCTACCAGCTCGGTGTGCACGTCACCGGTGACCGGGCCATCGACGAGGTCGTCGACGCCTTCGTCGCCGCGAACGAGGCGGCGCCCAGGGCCGAGGCCCGCCACTACGTCATCCACGGTGACTTCGCGGGGCCCGCGAGCCTCGCCAAGCTCGCCGCGCACGGGTACGGCGTCAACATGAACCCCGGCATCAAGTGGACGATCTCCGACCTGATGGACGAGGTCGTCGGCCCCGTGCGCTCCGCCTACCAGTGGCCCGTACGCTCCGCCCTCGACGCAGGTGTGACGGTCTGCGCCAGTTCCGACGCGCCGATCACCGAACCCGACTGGCGCCAGGGCGTCGCCGCGATGATGCTCCGTGAGTCCAAGGCCAGCGGCCGGCCCAGCGGTCCCGAGCAGTGCGTACCCCTCGCCGACGCCCTGCGCGCGTACACGATCAACCCGGCCCGTCAGGACTTCGCGGAGGAGTGGAAGGGCTCGGTCGAGGTCGGCAAGGTGGCCGACCTGTGCGTCCTGGACCGGCCGCTGCTCGGCCTCGACCCGCACGAGATCACGGACGTACGGGTCGATCTGACGGTGTTCGACGGACGTGTGGTCCACGAGCGGGGCGAGCGATGAGCGCCGCGCCCCGCATGCTGCTCGTCCTGAGCGAGAACTGGACCCTCACCGGTGGCCAGGCCGACCTGCCCGCCGCCGTCCGCTGGGCCCGCGAGGCGGAGGACGCCGGTTTCGACTCGGTGATGGTCAGTGAGCACATCGTCCTCGGTCCGGACGCGGGCGCCGACGGCATCATGGGCAACCCCCGTGACTACGCCCTCCCGGGCAACCAGGACCCGTACACGCCCTGGCCCAACTCCCTGCTCCTGCTCGCCGCCATCGCCTCCGTCACCCGGCGCCTGCGGCTGGCGGCGGCGGCCGTCCTCGCACCGCTGCGTCATCCTCTGCTGATGGCACGGGAGTTGGGCACCCTGGACCTGATCAGCGAGGGGCGGCTGCTGGTGCAGCCGACGGTCAGCTGGAGCAGGGACGAGTACGACGCGCTCGGCGTCCCCTTCGGCCGCCGCGGACGTCTGCTGGACGAACATCTGGAGGTCTGGGCGAAGGCGTGGGGAGCGTCCCCGATCTCCCACGACGGCGAGCACTACTCCTTCCGGGACGTCTACTTCGAACCCAAGGCCCACCGCCCCGAGGGCCCCCGCCTGTGGTTCGGCGGACAGCGCCTGCACGGCCCGGTCCTGCGCAGACTCGTCCGGTACGGCCATGGCTTCCATCCGCTGGGTCGCCCCACAGCGCAGGACCTGCTGGCTCTCGAGGAGGCGATGGCCGCGGCCGGGCGGGACGCGGCGGAGCTGGAGATGATCGGCGGCACTCAGGCCGTGTTCCCGGACGACCGCTCGCCGGCGGATCTAGGGGCGGCCCTCGCGTCGATCCCGGAACAGCTGGAGCAGGGATTCACGACTTTTTGTATAAAGCCGAACCAGTTCATTGATGATCCGGACGGAATCGGGTCGTTCTGTCGCGAGGTGACGCGTCGCGTGGAGACCATGACGAAGTGAGGGGTGACTTCTGTTCGCATAGTGCACTAGTTTTCACAGCACACATTGCGCCACGCCACCGCGCTGAGCCCCTGAGGAGTCGTCGATGAGCAGAAGCGAGTTTCCGGAAGCCGCGACGGCGGCGGGCACCGTACAGGGCCGTCGGGAGGGCGGCCTGTCGGTCTTCCGCGGCATCCCCTACGCGCAGCCCCCGGTGGGCGAGGACCGCTTCGCCGCTCCACGGCCGGTGGACCGCTGGGACGGCGTGCGCGAGGCGTTCGCGTTCGGCCCGCCTCCGCCCCAGGAGCCGATGGGACCCGAGGCCCCCGGGGGCTTTTCGGCCGGTGACGACTGGCTGACCGTGAACGTCTGGACCCCGGACGCGGACCCGGCGGCACGCCGCCCGGTGATGGTGTGGATCTACGGCGGCGCCTACAAGTTCGGTTCCTCCGACGACCGCGCCTACGACGGCAGCCGCCTGTCCGGCGAGGGCGGGCTCGTCGTGGTCAGCCTCAACTACCGGGTCGGCATCGAGGGCTTCCTCAACATCGAGGGCGCCCCCGCCAACCGCGGTCTGCTCGACCAGGTCGCGGCGCTGGAGTGGGTGCGCGAGAACATCGCCGCCTTCGGGGGCGACCCGGACCAGGTCACCGTCTTCGGCGAGTCGGCCGGCGCGGGGTCCATCGCCGCCCTGATGGTCATGCCCAGGGCGCGGGGCCTGTTCCGGCGGGCCATCGCCCAGAGCGTGCCGGGCACGTACTTCTCGGACGCGCTCGCCACCGACATCGCCCAGGCGCTGGCCGCCGAGATCGGGCTGCGGCCCACCGTCGCCGACCTGGCCGGCGTGGACCCGCGCAAGCTGCCCGAGGCGGGGGCGACGCTGACCGCCCGGATGCGCGAGCACCTGCCGCGGTGGCGTGCGGTCGCCCTCACCCCGACCCCGTTCTCACCGGTCGTCGACGGCGACGTCCTGCCCACCGCGCCCTGGGAGGCGCTGGCCGCCGGCGCCGCCGCCGACGTGGAGCTGATCGTCGGCCACAACCGGGACGAGTACCGCCTCTTCCTGCTGCTCGGCGGACTGCTCGGCCGGGTGGACGACGGGCTGGCGGCACTCGCTCTGAGCCTGTTCGGCCCGACGCCGGACGCCGAACAGGCGTACCGCGCCGCCTTCCCGGACGCGGGCACGGAGTACCTCTTCGAGCTCGTCCAGTCCGACTGGCTGTTCCGCATGCCCTCGCTGCACCTGGCCCAGGCCCAGGTGGCCGGCGGCGGCCGGGCGCACGTCTACGACCTCACCTGGTCCGCCCCCGCCAACGGCGGCGCACTGGGCGCCTGCCACGGCCTGGACGTGCCCCTGACCTTCGGCGTGTACGACGGCAACGGCCTCGGCAGCATGCTGATCGGCCCCGCCCCCACGCCCGAGACCGAGGCGCTCTCCGACCGCGTCCGCTCCGCCTGGACCGCGTTCGCCACCACGGGCGACCCCGGCTGGCCCGCGTACGACGACGAGCGGCGTCTCGTCCAACTCCTGGACATCGAACCGACGGTGGCCGCCTATCCGGAGGAGGCCTCGCGCCTTCTGTGGGAGCGGCACACCTTCGCCGCGCTGCCCTTGGCGTCGGCGTAACCCCTGGTCGGCGGCCCGGTCGGACGAGCCTTGTCAGGAGTGCTGACAGCGTGAAGTAAGGCGTGTAGATTGCGGCCGTCGCGAAAATGCACAAAATAAGCCGGGCTGTCGAGACGCACCAGGACAGCCGTGGTCTCTTCCCCACCCCTTCCCCCTGGAGGAGCCCATGCGAAGGCGTGTACTCGGGCTTGGCGCAGCACTGATCACCCTCGCCGGTCTGGCCGGCTGCGGATCCTCGGACTCGGGAACGAGCGGTTCGTCGAGCGCGGGCGGCACGAAGACCACGACGGTCAAGGTCGGGATCATTCCGATCGTCGATGTCGCCCCGCTCTATCTGGGGCAGCAGAAGGGCTTCTTCAGCAGCCGCGGCATCAAACTGGAGATGGTCGCCGCCCAGGGTGGCGCCGCGATCATCCCCGGTGTGGTGAGCGGTCAGTTCGAGTTCGGGTTCAGCAACACGACCTCGCTGATGCTGGCCCAGGTCAAGAAGGTGCCGGTCAAGTCGGTCGCCAACGGCGCGGCCTCCAACGGCAAGGTGGGCGCGGACGTCACCGCCGTGATGGTGAAGAAGGACAGCCCCGTCAAGACGGCCAAGGACCTCGCCGGACGGACGGTGGCGGTCAACACCCTCCAGAACATCGGCTCCACCACGGTGCGCGAATCGGTCCGCAAGGCCGGCGGCGACCCCTCGAAGGTGAAGTTCGTAGAGATCCCCTTCGACCAGATGCCCGCCGCCGTGGACGACGGCCGGGTGGACGCCGCCTGGATGGGCGAACCCGCGCAGACCGTCGCCAAGGCGCAGGGCGCCCGCGTCGTGGCCTCACCCTTCGCGGAGACGGACCCCGAGCTCACCGTCGCGACGTACTTCACCTCGACGCAGCTCACGCAGCGGAACCCGGACCTGGTGAAGAAGTTCACCGAGGCGATGAACGAGTCGCTCGAGTACGCCTCCGCGCACCCGGACGAGGCCCGCCAGACCCTCACCACCTACACCAAGATCAGCGGCGACGTCCTGAAGAACCTCATCCTCCCCAGCTGGCCCACCGAGGTCGACATGGCCTCCCTGGAGAAGCTGGCCACGCTCAGCGAGCAGGACGGACTGTTCGGCGGCCAGAAGCCGGACCTGGCCACCCTGTTCTCATGACCCGTCGGTGGCGCCACCCTGAGCCTGCGGCCGCCCGGAATCGGTGACCACCTCGCCCTGGACCACGCGAGGGGTCGCCGATTCCTCGGCCGCTCCCTCGTCCATGGCGAGCTTCTCCGCCTTGAAGATGCGCGCCGACTTGCCCGCCGAGCGGGTCAGTTCGGGGAGCTTCTTGGCAGCGAGGACGGCGATCACGACGAGCAGGACGACGACGAGCTCGCTCATTCCGAACATGGGGATCCCTCCGGATCGGACGGTGCCGAAGTCGGAGGCGATCCCGGCCAGGCGGGCAGCGTACCTCTGCCAGGCCGCGGAGCGGCACGGTGTCCCTACGATGGACCGCCCGTGCAGTGTGCGGCAGCGGGAAGGGAGACAGGACGTGACCGATCACCGGCGCCCCCGGCGACGGGGGCCGGGCGAGCTGGAGGCCCAGGTCCTGTCGGTGCTGCGCGAGGCCGACGGCCCGGCGACGGCGGGCTGGGTGCAGCGGCGGCTGGGGGCGGGCCTCGCCTATACGACGGTGATCACGATCCTGACCCGGCTGCTGGCCAAGGGCGCGGTGACCCGGCAACGGGCGGGCCGCTCGTTCGTCTGGACACCGGAGTCGGACCGCTTCGGACTGGCGGCCCACAAGATGCGCAGGCTCCTGGACGCCGAGAGCGACCGCGCGGCGGTGCTGGCCAGTTTCGTCGCCTCCCTCGACCCCGCGGACGAGAAGCTGCTGCGTGACCTGCTCGGGCAGGCGAGAGGCGACGCGGACGCCTGAAGCCCTAACATCTACGGCACGGTACATCTACAGCACCGTAGAAGCCGGTGCGCCGGCGGCCGGAGGGAACCCCGTCCCCGTCCCGTTCGTTCCCCCACCGCACACCAACTGAAGGAGCAAGACTTGTCCGCCACCGCGACGGACTCCCCGGGGCACAGTCCCGGACCCCATGGGCAGGGTGCCCCCGCTCGATCGACACGCCGATGAGCACCGTGAACGCCCTGCTCGGCCTGCTGGCCGTCTTCGTCCTCACCGCCGGTACCGGCTACTTCGTGGCCCAGGAGTTCGCCTACGTCTCCGTGGACCGGCTCGCCCTGGCCCGCGAGGCGGAGGCGGGTGACCGAAGGGCCGCCCGCGCCCTGACGGTCCTGGAGCGGCTGTCCTTCATGCTGTCGGGCGCCCAGCTCGGCATCACCGTCACCGGACTGGTCGTCGGCTTCATCGCCGAACCGTCCGTCTCCGCACTGCTCGAGCCCGCCCTGACCGGCATCGGCATCCCCGAGGGCGCCGTCGGCGGGATCTCCGTCGTCCTCGCCTTCGTCCTGGCCACCGTCGTCCAGATGGTGCTGGGCGAGCTGGCCCCGAAGAACCTCGCGATCGCCGTACCGGAGCGCCTCGCGAAGTCGCTGGCCGGCTCCACCCTGGCGTACCTCAAGGTCGTCGGCCCGCTCGTGCGCGTCTTCGACGGCGCCGCCAACCGGCTGCTGCGCAAGGTCGGCATCGAGCCCGTCGAGGAACTGCACCACGGCGCGACCCTGGAGGAGCTCGGCCACCTCATCGGCGAGTCCCACGAACAGGGCGAGCTGCCCAGGGAGACCGCCGAACTCATCGACCACGCCCTGGAGTTCTCCGAGCGCACCCTCGACGAGGTGATGGTGCCGCGCGTCGACGCCGTCTTCGTCCGCAAGGACGCCACCGCCGCCGAGGCCGTCGACCTCATCGCCAAGCACGGCCACTCCACCTACCCCGTCCTCGGCGACCACCCGGACGACGTTCCGGGCGTCGTCGGCGTCCGCGAGCTGATGCGGCTGCCCGCCGCGACGCTGGCCGCCACGACCGCGGGCGCGCTGGCCCGCCGACCGCTGCTCCTGCCCGACACCCTGCCGCTGCCGGACGCCGTGGAGCAGATGCGCGAGCGGGACGACGAGTTCGCGGTCGTCCTCGACGAACACGGCGGGGTCGCCGGCATCGTCACCTACGAGGACATCGCCGAGGAACTGGTCGGAGACATCGCCGACGAGACCGACACGGTCATCGAGGTCGCCGTCCCCGACGGCGCGGGCTGGCTGGTGGACGCCGGCCGCCGCCTCGACGAGATCGCCGACGCCACCGGCATCGACCTGCCCGAGGAGGACGACTACGACACCGTGGCCGGCCTGATCGTGGACCGCCTGGGCCGCTTCCCCGCCATCGGCGACCGGCTGACGGTCGAACTGACCGAGGGCGGCAGCGCGGTCATCGTCGTACGCACCCTGGACCGGCATGTGCCGGAGCGGGTCCGGATCCACAAGGAGGGGTCATGAGCTTCCCGATGGCGCTCTTCGTCACCGTGCTGCTGCTGATCGGCAGCGGGTTCTTCGTCGCCGCCGAGTTCGCCCTGGTCGCCGCCAAGCGGCACCGTATGGAGAAGGCCGTCGCCCAGCAGCAGCGCGGCGCCAAGGCGGCCCTGGCCGGCATGCGCGAGCTGTCGCTGATGCTGGCCGGCGCCCAACTCGGCATCACCGTCTGCACCCTGGGCCTGGGCTCGGTCTCCAAGCCCGCCATCTCCCATGAACTCGACCCGCTCCTGCACGACCTGGGCCTGCCCAGCGGCGTCAGCTACGCCATCGCGTTCGTCTTCGCGATGGTCGTCGTGGTGTTCCTGCACATGGTGGTCGGCGAGATGGCCCCCAAGTCCTGGGCCATCGCCCACCCCGAACGCTCCGCCATGCTCCTCGCCCCGGCCTTCCGCGCCGTGGTGAAGGCGGTACGGCCGCTGATCGCGGTGCTCAACCGGATCAGCAACGCCCTGGTACGGCTGTGCCGGGTCACCCCGCGCGACGAACTCGCCGCGGTCCACAACCGCGAGCAGCTCACCCACCTCGTGGAGGAGTCCGAGCGGCTGGGGCTGATCAGCGAGAACGACTCGGAGCTGCTGACCCGCTCGCTCGTCGAGCCCGAGACCCCGGTCGGGGAACTCCAGATCCCGGCCGCGGAGATCACCTCGGTCGACGGTGCCGCCGACATCGACGCCATCCTCCGCCTCGCCTCCGACCACGACCGCACCCGCCTGCTCGTCCGCGAGGAAGGCGGCGAGCGTCGCGTCCTCGGCTCCGTCCACGCCCGGGACGCCCTCGTCGCCCGCGCCCAGGCACGCGCCACCGACGCCCGCGCCCTGGCCCGACCGGTACCGGAGCTCACACAGGACGCCACCGTCGCCGACGCGATCGAGCTCCTGCGCCGCAACCGGGCCACCCTGGCGGTCGTACGCGACGGGGCCGGGCGCCTGACGGGCATGGTGACCCTGGACGACCTGCTGGCCCGCTATCTGCAACCGGCGGCGTGACGGGGCCGTGAGCCCGGCGCTGCGCCCCGATGACAAGGCCGCACCGGAAGACTGAGTTCCTGTCAGCACTTCCTGAGGCGGGTGTGGCCGGGATCCTAGCGTCCAGGGCATGGACACGATTCGCAGGAGAGGGAAGGCGTGGCGGTGTGCCGCGCTGGCGGTACTGCTGACCGCGGGGACGCTCACGGCGGCGGCTTCCGGCGCCCGGGCGGACGGGGCGCGGACCGAGACGCCGGTGGTGTCGACCTCGCCGGTCGCCGGGGTGCGTGAGTCGGTGGTGCGGGTACGGGTGCCGCTGCCGGAGTCGGCCGGTGCCCGTCCGGCCGCGTGCGACTGGCTGTCGTATCTCCGTTACCGCGCCGACGACGGTCCGGCCGCCGCCGCGGACGCGGACCGGATCCTGGTCGCCCAGCCGGGCATCCTGGAGGGGGCCGGGGCCTTCGACAGCGTCGCCCGCAACACCGTGACGGCGGCCGCGGCACAGGGCCTGCACATCGAGTTCTGGGCCCTGGACCGGCGGTCCAACTGCCTGGAGGACCGCACCGGCATCGCCTCCGGCGACCAGCACACGGCCGTCGACTACTACTACCGCGGCAAGCAGGTCGCGGGCCGCACCTTCGACGGCTTCGCGGACAACGGGCAGTTGGGATGGATGGCCCGGCTCGGCATCGAGCAGACCGTCCGGGACCAGTACGACCTGCTCGCGGCCGAACTGCCCGACCAGACGCTGCGCAAGCGCAAGGTGCTGTGCGGCGGACATTCGCTGGGCGGGGTCGTCACCGGCTACTTCGCCGCCGCCGACTTCGACGGGAACCCGCGCACCACGACCGACGCCGGATACAACCAGTGCGCGGGCTACTTCGCCCTCGACACCACCGTCTCGACGTCGCTGGCCGACCTCAGCGGCAGCCTCCCTGACGACATGAACCTGCCCGACATCGGCCTCGGCCACGGCGTCGTACAGGCCGGACTCGACAGCGGAGTGCTGCCCCGCTCGCTGTCCGCGCCGGTCCTGCTCAACCCCGAGACCATGACACTCCTCGCCATCGCCGGACTGGGCGCCGTGCAGAGCCCGGGGGCCGAGGCCGACCTGCCGAGCTATCTGCCCTCGGGGCTCAACATCGAGGCCACGAACCGGTTCCTGTTCTCCAAGGACACCGCCACCTTCCTCAGCGGCTCGCCGAGCGTGAAGGACTTCCGGCTCACCAATGAGGCGGTGCTGGGCGCGCTGATGGACGACAACTCCGTACCGCTCGCCTTCCTCCAGAGCAGCGTGGGGTTCTTCGACGGGGGACCGGTCGCCGACAAGAACTTCCCCGTCGCCAACGGCGGTCAGCAGCAGCCCGGCCTGTACGGCACCGAGTACAAGGCCGTCCCGGACCGGCCGGCGGGGCCGCTGTACACCTGGCGTGACTACGACCGGGTGGGGGACGCCGACGACCCCGGGTACCGCTCGGCCGACGGCACGCCGTTCACCGACGCGGGCAAGGAGGTCACGGGTATCCAGGAGCTGGCCCGGAGCCTGGCCGAGCAGCCGCTGGACTTCACCGAGCAGTACTTCCCGACCAAGCTCGTCACCGACCTGCAACTGGCAACCTCCCCGCAGGTGAAGCGGCTCGTCGTGCACCCCGGCGGGCTCACCGCCAACCCCGTCCTGACCGTGCTCGCGGGCGACGGACTGCTGGCCGGCCGGGTCCCCGCCGACCTGCACCCCGTGGTCGCCGACGGCTACCAGCACCTCGACGTGCTGACCGCGGCACCGGTGCAGAACGACGGCCGGCCCGAGCCCGTGTCCACCAACCTCGCGCGGTTCGCTGCGAATCCGCGGTAACCCGCGACGGTACGAAGGGAGGGCCCGGGACATCTCCCGGGCCCTCCCCACGTCATGCTCGGACTTCAGGTCTCACACCTCAGACCCGGCCCGCCGCGAAGGCGGCCGCCGCGTCCGCGTTCGCGGTGTATCCCAGATGGGCCCCCACGTCTCCTCCGCCGTTCTCGCAGACCGGGTCGCCCGCCGCGCAGAAGTCGATCGTGCGGCTCTGATAGGTGCCCGTGACGCTCTTGCCGATGGCCCGGATGGGGTTGCCGAACAGCAGCACCGCCTTGACCTTCGGTTCGACCGTGGCCGGCAGTGTGGCGACGATCGGACTGCCGACCACCGCGCCGGCGCTGCTGATTCCGATGGAGTTGTCGACGACGTTCGCTCCCTGCGAATAGCCGACGAGAACGAACCGCTGATTCGGACAGGAAGCGGCCTGCCGGTTCACGTGGTTCACCAGATCCGCGTTGCCCTGGGCGGCGGAAGTCGGGGAAAGGTCGGCGGGGTAGTTCACCGCATAGCTGGAGAACGTCTTTCCGGTGACTTTCTTCTGCAGCGCGGAATACACGGGGTCGCCGACGATGAAACCGAGCGTGCCCGGTTCGAAGGTGCCGCGGGCCGCGACGACGTCGATGTCCGTGCAGGCCGCGGCTGTGGCAGTCGGCGCCGAGAGGGTGGCGAGCCCGGCACCGCCGACCAGTGAGAGTACGGCGAAGCATAAACGGATGCGCATGGAATCCTCCGCGGGTGGGGCGCGATACGCGCCTGCGAAAAAGGATGCCCCGAAGGTATGCGCTTCGCCGGTCCGACTGTTATGGACGGGACAATGGAAACGTCATGAGTTTTTGTAGCTGGTTGAGCCTTTATCGAATGTGCGGGCGTCGAAAGTCGTTCCGCGGTCATTCCGTCCGCGTGTGCAGTGATTCCGCCCGCAGCGCCAGGATGAGGTCGAGGCGGGTTCCGGGATCGTGCAGGGCGTCACCGAAGAGCTTCTCCAGCTGACGCAGGCGGTAGCGGACCGTCTGCGGGTGGATGTGCAGCCGGGCCGCGACATCCGGCACGTTGCTGCCGCTGAGCAGCCAGGCCAGCAGGGTCTCGGCGAGCCGGGCGCGCTGGCCCGGCAGGACCGTGTCGAGCGGGCGGAGGGCGTGGGCCCGCAGGTCGTCGAGCAGTGGCTCGTCGGAGTGCAGGAGCAGGGTCGACAGGTGGTCGGCGCACCGCACCACCCCCTGCCGGGGCAGGATCCCGCGCCCCATCAGACCCAGCGCCCGGGCGGCGACGCGCAGCGACCGCGCGCCCTCGGTGACCGGCACCGTCGGGCCCACCGCCGCCGGCCGGCCGCGCAGCGCGAGGGCGAACCCGCGCCCCGCCCACCGCCCGGAACCGTCGGGATCGGGCACCACCATGCGAGGCGGCCGGGACTCCATGTCCACCAGCGCGCCGGCCATCCCCGGTGACAGGCCCTCCTCGCGCTGGTCGGGGGAAGCGGTCGCGAGCGCGACGACGGCGATCCGCCGCGGCACCGGCCACCGCGCGTGGTGCGCCAGGTCCTGCACCGCCTCCGAGGCCACGGGATCCCCGCCCAGGAGCAGCTTCAGCAGGCGTTTTCGGCGCCGCTCCAGCTCGTCCGTGCTGCGTAACTGCCCGGCCGCGTACCCGGCCGCGGCCGCCTCCGCGACCTCGTGCACCGTCCGGAACGCGATCTCGCCCAGCGCGGCCACGACCGTCGAGTCCAGCCCCAGGTCCTCCGCCGTACGGCCCATCAGCCGCCAGGCGTGCATCCCGCCGACGCGCAGCGCGGACTGCAACGCGTCCAGTCCGCGGCCCTGGACAGCCGTACCGCGCCCGAGTTCGTAGTACGTCGCCGCGATCGACTCCCCGTCGTCGCACGGGTCGGCGATGTGATCGACGAACAGGGTCAGGGCCTGCACCACCCCCTCCCGCAGCCGCTTGCGCTCGGTGTCGTCGGCGGGCCGCGCGTACTCGGGGACCTGGCGACGGACCTCCTCCTCCACCTCGTCGGCAACGCTCTTGAGCTGGGCGCGCAGCAACTCGGCCAGCGCGGGCGGCACGGGTGCGGCCCCGCGACCGTCGGGCACCTCGTGCGGTGTGGGGGAAGCCATCGGGGACATTCCTTTCGCCCGGATGCGGTTCGCGCGAGCGCTGTTGCCCACGGGACGAGTGAGACCTCCCGAGTTGGACGGGCGACCCCTCCGCTCCGTTCCGTGCCCCCACGGCGCGGACATTACTCGGGCACCCCCAGGGCACCGGCGAGCATCGGCCACGACGCCCTGAACTCGCCTTTCCAGTAGGCCCAGCTGTGCCCGCCACCGGCGTAGAAGTGGGTGGTCGCCGGGACGCGGAGCAGCGCGAGCCGGTCGGTGAAGCTGTGGGCCGAGGGCCACAGGGCGCTCTCCAGGACCTGGGGCAGCGGGTCGCCGCCGCCACCGGCCAGTCCGCTGCCCTGCGAGACGTACAGGGCCGTGCCGCGCAGCCCCTCCGCCCGGGCGCGCGGGTTGAAGTCCCGCCAGGTGAGGAGGTTCAGCAGGGGGTTGCCCCACAGCGTGGCGGGCGAGAGGCCCTCGCGGGCGACGATCGCGTCCATGATGGTCGGGACGCCGGGTGCGGTGGTGTCGAGGACCCCGCTGTAGGAAGCCGCCGCGGCGAACGCGCCCGGGTGGCGGGCGGCGTGGGCCATGGCGCCGTAGCCGCCGGTGGACACCCCGGCGACGGCTCGTCTGCCGGAGGCCCGGTACTCCCGCGCGAGCAGCCGCGGAACCTCCTCGACCTGGAACGTCTCGTAGTCGGGCCCGCTGCGCCAGGCGGTGGGGATGCCTGTGGGGCCCGCGTCCGGCATCGCCACGATCAGGTCGCGCCCCTCGGTGAAGGCCTCGATGTCGGTCTCCCGCGTCCAGGAGGTGTAGTCGTCGTGGGCCCCGTGCAGCAGGTACAGCACGGGGTAGGTCCGGCCGGTGTCGGTGTCGAAACCCGTCGGAAGGATCAGCCGCACGGGCGCGCTGCGGCCCAGCGCGGCGGACGGCACGGACAGGTCCAGGGTGCGTGGGCCGAGCCGGGTCGCCGCCCGCGCACGGCCCTCGGCGGCCGTGGCGCCGAACAGGACGGCCAGACCGGCGGCGGCCGCCGTTCTGGCGGCGGTGCGCCGGGTCACTCCGGTGGCAGGGTGGGGCATGGCGGCTCCTCGGTTGCGGTTCAGGGGGCCGGGGCGCGTGGGGCGAGCGCCCGGTCGAGATGGGCGGCGATCTCCTCGACGTACGGCGGGTCGAGCAGCGCCAGATGGTGTCCGGACACCGGTACGACCTCCAGGTCCGGGCACACCTCGTCCCAGCCCAGCGTCGCGTCGTCCCGCTCGTAGGCCGGATCGCGCACGGTGTGCGGGGCGGGCTCGGTGGCCCGGTACAGGACGGTCCGGCCGAGGTGGGGGCCCGGCCGGTGCGCCTCGCCGATCCTCAGGTCGAGGTAGGAGGCGCGCTGGTGCTCCAACGCGGCGGGCGGCACGTCGGCCGCCGCGCGCAGCGCCCCCAGTACGGCGTCGATACGGTGCTCGTCGTCGTCCATCGCCAGGAACTCCTCGTACGGCAACTCCAGCCGGACGCCGTAGTTTTCGGCGACGTGCGAGGCGAAGCCCTCGAAGTGGCGGCGGATCCGGTCCGCCCGCGTCAGACCGGGGTCCAGGAGAGGGCGTACGGAGTCGATGAGGACGAGCAGACGCACCTCACGTCCCGCCTCGGTCAGTTGCCGGGCGGCCTCCTGGGCGACGAAGCCCCCGAAGGACCAACCGCCCAGCAGTACGGGGCCGTCGGGATGCGCGGCGGCGATCGCCTCGGCGCAGCGGCGGGCCTTGTCCGGGACCGTGCGGGCCTGTTCGACGCGGTCGAGGCCGAACACCGGTTGCTCGACGGAGAGTCGTTCGGTGAGCTGCCGGTACACGGAGGTCGGCCCGCCCGCCGCGTGCACGAGGAACAGGGGAGGCCGGGAGCCGGTGGCGCGCAGTGGACGCGGGTGCACACCACCGGCCGTCAGGGGGAGCGCCTGCTCGACGCGGGTGGCGACCTCGGCCACGGTCGCGGCGCCGAGCAGGTCGCGCAGGGGCAGTTCGATGCCGAACTCGCGTTCCATGGCGGTACGGACGCGGACCGCCATCAGCGAGTCGAGCCCGAGGTCGGCGAGGGCGGCGGCCGGGACGACCCGGGCCGGCGGGTGTCCGCTGACGGCGGCGATGTGGTGGCTCAGACGTGCCAGGACCGAGGGCCGTCCGTCCGTGCGCCCCGCGCCGTCATCGGCCGGACGCTGCTCCCGCGCCGTCACGGGCGGGTCGGCCGGCCCCGACACCGGGCGTGTGCCGGACCCCGGTCTCCCGTCCGTCCACCAGTGCCGCCCATGGCGCCAGCGCGGCCCGGGTACGTCGACGACCTGGCCGGGCGGGAGCGGCAGCCGCTGCCCCGCCGCGTACAGCGCCCCCAGCTGGCCGGCGAACGCGGCCGATCCGTCCGCGTCGCGGCGCAGGGTGGCCAGGGCGAGCGCGCCCGGTACGGAGTCGGTCACGGCCCCGGTGAGGACGGGGTGGGAGGAGATCTCCACGAACGCGGTGTGACCGTCGGCGGCCGCCGCCGCTACGGCGCGGTCGAGACGGACCGGCCTGCGCAGGTTGGCGGTCCAGTGGGAGGCGTCGAACGCGCTCTCGGCGCGCGGGTCGTCCAGGACCGTGGAGTAGACGGGCAGCCGCGGTCGGCGGCCCCGCACGCCGGCCAGTTCGCCGGCCAGCTCCGGCAGCAGCGCGTCGACCTGCGGGGAGTGCCCGGCGCCGACCACCCGCAGGGACCGGGCGGGCCTGCCCTCCTTCTGGAGCCGGTCCACCAGCCGGCCCACCGCTTCCTCCTCGCCGGTGACGACCTTCTGCCGCGGCGAGGAGTGCACGGCGACGTGCACACCCGGGAAGTCCCGCTCCAGGGAGCCGAGTTCGGAGTCGTCGAGGTCGACGACGGCCATCGCGCCGCCCCGCAGACCGTTCAGCAGCCGCGCGCGTACGGCGATGACACGCGCGCCGTCCGACACGTCCAGGGCGCCCGCGCACACCGCCGCGGCCACTTCCCCCATGGAGTGCCCGATCACGGCGGCCGGTTCGACACCGTAGGAACGCCACAGCTCGGCGAGTGCCAACTGGAGCCCGAACATGAGGGGTTGGGCCGTCACCAACCGGTCGAGACCGGTGCCGGAGGCCAGGTGGTCGTACAGGGAGAGGCCGTCGCACTCGGCGGCGAGCTGCGGGTCGAGCTTCTCCACGGCGGCGGCGAACGCGGGTTCCTCGGCGAGCAGCCGGCGCCCCATGCCGGCCCACTGTCCGCCGTACCCGGAGAAGATCCACACGGTGCCGGGTCCGACGAGGTCCCGGTCGCCGGTCACGACCCGTGAGTCCGGGCGCCCGGCGGCCAACGCCCTGAGCGCGTCGGCGAGTTCGGCGCGATCGTGGGCGACGACGGCGGCGCGGACCGGTCCCCGGGCGGTGCGCCCGGCGAGGGTGCGGGCCACGTCGGCCGGGTGCGCGGCGCTGGTGTCCAGCCAGTCGGCCACCCGTGCCGCGGTGTCACGTACCCGCTCGACGTCCGCGTCGGAGAAGAGGTGGAGCCGGGCGGTCGGCTCGTCGACCGGCTCCGGCGGGGGACCTGCGGGCCGCCATTCCTCCAGTACGGCATGGGCGTTGGTGCCGCCGAAGCCGAACGCGGAGACACCCGCCGTGGCGGTGCCGCCGTAGCGGGGCCATGGCTCGGGCTCGGTCACGACCCGCAGCCGGTCGTCGCCGAGGGAGCTGCCGCCGGTGCAGTGCAGGGAGGGCGGGATGACGTCGTGGCGCAGCGCGAGCACCGTCTTGACCAGGCCTGCGATGCCCGCCGCCGACTCCAGGTGGCCGAGGTTGCCCTTGACGGAACCGAGCAGCAGCGGCTGGTCGGGGTCGCGCTCGGCGCCGAGCACCGTGGCGAGGGCGCCCGCCTCGATCGGATCGCCGAGGGGGGTGCCGGTGCCGTGCGCCTCGACGAAGTCGACCTGTCCCGGGGTGAGACCGGCCCGGGTGTACGCGGTCTCCAACAGGGCCCGTTGGGCGGCGGGGTTGGGGGCCATCAGGCCGTTGGAACGCCCGTCGGAGTTGACGGCCGTCGTCCGGATCACCGCCAGCACCCGGTCGCCGTCCCGTTCCGCGTGGGACAGCCGTTTGAGGATCACCGCCGCGCAGCCCTCGCCGCGCCCGATGCCGTCGGCCGCGGCCGAGAACGGTTTGCACCGCCCGTCGGGGGCGAGGACGCCCGCCCGCCGGAACGCGACGGTGACGGCGGGCGACAGCAGCAGGTTGACCCCGGCCGCGATCGCCGTCTCGCTCTCGCCGGCCCACAGGCTGACGCAGGCGTGGTGCACGGCGACCAGCGACGAGGAGCAGGCGGTGTCCACGGCCAGACAGGGCCCGCGCGTGTCCAGGACGTACGCCAGCCGGCCCGCGGTGATGCTCAGGGCCGCGCCGGCCGGCGCCCACGGGTCGACGGCGGCCGGGTCGGAGCCGGTGAGCTGACCGTACTCGGGGGCCGAGACGCCGACGAAGACGCCCGTGGCGGTGCCCGCCAGGGACGCGGCCGGCACGGCGGCGTGGTCGAGCGCCTCGTGGACGACCTCCAGCAGGATCCGCTGCTGGGGGTCCATCAGCGCGGCCTCGCGCGGGGTGATGTGGAACAGGTCCGCGTCGAACCCGGCGATGTCGTCGAGATAGCCGCCGTAGGGATGGGCGTCGGCGGGCGGGAAGGCGGTGAAGTCACGCCAGCGGTCCTCGGGCACCCGCCGCACGGCGTCGACACCTTTGGACAGCAGTTCCCAGTACTCGCCCGGGCCGTGCACCCCGCCCGGCAACCGGCAGCCGACCCCGACGACCGCGACGGGCTCGCGGGGGCCGCCGGGTGCCATGACGAGCGGCGCCGGACCGGAGGCCGTACCGCACAGCCGCGCCACCAGGGCGTCCCCGGTGGACGCCTCCCACAGCAGCGTCGCCGGCAGCTCGCACCCGGTGGCGCGGGACAGTTCGGCGGCCAGCGCGACCGCGTCCCGGGAGGACATGCCGAGGTCCGTGAGCTGCCGGTCCATGGGAACGTCCTCGGGGGCGGTGCCGTCCCAGGAGCCGACCCGCTCGGCGATCAGCCGGCGCAGCGCGCCCGCGTCGACGGCCCTCATCCCGCGGCCTTCCGCGAGGCGGGGGGCGCTGTGTACATGCCGTCGAGGTAGCGCTCGCGGGTCAGGGCGCGGGACACCTTGCCGCTGGAGGTCCGCGCGACCGACCCCGGCGGGACGAGCACGACGTCGTGCAGCCGCAGACCGTGCCGACCGGAGACGGCACCGCGCACGGCGCGTACGACGTTCGGCACGTCGAGGTCGGTGAGGGTCGTGGTGCGGACATGTTCGGCCACGACCACGACCCGTTCCCCCGAGGAACCCGGGACGGCGAACACGGCGAGCCGGTCGGGGCGTACGGCCGGGTGCGCGTCCTGGGCCGTGGCCTCGATGTCCTGCGGGTAGTGGTTGCGGCCGTCGACGATGACGAGGTCCTTGAGCCGGCCGGTGACGATCAACTGCCCGTCCAGCACCGCCCCCAGGTCACCGGTGCGCAGCCAGCGACCGCCGGAGGAGTCCTCGGCGTCGGGGAGGAGGGCCCCGAAGACCCGCTCGCTCTCCTCCGCCCGCTGCCAGTAGCCGCGGCCGACGTTGGGCCCCTGCACCCGGATCTCACCGACCTCGCCCTCCGACAGCGCGGCGCCGGTGGCCGGGTCGACGATGCGGATCCGCTGCCCCGCCGGGGTGCCGCAGCCGGCCAGCAGCACGGCTCTGGGGTCGTCGGGGCGGGCGGGCAGTGCCTTTCCGGCGGCGAGGGCATCACGGTCGAGGGCGAACCGGCCGAGCGGCGCACCGGGCCGGGCGGCGCTGACGAACACCGTCGCCTCGGCGAGTCCGTACGAGGGGCAGTGGGTGGTGGGTGCCAGACCCCGGTCGGCGAAGGCGGCGTGGAAGCGGTCGGCCGTGCCGGGCCGGACGGGTTCGCTGCCGTTGATCAGCGCGTGGACGCCGTCCAGCCGCAGGTCCGCCTTCTGGCTGTCGGTGACGGTCGCGGCGCAGTAGTCGTAGGCGAAGTTGGGAGCGGCACTGAGGGCACGCGGGTGCGCGGCGAGCAGCCGGAGCCAGCGCACGGGCTCGCGCAGGAAGGCGGTCGGGTCCATCAGCACCGACAGCAGACCGCGGACCACGGGCGCGGCGACGCTGAGCACCAGTCCCATGTCGTGGTAGAGCGGCAGCCAGCCCACGCACGTCACCGGGTGGACGTCGGCGCCGTACGCGGTCAGCGCCTGGCGGGCGTTGGTGACGACATTGGCGTGGGTGATCTCCACGCCGGCCGGGGCGCGGGTCGAACCGGAGGTGTACTGGAGATACGCGGTGGCACCGGCGTCCGTGTCCGATGGACGGAAACCGTGGGACTCGTCGTCGGGCACGGCGTCCGCGCACACGATCCGCGTGCCGCCGTCACGGCCGGTGCGCGCGCAGAAGTCGGCCACCTCCTGCCGGACCGCGCTCGTGGTCACGACGGCCGCCGGGCGGGCATCGGCCAGCACCCCGGCGAGCCGGTCCGCGTGCCCGGGCAGGCCCGGCGGATACAGCGGTACGGCGACCATCCCGGCGGCCAGCGTCGCGAGGAACCCGGTGACGTACTCGACGCCCTGCGGGCACAACAGCGCGACCCGTGCCCCCGGTTCGGCCTCCTCGGCGAGGCGCGCGGCCAGCGCCCGCACCCGCAGGTCCAGACGCCGCCAGGTCAGGGTGCGGTGGACACCGCGCGAGTGCGGCGCGGGGTGATCGACGAAGGTGAACGCCCGTCGGTCCGGGGTGCTTTCGGCCCAGTGCCGCAGATACTCCGGCAGGGTCCGGCACGCGGGCGCGAGCGGGGGGCGGCGGCTGTCCATCGGTCGTGCTCCTCACGTCGCGGGGCGTTGCGGAAGCGGCGGTACGGCCGTGCGGGGGAGGGGAGTCGGGGGTCGAAGCGGGATGCCGGCGCGTCGGCGTCGGTTCAGAGCGGGATGTTGCCGTGGCGGCGCTGCGGCAGGTGCGCGCGTTTGCCGTGCAGCGCGCGCAGGGCGCGGCAGATGTGCGGGCGGGTGTCGCGAGGGGCGATGACGGCGTCGACGTAGCCGCGTTCGGCGGCGAGGTAGGGCGTGCCGTGGGTGCGTTCGTACGTGGCGACCAGACGGGCCCGCAGCGCCTCGGGGTCGGCCGCGGCGGCCAGTTCGCGCCGGTGCAGGAGGCCCACCGCGCCCTCGGCGCCCATCACGGCGATCCGGGCGGTGGGCCAGGCGAGGTTGACGTCGGCGCCCAGGTGCTTGGAGCCCATCACGGCGTACCCGCCGCCGTACGCCTTGCGCACCACGACCGTGACCTTGGGGACGGTCGCCTCGGCATAGGCGTAGAGCAGTTTCGCGCCCCGCCGGATGATGCCGCCGCGCTCCTGGCGCGACCCGGACAGATAGCCGGGTACGTCGGTGAAGGTCAGCAGGGGGATGCCGAAAGCGTCGCAGAACCGTACGAACCGTGCGGCCTTCTCGGAGGCGTCGATGTCTAGGACGCCGGCGGCGTACAGCGGCTGGTTGGCCACGACACCGACCGACCGTCCCTCGACGCGGGCCAGGGCGCAGATGATGTTCGGTGCGAACAGCTCCTGCACATCGAGCAGTTCACCGTCGTCGACGACCGCCCGCAGGATCTCCCGCATGTCGTAGGCCTGCCCGAGCCGGTCCGGGACGACCGAGTCGAGCGGCTCCCCGGCGGGGGCGTCCCCGGGCGCGTACTCCGGTGGCGGCTCCAGGTTGTTGGCGGGGAGGTACGACAGCAGCTCGCGTACGGTGTCGAGGGCGTCCTCCTCGTCGGCGGCGAGGAAGTGGGCGTTGCCGTTGACGGTGTTGCTGGTGCGGGCGCCGCCCAGGTCCTCGGCGGTGGTGCGCTCGCCGGTGACCGCCTCGATGACGTCGGGGCCGGTGACGAACATGTGCGAGGCGCCGTCGACCATCACCGTGAAGTCGGTGATCGCGGGCGAGTAGGCGGCCCCGCCCGCGCACGGACCCAGCACCACGGAGATCTGCGGGACGACGCCGGACGCCTGGACGTTTCTGCGCACCAGCTCGGCGTAGAGGGCGAGTGAGGCGACGCCCTCCTGGATGCGGGCGCCGCCGGAGTCGTTGAGGCCGATGACGGGGCAGCCCGTCTTCAGGGCGAGGTCCATCAGGGCGACGGTCTTCTCGCCGAACGCCTCGCCCATGCTTCCGCCGAACACCGAGGAGTCCTGGGCGAACACGCACACCCGGCGCCCGTCGACGGTGCCGAACCCGGTGACCACGCCGTCGCCGTAGGGGCGCCGGCCGCTTGCGCCGGTGTCCCTGGCCCGCACGAACAGACCGGTCTCGCTGAAGGACCCCGGGTCCACCAGCCGCTCGATCCGCTCCCGGGCCCCGAACTCTCCACGCCTCCTCACCCCGCCGTCCCCCGTCGCCTCCTTCTCGCGACGGCCGAGCTCGGCGATGCGCTCGGCGGTGTCTCCACGATCGAGCGCGGCCCTCGGCTCCGGACCGGATGTCGTAGCCCCTTGTGTCACAACCACCTCCGAAGTGGTTGTCGAATATGGCAGCGTGACGACGGGGGCGGGGCGAATCAGTGGTCCCTTTGGGGGAGTTGAGTCATCGGGGAGGGAATTTCATCCCGGTGTGACAAGGGGCCCCGACCGGCGTCGTGCGTCCCGCGCCTCTGCTGGTGCGGTAGGCGCTCGTCGATCCGGAAGACGTACTCGTCGACGCATACCATCGAGTGCGCCATGGCCCGCGTTGTGCTCGCGGGGACGAACTGGACACCCGGGGAGGACCTTTGATCGCCGTCGTGGGAGCCGGACTGATGGGCGCGGCCACCGCCTGGCAACTCGCCCGTCGCGGACACGAGGTCACGCTCGTCGAGGCCTACGAGATCGGCCACAAGAACGGCAGTTCGCACGGCAGCTCCCGGATCTTCCGCAGGGCGTACGCCGAGGCCCTCTACGTGGGTCTGACCGGGCGGGCCTACGAGCAGTGGCGCGAGCTGGAGAAGGACAGCTCGACTCCCTTGCTGCGGACGACCGGTGGACTCGACTTCGGGGCGCAGCACGACACCAAGGGGCTGGCCCGCGTACTGAGTGAGGGCGGAGTGCCGTACGAACTCCTGGGCGCCCAGGACGCCGCGGAGCGTTGGCCGTACATCCGCTTCGACGGCCGGGTCCTGTACCACCCGGACGCCGGTGTGGTCGACGCCGACGCGACGGTCGCGGCGTGTGTGCGCAGGGCCGTGGAGTGCGGGGCGGACGTGTGGACCGGCGTACGGGTCACGGGGTTCGACGTGGGACGGAAGGTGCGCCTGCGTACGGACGACGGCCGGGAACTGACCGCCGACACCGTGGTGATCGCCGCCGGAGCGTGGCTGCCCGAGCTCGGCCTGCCCGTCACCCTGCCGGAGTTGAAGGTGACCCAGCAGCAGGTCTTCCACTTCCGCCAGCGGGACCCGTCGGTCCTCTGGCCGACCTTGGTCTACAACGACAAGACGATGCAGGCCTACGGTCTGCCCTCCGGCGGCGACGGCGGCCCGCTGCCCGCCGTGAAGGTCGCCGAGCACAACCGCGGGACGCCCACCACGGCCGGCACCCGCAGCGGCGTCGTCGACCCGACGTCACGCGCCCGCGTGAGCGCCTTCGTCCACGACCGGCTCCCCGGCCTTCACCCCGACCCGGTCGCGGAGGCCACCTGTCTGTACACCACCGCTCCGATGGACGACTTCGTCCTCGACCGGCGCGGCCCCCTCGTCATCGTCTCCCCGTGCTCCGGGCAGGGCGCCAAATTCACCCCGCTCATCGGCGCGATGGCCGCCGACCTCGCCACGGGCCGCGCCGAGCCCCACCCGCGCTTCCGGTTGGACCGCTCGGCATAGGTTCCGTGCCCCGAACGAGCAGCCCGATGATCAACTCCCCGACGCAGGTCACCGCAAGCCCAACCGCTCAGTGATCGGCGAGGAGTTGCCGCGCCGCGTCCAGGGCCTGCTCGGCGTAGGAGCGGCCGAAGAGCACGGCGTGCACAAGGAGCGGGAACAGCTGGTGCAGGCCGACGCGCCGCTGCCAGCCGGCGGCGAGCGGCGTGGCGTTCTGGTAGCCCTCCAGCACCTCCGCGAGGTGCGGACAGCCGAACAGCCGGAGCATCGCGAGGTCGCTCTCACGATGACCCCCGTGTGCCGCCGGATCGATCAGCCGCACTTCTCCGTCGGCGCCCCACAGCACATTGCCGCTCCACAGATCCCCGTGCAGCCGAGCCGGTACCTCCCCCGGACCGGCCAGCTCGGGCAGTCGCTCGCAGACCCGCTCCACCACAGCCGCCTCGCCACGCAGGACGGTGCCACGATCGACGGCCGCGCGAAGGTACGGCAGCACCCGGTACTCGGCGTACCAGCCGGGCCAGTCGGACCCCGGCACGTTCCGCATAGGGGCGCGCCCGATGAACGCCTCGGCACTCCCACCTGGAGGAGGCGCACCGAACGCCGCCGCACCGGCCGCATGCAGCCCGGCCAGCTCCCGGCCGAACCGCAGCGCCGCCCCGGCACCGGGGCGCCCCTCCGCAACGCACCCGGTGACCAGCCACTGCCCCTCGACACCGTGCACGACAGGCACCCGGACCGACCCCGCCTCGGCCAGCCAGTCCAGCCCCACGGCCTCGGCACGGGCAGCTTCGGCGCTCCCGGCGTCCTTGACCACCACCGGCCCACCGTCGAGCGTGACTTCGGTGACCGCCTCGGCCAGCCGCCGCCGCGCCACCACCGCACGGCCGGTGAGCCGTGCGGCGACCGCCTCCGGCCCGTCACCCTCCTCACGCACCGCGCCCTCCGCTCAGCCGCCGCTCTCCGGCTTGCGCACCATGAACACGTCGACCGGATCCTCCGACTCGACGGTGAACCCGTACCGCTCGTACAGCCGTCGGGCCGCGCTGCCCTGGAGCACGTTCAGCCGGACCAGGATGCCCTCCCGGTCACACCGTTCCAGCAGCCTGCGCAGTACGGCGGAGCCGACACCGCTGCCCTGAAGACGCGGGGCGACGAAGAAGTGCTCCAACCAGTGCGCGTCCTGGGCCGGTCGCAACGCTACGCACCCGGCGAACTCCCCGCCCACCTCGATGATCCAGGCGTGCTCGGGTGCGAAGCTGTCCCGCAGCCGCTGCCGTACCCGGTGCTCGTCGTACCGGCCGAGCCGTTCGAGGTCCGGCCACATCACCACGGCACGCAATTCGACGATCGCCTCCACGTCGGTCGCCGACGCCGGCCGCAGGTCCCAGTCCGTCATGATCACCCCGCCAGGGTAATTCGCATGCCTGTACGGCGCACGGCTCGGTACGGACCGTGGCATCGTGGCGCCATGCCCATCGAGGTTCGCCCCGCTTCGGTCTTCGAGGACGTCCGTCTCGTGATCGGACCGAAGTCGCCCACCGCCACCGTCTGCTGGTGCCTGAGCTACCGGATCCCGTCCAAGCTCGCCAACGAACTGCGCGGCCCGGCCCGTGGCGAGTACGTCGCCGGGCTGTGCCGCGCGGAGCCCGCACCCGGCGTGCTCGCCTACGACGGCGACGAGCCCGTCGGCTGGGCCGCCGTGGCGCCGCGCTCGGAGACGACCTTCGCCCGCAGCCGCAAGATCCCGCACCTCGACGAACTACCGGTGTGGTCACTGTGGTGCGTCCGCGTCCGCCCCGGCCATCGCGGGCAGGGGATCTCGCACGCCCTCATCACCGGCGCGGTCGACTTCGCCCGCTCGCACGGCGCACCGGCCGTCGAGGCGTACCCCCTCGACAACGGTGACGCCCGGGTCGATCTGACGATGGCGTACGCGGGGATCCGTACGAACTTCGAGCGCGCCGGATTCGTCCATGCCGCCGACACCACGTCCGTGCTGGCGGGGCATCCACGGATTCTGATGCGACTCGATCTGCGCTGAGGACACGTTCCCTCGAATTTCCTCGACGCAGGGCGGCAACCTTTTCGGTTCCGGCGGCCACTGAGGGTTCGGAGGCTCTCTTCGAGGGCCTTGCACACAGCACGCGTGCTCGCGAAGAACGTTCCGAAGCACGTTCCGAACCACGTAAGGACCTCATCCGTGGCGTCGTCCTCTTCACACCGCCGTCGACCCGGCCGGCAGCGCACCTGGGTGGTCTCCGCGCTGGTCGCGGCGGCCTTCGCCCTCATCGCCTCCTTGATCGTGGCGTTCGGTCCCGACGACGACGGAGGCGAGCCCGCCGCGTCGTCGGCCAGTGTCGAGGTGAGCGAGGCGGCCACGACACCGGGACGGGCGCCCGCCACGGCGTCCCCCAGCGCGTCGGCCACCAAGGCGAGCCCCTCGGCGACGGCGAAGACCGCCCCCTCCGCGTCCCCGAGCACCCCTAAGGCCAAGCCTTCGACCGCCAGTCCCCGTCGCACGGCCGCCGGCGCGGGGTCACTGGCCGGACGGATCCGCCCCGGGACCACCTACCAGGGCATCGCGACCTTCTACGACACCGGCAACGGCGACGGCGCCTGCTCCTACGGACCCACCGACGACGTCATGACCGCGGCGATGAACCACACCGACTACGAGACCTCCCAGGCGTGCGGAGCGTATGTGCGCGTCCGCTCCGCCGACGGCGCCACCGTCACGGTCCGGATCACCAACGAATGCCCGCTGCCCTGCAAACCCGGCCAACTAGACCTCAGCCCGCAGGCGTTCGCCAAGCTCGCCGCGCCCTCGCGAGGGCAGATACCGGTCACCTGGACCCTGCTCAGCCCCGCCACGTCCGAGAAGATCTCGATCCGCTACAAGACCGGCTCGACCCGCTACTGGTGTGCCATCCAGGCCATCGGCCACCGCAATCCCCTGGCCCGCCTGGAGGTCCGCACCGGCAGCGGCTGGACCCGGCTGGCCCGCACCGAGTACAACTACTTCCTCTCCGAGCAGGGCACCGGCTGCGGCGGAGCGATCAGGATCACCGACATCTACGGCGAGCAGCTGACGATCGACGGGATCGCCCTGCGCGCCGAGGCGGTGCAGCCGACGAGCGTGCAGTTCGCGGCGCACTGAGGACGGGCCGCGACGTCAGGACGCCGGCCAGAGTGCGCCGAGGATCACCCGTACCTGGCCCGCCAGTTGGGGCAGGTCGAACCTGTCGGGGTCGGTGAGCGCGACCCGGCCGAAGTGCTCGGCGCAGGCGACGAGGGCGTGGGCGAGGACCCGCGGATCGAGTCCCGTCTCGCCCCGGCCGGCGAGGAGGAGGGAGAGCCACTCCTCCACAAGCAGCCGGAAGCGTTCCCGGTCCGCCTCGATACGGTCGCGGACCACGGTCGGCATGTCGCCTGGCGGCAGCAGGATCAGCCGCCAGGTGTCCGGGTCCTCATGGAGCATGCCGGCCATCCGGCGCACCGCTTCGGAGCCGAACTCGGCGGGGTCGCGCAGCTCCTCGGCGTCGGGGACGGTCTCCAGCAGTCGTGCGTAGGCGCGTTCCTGCTGTCGGTCGAGCAGCGCGAGCAGCAGGGCGTCGAGGTTCGCGAAGGCGCCGTAGACCACGGATCGCGCGACACCGGCCCGCCTGGCGATCGCGTCGATGGACACCCGGTCGTAGCCGTCGCTGACGATCACGGCCAGGGCCGCGTCGAGCAGCTGCTCGCGGCGCTCCTCGATGGGAACGCGCGGGGCGTAGGGGCGCCGTCTGCGCGGCCGGTCCGACGCATTCGTGGTCGCTGGCACCTTGGCAGTTTACGACACCCGTGTCTTAATTTACGACAGCAGTGTCGTAATCGAGTGGCGGTCCACGCCGCGGACGCACAGGGAGTGGCCCCATGGCGAAGTTCAGGCGCGACGAGGTCCAACCGCACGAGGACTACGGCTTCTTCGGCCCGGGCTCGGTGGTGTGGAAGGTCTGGAGCTATCCGACGGCGCCGACGGTGGGATTCCAGCGGGCCGTGGTCGTCGAGGAACTCGACCCGCCCCTGGTGGCCGCCGTGGACCGGACCCAGGGCATCTACCAGCGCGCCCGTACCCGCTACGACCGGACCCTGCGCTACTTCGCCATGGTCGCCTTCGCCGGCTCACGGGAGGTGTCCAAGGCCGCGGACATCCTGGTCAAGGTCCACTCCAAGGCGATCGGCGAACTGCCCTACGGCGGCGGCACCTACGACGCCAACGACCCCGCCTCGCAGCTGTGGATCCAGCTCACGGGCTGGCACTCGATCCTCTACGCCTACGAGAAGTACGGCCCCGGGAAACTCACCGCGCAGGAGGAGAAGGAGTACTGGGAGGCCTGCGCGGTCGCCGCCGAACTCCAGACCTGCTCCCCGGACGACGTGCCCCGCACCCGTGACGGGGTCCGGGCGTACTTCGCGCGGACGCGTCCCCGGCTCTCCGCCAGCCCGATCGCACGCCAGGCCATGAACCACCTCCTCAGGACCGAACTCGTCCTGCCGCCGGTGCCGTTCTGGGCGAAGCCGGTGCGCCTCGCCGTCGCGAAGGCGCAGCGGACCGCCACGATCGCCACCTTGCCGCGCTGGATGCGTGACATGGCCGGCATCCGGCAGTCCCGCCTCCTCGACGTCCTCATCGTCCCCGTGATGAAGGTGTCGTTCGCCCTGGCCCACCTCAACCCCACCCTCGAACTGCGCCTGCTGGGCCTGCTGTCCCCCTCCACGGTCCCGGTGGTCGCGCCGATCAAGTTCGGTGTCCCGCCCCGCAACGCCGAGATCCTGACCCCGGCGGAGGCCCGCGCACGCTACGGCTACGCCAAACCCGCCGAAGCACACCTCGAGTTCCGGGCCCGCCAGGCCACCCGCGTCTTCGGCGACGGCAAGGCCCCCAGCGACCAGGGTCTGATCGAGTCCCAGGAGATCCTCGGCCCGCTCTCCTGAACGCGGCGAGGTGCTCCACACGATCACGGGATCGCGGGCGGTCGCCACCTGCCGAAATGAGTGCTGACACCGATGGCCGAGGACGTGCGGGTCGTGCCAGCGTAGAGACGGCGCCGATCGGGCCGGTGGTGACACCCGGCCCGGGCGCGGTCCTCGAGAACGCCGGCAGCAACGCACCACAAGGAGTACCTGTATCCATCCCCGCCATGTGAAGCCATCCCGTCCCTTCTCACGGCCGAGGGCGGTGACCCGTGGGACACGCTGACACCCTCCTCGCCATGGGCGGCGCCTTCCTCGCGGCCGCCCTGCTCGCCCGCCTCGGCGGCAGGATCGGCCTTCCGACCATCCCCCTGTTCATGCTGGCCGGCATCCTGCTCGGCCCCCACACACCCGGCATCGTCCTGGTCCAGGACGCCCACGACTTCGAGATGCTCTCCGCGCTCGGTCTGGTGCTCCTGCTGTTCTACCTCGGCCTGGAGTTCCACCTCGACGACCTCAGGAGCGGCGGCAAGCGGCTCCTGGCGGCCGGTGGCATCTATCTGCTGCTGAACGTCGGCGCGGGACTGGGCTTCGGCTTCGCGCTCGGCTGGGGCGCCCGTGAGGCGCTGGTGCTGGCCGGCGTGCTGGGCATCTCGTCGTCCGCGATCGTCACCAAGATCCTCATCGACCTGGGCCGTCTGGGCCGCCCCGAGACCCGTCTCATCCTGGGCGTCATCGTGGTGGAGGACATCTTCCTCGCCCTGTATCTCGCGGCACTCCAGCCGGTCATCGGCGGCGCGCAGGGCCTCGCGGACGTGCTCTGGCAGGCGGGCAAGGCCTTCGGCTTCCTGCTCGCACTGGCCGCCGCGGCCCGCTACGGGACACGGCTGGTCGGCCGGCTCATCGCGGTCCGCGACAACGAACTGCTCGTCATCAGCTTCCTCGGCGCGGCGGTCCTCGTCGCCGGGATCTCCGAGGTCCTGGGCGTCGCCGACGCCATCGGCGCCTTCATGGTCGGTCTCATCCTCGCCGGCACACCGTCGGCCGCCCGGATCCGCCGGCTCGTACACCCCCTGCGCGACGCCTTCGCGGCCATCTTCTTCTTCGCCTTCGGACTGGCCATCGACCCCGCCGTCGTCGCGAGCGTCGCAGGACCGGTGGCCGCCGCGGCCGCACTGACCGTCGTCATGAACGTCGCCGCCGGCCTCCTGGTGGCACGCCTGTACGGCTACGGTGCCGAGCGCGCCGCGGACATCGCCACCACCCTGGTCGCCCGAGGGGAGTTCGCCCTGATCCTTGCCGCGATGGCGACCAGCGCGGGCCTCGACGACCGCCTCGCCCCCTTCATCGCCGGATACGTGCTGGTGCTCGCGGTCCTGGGGCCGGTCGTGGCAGGACGCGCGGAACTGCTGGCGCGGGCTCTCACGTTCCTGGGCTCGTCGGCGCCGAACCGACAACCCGTGGCCGACACTTGTTTGCACGGGCCAACCGCCAGGGAGAATGCATAGAGAGCCGGGCAGTGTGAGCCGGTACGTCCCTCCTACCGCGCTCATCGTGTGTCCAGCCGCCTGCTCGCCCCAGCCCCGCCGAGCGATCGCGGCCGCCCGACCGTGTCACACACCCGCCTGCGTCGCATCTCGCCCCCGTTCACGACACTCGCTGCCCCGCCGCTCGCGGCTCGGCAGCGCCTGGCGCGAAGGAGAAGCCATGCCCCGACCCGAGGACGAGCGTCTGGTCGCACTCGAAGCGCGGTGCGCGTGCGACGACCCCCGTTTCGCCAGGGCGATGAGCGTCGGCCACCCCCCCCGGCCCCGTGAGTACCGCCGCACGGGCGCCTGGTGGGCCCTGGCCGTCGCCACCGTCGTACTCGTCGCCGGGGTGGTCCTGGCCAACGGGCTGCTCATCGCGGCGGGCCTGGTCGGGGTCGGCCTGGCGGCCCAGTTGGTCGACCCGCCGGCCTGACGTCCGCTCACCGCCGGTTCGTCGGTTTGTCGGCGCTGTCGGTTCGTACACTGATCACCCGCACCCCCTCGGCAGGAGGCGCTCGTGGTGGAACCGGCGGCGAGCCGACGTCCCGCAGGCCTGTTCGTGGGCCTGTGCACGCTCGACGTCATCCACCTCGTGGACCGCGCGCCCGCCCCCGACGAGAAACTGACGGCCCGTCGGCAGACCGTCGCCGCGGGCGGTCCGGCGGCGAACGCTGCCGTGGCCTTCAGCCACCTGGGCGGCGCGGCCCGCCTGCTCACCGCGATCGGATCCCATCCGCTGGGCCTCGCCGCGGCAGCCGACCTGCACCGGTTCGGCGTCGACGTGTCGGACCTGACGCCCGAGGAGACCGAGCCCCCGGCCGTCTCCTCCATCATGGTCACGGCATCCACCGGGGAACGCGCCGTCGCCTCGACCAACGCGACAGGTCGGCGCATCACCCCACCCGGCGATCTCGGCACGCTCGTGGCAGCCTCGGACATCGTCGAATTCGACGGCCACCACAGGGAACTCGCCCTCTTCGCCGCGCACTTGGCCCGCGCCCTCGGCCGCCCGACCGTACTGGACGGGGGCAGCTGGAAGGACGGCACGGAGCATCTGCTGCCGTCGATCGACGTCGCCGTCTGCTCGGCGGACTTCCACCCGCCCGGTACCGACACCCCGGCGGAAACCCTGCACTTCCTGCGGGAGTACGGCGTCGGCTGGGCGGCGATCACCCAAGGGGCGGCGCCCATCGAGTGGTCGGGCCCCGACGGCGGCGGCACGGTGGACGTCCCCTCGGTCCCGGTGGCGGACACGCTCGGCGCGGGAGACTTCCTCCACGGCGCCCTCACCCACCACCTCGCCGTTCAGGGCCAGTTGACCTCAGCACACTTCGCCGAGGCTCTGCGTGCCGCGGCCACGGTGGCATCGCGGGCCTGCGCCTCGTTCGGTACCCGCGCCTGGCTGCGAGGGGAGTAGGGCGCCGTACGTTCGTCCAAGTGCCGTCGGCCTTTGTCCATGGACGGAAGCCGTCGCCACGCGTGAGGGTCGACGGATGAGCACCCTGAACGCATCCCGAAAGGCGACGTCAGAAGCATGACCGCCGGCAATCCCAGCTCCGTGCTGGACAGCGGCCCGATCGAAGGCCGACGCCTGCCGAGCGGGCTCGTCGCCCTGGCACTCGGCGGCTTCGGTATCGGCCTGACCGAGTTCCTGATCGCAGGCCTGCTGCCCCAGGTGGCGTCGAGTCTTGCGGTGTCGGAGGCGACAGCGGGCTGGCTGATCTCCGGATACGCCCTGAGCGTGGCGATCGGCGCGATCGCCCTGACCGCGGTCACCGCGCGACTGCCCCGCAAGCAGGTCCTGGTCGGCCTCGTGGTGCTGTTCGTCCTCGGCAACCTGTTGTCCGCGATCGCGCCGAACTATCCGGTGATGCTGCTCGGCAGGATCGTGGCCGCGCTGTGCCACGGTTCGTTCTTCGGTATCGGCTCCCTCGTCGCACGGAGCCTCGTGGCACCGGAGCGCAAGTCCCGTGCGGTGGCGGTGATGTTCGCCGGACTGACGCTGGCGAACGTGCTGGGCGTGCCGTTCGGCGCACTCGTCGGTGAACGCTGGGGCTGGCGGGCGGCGTTCTGGGCGGTCACCGCGATCGGCGTACTGGCCCTGGTGGGCATCATCGCCCTCGTCCCTGCCAGGGCCGGCCGATCCACAGGGACGGAACACCCGGACCTGCGCGCACAGTTCCGAGCACTCCGCTCCACTCAGGTCTGGCTGACCCTCACCGCCACGGCCCTCGGCTACGGCGGCATGTTCGGCGCGTTCAGCTACATCGCCTACACCTTCACCGAGGTCGGCGGCTTCTCCTCGGCAGACGTCGCCTGGCTGTTGATGGTGTACGGCGTCGGCCTGGTCGTCGGGAACCTGCTCGGCGGACGAGCGGCCGACCACGACCGGGACCGCGCCCTGGTCCTCGCCCTCCTCGGACTGACGGTCACCCTGGCCGCGTTCGGCCTGCTGGCCGCCGACGCCACCGCTTCGGTGATCCTGGTGTTCCTGATGGGGCTGTTCGGGTTCGCTGCCGTGCCCGGCATGATCACCCGCGTCACCGACGCCGCCCACGGCTCGGCACTGGCCGCCGGCGCCAACGTCTCCGCATCCAACGTCGGCAACGCCCTCGGCGCCTGGCTCGGAGGCCTGGCCATCACCGCGGGCCTCGGCTACACCGCGCCGCTCTACGTCGGGGCCGGGATCACCGTGGTCTCCGTCGCCGTCATGGCTGTCGCGGCCCGCCTGGCAGGGCCGTGCTGACGGCGGGTACTCACCTCGCGTTCACCGGAACCAGACCACGAGCCTCACATGTTCCGGCCCGTGCAACGAGGCCAGCGTCCGCATGACGTCCCAAACCGGCGCCCACCCGGTCCCCGCCCCGGCGACGGCGGCGCGACTGCGTGTGCCGGACCTGTCCGTCTCCTCCCAGTCGGCCGCGGCCAGTTCGGCCCAGCTGATCCATGTCGTGCCTGGTTCGCCGTCCGGTCCGCGCCACGCGTCGATCCCGTCCCGCAGCTCGTCCGAAGCATCCTCCGGCAGGCCACGGTCCGTTGTCAGAGGCCGGAACCCGTACGTGTTGCGGACACCGAACAGGCAGGCGAGGGCGTCATAGGCGTTGCCGGGGTCGAGGAAGAAGAGGTCGATGGCGGCGTGCCATACGGCGTCCTCGTCGTCCGCTCCGAAGATCCGCGCCAAGGGCCTGCACTCGATCATTCCGCTCACATCGGTGGACATGTGCGGAGTGTGCGGGGCGCGGAGGCGGTTGGTCGCTCGATTTACTGGGCGCCTTCGAAGCGCATGGCCACAGGAGCGCCCCCGTGGCCATGCGATCAACTGCCCTCAGGACAGCCGCTGCCCGCTCGTCGCGACGGGTGCCTTGAGGTCCTGTGCTTCGGGGAGTTCTTCGACGTCGACGCCGCGGACCTGGGACAACTCGTGCTTGAGGGCGGCGAGTTCGGAGCCGCCGGCCATGTGGTTGGTGAGTTCTTCGAGGCTGACCTCGTCGCGGGCGGCGTTGAGTTCCATGGTGCCCAGGCGCAGCACGCTGAAGTGGTCGCCGACCATGTAGGCGTGGTGGGGGTTGTGGGTGATGAAGATGACGCCCAGGCCGCGGTCGCGGGCGGCGGCGATGTACTTGAGGACCACGCCGGACTGCTTGACGCCGAGCGCGGCGGTGGGCTCGTCCAGGATCAGCACCCGGGCGCCGAAGTGGACGGCGCGGGCGATGGCCACGCACTGGCGCTGGCCGCCCGACAGCGTCCCGATGGGCTGTTCGAGGTCGTCCAGGACGATGCCCATGTTGCGGAGCTCTTCGTCGGCCGTCTTCTTCATCTGCTCGATGTCCAGGCGGCGGATCGGCCAGGGGCCCTTGGTGAGCTCGGAGCCGAGGAAGAAGTTGCGCCACACCGGCATCAGCGGGACGACGGCGAGGTCCTGGTAGACGGTGGCGATGCCCTTGTCGAGGGCTTCTCGGGGGGTGGTGAAGCGGACCGGGGCGCCGTCGACGAGGAACTCGCCCTCGGTGTGCTGGTGCAGCCCGGAGATGATTTTGATCAGGGTGGACTTGCCGGCGCCGTTGTCGCCGAGCACACAGGTGACCTGGCTGGGGAAGACCTTCAGGTCCACGCCGTGCAGGGCCCGGATATTGCCGTACGCCTTGCCCGTGGCCTTGAGTTCGACGACCGGGGCGTCTTCGCGCGGGTCGTCCTGGGTGGTTGTCATGGGATGGGTCACCTCCGGGTCGCCGCGCGGCTGACCCACAGATTGATGAGCGTGGCGCCGAGCAGCATCACGCCGAGGAAGGCCTTGAACCAGTCCGGGTTCCAGCCGGCGTAGACGATGCCCTGCTGCACCATGCCGAACATGAACGCACCGAAGACCGGCCCGACGGCCGAACCGGCGCCGCCGGTCAGGAGACAGCCGCCGATCACGGCCGCCGCGATGTAGATGAGCTCCTGGCCCACGCCTTCGCCGGACTGCACGGTGTTGAAGGAGAACAGGTTGTGCATGCCGACGAACCAGGCGCCGAAGCCGACCAGCATGAACAGGGAGATCTTCGTGAAGGTGACCGGGACACCCACGGCGCGGGCGGAGTCCTTGTTGCCGCCCACAGCGAAGATCCAGTTGCCGTAGCGCGTACGCAGCAGCACCCAGGTCGCGATGGCCGCGAAGACCAGCCACCACACCACGGTGATCTTGACCTGCACGCCGCCGACCTCGAAGGACGAGGCGAAGACCTTCTTCGCGCCGGCGAAGCCGTCCATGTCGCTGATGTCGTCGGTGGCGACGTTCCCGGTGACCAGCTTGGTGACCGCCAGATTCACGCCCTGGAGGATCAGGAACGTGCCCAGAGTGACGAGGAAGCTCGGCAGGCCGGTCCTGACCAGCAGCCAGCCGTTGAGGAAGCCGATGCCCAGCGACACGAGCAGCGCGACGACGACACCCGCCCAGACGTTCAGGGTGAGTTGGTACGTCAGCATGCTGGCGGTGAGCGCCGAGGCGATGACCGCCACACCCGCCGAGAGGTCGAACTCCCCGCCGATCATCAGCAGCGCGACCGGCAGGGCCATGATCCCGATGGTCGACGACTGGTAGAGGATGTTCGCCATCGAGCCGCCGTCGCGCACCGGCGGGGCGGCGACGAGGAAGAACACCCATACCGCGACGGCACCGAGGAAGACGCCGATCTCGGGGCGGGCCAACAGACGCAGGGCCAGGGGGCGTTGAGCGGTCCGGCCGTCGGTCGCCTTCGGGCCGGGGGCCGGCGGTGAGGTCACCGCCGGCTCGGCGTGCTGGGTCATGCTCATCACCGGGTGCCCTTCGAGGCGAACTCGGCGACCTTGTCGACGTTGTCCTTGGTGATGAAGGCCGGGCCGGTCAGCACCGGCTGCTCACCGCCGCCCATGTAGTTGCCGTTGTTCTTGTACAGCCACAGCGAGTCGACGGACAGGTAGCCCTGGAGGTAGGGCTGCTGGTCGACCGCGAACTCGACGGTTCCCGCCTGGACGGCCTTGACGAGGTCCTTGTTGAGGTCGAAGGTGGCGACCTTGGCCTTGCTGCCCGCGTCGGAGAGCGACTGGACCGCGGTCAGCGCGATGGGCGCGCCGAGGGTGACGACCTGGTCGATGGAGGAGTCCGCCTTGAGCTTGGCGGTGATCGTGGACTTCACGGACGGCATGTCGGTGCCGTTGACGTACAGCGTGTCGGTCGTGCCGCTGAAGCCCTTCTTCAGGCCGGCGCAGCGGGCTTCCAGGGCGACCTGGCCCTGCTCCTGGATGACGCAGAGGGCGTGCTTGGCGCCGAGTTGGTCGAGGCGTTCGCCGAAGGCCTGGCCGGCGATGTTCTCGTCCTGCCCGAAGTACTCGAGCATGCCGAGGTCTTGCCAGTTGTCGACGCCGGAGTTGAAGCCGACGACGGGGATGCCGGCCTTCTGGGCCTTGGCGATGACGTCCTTGAGGGCGTCGGGCTTGGCCGCGGTGAGGGCGATGCCGTCGACCTTCTGGTCGATGGCGTTCTGGACCAGGTTGGCCTGGTTTCCGGCGCTGGGGTCGCTGGAGTAGACGAGCTTGATGTTGTCCTTGGCGGCCGCGGCCTGGGCGCCCTTGCGGACGAGGTCCCAGAAGGTGTCGCCGGGGGAGGCGTGGGTGACCATGGCCACGGTCATGCGCGGCGTGTTCGCCTTGCCCGCGGCGGCCGCCGCGTCGCCTTCCTCGGACTTCTTGCCACCGGAACTGCTGGAGCAGCCGGTCGCGAACAGGGCGCCGACGAGAACCGTGGCGGTCAGAGTGGCGGCTCGGTGGTGTCTGTGCATGTCCCTTGCACCTCGCTGTGCTGATCAGGGTGGAAGTGGGATGTGGGTCTTGGCGTGAGGGGTTCCGCCCGGTCCGGAGTGGCGGGCGGGCGGCTCGGCGATGCCGTGTGCGGCGGAGCTGTGTCGGGTGAGGCAGCGGAGGGTGTGTGCCGCTCGTGGGGGTGCTAGCGCGCGTTACTAGCGCGCTCTAGTTGCGTCGTACTATGAAACGCCCCACTGGTGATGTCAATAGGTTTGTCAGGACGTATCGACAAGGAGCCCCGACGGGGCCGGGGCTTGCGGGCGGCGCGGTCTACAGACCCCGCACCGCGCGTCCCATACGACTCAGCGCCTGGCGCAGGATGGTCGGCGTCGTGCCGAAGTTGAGGCGGACGTGTCCCTCGCCACCAGTGCCGAAGACATGGCCCGAGCTGAGCGCGACCCTGGCTCTGTCGAGGAACATCCGCGCGGGCCCGGCGAGATCGCTCACCACGCCGGGGCCCTCGGCGTCGTGATCACCGTGCAGTCCCAGCCCTCGGCAGTCCAGCCAGGCCAGATAGGTGCCCTCGGGGCGGTGATACCCCAGGTCGGGCAGGTGCTCCGCGACCAGTTCGCCCAGCAGAGTGCGGTTGGCGTCGAGCCCGAGCAGCAGGTCGTCCAGCCACTCCCCGCCCGCGCGGAAGGCCGCGGTGTGGGCGATGATCCCGAGATGGCTGGGACCGTGACCGACCTCTTCCGGCAGGAGCCGGAGCTCGTCGGCGGCTTCCGGACCGGCGATGGCCACGGCCGCCTTGAGCCCGGCCAGGTTCCACGCCTTGGAGGCCGAGGCCAGCGCGAACGCGTTCTCGGCGCCGGGCACGCTCAGGAACGGGGTGAAGACGGCTCCCGGCAGGACCAGGGGAGCGTGGATCTCGTCGGACACCACCCGCACGCCATGCGTCCGGGCCAGGGCCGCGACCGCCTCCAGCTCCCGGCGGGTGTGCACGACACCGGTCGGATTGTGCGGATTGCTCATCAAGAGCGCCGCCCGACGGCCCCCGCGCCGAGCTCGTACGAAGGCGTCCGCCAGGGCCGCCAGGTCGATCCGCAGATCCGGGCCGAGACGTGCCTCGACGATCTCGCGAGCGTCGTGGCCGACGAACGCGTAGAAGGGCGGGTAGACCGGTGAGCACACCACGACCGCGTCGCCCGGGTCGGTGATCAGCCGGAGCACCTCGACGATGCCCATCATCACGTCGGGCACGATCGCGGTGTCCGCCACCCGCAGCCCGTCCCAGCCCCACCGGTCGTGGGCGAAAGCGGCCAGGGCCTCGGCATAGGCGGTCCCGAAGGGGTATCCCGTGTCGCCGAGATCGAGCGCCGAACGCAGCGCCTCGAGGACGGGCGCAGCGACCGGTACGTCCATCTCCGCCACCCACAGCGGCAGCACGTCCTCGGGGTGGGTGCGCCACTTCATGCTGGTGCGCCGCCGCAGCTGCTCCAGGGAGAGCCGGGCCAGGGGATCCGTCCGCCGGGCGTCCGTGGCGTCGGCGGCGCCGGGGGTGCGGTCCGTGGGCTCGGGTTCGGTCATGATGCGCTCCAGTGCCCGGACGCGCCGAGGCCGTAGGCGGACGAACGTCTCTCCGGGCCGTACGCGATGTCGTACGAGGTTTTGGCTAGTGTGCCGATCATGCGCATGCCCGGTCCACCCTTGTCCTCGCCTTCACCCGGCGCCTCTCGTCGCGCCCGCGAACTCGGCCTGTGTGCCGGTGACATGTCCACGGGACCGCTCAACAGTTTCACGGACGTGCCCGGCATCCGGGTAGGGCACACCACCCTGATCGATCCGCCGCGCGTGCACAGCGGGGTCACCGCGATCGTGCCCGACGGGATCGGCCCCGCGAGTCCGCTGCCCGCCGGGGTCTTCGCGGGCAACGGCTACGGCAAGCTGCTGGGCGCCACGCAGGTCGCCGAACTCGGTGCGCTGGAGACTCCCGTACTGCTGACCTCCACGCTGTCCGCGTTCCGGGCCGCGGACGCCCTGGTGGGCTGGCTGCTCCAGCGGCCCGAGACGGCCGGTGCGCGGAGCCTGAATCCGGTGGTGGGGGAGTGCAACGACGGGCTCCTGTCCGACATCCGCTCGCGCCCGGTCCGCGAGGAACACGTCCGCTCCGCCCTGGAGACGGCGCACACCGGACCGGTGGCCGAGGGCTGCGTCGGCGGCGGCACGGGGCTGACCGCGCTCGGGTTCAAGGCGGGCATCGGCACCTCATCGCGCCGCGTCGCTCTCGCGGGCCGCGAGGTGACCCTCGGCGTCCTGGTGCAGGCCAATTTCGGCGGCACGCTCCGGGTCCTGGGCCGCACCGTCACCCCCGCCGACGTCGGCCTGCCCGCCCCGGACCCCGTCCCCGACAGCGGTTCCTGCATGCTCGTGGTCGCGACCGACGCTCCCCTGGACGCCCGCCAGCTGACCCGCCTCGCCCGACGCGCCGTCTACGCCCTGGCCAGGGTCGGCGCCGCCTACGGCCACGGCAGCGGCGACTACGGCCTGGCGTTCGGCACCCGCCCTCTCGGCACCCCCGCCGGCCCCGCCGTCGTGTCCGACGACAGCCTCGACCCCCTCTTCACCGCCGTCCTCGACACGGTGGAGGAGTCCGTCCTCAACTCCCTGCTGACCGCCACCACGACCACGGGACCGGAGGGCCACACACGGCATCCGCTGCCCGCGGGCCGGCTGCTCGCCCTGCTTCGCTGATCAGCCGGCCGCCCGCGCCCGGGCTGTCCGGGACCGCTCAGCGCAGCCGCGGGTTGAGGGCGGCCAGGCGTTCCCGGAAGCCGGGCTCGGGCTGGTTGGGCTCCAGCTCGCCGGTGGCCGGGTCGAGGTAGCCCCACTCGCCCTTGCGGCCCGCCCCGCACACCATCAGCGTCAGCGTCCTGCCCGGCGCCTGGATGTGGGTCACCTCGTGATAGGAGCTGAGCGGCACGGTGTTCGTCCCGCCCGCCTCATGGGTTCGGGTCTCGGTGACGACCCGGCCGTCAACCAACTCGTAGCGCTGCTCGGTGTATCCGCCCGCGAGAACGTGGGCGGTGAACTCCCAGGGGTGGTTGTGGGGCCGCGGCCGCTCGCCGTCGCGCAGGTCCGGCGCCATCCACAGGTTCACCTTGACGGTGCGGCCCGCCTCCCGGCGCAGCACCGACTCGGCCTTGTAGCCCATGCCGCCGGAGTCCGGTACGAGCAGCCAGCGGTCCTCGGAGGTGAACTCCTCCCAGGTGAGCGACTCGTCCGGCGCGAACCGGGCGAGCCCGTCGACGGCGGCGTCGAAAAGCTCCTCGTCGACGGTCAGACCGGGCACGATCCGAACTGTTCGCATGCACTCTCCCCGCGTAGAACGACGACGCTCGGGGCACGCCTCGGCTGCCCTGGGTCGCGAGGCAGGATATCCGTCCGATGCCACGAATGTTCGAGGGGTTCGCGGCGTGTTCGCATCCTGAAGGCCGCGGCGGGGACCGGACGGAAGGGTGACCGGCGGCCTTGCCCGGGCCGGCGAGGGTCTGTTCGGTTACCTGTCGATTGGCTGGCAGTCCCGCGGTAGTCATGCGGTGTCGACACCCCCGTCCCGTAATCTCGTGCGTAGTGGCGTCGGATGCTGTGTGCATGCGCGTATACGCGGTGAGGGGAAGGCGTTGGTGTTCGGGAAGGGCACGCGGTTGCTCGCGGGTGCGGTGATCGTGGCCTGTATCGCGCTCGTCGGCCGCAGTGCGCCGGGCGGTGCCCTGTTCGGCAGGTCGCTGCCCGACGACGCGGTGAAGGAAGTCGTGTCGAACCGGGTGATGACCTGGAACCTCTGCAACCCCTGCGAGGCGAGCAACATCGACCAGGCCTCGGAGATCGCCACGTACGCGCCGCAGGTCGTCGCTGTGCAGGAATCGTGCATGAACGACGTCGAGAAGATCCGGGACGATCTGGAGCGCTTCTACGGGCTGGTCTACCACGTCGAGTACGGGGCGGTCCTGCGGAACTGGGGCCGCTGTGGCGGGGCGCCGTGGAGCCCGGCAGGCTACGGCCAGGCGCTGCTTTCGGCGGCCCCGATGACCGATCCCGTCGTCGTGGAGTACCCCGACGGTGGTTCCGAGGATCGCGGGTACATGGCGGTGACCACGAAGCTGGGCGGTGAGACCGTCCGGGTGTTCAACACGCACCTCGCCGAACGGCGACAGGAACCGATCCGCGAGAAGCAGGCCCGTGTACTCGCCAAGGAGGTCGCACGGCACGACCGCGCCATCGTTCTCGGCGACTTCAACGCCGTGCCGTACGCCCCCGAACTCAGCCCGATGTGGGCACTGGCCGCCGACACGGACCCCCAGTGCGATCCCTCGTCGGCCGGCGCCTGCCAGACGACCACCGACTGGCAGAGCAAGTTCGACTACGTCTTCCTGCGCGGCATCACCCCGCTGAAGCACCGGGTGCAGCCCAGCGAGTACTCGGACCATCACCTGGTGTACGCCGACCTGAACCTGTCCTGAGGGCCCCGCCCGCTTCGAGGCGGATCAGTGGTGGTGGCCGTGCCGGCCGAGGGTCTGCACCGGCGTCGCGCCGGGGCGCGTCCACTGCGGTACGGGGCGGCCGGTCGGACCCCAGGTGGGGTTACCCTCCGCGTCCGTGCGCCAGGACCAGCACGCGCTGCCGCCCTTGGGCCGGCCCTCGGGGTTGTCCTCCCAGGCCTCGCCGCGACCGTAGGGCGTCATGTCGAGCAGGCCCATGGATCCGTTGACCCGCTCGTTGCCACGCCCGGTCGTGGAGTAGGTGAGGAACACGCGGTCGCCGTCGCGCAGGTAGGAGGTGAGGTAGCCCATCTCGCCACCGGCGGGCCCGTCCACGCCGCGCACCGAGTACCAGGGCTGCCGGTAGCCCATGAAGTCCAGGTAGGGGGCCACCTCCTGCCAACGGCCCGTGGTCACGATCGCGAAGGAGACGCCGCGGGCGTTGAGGTAGACGGCGTCCTGGAGATGCCATGCCGTGGTGGTGCAGCCCTCGCACTGCCCCTGGTGCGGTGCTTCGTCGTACCACATGTGCTTGTAGACGACGAGTTCGTCGCGGCCCTGGAACAGGTCCAGGAACGGGACCGGGCCGTCGGCCCCGACGACCTCGACCGTGCCGTCGAACTCCACCATCGGCAGTCGCCGCCGGGCCGCGGCGAGGGCGTCGCCCTCCCGGGTGTGGGCCTTCTCGCGGACCAGGAGCTCGTCGCGCGCGGCCTGCCAGGTGGCCAGGTCGACGATCGGCGGGCGGCCGGACCGCGCGGTGGTCGGGTCGTCCGGTGTGCTCGTCATGTGTCCTCCGTGATGTCTCGTGCCGGGCAGCGTCCTACCCGGCCATGGCGGTCGGAAGAACAGACTCGCGCCCCGACCGGAACTCATCGGGGAGCCCGCACCGACTGTCCGGATTCGCACCTCGAACCGCGACGAGTCGGCGGTCGCCGACGGGAAAGCCGGATGCGAAGGAGCGGCGGGGTGGTGTGTGATCGGGGGATGGCGATGGCGATGGAGACGGGTCGGCCGGGGGTCGACGAACTCGGCCACGTGGCCCGGGTGTTGGCGGAATGGCAGAGCGACCCGGCGCCCGTACAACTGCACCCGGGGGACGTGGGATGGTTCTGGCGGTTCGGTGCGCGGCGGACCGCCGAGGCCGTACGGACCTGGAGCCGTGCCGGGGCGGTACTGGCGGCCGGACTGCTCGACGGTCCCGGGTTGCTGCGGCTGGCGATCGCGCCGGACGCCCTGCGGGACGAGGAGCTGGCGCGACGGATCGTCGAGGACGTGTCGGTGCCCGAGCGGGGCGTGCTCGGCGAGGGCCCGGTGTATGTGGAGGCGCCGCCGGGGGCGCTCGTCCAGGACCTGCTGTCCGAGGACGGCTGGGAGAGCGACGAGCCGTGGACACCGCTTCGGCGTGACCTCGGTGAGCCGGTGCCCGATCCCGGCGTGCACATCGAGGTGGTCGGGCCGGACGCCGTGCACGAGCGGACCGCGGTCCAGCGGGCGGCGTTCGACCGGTCCACCTTCACCGACGAGAGCTGGCATGCGATGGCGGCCGGTGCGCCGTACGCCGACGCGCGGTGCCTGCTCGCCCGCGACGAGCGGGGCGAGGCCGTGGCCGTCGTGACGGTGTGGTCGGCGGGCGAGGGCAGGACCGGGCTGATCGAACCGATGGGCGTGCACCCGGCCCACCGCGGTCACGGCTACGGCAGGGCGATCACCGTCGCCGCGGCACGCGCACTCCAGGAACTGGGCGCGTCCGACGTGGTCGTGTGCACACCGAGTTCCAACGCGGGCGCCGTCGCCACCTACCGCTCGGCCGGCCTCGATCCGTTCCCCGAGAAGCGGGACCTGTGCCGCAAGGCCCGCTGACGGAAGCCGACCGCTCGATAATCCGTGTCGGTGCCGACCGGCCCGGTGTGAGACTTCGGGCCATGACCTCAGCGCGACTCAGCAGTCTGGACTACCTCCGGGAGATCGAACGCCTCGCCAACCAGGTGCGGGCGGCGGCTTCGAGCGAGGGATGGCTCTCGTACGACGAGGACCCGGGGGACGCGACCGCGCTCCAGCGCAGTGTGAACGCGCTGGCGCGGGCGCTGCGCCACTACCACTTCGAGGGCGACGGCTGTCTGGAGGAGGACCGGCCACTGGTACGGCTCGTCGGAGCCTGTCTGCTGAAGCCCGGGGCCATGCCGGCCGGTGTGGAGGAGGGGTACGAGGAGGTCTGCGCGCGCATCGGCGTCGAGCCCAGGCCCGAGGGCTGGGCGCTGTGGAACACCTGGGGCGACGGGGAGTTGAAGGTGACCATGGTGGTGTCCGCCGTCGAGACGACCGAGGGGCTCCTGGCGAACTGGTCCCGTGGGCGGGCCCTCGATCCTGTGCAGCCGCTCCCCTCGCAGATCGCCCTCGTCCGCCACGGCTGGATAGGCCCGATGACGTTCTCGCCCCGTGCCGTCAGCAGGACGGGCCTCGGCGGTCGGCCGCTGAGCTAGCCACGGGCAGCATCTGCCGCAGCCCTGCCCCCGGTGGCGCGGTCGCCGGGACGCGCTCCAGCACGCCGCCCGCGAAGACGTCGTACAACGGCAGGGTCTCCAGGTGGACATAGCCGATGTGGCAGTCGCAGACGGCCAGCGGGCAGGGGCGCGGGCCGAGGGCGGCCCGGTAGGAGCCGTCGTAGAGATTGCCCAGTTCGGCGCGGACGAAGTGGCAGCGGCGGACGGTGCCCTCACCGTCGACCGAGACGACGGACTCCCCGGTACGACAGGGCAGTCCGGCGCTGGTGTGCGGGGTGCGGCTGTAGGGGAAGAGCGGGTCGAGCTCGGTCCACTCGGCGGCCTCGGCGTCCTGGTACGTGTGTCCCTCGGCCGCGTTGATCCACAGATAGACGTGCGCCGGCAGGTCGGCCCGTAGTCGGCGGGCCGTGTCCAGGTGTTCGGGCAGGCCGACGACACCGACGCTGAAGCGGACCCCGCGGCCCGCCAGGTCGCGGCACTTGGTGAGGAAGCGGTCGTAGGGGGTCTGGCCCGGGTGGTAGGTGCACCACAGGGCGAGGGTGTCGAGGTCGGCGTCGGCGAGCCAGTCGGTGCGGCAGCTGAGGTTGGTCTGGATGGCGACCCGGCGGATGTGCGGCAGGTGGGACAGCTCGGTCAGGGCGCGCCGGTACCAGGAGCGGACCAGGCCCTCGCCCCACGGGGTGAAGAGGATCGAGAGCCGGTCGTCGCTCTGGGCGGCCGCCCAGGTCGTGACGCGCTCCAGCGCGGCGCGGTCGGCGCGGAGTTGGGCGGTCGAGTCGCGTCGCTTGGCGAACGGGCAGTAGGGGCAGTCGTAGTCGCAGGAGGCGAGCGGGCCCCGGTAGAGGAGGGTCAGGTCCATGGCTCGCCGGTCACTTCCGCTCGTACGCGGCCATGGCGGCGCGCACGGCAGGGGAGAAGAGCTCGGGGCCGATGGCGTCGGAGTGGGCGAGGCCCTCCGGGGTGAGCCGGAGGCGGGAGGCGGTGTCGTCGGCCAGCCAGCGGCGGTCGGCGAGGCGCTCGAGTTCCGTGCCGAAGTCGTCGGCCGGGGTGCTCCCGAAGCGGGCGCGGTAGTCGTCGACGGCCAGGCCCTCCGCCTGGAGGAGGGACTGAAGGAGATGCCGGCGGCGGGCCTCGTGGGCATCCATCGGGTAGCCGATCTCCGCGTGGCCGAAGTCGGTGGTGGCGACGTAGTCGTCGATGATGCCACGGATCTCGTGCATACCGACCGCGTAGTCGAAGGAGTAGTGCAGGTCCGCGGTGTACGAGCGGGCACCGCAGCCCAGACCGATCATGCCGTCGGTCTGGCAGGCGTAGTCGTCGGTGCCCTGCGGCGGTGCGTCGGCCCGGCGGAACATGCGCATGGACTGCTGGGTGTATCCATGGGCGAGGAGGTGGTCGCGGCCCACGCGGTACAGCCGCAGCCGCTGTTCGTCCCAGGCCGGATCGGGTCCGGCGTCGGCACGGTGGCGGTCGAGGCCGGTCAACGGGCGGACGTAGAGCGGGTAGAGGTAGAGCTCCTCGGGCCGCCAGGCGAGGGCCGCGTCCAGGGAGCGCCGCCATGTCTCGTCGGTCTGGCCGTCGATGCCGTAGATGAGGTCGATGTTGAGGACCGGGATGCCGGTGTCCCGGACGCGGGCGAGGGCGGACTCGACGTCCGCGCGTCGCTGCGGGCGTACGGCGGCCCGCGCCTCGGAGTCGACGAAGCTCTGGACGCCCAGGCTGAGGCGGGTGGTGCCCCGCGCGTCCAGGACGGCGAGCCGGTCGGCGGTGGCCGTCGCCGGCGAGGCCTCGACGGAGAGCGGGATCGCGCTCAGGTCGGCGCCCATGCGGTGCTCGGCGATGTCGAAGAGGCGTTCCAGTTCGGGCGCGGTGAGGAAGGTGGGGGTGCCCCCACCGAAGGCGGCGGTGGCGAACCGCGGTTCGTCGCTGTCGCCGAGGGCGGCGCGTACGGCGGTGGCCTGCCGCTCCAGCGCGTCGAGGTAGGCGCCCGTCAGGCCCTCGGGGGCGCCGATGCGGGTGAAGAGGTTGCAGAAGCCGCAGCGCACCTCGCAGAACGGTATGTGCAGGTAGAGGGAGAGCGCGCGCTTGTCCTGCGCCGCCCAGAGCGAGGCGAGTGTGGGGCGTTCGGGCAGGGGGCGGTAGGCCGTCTTGTGCGGATAGGCGTACACGTAGTGCTGGTACGGCGAGGTGGCCTGGGCGGTGGTCATCGGACGGCCTCGGCGGGGTCGAGGAAGAAGTGGGCGTAGGGCACGGTCCACACGGACTCGTGGCCGAGGCGGTGACCGGTGTAACCGTCGTCGCCGTAGGCGGTGCCGTGGTCGGAGCACACGATGGCGAAACAGCGGCGCCGCGCGCTCATGGCGTCGAAGAGCCGGCCGATGTGCCGGTCGACGTACTCCAGCGCGGCGGCGTGCGTCTCGCGGGTGTCACCGGCCTCGCGGGTCGCCCCGGGCAGGTGGAACCAGTTCGGCTGGTGCAGGGCCGAGACGTTCAGGAAGAGGAACAGCCGCTGCCCGTCGGGGAGTTGACCGATGACCTGTTCGGCGCGGGCGATCTGGTTCTCGAAGGAGTGGGGTGAGGTGACGCCGAACTCCGGCTCCCAGTGCGCCTCGTGGAAGAGGCCCGGCAGCACCGACCCGAGCGGACCCTGCTGGTTGAAGAAGCCCACGCCGCCTACGCACACGGTGTGATAGCCGGCCTTGGCCAGGCCCGAGACGAGTTCCGGGGTGTCGTAGACGAAGGTTTTGTCGGCGGTGGTCTCACTGCCGGCGAAACTCGCCGCGAACAGCCTGGGATGCGGTCCGGGGGAGGCCGGCGTCGGCAGGAAACCCGCGAAGATCGCCTGGTGGGAGGCGTAGGTGAAGCTGCCCGGCGCGTGGCGCTTCTCCCAGCGGCCGCCGGGCAGCCGGCCGGCCAGGTTCGGGATGCGGCCCTCGGCCGCCAGCTCGACGGCGACGTCGTAGCGCAGGGTGTCGAGGGTGACGAGGAGGATGTCGTCGTGACCGACGACGTCCTTCATGTCGGGCTCAGGCATGGGGTGTTCCTGTTCTTGCGGGTGAAGCCGGTCGAGCGGGTGCGCGCAGGGCGGCGGCCACCTGGGCGCCGTAGGTGTCCAGGCCCTCGGAGCCGCTGCCGGGCAGTCCGGTCAGCCGGGGGAGCAGATCGCCGAAGGCGTTGACCTCGCCGACGAAGGCTCTGCGCCAGCCGACCGCGGGCAGCAGATCCACGCCGACGCACAGGGTGCGCGGAAAACAGGCCGCCGCCCGCTCGCACACCCCCAGGACGTCCGACCAGCGGGCGCCCGCCGCCTCGACGGCCCGCCGGGCGGTGTCGAGGTCGCCCCGGCTGCCGCCGAGATGGAGGTTGGTCAGGGGCGAGCGGCTGGTGCGCACCACCGCGTGGGTGGCCCGTCCAGCCACGACGACCACCCTCAGATCGGCGGCCCGGCCCTGCTGGGAGGCCTTCGGGAGCCAGCGCTCCAGGTGCAGCCCGTCCGGCGCGAGGGCGTCGACGATGACGGCGATGTCCTGTTCCCGGTCGTAGCGGCGCACCTTGAGCGAGTTGTGCAGACGCCCGTTCGGGGCGAGTTCCACGGAGGTGGTGGCCCTGATCCGGCCGCCGCCACCGGTCTCCACGGCGAGAACCCCCGAAGCGGACGACCCGTGGGCGGGTTTGACGAACACGCGCGGCATGCGGTGCTCGCGCATCAGCGCCCGTACGTCGTCCCAGCCGCCCACGGTCGCGCCGTTCGGGCCGGACGTGGGCGAGGCGGGAACAGGCACTCCCGCCGTTGCGAGGACGCCATGGCACGCGCGCTTGTCGAACAGCACGGCGAGATCGTCGGTGTCGGTCAGCCGGACACCGCCGCGCAGCCCGCGCAGCGCGGTGGTGAACCCGGCGTACCAGCGGCCCGAGCCTTCGACCCGGGTGGGATCGAGGGTGCCCCGGAGCAGCCGGTCGACCTCGGGATGCTCACCGGGGGAGTCGATCCGGACGAACTCGTCGTCGGCGAAGTCCGCCCCCCGCGCGCGCAGGACGTCCAGCCAGGGCACGACACGCGGGCCGGGCAGACCGGCCGCGCGCACCGCGTCGACGAAGAGCGACACCCGGCGGTTGCCGGGGTTGCCGACGACCGCGAAACGCACGGGGGTCGGGGACGACGGTGGAGCCATGGAAGGTGTGCTCACTCGCCCACGGCGACGTAGCGCCAGACCGTGCCGTCGTCCTCGGTGTCCTCCTCCGCGTCGTCGCGGTCGAGGTCGACCTCGACGCCCGCGGTCTGCAGAGACTGCCGGAAGCGCTCCACGAACGGCTCGCTCATGTAGTGGTGGTGCAGGTCGAGCTTGGCGAGATGGGTGAGGGGCTGCCCGGCCAGGAGCGCGGCCGCGCCCTCGTCGGTCAGCACGCCCATCGACAGGTCCAGTACCTCCAGACGGGCCACGACCGGGGCCGAGGCGACGGCCGCGGCCACGGCGTCCTGTATCTCGCTGTTGCGCAGGGCGAGATGCCGCAGGCGCGGCAGCCGGGCGCCGGAGAGGATCGGCTCGAGATCGGCGGCCTCGCTGTCACCGCCGTAGTCCGGGGTGCCCAGCCACAGGTCCAGGTGCTCCAGGGCGGGCAGATCGCTCGCACCGATGCCCCGCACCACCGCCGCCGGCAGCCCGCCCGTCTCCACGACGAGCCTGCGCAGGGCCTTGTGGCTCAGCGCGGTGCAGCCCAGATCCGATCCGCCCCGCACCCCGAACTCCTCCAGCGCGGGGAAGCCGGCGAGCAGCGGGGTGACGTCGGTCTGGTTGATCCAGGAGATCTCGCACTCCTCCATCACCATGTCGCCCAGGAACAGCGCGCGCAGCGCCGGGAAGCGGTCGCGGGCGGCGAGCAGGGCCTTGACGACGTCGGAGGGATCGGTGTCGTAGGCCTCCTCCCAGGCGCCGACGATCAGAGCCCGGACCCGGATGGTGTCGACGGTGTCGCAGAACCGCGCGAAGGCCGCCGTCCAGCTCTCCTCGCTGTCGTAGACGTCGGCGGCGACACGCCAGGCGCGGGAGTCGGGCTCGGGGAGGCCGGCGGTGCTCGCGTCGGGACCGGGGAAGTCGTAGGCGGGCAGCCCGTGCAACGCGTCGAGGTGGTCACCGATGGTCATGCGGCTGCTCCCGAGGAGAGTGTGCGGTTCGTGATGCGGCAGTTCTACCAACAGGCACTGACAACACCGGTCGGCGGGGCGGGCATCGGGGCGTTGTCAGTGGTCGCCCCTACGGTCTTGGTCATGAGGCCGGTGCGCGGTGCACCCGGCGGTGAGGGGACAGCCATGTACCGGCAGGGAGACGTACTCATCGTGCCCGTGACGGAAGGGGCGGTGCCGGAGCACGTGGCTCGCGCGCCCCGAGAGCGGCGGGACGCGAAGGGCCGGCTCGTGCTGGCACTCGGCGAGGTCACCGGACACGCCCACGCCGTCGTCGGGCCGGGGGAGTTGGTGCGTGAGCCGGGGCCGTTCGGTCCGCTGCTGCTGCACCTTCCGCAGGGCGGCCGGGTCGTGCACGAGGAGCACGCGGCCATCGCGCTGCCCAAGGGCTGGTACCGGGTGATCAGACAGCGGGAGTACGTGCCCGGCTCCGTCCGCGTCGTGGCCGACTGAACAGCGTGGGGTGGAGAGACAGATGACCAGCACAGACATCGAAGTGACGGCGACCGTCGAGCGGTCCTCCGGCGACAGCCTGGGCCCGTGGCGCGCGTGGGCCTCTTCCACCGCTCCCGCCGACCGCGCGGCCGCCGAGGAGGGTGTCCGGCGCGCCTACCGGCTGGCGGGACTGGCGGAGCCGGAGCGCGTGGTGTGGGCCGGATCCCCGCGCGAGGCGGTGACGCTGATACGGCAGTTGCCGGACCCCGGCCCCAGCGTGCGGGACGCGGTGCGCAGCGCTCCGTGGGCGCGTGAGCGGAGCCGGCTGCACGCCGAACTCGGCGCCGCCGGCTGGTCGGCGCACTGGTCGGCGACCGGCGGCAGGCTGTGGGAGTCGACGCAGGCGCTCGTGGACCGGATCAGGGCCGCAGTGGTCCAGGAAGTGGCGGGCCGGGACACGGGCCGCGAAGCGGCGCGCGTGCGGCTGCTGTTGGTGGACGCCGTCCTCGGACAGCACGACGCACCCTGGCTCGCCGCCTTCCCCGCGGAGGACGGACCGCTCGACGCGCTCGCCACGGTGTGCCGCACCGCGGGCTGGTGGTGGCCGTTCGCCCGTGTCGCGGTGGTGTCGGAACGCCCTGTCGCCCTGCACCGCGACGAGGCGGGCCGGCTCGACCACGGGGACGGCCCGGCGCTCGCCTACCCCGACGGATTCGCCCTGCACGCCTGGCGCGGCATGCCGGTGCCGGCCGCCTTCCTCACGGAACTGCCCTCGCTCACACCGGAGCGGATCCGCGCCGAGGACAACGCCGAGCTGCGGCGGGTGATGCTCGAGTACTACGGCTACGACCGCTATCTCGCCGACTCCGATGCCCGGCCCGTCCACCAGGACGAGACCGGCACCCTGTGGCGTATCGAACTGCTCGGCGACGAGCCGGTGTTGATGGTGGAGGTTCTCAACTCCACCCCCGAACCGGACGGCACCTCGCGCACCTACTGGCTGAGGGTGCCGCCGTCGACCAGGACCGCGAAGGAGGGCGTGGCCTGGACCTTCGGACTGCGGCCCGACGTGTACGCGCCGCTGCGGGAGACCTGACGCACCCGCTCCCACGGCCCGGTCCCGGCCGTACGGCGCCTACGCGCCGTACGCGGGCCGCCACGCCCCGAATTGAACGCACCGATTCCGTCACGTGTGCAACCCGAGTCGTTCGGGAGCGGTGTTACTGAAAGAACCTCGCGCGCCTGACCAGCGCGCGAACAGCGGTAGGAAACGGGAAAAAACGGGGTGTACGCGATGACCAGCCCTACGCCCACCGCCTCTCGGAGAGCGGCGGTACCGGACCCGGACCGGGAACCGGAAGCCCGCCCGGGAGGGGACAACGAGGGGGAACTTGCCCGCTACGAGGTCGATCACGACCTCCAGGACTTCGACACCTACGCCGCCGTCCGGTGGACACGGCTGCTGCGCACCGCGTATCTGCTGACCAACGGCGACCATCACGAGGCCGAGGACCTCGTCCAGGTCACCCTGGCGAAGGTCTATCTGCGCTGGCATCACATACGCACGCTGGACTCACCCGACCAGTACGTCCGGCGCGCCCTGATCAACAACAACACCACACGGCAGCGCAAACGAAAGGTCGTGCAACTCCTCACCCCCCATCTGCCTGAGCACCGGCTCCAGCCCGGGAACGCCGGCGGACCCGACAGCTACGACACCAGGTCGGAGCTCTTCGCCGCGCTCGCCACCCTGCCGCCCCGTCAGCGGGCGGTGGTCGTGCTGCGGTACTGGGAGTGCCTCAGCGAGGAGGAGACGGCACGGATCCTCGACTGCTCGGTCGGCACGGTGAAGAGCCAGGCCAGCCGCGCACTGAAGAAGCTGCGCTCCAGCGCGACACTGTCCGACTACGCCCCCACCATGGCGCACGGGCACTAGAAGGACGTGGCAGAGATGAAGACCGACATATCGCCGCAGCCGCCGGTGCCCGAGCTGTGGCAGGTGCTGGACGAGGCTTCCCGGGAATGCGCCCCCACGGTGTTCCCACGTGAGCGGATCGTCAGCCGGGCCCGGATCATCAGGCGGCGCCGCAGGCTGGCCGTCATTGTCCTGGCCGTCGCGCTGCTGACCCCGCTGGCCGGCGAGCTGGCCTTCAAGACCCATGCCACGGACGCGCCCGCCGCCACCCGCCCCACCCCGCCGCCCGCCCTCCCTTCCGTCTTCCGCAAGACGGTGGACGACCGCTCGCCGGTACGGGTCGTGCGGCCGGGTGACCGGGTCGAGGCCGGACTCGGCGTCTGGTACACGCTGAAGAAGCGGGAGTACTGCACCGCCGACCCGGACGAGGAGGATCCGGTGTGCGTGGGGCCGCTGGACGTGGACCAGCCGGGGACCGTGCCGCTGACCTTCAACCAGCACAACCGTAAAGGGGGGTTGGTGCACATCCTCGCGTACACGGGCGAGACGCCCGCCGCCCGGATCACGATGACGGAGGACGGCCGGACCACGGAACTGCCCATCGTGCGGCTGGCCGGCCGGCCCGCCTTCGTCAGCACGTATGCCGTCAGTTCGCCGAGGAGTGCGAACCACAGCGGTGCACTGTTCGACGACCTCCTTTTCCGTGTGTACGACAGCGATGGCAAGGAACTGGCGAAGCTGGGCGACCACGCCCTCTGAAGGTCAGGCGGCGGTCCACTTCTGGTTGCTCTGGCCGTTGCAGGTCCACAGCACGAGCTTGGTGCCGTTGGCGGTCGCCGCGTTGGAGGCGTCCAGGCAGAGGCCGGAGAGGTTGTTGGTGACGGTGCCGTCGGAGTTGAGGGTCCACTTCTGGTTGGTGCCGCCGGTGCAGCTCCAGATGATGACCTTGGTGCCGTTGACCGTGCCGTTGTTGTCGGCGTCGAGACACTTGTTGCCGTAGACGACGAGCTCACCGCGCGAGGTCTGGGTGAAGGTCTCGTTCTGTCCGCCGCCGCAGTCCCACAGTTGGGCCTGGGTGGCGTCGGTGATGGTGTTCTTCTCGATGTCGACGCAGCGGCTCGAGGCGGCGCCGACGAGGGCGGTGCCGTTGGTTCCCGGGATGCCCTGGACGCGGATGGCGTCGACGTCGGGCGCGGTGCCGGAGACGGGGGCGAAGGGCACGGTGTTGGTGCCCTTGGCCAGGTGGGCCAGCACGGAGACGGTCCGGTAGGTGGTCGCCGAGCCGGTGGGCGGGAAGGACACCACGGATGTGTACTGGCCGTTGACCTGGATAGTGGCCTTGCGGGCGGTGGTGCCGCCGTTGGCGTAGGTGATGTCCACCAGCTTGGTGCCGGCGGCCCCGGCGGTCACGCCCGTGAAGGTGGGGGTGGTGGCCGTGGTGGTGTCCTCGTAGGTCGTGCCGGACGCCTCGGTGCCGCCGGAGACGGTCAGCAGGACGGCGTCGCCCGCGGGGACGGTCGTGGTGTACCCGGTGCCGAAGGACCCGGCGTCGGTGCCGGTCCAGACGTTGCGGACGGACGCGGTGGCGGCGGTGAGGCCCAGGTCGGTCCAGCGCACGGTCATCGGGGCCGCCGCGCCGGTGCGGTTGAGCAGCAGCACCGCCCGCTTGCCGGTGCCGGCGAGGACCTTGCCGTACACCTGGAGGTTTCTGGTGTCCTCGGCGACCTTGACGCCCTGGAGTCCGCGCGGGTCCTGGTCGACGGCGATCATTTCCCGGTTGGTGAGGATGTCCCGGGTCGTGGTGCTCATCGTGGCCAGGTTGTTGCCCGCGAGGAGCGGGGCGCCGGAGATCGCCCACAGGCCCATGTGCAGCCGGTTCTGGGCGGCGCTCAGGCCGCTCATCCCGGTCATCAGCATGTCGGGGTCGTTGTAGTAGCCGGTGTGCTGGGCGGCCGGGTGCAGGCCCCGGTCGAAGTTGGTCAGCATCATGGCCGTCGTGGCGGTCTGGCCCCACAGGATGACGTCGGTGCTGGTGCGCCACAGATCGCCGTGGCCGGTCGCCCAGTTCCAGGGCAGTCCGCTGCCCCACTCGCAGAAGGACAGCACGAGTCGGTGCCCGGTGACGGCGGTCGCGGCCTCGTTGGCGGCGGCGATGGCCTTGTACGTGGTCTCCGGGGCGAGGCCCTCCACCCGGCCGCCGCACCAGTCGATCTTGACGTAGTCGAAGCCCCAGTTCTGGAAGGTCTCCAGGTCCTGCTGGTAGTGCCCCTCCATGCCGGTGTTCGGGGCGGCCGGGCGGGTGGTGGGGTAGTAGTAGCCGCAGCCGTTCTTGCCGGCGTCGGTGTAGATGCCGGCCTTGAGGCCCTTGCTGTGGATGCGGTCGGCGACGGCCTTCATGCCGCCGGGCCACAGGTCCGCGTCGACGGCTATGGACCCGTCGGAGTTGCGGGCGCCCTGCCACCAGCCGTCGTCGAGGTTGACGTACTCGTATCCGGCGGCCGCCATGCCGGAGGAGACCAGCGCGTCGGTCTGCTGCTCGATGACCTCGGAGTCGATGCTGCTGGCGAAGCTGTTCCACGAGGCCCAGCCCATCGACGGCGGGTGCACGTCGATCTGCGTGGTGCTGACCGCCGCCGGCTCGGCCGCGAGCGGCGCCGACGGCGCTCGGCCGTCGAGCGCCGCCACACCGGCCAGGCCGAGGGCGAGGGCCAGGACGCGCGCGACGACGCGTCCTGCCCGTCTTCGGGTGAAGACGTACGACACGAGAGTGTCTCCCGTCCTCAGTAGCCGACGCGGAAGGTCGCGTCCTGCTGGGCGGTGGTCGTGGAGATCGGGTCGATGCGCAGCACGTAGTTGGAGTGGCGGATGTAGCGGGTCGGGTTGTTGTACGAGCGGAAGGAGGACCAGCTCGCGTCCGCGAGGCCCGCCGTGCGGTAGAAGGTCGCGTCGCCGGCGAAGGTGGATGTGCCGTCGTTGACGTCGAGTTGGAGCGCGTAGTTGTAGTGCCGCAGGTAGCGGGTGGGGTAGTTCACCGACTGGAAGGACACCCCGGAGCTGTCGGCGAGCCCGGGCACCAGGGTCCACAGGGAGTCCTTGTACGGCTCGACCGGGTACTCGTCGATACGGCCCGTGTAGTTGGAGTGGCGGACGTAACGAGCCGGGAAGTTGTAGGACTTGAGCCGGTTCCAGGTCGGCGCGCCCCACTTGGTGAGCAGGTTGTTGTACTCCGTGGTGGTGATCGTCGCGATGCCGCAGTGCTTGGAGTTGACCGGCTGGGTGTAGGTCTTCTGGTCGAGGGCGGTCCAGCTGCCGGTGGCGGGACTGCTGGACTGCCAGGCGTAGAAGACGCCGTTGGGCGTGTAGGTGTCTCCCCAGAGCCACCAGTTGCTGGACGTGAGGGACTTGACCACCGTGGGGGCCTCGGTGCCGCCGTGGGCCACGCCCGCGCTGTACTCGGTGAAGCTGCCCGGGTTGAGGGTGGTGGACCGGGCGCTGACCAGCGTCTGGTTCTTCTTGAAGAAGAGGTAGTTGTAGCCGCTCACACCCAAGGCCATGTTGCCGTCGATGACGTCGTAGCCGGGGTCGAAGAAGACCTGCGGGGCCGAGGCGGTGACGAAGTCGCTGGTGTAGTTGACCATGATCACGTTGTGGCCGCTGGAGTTCACCGAGGAGTAGATGACCGCGTACTGGCCCCGGCCCGCGTCCCAGAACGCCTCCGGCGCCCAGCTGTGGGTGGTCATGTCGTGCAGCTTCAGGCGCCGGTAGCCGGTGAAGGTGCGCAGGTCGGCGGAGTCCCAGACGTGTATGTACTGGCTGTTGTAGCTCCAGTCGGTGCCCTTGAGGTCGGTGGCGAGGACGACGAAGGTGCCGTCCTGCTTGCGCATGAGGAAGGGGTCGCGCAGGCCCAGCGCACCGGCGGTCGGGGTGACCAGCGGGTTGTTCTGGTTGAGCGGCGTCCAGTTCAGCCCGTCGGGGCTGACGGCCAGGTGCAGGCCGTAGTCGGTGCCGTCGCCGAGGTTGGTCGACTCGGTGAAGTAGACCATCGCGTACGCCGAGTCGGCGGCGTGCGCGGTGCCGGAGCCGAGGGTCAGGGCGAGCGGCAGGGCGGCGGTCATGCCCAGCAGGCCGCGACGGGTGAGGTGGGGATTCGCGCTCATCTTCATCTCCAAGGTGGTGTGCGGGGAGCACCTCAAAGTGCGGGATTTCGAACAGAGTTCGGTAAATCGATCAGAAGGTAGGGCGTGGCCCTGTGCACGTCAATCACCTGGGACATCATTGGTGAAGTCTGTGCACACGGGCCACGCCCGTCGGACGTCTCAGCGCTGGGTGTAGATCACGCCGATCTTGTCGACCTCGTCACCGGTACGCCCGTGGAAGCCGGCGATCTGCCAGCCGGAGGGGGCGGTGCGGGTGACACAGTCCGAGGTGGTGGTACCGCCGGCCAGGGTGCGGCCGAGGTTGGTGGAGAACCTGGCGTAGAAGATCCGTGTGCGGCTGTCCTTCACGCCCCGGCACAGGTACGCCGACGTCAGGTACTCCCCGCTGCCCAGCGTCAGCGAGGACGCCGTGCCGCCGGTGCCGCCGTGGGTGAGCGTCGTGCCGCCGGCCAGGGTCAGGCTCATCTGGTCGACGCGGGAACCGGCCCGCAGCCCGACGGTGGTGGCACGGGCACCGGCGGAGACGCCGGCGATGTCGTTGAAGTAGTCGCCGTGCGGGCCGCCGAACTGGTCACTGAGCTGGAAGGCGGAGTTGCGCGACCAGGTGAAGCCGACGGTGATCGGGTCGTGGTCGGAGAGCATCAGCCCGGCGTCGGTGAGGAACTTGGAGTGCTCGTTGTTGTACGACGTGGCGTTCAGCGAGACGAGCTTGCTGCCGCGGTAGAGGACCTTGTCGACGACCTCACAGGTGTTGGGCACGGTGGTCCCCGTCTGGTCGCAGACGAGGGCGTCGCTGCCCTTGGCGGGCGCGCTGCCGCCCCGGACGAGCTGGACCCACGGGTCGGTCAGCCCGTTGGCCGCGGCGAACTCGGCGATGGTGTCGCCGGAGCGCGTGTAGCGGGTGTTGGTGTCGCCCATGACCACGACCGCGTTGCCGGCGGAGTGGGTGGAGATGAACTGGGTGAGCTGGCTGAGGTTGTCGGCGCGGGCGGCGAGGTCGTCGGCGTTGGTGCCCGCGTTGGTGTGCAGGTTGTAGAAGTCGACGTAGACGCCCTCGGCCAGGCGCTCCCGCATGAAGGTGAAGCCCTTGGGGGTCAGACAGTCGCCCGATCCGTAGGTGCAGGTGTTCCAGCGCACCCGCTCGAAGTCGTCCTCGTCGTAGGCGATCTTCGACAGGGTGTTGAGGCCGCTGCCGATGCCCGCGCCGCCGCTGGTGGCCGTGCGGTAGGCGTGGTTGGTGTCGGCCGCGTAGAGGGCGGCGTGGTAGTTGAAGTCCTCCTGGGCGTGGACGACGTCGTACGACGCTATGCGCTGGCCGATGGTCGTGGTGCTGGACTCACGCGGTGTCGGCGCGCTGGAGATGGCCTCGGGCAGTCCGGCCACGTTGTAGCTGAGGACGTTGAAGGTGCCCGAGTCCGCGGCCGCCGCCGAAGGGGCGGCCGCGGTGAGCCCACCAAAGGTGGCGGTGGCCGCCACCAGACAGGCGAGAAGTCTGCGCATGGGGTGTTCTCCTGGGGGAGAGAAAGCGTTTGTGAAGGGAGCGTGACGGAAGTTACCGCTGGTTACCCCGGTCCTGTCGAGTGTTTGGACGTTCTTTCACAGGAGTTCTCGGCCGTACATGCCGGGTTCCGGTGATCGACTCGACGCATTCACGGACGCGCGGAGAGGGGATTCACGGATACGCGGCACGCACCCGCGCCAGTTCCTCGGCGGTGACGGGCAGCACCGTGCCGTGCCGTGGTCGTGAGGGGAGCCTGTAGTCGCTCGGCAGCGACCAGTCGGGATCGGCGAGGCTGTCCGTGTGGAAGGGCAGGTAACCGCGCCCGCCGGCCTCGTCCATGAACACCCACCAGCCGTCACCGGAGTTGTCCTTGAAGACCGTGGGTCCCTCCACCCAGTCGGTGCCGACGCCGGTGCGGACGCAGTCGTCGACCAGTTGCCAGACGCGGGGCGTCGTGCCGGGGGTGTCGACGGCGGTCAGGCTGCGGGAGCGTTCCAGGACGACGTCGCGGGAACAGGATCCGACGACCTTGTCGTCGGTGGTGACGCGGTAGTACCAGTCGCCGTCCTTGGCCACCGTGGAGTCGATGACGCCGCCGCCCGGGTCGTTCCAGACCTTCGGTTCGCTGAAGGTGCGGAAGTCGCGGGTGGTGGCGTACATCATCCGCGGATAGGTGTCGCCCGTGTGCTCGGTGTCGTCGGCCGCGTAGAGGTTGGAGGCCCAGTAGACGACATAGGCGCCCAGCTTCGGATCCCAGGTGGCCTCCGGGGCCCAGGTCATACCGGCCTGTTCGCCGGAGACCTGCACATGGCGCTGTGCGGACCAGTGCACCAGGTCGGTGGACTCCCAGACCTCCAGGTATTTGCTGCCGAAGCGCATCTCGTGGCCCCAGCCCTTGCCGCCGTTGATCTTCAGATCGGTGGCGACGAGATAGAACTTGTCGCCCTCGGGGGAGCGGATGACGAACGGGTCGCGTACGCCGCTCTCGCCGAGGACGGAGGTGAGCACCGGCTTGTTGCCGTTCAGGTCGTCCCAGTGCAGCGGATCGTCGCCGCGGGAGGCGCCGAAGTACACCTGCTCACCGTCGGCGTAGCGCTCGCCGGCGAAGTAGGGGAAGAAGTACCCCGCCATCGGCTCGCGCTCCGGAAGCGGGCGGACGGTGACGTCGAAGCGGCGCTTGAGCTGGTGGTGGTCGAGCCGGACGGTGGCCGTCAGGGTGACCTGTGCGGGCGCCCGGCCGTGGGCGGGGCGGTTGACCTGGCCGGTGGGGGTGACGGTGCGGGGCTTGTTCGACGTCCACTTCACGGAGGCGCCGTGCAGGGACGTGGTGGGGAGGGTGAGGTAGCCGCGTACGTCGTCGGCGTCCCAGACGGTCAACGCGGCGGCGGCCGCGGTGAGTTCGGGGTCACTCGCCGATGGGGGCGCGGCGGCCTGGGCGGGCAGCGCGGCGCAGGTGAGTGCGGCGAGAGCGAAGGGGATCAGCAGGTGTCTGGGCAGGAAGGGCACGGGCGGCTCGTCCTTTGCAGGTGGGGGAGGGAGCTGTTCTTCACCACATAGGGCCGATATGTCGAACGGCGTTCGTGTTGTCGGAGGGACCGTAGGAGGCACGGGAGACGACCGTCAATACCCGTGCCCCTACGGGCCGTTGCCGTCAGGAAGACGTCCGCTCGACCGTCGTCGTGCCCGACCCCACGGGACTGATCCGCAGCACGGTGCCGGTGCCGTCCGTGAACGGCTTGACCGGCACCCGGCCGCCGGGCCCGGTCACCCGGTACCTCGCCTGATCGGCGTCCCCGATCTCCACCTCCACCACGGCACGGGAGTTGGGCGGCACCGTCACCCGCGTCGAGTGGACCTCGTCCGAGCGGCGCACGTCGACCTTCACCGGACCGCGCACCGACGGCACCGTCCCCGCCACCTCGGTCAGCGCGCCGGTCCTGGGGCGGATCAGGAACTCCGCCGCGCCGGGGGAGCTGACCTGGACGCCGAGCACGTACCGGGGGATCGCGTTGGCCGGTGCGGACGCCCAGGCGTGGGAGAACGTCGTGTTGGACTTCAGCGCGGGATCCCACGCCTCGGTGACGATGGTGGCCTTCAGTGAATCCAGCATGTGCAGCCAGGAGTTGGTCGCTGTGGAGGTGAGCAGCGCCAGCGCGGCCTCGGACCGGCCGAGCCGGAAGAGCGCGTCCAGGAGGAACTGCGCCCCGTACACGCTCACCCGCATGCCGCCCGCCGCCAAGGTGTCCCCGAGCCGGGCCCGTACCGTGGCGTCGAGGGTGTCCGCGACGCCGAGTGCCACGGGGAAGGCGGTGGCGTGCTGGGCGCTGTGGGTGGTGCCCTCGCCGTCGCGGAAAGAGCCGGCCGTACTGTCCAGCAGCGTGCCGCGCATCGCCGAGGCGAGGGTGTCGGCACGGGAGCGCAGGGACTTCGCGTCGGCGTCCTTGCCCAGCGCCGCCGCACACTTGGCCAGCGCGTCGAAGGCCGCGTACTGGAAGGCGTTGACGACCGTGTTGACGTCGGTGAAGACATAGCCGTCGCGGCTGGCGACCGGCCAGTCGACGAGGTCGCCCAGATCCTGGCTGCTGCTGCCGGGCGCCTTCTTCACCAGACCCCGGGAATCCAGGTACGAGGTGAGGTTCTTGGCGGCCAACAGGTCGTAGTCCTTGGCGAGTTGACGGTCGTCGCCGGTGGCGAGGTAGTCCTCCCACGCGGACAGCGCGCACATCAGCCGGTACTCGGTGGGCCAGGTGCCCTTGCGGACCAGGTAGTCGTTGGACCAGCGGGCCAGGGCGTAGGAGCGCTGGACGCCGTACTCGGAGAGCTGGTTGATCAGCGCGTCGCCCTCGTACGGGCCGCGTTCCCGGGTGGGGGTGTCGGTATAGAGGTCACCGCGGGTGGCCTCGATGGAGTAGCGGCACAGCTCCCAGACCCGGTCGAGCGCGGGGTCGGAGCTGCGGAAGGACACCTCGCTGTCGGCCCAGTCGAGCTTCCAGGCGCGTCCGGTGACGGTGGCTCCGGACAGATTCAGCGCCGTACGCAACTCCGCCCAGCGGAAGCCGCGGTAGCCCCAGTGCTCGAAGCGCTGCTCGCCGTCGCGCAGGGTCCACACCTCGCGGTACGTGTTGGTGGCGCGCAACTGGTACTTGACCGTGCCGTCGGAGTTCAGCTCCTCACCCAGGCGCACCTCGACGGTGTCACCCGCCTTGCCCGTGACCTTCAGGGCCAGCCCGCCGACGATCTCCCGGCCGAGGTCCACCAGCCAGCGCCCGTCGGCCACCTTCGTGACGGAGGCCGGGGTGACGTCGTGCAGCCGAACGGGCTCGATCGGCGCCGGGACCAGCGAAGCGATCGCGGTCCGGACCACCGGTGTGTGCCAGTCGCCGTCGTCGAAGCCGGGCCGGGTCCAGCCGACGGGCTCCTGACGCAGATCCCAGTACTCCTGCGGGACCGTGTAGTAGCTGCTGCCCGCACTGCCCTTGGCCGGCAGCAACCCGGCCTGACGGCGCGCCTTCCAGTGGTCCCCCGAGGCGACCGTCGTCCGGCTGCCGTCGGTGTACGTGATCTCCAGCTGAGCGAGGAACTTCTGCTGCGAGGTGGTCCAGCACAGGGCGGCCAGCGCGTTCTGGCCGCCGTCGCCCTTCAGGGTGGAGGTGACGTCGAACGCCTGGTACGCCGTACCGGTGCCGGACCGCACGGAGGCGTGCCCGACCACCGTCCCGTTGCTCCACACCTTGGCCACGTACTGGCGGGCCGGGTCCGGCGCGGTGGCGGCGACGTACAGGACGGCGGCGGCCACCGACTTGCCGGCGTCGGTCGCGTACTCGTGTCGCAGCAGCGCCCAGGTGTCGTCGGCTCCGTAGGAGGAGAGCGAGGAGGCGCCGGTCGGGAAGGTGAGCGTGCCGCCGGAGACAGTGCCCGTGGCGAAGGTGCCCTTGTCGGAGGCGAAGTCGTCGTCGAGCAGGACGCTGCCGTCGGCGGCCGTGAACGTGACCCGGTCGTATACCTGGGACTCGGTGAGGCCGTTGCGCAGGCCGATGTTGCCGGAGCCGTAGCGGGAGTCGGTGGTGGTGTCGACGGTCGTGCCGTTGATCGTGGTGGTGAAGGTGGAGCCGGTCATGGTGACCGTGAGGTCCAGCCACTCCCCGGCGGTGACGGCGAACGGCAGCTTGACCTCGCCGAGGACGGTGTAGGTGCCGTTCACGCAGACGTGCTTGCGCAGCACGCCGGGGCTGCCGGCGCGCAGCTGCCACATGTAGTTGTTGGAGGTGTTCGCGGCCCGGAACCACACACCGGCGGCCACCGCGGTGATCTTCACGCGGACGGCGAGGGTGCCGTCGGTCATCACAGGACCGGACGGCACCCAGATCGGCTGGGCCTCCCACTCGTCCTCGACCGACGTGGCGAGCAGGGCGGGCTCGGACCAGGAGGAGCGCTTCTCGCCCCAGCCGGCCACCCGCCACCAGTAGGCGGTACGGGGCTGGAGGGCCGGACCTTCGTACGCCACGGCGACGGAGGCGGCGGACCTGCGCTTCCCGGAGTCCCAGACGAGCCGGTCCTCCTCGAAGCCGCCCGGGGTCGCGGCCACCTGCAGCTGGTAGGCGGTCTGGACGGTGCCGGCGCCGAAGTCGGGCACCTGCCAGCTGAACCGGGGCCGCTCTCCGGCGGTCGTGACGAGTGCCTGGGGGAGCAGATCGGCCAAGGTCCCGGTCGGCGCGGGCGGCTTGCCGGGCGCCGCGGCGACGCCCGGGCCGTCGGCCGCGAGCGCGCGGGGGCCGGTCAGGACGACCGAGGCGGCCGTGACACCACCGAGTTGGAGAAGTCTTCGACGTGACAGGTCCCAGGACATGGTGCGGCCTCGGCTCGTGAAAGGTTTCAACGGGGTTGCCCGGAGGTTAGGGTTCCGGCTCGCGAGGGTCAATGTCTGTGTCGAAAATTTGATCTGCCATCGACTGTGAAACGATTTAAGCCAGGTCTGGACCTGCCGCCGAACGCACCGCGTCCCACGGCCCGCGTCCCACGTCCCGCGCGCCGCGCCTCGGCCGATCAGCCGATGCACGCGCCCCGGTGGGCTGCCGGACATGGCCTTTCGGCCGATCCGGCGGGGCGGGCCCGCGGCTAGGGTCCCGTCCCGTGGATCTCCCGAACACCGTGCACACCCCCGACGGGCCGCACGCGCGCACCGTCCGCCGCCCACGCCTCATCAAGGCACTCGGCGCGGTGCTGCTGTCGCTCGCGGCCGTCCTGGACCTCACGGCGACGGCGGATCCAGGCCCGACCCTGCTGCCCCAGCTCGTCGTCCTGCCGGCCGGTCTGGCGGCCGTCCTCTGGCCCGTCGCCCGGCGGCCGGTGTGGCTGACCCCGGCCGTACGCACCGCCGTGCCCGCGGTTCTCTCCGGCACCCTGAGCGCGGTCCTGCTGGCGGCCGACCGGAACACGGCGTACGGCTTCGGCGAGGCGGCGGTCCTGCTGTGCCTGCTCGTGATCGCCGTGCGCGACTGCCCGCCGCGGTGGGCTTCGGCGTGCGGCGTCCTGGCCGGCGCCGCGGTCGTCGCACTGCCTTACCGGGACGCGGCCGGAAGCTCCGACCTCTCCTCGGTCAACCCGTTCCTGGAGCTCGTGCTGACCGGCGTGGCCGTCGGAGTCGGCGGCTACCTGCGCACCCAGGACCAGCGCCGACGCGCCTCGGTCCTCGAGATCCGCCGCGCCGAACGCCTCGCCATGGCCGCCGACCTGCACGACTTCGTGGCGCACCATGTCACCGGGATCCTGGTGCAGACACAGGTGGCCCAGCTCCTCGTCACGACGGAGCCCGAGCGTCTGACCGGGACGCTCAAGGACATCGAGCACGCCGCCGTCGAAGCCCTGGCCTCCATGCGCCGCACGGTCGGCCTCCTGCGCGAGGCCTCGGAGAGCGGGACGGCGGACCGCCGCCCGAGGGGCGACCTGGCCGAACTGCCCGACCTGGTGGCCGGCTTCGGCGGACCGGTCGGCCCCGACGTCGAGCTGCGCCGCGCCCCCTCGGTGCCCGACGGGCTGCCCCACGAGGTGCAGGCCGCCGCGTACCGGGTCGTCCAGGAGGCCCTCACCAACGTACGGCGACACGCGGCCGACGCCACCGAGGTGACGGTCGACCTCGATCACGACGGTCGCACGCTGGAGGTGACGGTCCGTGACGACGGCCGCGGCGGTACCCGTCTGCCGCAGGCCGCGCGCGGCGGCGGCTTCGGCCTGGTCGGCCTCACGGAACGAGTAACCGCGCTCGGTGGCGAACTACGCACGGGACCGCGCCGTGACCAACGGGGCTGGGAGGTCAGCGCGTTGCTGCCGGCGCCGGAGGGGGCTGCTACGGCGCGGTGACCGGAGGCTCGGGCCGAAGCGCCGAAGTACCGAAGCGCCGAAGCGCCGAAGCGCCGAAGCGCCGAAGCGCCGAAGCGCCGAAGTACCGAAGCGCCGAAGTACCGAAGTACCGAGGCACTGAGGCACTGTGATCCGGCCTTCGTCGTTCAGCCGAGGTGCCGCGCGGCCGGGCCGGTCGGCTCTGGCCGTTGGACCGAGGCGGCGGGGTCCGTTCTGCGTTCGCGGCGTTGCTGTCGGCGCAGAGCGATCGACGTCGTGGGCGAGGCGCCCAACGGCCGGCTCGGCATCGAGGTCAGCCGGGCCACGCATGCCGACGTGGTGCTGATGGACGTACGCATGCCGGAGATGGACGGCCTGGAGGCGGCCCGGCAGCTGCTCGACCCGCCGCCCGGAGTCGTGCATCGGCCGAAGGTGCTCATGTTGACCACCTTCGACATCGACGAGTACGTGTACGAGGCCCTGCGGGCCGGCGTCAGCGGCTTCCTGCTCAAGCAGGCGCCCGTGGCCGAACTCGTGCAGGCGGTACGGGTGATCGCCGCCGGCGAGGCACTGCTCGCCCCGTCCGTGACCCGCCGCCTCCTCGAGGACGTCACCCGGCGCCGCCCTGCCCTCAGCCACCGTGCCCGCCTGCGGCTGAACGGCCTGACACCGCGGGAACAGGAGGTTCTGCTGCTGGTCGCGCGGGGACTGACCGGGCCCAACTCGTCGTTCTGTCCTATGAGTCCGGGCTGAACGTGCCCGGAGCGTCCGCCTGATCCGCGTACCCGGCCGCACGGACGGAGGCGGACGACGCCTCTGTCAGATCAGCTCCATCTCCCGTTGGAACGGGTGGACTTCGCGGGCCATGCGATCGAGAGCCTCATCGACCAGAACGGTGCGGCGGGTGCGGCTCAGCGAGGGAGGGACGGTCATCCTGACCGCCATCTCCGTCCGGTGCCGGGCGGGGCTGGTCAGGGCGCTGAGTTCGATGGCCGACGCGAGCGTGGTCAACTGCCCGCTGTGGTCGGGCTGTTCCGTGCTCAGGCTCAGTTCGGCGGTGGGTGGCGCCGTCCAGCGCCGGTCGGAGTTGGCGCGGACGGCGGTCGGCAGGAGTTCGCCGGCGGCGTGCCAGGCCGTGCGCAGGACGTTCGCGACCTCCTGGACGGCCAGCCGGTGGTCCGACCGGCCGTTGGCCACCTGGGTCCAGGCGACGGCGTCCTCGATCCGGACGTCGACGCAGGAGACGACGGCCGCACCGGGACAGTCCGGCAGAGTGATCATGGCGGTGGCCGTCAGGGCGGGTGTGCCGTCGGGCGTGGAGATGCGCTTGGTGTAGCTCGCGCTGTGCTCGGAAGGCGTGTCGAGATCTGCCGTCCACGGCGTGGTGGGCAGATGGGATCCCCGGCGCGGCAGCAGGCTGTTCAGCGCCGCGTTGAGCCTGCTGAAACGCAGGCGCTGCTGCACGATCTGACGCCAGGCACGGCTGATGCGCAGGCTCGGCGCGTCGGCCCACGGCAGGGTGACCAGGGCTCGGAGTCGGAGGTACGGCGCCCACGTCTGTACCGTCCAAGACCCGGCGGACCGTCTCTCGAGGGAGGTCGGATTCGGGACCGTGGGTTCCCACTGCCAGGTGCCACGCCAGGAGCGCTTGAGGCGGCCCGGCCCCCAGGTGCCGCCGCTCAGGTCCACCTTCCTGGCGTTGGCCGGTACCGTCCAAGGGGCGAGCGGTCTGTTCTTGCGGTCCCGTGGCGGCTTGGGCACACCGACCGCGGCCAAGGGCTCACCGCCGATGTCGGAGCTGCCGGTGGCGACGACGGCCGCCCAGACGGGAGCGGAGACGGCCACCGCCGGCCGGTCGGGCACCAGACAGAGAGTCCAGCCCGGCTTTCCCTCGCGGATGTGCCTGAAGTCCTGGAGAGCCGCCTCGCCGTGCCGATACGCCTCGCCCGCCGGAGTACCGAGGCCGCAGGAGGCCAACAGGCCATAGGCCGTACAGACCTTGGACTCGAGCTCGGGCACACCGGAGCCGGGTCGCAGGAGTGCGCTTCCCGCCGCCGGGGTGGGCCGGTCGGCGTTGCTCCGGCCTACGGAGATCTGCCGTTGCAGCTCCTCCCGCTTCACCCACCGGGTCGAGTCCCCCGTCCGGACCGGAACCGCAACGGTGTCAGGCCGTGGTCCGGTGTTCCTGGTCGGAGCCGCCACGACGAAGGTGCAGTTCGGCGGCTGTTCGGGGACGTCGATGAACAGAACGCGACGACCCTGGGGGTCCTCGGACCACTCCACTTTCACCCCTTGGGGTGCAGGGCAGATGTGATCATGAATCAGCTTGCGGTACCGGTCGCGGTCGACGTCTGTTCGCTCCAGCGGGACGAAGCGGTCGAACACATCCTCGTCACCACGCTTTCGCGTGGCGATCCCGATGACCAGGACACCGCCGCCGCTGTTGGCGAAGGCGCAGATGTCTTTCGCGAGTTCGTCCACCTCGACGGGGTTGCGCGGCGCGTAAGGGCGCTTCTTGGCCTCCAGATGTTGACTTTCTGGCTGCTCAAGCAGTGAGGCGGGACTGTGGGATTGCAGCGCTTTCCGGACAGCCCGATGATCCATCGTCGGCATTCCCAGATTGTCGCGGTACACGGGCCATAGGCCGCACGGGTATTTCTTCGAGATGTCCCGGTCCGTCGCCGGTGGGCCCCGGACTTCGGCGGTGCCACCGTTGGCCTTTCCCGCCGCTCACCGCCGAAAGCCGCGCCGGGAAAGCCACTTGGGACGATCCGCTCGCACGCGTATTCGCAAGGTGAGGTGAAGTGCCGTCGGCTTGAGCGTCGGCCGAAAAGACGAAGGCAAGGAGAAGTGTCTCCTTGCCTCTCTCAACTTATAGCGCGCCGGGGGGCTTGCCGCAAGGCCCGGGGGACGGCGGAGAATCATCGGCCGTGGCCACAACCTGCGGAAACGGGCCGGCCGTCCAGGCGTGGGAATACCCGCCGCCCGGCCCGTCGAAGGAAGGCAAGTCAGGGATGAGGATGTGCTCGACAACAGGTTCGACAGAGTGGGTGTCGCAGTGAGCGAGCAGTACGTGTGGGATCTGCGGGACGTCGACGAGACGCGGGTCGCGGCCGTCGGCGGCAAGGGAGCCCACCTGGGCGCGCTGTCGCGGATCGAGGGCGTCCGCGTGCCGGGTGGCTTCTGTGTGACGACGGACGCCTTCCAGCGGGTCATGGCGGAGGCGCCGTCGATCGACGACCGACTCGATCGGTTGGCGCGCGTGGACCCGGACGACCGCGAGGCGATCCGCACGCTCAGCGCGGAGATCCGCCGGATCGTCGAAGGGGTTCCCGTGCCCGCCGATCTCGCGGCGGCGATCACCGGTGCGCTCGCCCGGCTCGGCGAGCAGACCGCCTGTGCCGTCCGTTCCAGCGCGACGGCGGAGGACCTGCCGACGGCCTCCTTCGCGGGCCAGCAGGACACGTACCTCAACATCGTGGGGCCGACGGCGGTCCTGGAGCACATCAGCCGCTGCTGGGCCTCGCTGTTCACCGAGCGGGCCGTGACCTACCGCCGACGCAACGGCATCGACCACCGTACGGTCCACATGGCCGTGGTCGTGCAGCGGATGGTCCTCCCGCACGCGGCCGGCATCCTGTTCACGGCCGACCCCGTCACGGGCAACCGGAAGGTCGCCACCGTGGACGCTGGCTTCGGCCTCGGCGAGGCCCTGGTCTCGGGTCTGGTGAACCCGGACGTGTTCAAGGTGCGCGACGGCGAGGTCGTCGAGCGGGCGATCGCCGCCAAGCGGCGTGCCGTTGAGGCCTTGCCGGCCGGCGGCACGCGGGAAGTGGCGATCGACGCGCGGGTGCGGGAACAGCCGGCGCTGACGGATGCCCAGGTCGTACGGCTCGTGGAGCTGGGACGGCGGATCGAGGCGCACTTCGGCCGGCCCCAGGACATCGAATGGTGCCTGGCCGACGACGAGTTCCAGATCGTGCAGAGCCGGCCGATCACCACGCTGTTCCCCGTCCCGGAGAGCAGCGACCAGGACAATCACGTCTACGTCTCCGTCGGCCACCAGCAGATGATGACCGACCCCATGAAACCGCTGGGGCTGTCCATGTGGCAGCTGACCGCCATGGTGCCGATGCACGCGGCCGGCGGCAGGCTGTTCGTCGACGTCACCCGGCGCCTGGGGCCGCCCGCTGCGCGCGCCGCCCTTCTGGAGATCATGGGGCGGGGCGATCCGCTGGTCAGGGACGCCCTGGAGACCGTCCTCGACCGCGACGGTTTCGTCCCGTCGCTGCCGGACGCGGGTCCCGGCGGGCCGCCGGGAGGCGGTGCGGCGGACCCGACCGTGGCCGATCCGGCCATCGTCACCGAACTGATCGAGCGCAGCGAGACATCCCTCGCCGCCCTGGAGCGCGACATCCGGACGAAGACCGGACCGGCGCTGTTCGACTTCCTGGCGGAGGCCTTCGAGGAGCACAAACGAGTCGTCGGTGATCCACTGAACATTCAGGCGATCATGGCGGGGATGGAGGCCACGTGGTGGCTCAACGACAAGCTCCAGGAATGGCTGGGCGAGAAGAACGCGGCTGACACGCTCACCCTGTCCGCCCCCGACAACATCACCTCGGAGATGGGACTGGCGCTGCTCGACGTCGCGGACGTGATCCGCCCGCATCCGGAGGTGGTGGAGTTCCTCCAGGGCGTCGAGGACGAAGACTTCCTGGACGGGCTCGCGCAGCTCAAGGGCGGTCCCGAGGCACGCGCCGCCATCGAGGGCTATCTCGACCGGTACGGCATGCGCTGCGTCGGCGAGATCGACATCACTCGACCGCGCTGGCGCGAGCGCCCCACCACGCTCGTGCCCGTGATCCTCGACAACGTCAGGATCTTCGAGCCCGGTGCCGCCGAGCGGCGCTTCGAGCAGGGGCGGCTGAAGGCGTGGGAGAAGGAGCAGGAGGTGCTCTCCCGCTTGCGGGCCCTGCCGGACGGTGAGGGGCGGGCCGAGGCGACCAAGCGGATGATCGACCAGGTCAGGGCCTTCATCGGCTACCGGGAGTATCCGAAGTACGGCATCGTCAGCCGCTACTTCGTCTACAAACAGGCCCTGTTGGGCGAGGCCGAGCGCCTCGTACAGGAAGGCGTGCTCGCCGAGCGGGAGGACATCCACTACCTCACGTTCCAGGAACTGGGCGACGTCGTGCGCTCGCACCAGGTGGACGAACGGCTCGTCCAGCAGCGCAAGGAGGAGTTCCGGTCGTACCACGCGCTCACCCCGCCCCGGGTGCTCACCTCGGACGGTGAGGCCCTCAGCGGCTCGTACCGGCGCGACGACGTGCCGGACGATGCCCTGGTCGGCGTACCGGTCTCCGCCGGGACCGTGGAGGGGCGGGCCCGCGTCGTCCTCGACATGGCGGACGCCGATCTCGAAGCGGGCGACATCCTGATCACGCCGTTCACGGACCCCAGTTGGTCTCCGCTGTTCGTCGGGATCGCGGGCCTGGTGACGGAGGTGGGCGGTCTGATGACCCACGGCGCGGTGATCGCCCGCGAGTACGGCCTGCCGGCCGTCGTGGGCGTGGAACGGGCCACCCAACTGATCCGGGACGGGCAGCGGATCCGCGTGCACGGAACAGACGGCTACATCGAGATCCTGCCCTGACCGACCGTACGGGGCAGGCCCGCCCATAAGGGTCCCGCCCACCTCATACCCGGGTGTGACACCAGAGTTGGCACCCGGGTATGACGTGCCGTCCCCTCCCCGCGCTCAGCGTCCCCGCGTCCTCTACCGCACCTACGCCGACGACCTGGACCGGGTCCGCGAGCGGCAGCGGGGGCTCCTCACCCCGCCCACAAGTGACAGGGGATCGACAGCGAACGCGGGGCGCTCAGGGGAACGCGACAGGGCGATAGTGCGTTGTGAGCGAACGGAAACTGTCAACACAACTGTCAACTGCTGCTGGAATCAACCGAGTTGACCGGTTCGCACTCATCCCCACTCTTCACGGAGGCCCGGAACCCATGACCCGGAACCACCCCCAGCCTTCCCGACGCACCTTCCTCGGCGGCACCGCCCTGGCCACCCTCGGCCTCGTGACGGTCGGCGCCGGCACCGCCTCCGCCGGCACGCACCCGGCGAAGGCCACCTGGCCCACCGAGTTCCCGCTGCCCGACGGCTGGCTCCCCGAAGGCATCACCATCGGCAAGGCGCCGTACGCCTACATGGGCTCGCGCGCCAACGGCGGCATCTACCGCACCGACCTGCGCACCGGCGAGGGCAAGGTCCTTTACGCCGGCGCCACCGGCCTCGCCGCCGTCGGGCTGAAGCTGGACTCCGACGGCCTGCTCTACGTCTGCGGCGGCGCCGGCGGCTCCGCGCGAATCGTGGACTCCCGCACCGGTGAACTCCTCACCACCTACCAACTGACGCGGAACACCGCGCCGTTCATCAACGACGTCGTCCTGCACAAGGACCGCGCCTGGTTCACCGACTCCCGCGACGCGGTCCTCTACGGCGTCCCGCGGGGCCGCGGCGACGAGGTCCGCGCGCTGCCGCTGACCGGTGAGTGGGTCCAGGCGCCCGCCGGGACCAACAGCGCCAACGGACTGGTCGCCACCCCCGACGGCCGCGGCCTGATCGTCGTCAATGCCGGTCAGCTGTACAACGTCGGCGTCAGGACCGGGTACGCCACGAGGATCACGCTGGTCGGCGGGGAGAACGTCACCAACGGCGACGGTCTGGTCCGTGTCGGCCGCACCCTGTACGTCGTACAGAACCGGCTGAACCTCATCAGCGTGTGGGACCTCGACGCCAAGGCCACCACCGCCACGCTGCGCACCACGATCACCGACCCGCGCTTCGACGTTCCCACCACGGCCGCCCGCTTCGGCGACCGGCTGTACCTCGTCAACGCCCGCTTCACGTCACCCCAGACGCCGGAGACGACGTTCACCGGCGTGGCCGTCCCGCTCCCCTAGCCGACCGGCGGCGGACCGCTACCTCACCGGAGCCCCGCCGCCCCGGCCGACCCGGCTCGGCCACCACGCGGTCGGGCCGAGGTCGAGGGCCAGCGCGGGTACCAGCAGGGAGCGCACCACCAGCGTGTCGAGCAGGACGCCGAAGGCCACGATGAACGCGACCTGGAGGAGGAAGGCGAGCGGAATGACGCCGAGCGCCGCGAAGGTGGCGGCGAGGACCACTCCGGCCGAGGTGATCACCCCGCCGGTGGCGACCAGTCCGCGCAGCACTCCCTGGCGGGAGCCGTGCCGCAGGGTCTCCTCCCGTACGCGGGACATCAGGAAGATGTTGTAGTCGACGCCCAGGGCGACCAGGAACACGAAGCCGTACAGCGGCACGGACGGGTCCGTGCCGCTGAAGCCGAACACGTGGGTGAAGACCAGCGACGAAATGCCCAGCGTGGCGAGGAAGTTGAGTGCCACGGTGGCCACCAGCAGGGCGGGCAGGAGCAGTGAGCGCAGCAGCACGGTGAGGATCAGCAGGATGACGGCGAGGATGACCGGGACGATGAGGGTGCGGTCCCGTTCGGCGGTGCGCAGGGTGTCGTACTGCTGGGCGGTGGTGCCCCCGACGAGGGCGTCGGCGCCCGGTATCGCGTGCAGGGCGGTGCGCAGCCTGGCGACGGTGTTCCGGGCCGCCTCGCTGTCGGCGGCGGCGCGCAGGGTGACGCCGACCTGGACGCGGCCGTCGACGATCAGCGGCTCGGCTCCGGGGCGAGCGGACCCGCTGAGCGCGGTGGCCGAGGCGACGCCGTCGGTCGTACGGGCCGCGGTGACGACCCGGTCCAGGCGGTCGGCGTTCGCGATGACCACGGTGGGGTTGCCGGAGCCGCCGGGGAAGTGCTCGGCGAGGGTGCTCTGGGCGGCCACCGAGGGTGCGTCGCCCACGAAGGTCTCCTCCAGCGGAATGCCCTGGGAGGTGAGGGTGGGCGCGAAGGCGGCGCAGGCCAGCAGGGCGGCGAGCGAGACCGCCCAGACCTTGCGCGGGGCCCGGTCGACGAGGGCGGCGACCCGCTGCCACACACCGCTGCCGCCCGAACGGGCCTCGGGCGAGGGCGACTTGGCCGGCCAGTAGGCGGCGGGGCCGAGCAGCACCAGGGCGGCGGGCAGGAAGGTGAGCGAACCGATCACGGCCGCGGCGATGCCGATGGCGCCCACGGGACCGAGGGCCCGGTTGTTGGTGAGGTCGCTGAGGAGCAGGGCGAGCAGCCCCAGGGCGACCGTCGCCCCGCTGGCCACGATGGCGCCCCAGGACTCGCGCAGTGCGGCCCGGGCGGCGGTGAACCGGTCCTCGTGCCGGGCGAGTTCCTCGCGGAAGCGGGCGCTGAGCAGCAGGGCGTAGTCGGTGGCCGCGCCGACCACCAGGATCAGCAGGATGCCCTGCACCTGGCCGTCGACGCGGACCACGTCGGCGTCGGCGAGCGCGTAGACGACGGCGCAGGCCAGGCCCAGGGAGAAGACCGATCCGAGGATGATCAGGAAGGGCAGCAGCACACTGCGGTAGACGAGCAGCAGGATCACCAGGACGGTCACCAGAGCGACGGCGAGGAGCAGTCCGTCGATGCCGGCGAAGGCGTCGGCCAGGTCCGCCTGGTTCGCGGCGGGGCCGGCCAGTTGGACCGTGGTGCCCGGGACGCGCTCGGCGGCTGTGCGGACGCGGTCCAGGGTGTCGGCAAGGGTGTCGCCGAGGTCCGGTCGCAGGGGTATGACGCCCTGGAGGGCCTCGCCGTCCTCGGAGGGCAGGGCCGGCGAGATCTTGTTCGCCACGCCGGGGTCGTCAGCCAGGGAGGCCAGCGCGCGGGTGGCCGCGTCCTGGCGGTCCGTCACCGCCGTACCGTCCGCGGCGGTCCAGATGACGACGGCGGGCAGGGTCTCCTCCTGCCGGAACGCCCGCTGTGCCGCGATGACCTCGGTGGACTCGGCGCTGCGGGGCAGGAAGGCGGCCTGGTCGTTGGTGGCGACCTCGCCGAGGCGGCCGGCGAAGGGCCCGAGGGCGCCGCCGATGCCGAGCCAGACGATCAGCAGGAGGACGGGGGTGAGCCGGCGGGCTCGCCGTGCGGTGAGGGACATGGTTCTCCGGTCGGGCAGGGCGTGCGGGAGGGGCCAAACTGTCTCGACAATAAAGTATCTCAATGATTGAGTTAACCCTGCCGACCCCACTGGCCCGTGGTCGCCCTGCCCCTCAGGGCCTGAGCTCGGACATCTCCTCGTTCATCGCGGCCAGGAAACGCAGCACGGTCGCCAGCTCGTCCTCGGTGAAACGGGTCCGGGCCGCCTGGGTCGCCTGCGCCAGCGGGCGGAAGTACGTCCCGGCCGCCGACCGGGCGTCGGCCGCGTAGTACAGGTGCACCACCCTGCGGTCGGCGCTCTCCCGGACGCGGCGGATGTGCCCGGCTCGCTCCAGCCGGTCGACGCACGCGCTCACGGCGCCCGACGTCAGCCCGAGGTGCTGCCGCAGCCGACTCGGCGTCATGGGCTCCTCGGCGTCCAGGATCGCCGCGAGCGCCTGGACGTCGGTGGCGTGCAGACCGTGGTTGTCGGCGAAGCCGTGCACGAGGCGGTTGATCTCGCCGTTCATCCGGCGCAGCTGAACGGCGAAGGCCTGGAGGTCGGCTCCCGCCGGGCCCTCTCCCCGCGTGACCCGCTGGGTCGCGGTCTCGCCCGCCGTCTGCTCCCGGTCCTCTGTTCCTGCCACGTGAGCAGCCTATAGAAGTCGCCGCCCGCGAGACGGCACGGCCGGAGCACGTGACGATCAAGGGGTACGGCCTGCCGCCACACCCCGGTCCGCGCCGGTGATCCCACGCGCGGCGCCCGTCGTGTGGCGGACGCGGCCGGTCAGTCCTCGTCCCTCTCCGGCAGCGGCGAGTAGCGCGTGGGCCCCGGCGACCGGCCCTGTGGCGGATAGTCGCAGTCGATGCTGGAGATCTCGTAGTCGTCGCCCTCGCTCTGCTCCTGGTCCACGACCACCGCCGCGGTGCACACGCGGCCGTGCTCGTCGGTGAACGTGACGATCTCGGTGTAGTCCGTCGGATTGCTGCATCCCACGAGCAGTAACGTCGCCGCTCCGGCCGCGACCGCCACGCCGTGCCCCCACCGCGGTTTCATCCCTCGTCCCCCTACGTCGGCTGTGCGCCTCGACGCGCCTGCCCCCTCGTCACGGTAGACGCGGAGGCGACCGCGCGCGACGGGTCGAGCCGGTCGAAGGAGTCGGTCAGTCCCAGTCGGACGGCGGCTGTTCGACCCGGCCGCCCTTGTGCGGTGCGGGGACGTGGTCCTCGGCGCCCTCGGGGAGGGCGGACACGCAGGCCGAGGAGCAGGCGTTGACCAGGAGGGGCAGGACATCGGTCGCGACCCGCAGCGACAGCCAGACCTGGTGGAGTCCGCTCTGCTCGACGGGGCGGTCGCAGACGCTGCACCTGTGGATGGCGGGGGAGCCCCAGCGGCGGGGGTCCAGGTCCCCCGGGTCGAGGTCCGTCAGCTTCTCCTGGGCGGGCTGGAGCTTGGGAAAAGGCGGCCGGGTCTTGTAGTTGCCGAAGAGCGCGCGTGTGCTCACCGTGCTGAGTCTCAGTTTGGGGCAGCGGGTGATCTCGTACGGGAACCAGTGCAGGCGGTAGGAGGTGTACGGGGTGAACTGCTCCAGGCTCGTCATGGCGCCGATCTCCGGCGGGACCCGGACCAGGTTGCTGCCGTAGAGGACGAGGTGCTTCACGGCGGTCAGCCTGGCGATGCTCGGCGGCAGGGTGATGACCTGCCGCCGTTCCTCGGGGCTGAGCAGGGTCAGGGGGCGGAACTCCTCGCGGCCGTCCTCCGCGGCCTCGTCGACGAGTTCCAGCAGGCGCCGCCAGCCCGGCGCGGTGGTGTCCTGCCGCTCGGGATGGAAACCGACCCTGGCCCGTGGACGCGGCCGGGACTGGTCGATGCACGAGCAGACGTCCGTGGCAGGCCGGGGTTCGCCGGGGTCCGACCTCGACGTGTCGCCCCAGCGGTTGGTGAAGAGCTTCGGCTCTGCCTCGTCCGTCATGGCGCCACGATACGGAAGCGGTCGCGGCCGGCTCCGGCGGGCTCAGACCCAGGTGTCCAGCCACATCCTGGCGCGCCAGTCGACGTACGGGATCGTCTGCCCGCTGTAGACAGGGAAGAAGTAGATGAAGTTCCAGGCGATCAGCAGGACCAGTACACCCGCGGCCACCGAGCCGCGGACACGGCGGATCTCCGTCGCTCCCGGTGGACCCGCCAGGGCGCCGATCATCATCGTCACGGCCAGGCACAGGTACGGCACGAAGACGACCGCGTAGAAGGAGAAGATCGTGCGGTCCTGGTAGAGGAACCAGGGGAGATAGCCGGCGCCCACCGCGCACAGGATGGCGCCGGCGCGCCAGTCGCGGCGCAGTGCCCAGCGGTAGAGCAGGTAGCCGAGGGCGCAGCAGGCGGCCCACCACAGCAGTGGGGTGCCGAGGGCGACGATCGCCTGGGAGCAGTCGACCGTCGTGCGGCAGCCGTCCGACCCGGGTTTCGGTGACTCGTAGTGGAAGAGCACCGGGCGGCCCTGGACCAGCCAACTCCATGGATTCGACTCGTACTTGTGCGGAGTGTGCAGGCCCACGTTGAACCGGTAGACGTCGTGCTCGTAGTGCCACAGACTGCGCAGCGGGGCCGGGATCCACGACCAGGTACCGCCGCGGGTGTCCGCCCAGTGGCGTCCGTAGCCGTTGTCGGACAGGAACCAGCCGGTCCAGGTCGCCAGATAGGTCACGACCGCGACCGGAATCAGGGACAGGGCCGACCAGCCGAGGTCCTTGCGCAGCACCGCGCGGTAGGGGTGGTCCGCCCCGGCCACACGGCGGGCGCCGACGTCCCACAGCAGGGTGAGGAGCACGAAGAAGACGAGGAAGTACAGGCCGTTCCACTTGGTCGAGGCCGCCAGCCCGAGGCAGAGGCCGGCCCCGAGCCGCCACGGCCGTATGCCCGTACCGGCGTGGTCGGCGGTGGCGCCGTCGGGGCGCGGCCGCCCGTCCTCGTCGAGCGGCAGGGCTGCCGCGAGCCGGGCCCTGGCCCGGTCCCGGTCGATGAGCAGACAGCCGAACGCCGCCAGCACGAAGAACATGACGACGAGGTCCAGCAGGGCGGTGCGGCTCATCACGTAGTGCAGCCCGTCGACCGCCATCAGCGCTCCGGCCAGGCAGCCCAGCGCCGTCGAGCGGAACAGGCGGCGGCCTGTGCGGCACAGCATCAGGACCGACAGCGTCCCGAGGACCGCCGTCATGAAGCGCCAGCCGTACGGCGTGAGGCCGAACATCCACTCGCCGAGGGCTATCACCCACTTGCCCGTCGGCGGGTGCGCGACGAAGGCTCCGCCGTCGGAGAGCGGGATCACCTGGGGGTCGGCCAGGATCTGCGGGTCGGCGATCTTGCGGTCCGGCCAGGTTCCCTCGTAGCCGAGTCGCAGCAGGGACCAGGCGTCCTTGGCGTAGTACGTCTCGTCGAACACGACCGTCCGCGGGCTGCCCAGGCGCCAGAAGCGCGTCACGCCGGCGAGGAGCGCCACCAGCAAGGGCCCGCCCCATCCCGACCAGCGCGCCAGTTGATACGCCGCTGCCGGGGACACGCCGAGCTTCTGCCAGAGCCGTACACCCGGTTCGGGGAACGGCATGACCAGCCGGTCGCGTACGGACGTACGCGGGCCCCCGACATATCCGAAGCGGCGCAGCCGCTGCTCCCAGGGGATCGACCGGCGGTGCGTCACCTCGTGCGGCTCGTCGACATCGACGCGGGCGGACGCGTGCTGAGGGATCACGTGGTGGGCTTTCTGCGCGTGGAGAACGACGTGTGCGGGAAGTCAGGGCCTGGCCGGTGCCGGCGCCCCGTGGGCGCTGGAGGCGGGGCGGGCCGTCGGCAGCTCGGAGACCGACTCGGCGGAGGTGACGGGGCGGGGCTGGGGACCGGCCGGGCCGCCCTGGGCGAGCGTGCCGGACAGGACCATCAGTACGACTCCCAGTCCGGTGATGGTCAGTACGGAGCCCACGGCCATCCAGGCGGTCCGGGCCCGTTGCCGGGCGCGCACGCCCGCTCGCAGACGCCGGCGGTGCCGGCTCTCGTACGGCGTGTCCTGGTGGCTGTCGCGCAGCATGCGGGCCAGCTCCTGCTCGAAGTGATCCATGGCTCCTTCTTCACTCGACCGGCTCGACGGCATCGGCCATGAGCCGCCGCAGCCGTGCGACGCCGCGTGCCGTGAGCGAGCGCGCGGTGCCCAACGGGCAGCTCAGCACGTCCGCGACGTGCTGCTCGGGCAGGTCCTGGTAGTAACGCAGCACCACCGCGGCCCGCTGTCGTGCCGGCAACGAGGCCAACATGGCCTCCAGACGGGTCCGTTCGTCCACGGCGGCGATCTCGTCGCCGACCCCGGGCGGGTCGGGCAGCTGCTCCACGGGCCGCTCGCCCCACCAGCGACGGCGTGCCGAGCGGGCCGCGGCCCGGGCCAGCACCTTGCGCACATACGCCTCCGGCGCCTGTCCGCCCACCTTCGGCCAGGCGAACCAGAGCTTGACCAGCGACTCCTGGAGGAGATCCTCGGCTCGATGCCGGTCGCCGCCGGTGAGCAACCGCGCCAGGTGGAGCAGCGCCGACCACCGAGTCGCCACGAACCTATCGAAATCGTCGGATCGCGAATGCCCCATCGGTCATGCCCCCTCTCCCCGGCGAGCACGTCGGCCTGTGCCGCGACCCCACCTCACACCTCTAGGAAAGACGTCGGCCCTCGCTCGGCTATGCACTCAAGTCATGTGTCGTGGGTCACATGTTTCTTCCTGGCGGTGCGCGGCCACGACATGTCCGGCCGCCGGTCATTCCGCTTGGTTCCGCCGAGGCCGTGCTCCAGGGCTCGCGGGTTCGCCAACAGGCCTTGGTGGGCTGAGTTGTTGACGGTGTGTCCAAGTGAGGGGGGATCACTTCCGGTTGGGTTGACGGTGGTAGCATTCCGCCGTCTGCGGCCTTGATCCACTTTGCTCTGGCGCCGGTGTGAAACCCGACCGCTCTTGGCACCAACATTCATGCAGTCCCCGTGTGACGGGTTGCGGATCCTCGTGAGGCGTATCCGTCGACGCCTGCATGCCATGCGCCGAGAAAGGTTTCCATGACTCAAGACGTGTTTCTGTGGTGCTTGGTTGCGACAACGGCGATAGCCATCGCCGCGGTCGTGGCACTCGTACTCCGCAACAGAGCCCTGGGGGTCAGGAAGAAGGAAGCCGAAGCCGCGCTCGGGCAGCGGCTGAGTTACACCGACGCCGAACTCGGCCGGGTACAGCGCGAACTGGAGAAGGTCCGGGGCGACCAGGACGCCGTCATCCGCGAGGCCGAGCAGGCCGCGGAGGAGAGCACCAAGTCGGTCCTCAAGGGCGCCGCCCGCTTCCTCCAGAGCCTCGCCGCCGAGCAGACGGCACTGCTGGACGAGGTCCAGCGCAAGTACGGCGGCCACAGCGTCCTCACCGACCTGATGGACGTCAACCACGCCAACGCGCAGATGGCCCGCAAGGCCCAGGGCATCGCGGTCATGTGCGGCGCGCCGCTCGGCCGCCGCAACCAGCCCGCCAGCGTCTACGACGTGGTCCGCAGCGCCCAGAGCCAGATCCGCAACTTCCACCGGGTCGAGATCATGCAGCCGAGCGGTATCGCCCTGAAGGCGTCCGCCGTCGCACCGGTCGCCCTGGCGGTCGCCGAACTCCTCGACAACGCGGCCAGCTTCTCGCAGGCGGAAGCGCCGATCGAGGTGACGTTCCAGCGGGTGCAGAAGAACCTGTGCATCGTCATCGACGACGCCGGCGTCAGCATGAGCGACGAGGACCGGCAGAAGGCGACCGAGCTGCTCTCCGGCGACGCCGTCCCGCGCCTGGCCCAGCTGGGTGCCCAGCCGAAGTTCGGTTTCCCCGTCATCGGTCTGATCGCCCGTCAGTACGGCTTCAAGGTGGATGTCACCGGCGTTTCCCGGTACGGCGGCGTCCGTGCCGTCGTCCTGCTGCCCGAGGAGCTGTGGACCATGGAGGAGACCCCGCCGCCGGCCACCGAGGCGCCGGTGAGCAGCATCCGACCCGTGGAGGGCCAGCCCGCCGACGCGCGCACGATGCACGGACTGCCCAAGCGCGGCGCCCGCAAGTCGCCCATCGCCAGCGTTCCCTCCGCCGGCGCCGGCGCCGACGGGGAGCAGACGCCCAGGAGGCGCGGCGGCGGTCTCGGGGCCTTCCAGCGCGGCACGCTGACGGGCCGTGACCTCGACGCCTCGACGCCCGAAGGGTCCGATGACGCATGACGACTTCAGACATGTCGTGGATGGTCCAGGACATCGTGGACAACGTCCCCCGGGCCCGGCACGCCGTGGTGCTGTCCGCGGACGGCATCCCGCGCGGCTCCACGGACGGTCTCACCGACAAGGACGTGCGGACCATCTCCGCCGCCATGGCCGGGATGCAGTCGCTCAGCCGGGCCACCGCCCACTTCGCCGGGCCCTCCCAGGACCGGCAGTGGAACCAGACGATCATCGAGTTCGCGCACGGCTGGGTCTTCCTGATCGGCGCCGGCCAGGGCGCCTACCTGGCGGCCGCCGCGGAGCCCGATGTCGACATGCAGCAGATCTCCTTCCGTATGCACCGGCTGGTGGCCCGGCTCGGCAACAACCTCACGGCGCCGCCGCGGGTGAACGCCGGTGACGCCGCCCGCTACGGGGAGGACGCCGCGGCGCTGCGGGACGGTGAGGGCGGTTCGGGATTCGCCCTCCCCGAACTGGACGAGGCGATCGGCACGGTGCGCGGCGCCCGGCACGCCCTGCTGCTCGGCGCGGAGGGGCTGCCCCGCGGGGCCAGCGCCGGCATCGGCAGGGACATGGCCGACACGATCTCCGCGGCCATGACCGGCATCCACGCCTACAGCCGGGCCACCGCGCCGTTCGCGGGCGGACTGCGGGACGACGAGTGGCGGCAGACGGCCATCGAGTTCCAGCACGGATGGATCTTTCTGATCGCGGCCGGCGACGGCGCCTTCCTGGCGGCCTCCGCCGAACACGACTGCGACATCGAGGAGTTCACCACGCGCCTGAGCGACGTGGTGCCCAAGCTCGTCGCGCGGCAGGTGCCGCAGGGAGGGAGGGTCGGCCATGCATGACGAGTCGGACGGTGAGCTGGAGCTGACGTCGGCCTTAGTGCCGCTCTTCGTCATCGCCAAAGGGCGTGCGCTGCCCGCGGACCACGAGTACGAGCACACCACGCTCGTGACCGCCCAGGAGGGTGCCTCGGCCGCGGCCCGCACCCTCACCCCGGAAGCCCGCGCGGTCATGGACCTGATCGCCGACGGCTTCCTGTCGGTGGCCGAGGTGTCCGGCTACACGCGGCTCCCGCTGGGCATCGTGCGCATCCTGCTGGCGCAGATGGCGGAAGACGACCTGATCTTCGTGAGGAATCCGGCGCCGCGTGCCGAACGTGTCGACCGCGAACTGCTCATCGCCGTGCTCGACGGCCTGAATTCCCGATTCGGAGCGTAACGCGTGTATCTGGATCCAGCCGTCTCCCGTTCCGTGAAGATCCTCGTCGTGGGCCACTTCGGGGTAGGGAAGACGACCTGCATCGGAAGTATCTCCGAGATCGAACCGCTCCAGACCGAGGAGGAGATCACCGAGGCCAGCGAGGGCTTCGACGACCTCACGGGAACCCCGGACAAGACGACCACGACCGTGGCCATGGACTTCGGGCGTCTGACCCTCAGCGACACCCTGGTCCTCTACCTCTTCGGCACGCCCGGACAGGAACGCTTCAAGGAGATGTGGGAGGGCCTGTCCCGGGGCGCGCTGGGCGCACTGGTCCTGGTGGACCCCGAGCGGCTGCACGAGAGCTTCCCCATCCTGGACCTGGTCGAGCAGTTCGGCCTCACCTACGCCATCGGCGTCAACCGCTTCGACGGCACCCCCGACTACCCGCTCGACGAGGTGCGTGAGGCGCTCAACCTCACCGCGGAGACCCCCATCGTCCACTGCGACGTCCGCGACGAGGACTCCTCGGCCCAGGCACTCATCACCCTCGTGAAGCACCTCATGTCCATACTTGGCTAGGAGCCACGGCATGCATCAGCAATCCGACACGACCGGGATCCCGGCCGGTAGCCACGCCCACGGCAACATCCCGCTGTACGGACCCGAATTCGGCTCCGACCCCGAGCGCCACTACGCCCACCTGCGCACGCTGGGGCCCAGCGCGCCGGTCGACATCGCGCCGGACGTCGAGGTCGAGCTGGTGACCAGTTACGACGCGAGCCTGTACATCCTGCAGAACCCCGCCTCCTTCGTGCGCGACTCGCGCCGCTGGAACGCGCTGAACGAAGGGCGCGTCCCCGCGGACAGCCCGGCCCTGCCCATGATGGGCTACCGCCCCAACGCGCTCTTCAGCGACGGCGCCGCCCACGCGCGGCTGCGCCAGGCGGTCACGGACAGCCTCGCCACCGTCGACCAGGTCCGGCTCGTGCGGCTGACCCAGCAGTCGGCCGACTACCTGATCAGCCGCTTCAGCTCCGAACCCCTCGGCCAGGCCGAGCTGATGGCCGCCTATGCCCAGCCGCTGCCGCTGCTCGTCTTCGGCGACCTGTTCGGCTGCCCGCCCGAGATCGGTGACCGGGTCATCGCCGGGATCAGCGGCATCTTCCAGGGCACCGCGGGCGCCGACGAGATCCTCGGCGGCGCGCTCGCCGAACTCATCGACCTCAAGCGCCGCCAGCCCGGCGAGGACCTCACCACCCGCCTGATGGTGCACTCCGCCCGGCTGACCGACGAGGAGGTGCTGCACCAGCTGGTGACCCTGCTCTCCGGCGGCACCGCACCGCTGGGCGCCGCGATCGGCACCAGCAGTGCGCTGTACCTCAGCGAGGACTGGCCCTCCGGCCTGCCGATCGAGGACGCGGTCGTGCAGACCCTGTGGAACTACGCGCCGATCGCCAACTACGCGGCCCACTACCCCACTCAGGACGTCGAGCTGGCCGGCCGGACGCTGCGGGCGGGCGACCCGGTCCTGATCTCCTTCGCGGCGGCCAACACCGACCCCAAGCTGACCGAGCACCGCGAACAGCTCAGCTCCAAGGCCCATCTGGCCTTCGGCGCCGGCCCGCACGGCTGCCCCGCCAAGGACCCGGCCTTCATGATCGCGGCCACGGCCGTCGAGTCCCTGCTGAACCGGCTGCCCGACGTCGAACTGCGCGTCCCCTTCAAGGAACTCGCCTGGGTGCCGACGCCCTGGAGCCGCTCCCTGGTGACCGTTCCGATCCGGTTCACCCCGCGCACCGTGCCCTCGGCCGCCGCTTCCCGGCCCGCGGCACCGCGCACCGCCGACACGACGCTGCCGTCCGCGGCCGCCACCCCGCAGACATTCCAGACTCCGCGGACGACGCAGGACGCATCGCAGCTCAAGGGCGGTCTGTTCAGCCGCTTCCGCGCGTGGGTGAGGGGCGAGTGACGTAGGTAACGCTGTGAGAACACAGTGTTATTGGATGGTTCAAACACCCCACGGGTACGTATGGCGGCTGATCCTAGAAAGGGGCCGCCATCGTGGGCACTGCCACGGCTCGGTCATTCAACCGTCGCGCCACCGTCTCCCTGTTCTCCCGTCTGCGTAAGCCTGACGGACAGGCCGATCCCTTCCCCCTCTACACCGAACTCCAGGCGCGGGGCTCCGTCAGCCCCGCCCCCTGGGGCGGCTTCCTCGTCACCGGCTACGGCACCTGTGACCAGATACTGCGCAGCAGCGCCTGGCTCGAACCGGACACGCGCTGGCGAGAACGTCAGGGGGCGCGCACACGTTGGAGCGCCCCCTCCGCCCGTGAGATCAGCCGCACCCTGCCGGCGCTCAACCCCCCGGAGCACACCCGGGTGCGCCGGTCGGCCGGCAACTTCGACCGCAGCACCATCGAACAGATCGGCCGGCGGGCGAGCCAGGTGGTCGACCGGCTCCTCGACACGCTGGAAGAGCGACTCCACGCCGGGGAGGCGGACTTCGCCGCCCTGGTCGGCGAGGAACTCCCCGTCGCCACCATCGGCGACTGGCTCGGATTGCCGAGCGCGGACTGGCCGCGGCTGCGCGAACTGACCCACGACCAGGTCTTCACCCAGGAACTCCTGCCCTCGGCCAGCCAGTTGGCCCGGTCGGACGCCGCCATGGCGGAACTGCGGGCCTACTTCCTCGCCCTGGTGCGCGACCGGCGCGCCCACCCCGGCGAGGACCCCGTGTCCCGGTGGATACGCAGCTGGGACGCCCTGGAACCGGATCAGGACAAGGCCGACGAGGCCGTCTACTTCCTCGCCCTGTTCGTCCTGCTCGCGGCCCTGGAGACGACCTCCACCCTGCTGTCGACCATGACCCTCCTGCTCGTCGAGGACCCCGACCGCTGGACTCTCCTCGCCGAAGACCCCGACCTGGTGCCCGCGTTCGTGGAGGAGGCCCTGCGCTACGACCCTCCGACCCATGTGATCAGCAGGATCGCCGCCCAGGACTGCCTCCTGGATGACGTCGAGGTCCGCGCGGACGAGATGGTCCACCTCATGATCGGTGCCGCCCACCGGGACCCCGCCCGCTTCAGCAGCCCCGAGGTGTTCGACCCGCACCGCAAGCCCACCCACCTCTCCTTCAGCGGAGGCATCCACTATTGCCTCGGGGCGCCCCTGGCCCGGCTGGAGGCCCAGACCCTGCTCCGTCAGACGATCACCCGCCTGCCGCGCCTCACCCTGGTCCGCCGCCCCTCCTGGGCGCCCCGGGTGGCGTTCCGGCGCCTGCTGAATCTGGATGTCGCCCCCGCATGAACCCCACCGCCCCCGCCCCTGCCGCCCCGCCCGTCCCCGCCATATCCCCCAACAAACCGATAGCCGTCGCACAGAACGGCCCGGTCCTCCACGTCGAACTGCCCGACGACACACTGGGCGCCGCCGTCCTGGACGAACTCATCGCCCTCCTCGACGACCTCCACGAACGCCCCGACATCCGCATCCTGGTCCTGTCCTCCATGGGCGACGACTTCTGTCTGGGCGCCGACCGCCTGGAGTACCAGGACGCCCTCGCCGCGGACCCGACCGGAGCCACGACGCGCCGTATCGCGGACAAGGCCCACCGTCTGTGCCAGGCACTGGAGAACACCCACGCCGTCACCGTCGCCCGCCTCCACGGCAAGGTCGTCGGCGCCGGCCTCGCCCTCGCCGCCTACTGCGATCTGCGCGCCGGCTCGGACACCTGCCGCTTCCGCATGCCCGAGGTCGGCGTCGGCCTCGCACCCGCCTGGGGCGGCGGCATGGGTAGGCTGATCTCGGAGGTCGGCGTCGCGAGGATCCGCGAACTCATGCTCACCTGCGAGGTCTTCGACGCGGACACCGCCCACCGACTGGGCCTCCTGCACAAGGTCGCCCCCCTCGACCGGTTGGACGACACCATCGCCGCCTGGACCAGACCCCTCACCCGCCGCTCCCCGGAGGCGCTCGTCCTGACCAAACGCATGCTCACCGGCTACGCCAAAGCCGCCCGCACGGCCGACATCGCCCTGCTCGACTCCCACCTCCTGACCGCCCAGCTCACCGCGCACCGCAGCCGCGACTGACCCCACCGGCCGTACCCGACGCCCTCACCTTCGCGGAGACCGCCCCGCGGGGTGGGGGTCAACACAGCCTGGGGCGACCGCACTTCTTACGAGACCCTGACGCGGACGCGAAACCCGTTCACCTCGCCCGCCCCATGGCCAACTCTGGTCTCGTCCGCCACCGACCGGTGGCTGTACGAGGTCCGAGGAGAGCAACGTATGAGCAGGCACACCAGGCGCAGGTCGTCGTTACAAGTCAGACTGCTCGGCGCCGGTGCCGCGGTCGTCGCCGTGGCAGCCGCCGTCGCGACGGTGACCGTCGCCTCCGCGCACGAGCCGGGCGGCCGGACCGCGCAGCGGGCCGGAGCCGATCACGCGGTCTTCGTACAGGGCAACGAACTGGACGGCAACACCATCCACGTCTTCGAGCGCGGCGACGACGGCACCCTGAGCGCGGCCGGCCGCTACGCCACCGGCGGCAGGGGAGGCGACCAGGTCGACGCGCCCACCGATTCACTGGCCTCCCAGGGCTCCCTCGTCTACGACAAGGCCTCTAGCCTGCTGCTGGCCGTGAACGCGGGCAGCGGCACCGTGACCTCCTTCCAGGTCCGCGGCCGAAAGCTGATACAGCGTCAGGTCGTGGACTCCGGCGGGGACTTCCCCGCCTCCATCGCGGTGCACGGAAACCTCGCCTACGTCATGAACGCGGGTGGCGCCGGCAGTGTCCAGGGCTTCCGGATCACCGCCAGGGGACTGAAGCCGCTGCACGGCTCCCACCGCTCGCTCGGACTGGCCAACGACCGGGTGCCGCTGTTCAGCAGCTCACCCGGCCAGGTCGCCTTCACCCCGGACGGCCGGGCCCTCGCGGTGACCACCAAGTCCGCGAACACCGTCGAGGTCTTCCCCGTACGGCGCGACGGACGCCCGGCCCGCCACGCCGTGCTCAACCGCTCCGCCGGCGAGGTCCCCTTCGCGATCACCTTCGACCGGCGGGGCCGCATGCTGGTGGCCGAGGCCAAGAACTCCACCGTCACCACGTACCGGGTACGCCGTGACGGCCGCCTCAAGACCGTACAAGCGCCGCTGCCCAACGGTCAGGACACCCTGTGCTGGCTGGAGCGCGCCGGTGACTTCTTCTACGGGGGCAACACCGCGAACTCCACCGTCACCGGCTACCGCACCGACGCCCACGGCAGCCTTGCCCTCACGAACTCCCTCGGCATCGCCACGCCTCCGTCGGCCATGTCCCAGGGGGTCATCGATCTCGCGGTGACACCGGACGCGAAGTTCCTGTACGTCCAGAACGCCCTCTCCGGAACGGTCGACGGCTTCCGCGTCGGCCACGACGGTGCCCTCACCAAGGTCACCACCGCCACAGGTCTGCCCTCCTTCGCCGAGTCCGGGATGGAGGGCATCGCCGCGGTGTAAAGGAAAGCGGCCACCGCGGCCCGACGCCCCGGACGTGACGTCCGGGGCGTCTACGCTGGTGATGATCGCGAGGCGCTGTGGAGGCAGTTGGTGGACGCGAGGACCGAACCGAGGCTGATCCTCCTGTGCGGTCTTCCCGGATCCGGGAAGACGACGCTGGCCAGACGTCTGGCGAGCGCCGTGCCTGCGGTGCGTCTGTGTCCGGACGAGTGGCTGGCGGATCTCGGCGTCGACCTGTTCGACGAAGTGATGCGTGACCGCCTCGAGAGACGGTTCTGGGAGCACGCCCAGGAACTGTTGCGGCTCGGACAGACGGTCGTCCTGGAGTTCGGCTTCTGGGCACGTGCCGAGCGGGACGAGAAACGCGTGGGCGCGCGTGCCCTCGGCGTTCCCGTGGAGCTGCACCATCTCTCGGCGCCGCTCGACGAACTCGCCCGTCGTCTCGAGTTCCGCCACGCGGCGGGTGGAAGGGGAACAGCCCCGGTCACCCGCGAGATGCTCGATGAGTACGCGAAGATCTTCGAGGCACCTACCGAGGACGAACTCGGGCTCTTCGACGAACCGCCCGCTACTCGGCAGGTGCCAGCCTGACCCCGGTGACCAGATCGGGGCGGATACGGACCGTGTAGTCCATGGCCTGTCCCACCCAGGGCTCGAGGAGTGCCCGGTAGCGGGCCAGTTCGTGGGGGTCGGTCACGAGATGCGCGTAGCCGGTGACGACCACGCTCCAACCGAGACGGGTGTCCGGGTCGATCGCGTCCGCCTCGTACGCCACGACCACGCCCGGATCGCCCGCCTGCCGGGTCCGCGCGGTCAGGGACGCGCCGTCGTGGGTGCGGATGACGACCGAACCGGCGTCCAGCACGTGGTTGACCGGGCGGATCGTCGGCAGAGCCCGCCGGGTGAAGACGATCCGCCCGAACGGCACACTGGCCAGCAGCCGCAGTGCCTCGGCGGTGTCGAGGTCGACGCGTCGGCGGGCCCCGGGGGCCGCCGGTCGTATGTTGTCGAGAGCCATGGCGGGCTTCCTGTGTGCTGGTGGCGGACGAACGGTGAGGTGCCCCTCACGCGGCCGTGTCCGATCGGATCATTGGACGCCCGCGTGAACCGGTGCCGCTAGGGCCGTTCGGCCCTGGGCCAAAGGCCCTGAAGCGTGAAGGATCAAAAGGACAGCGCGTTCGCGGGGATGACGAGGAGCGTTTCATGACGGCTGGTGAGCAGCCTGGTGGCGGTGGCCCGATCCGGGTCTTCCTGCTGGACGACCACGAGGTCGTACGACGGGGTGTGCACGATCTGCTGAACGACGAGCCCGGCATCACGGTGGTCGGCGAGGCGGCGAACGCGGAGCAGGCCCTGGCACGGGTCCCCGCGCTGCGTCCCGACGTGGCGGTGCTGGACGTGCGCCTCCCGGACGGCGACGGCGTGACGGTCTGCCGTGAGCTGCGCTCCCGGATGCCGGAGCTGGCCTGTCTGATGCTGACCTCGTTCGACGACGAGGAGGCCCTGCTGGACTCGATCATGGCGGGGGCGTCCGGGTATGTGCTGAAGCAGATCCGGGGATCGGATCTCGTGACGGCGGTGCGGACGGTGGCGGCGGGTCAGTCCCTGCTCGACCCCAGCGCCGCCACCCGGCTGATGGCGCGGCTGCGCGACGATCAGGTCAAGGAGGAGGAGCCGCAGACCCTGCCCGGGCTGACGGACCGGGAGCGGGAGATCCTGGCGCTGATCGGCGAGGGACTGACGAACCGGCAGATCGGGCAGCGGTTGTTCCTCGCGGAGAAGACGGTCAAGAACCACATCTCCCGCCTGCTCGCCAAGCTCGGGGTGGAGCGGCGGATCCAGGCCGCGGTCATCGCCACCCAGGCCCAGGACAAGCTGCGGCGGCAGGGACGCTGACGCGGACGGCCGGCTGCCGCCCGCTCTCGCCGTACACGTCGGCCCGGCGCGCCGGACGTTACCTTGACACTGACCGGACAGGTCAAGGCGGTGTCGAGGAGACGTGGAGGAGTACCGGGTGGGAAGCCATGAGCAGGCCGGTCAGGCCCGTGTACGGCTGCCGCAGCTGAAGCTGGACGAACTGCTGGAGGAGCTTCAGGCCCGGCTGGACGCGGCCCGTGGCACTCGCGACCGGGTGCACAGTCTCCTGGAGGCGGTGCTCTCGGTGGGCCGGGAACTCGAACTGGAACAGGCGCTGCACAGCATCGTCGAGGCCGCCGCGGTGCTGGTCGACGCGGAGTACGCGGCCCTGGGCGTGATCGGCTCGGACGGCAGGCGCCTGTCGGCCTTCCACACCGTCGGAGTGGACGAGGAGCAGATCGCGCGGATCGGTCACTTCCCCGAGGGCCACGGCATCCTCGGCGAACTCATCGGCAACCCGGAGCCGCTGCGGCTGGCGAAGATCTCCGACCACCCGGCCTCGTACGGCTTCCCGCGCCACCATCCGCCGATGAACACGTTCCTCGGCGTCCCGATCCGGGTGCGCGACCAGGTCTTCGGCAACCTGTACCTGACCGAGAAGCGGGGTGGGGCGCAGTTCGACGAGGAGGACGAGTCCGTACTGTCGACCCTCGCCGTCGCGGCCGGTGTGGCCATCGACAACGCCCGGCTGTACGAGGAGTCCCGGCTGCGGGAGCGCTGGCTGCGGGCCACCGCGGAGATCACCCACGGACTGATGTCCGGCAGCGAGCGCGGCGCGGCTCTCGCACTGATCGCCGAGCGGGCCCGCGAGATCACCGGCGCCGCCCTCGCGGTGATCGCGATGCCCCTGGAGGACACCGACTCGCTGGGCGTGGAACTGGCCATCGGGGTGGACGCCGAGGCGCACCGCGGGCTCGTGCTGCCCGTGCGGGAGAGCCTGATCGGCCGGGCCTTCGCCGGGGCCGCCCTGGTCACCAGCGCGGATATCTCGCGGGACGAGCGGGTGTCGTCCGCGGCACCGCGCTTCACCGGACTGGGCGCCGCCGCGGCCGTCCCCTTCGGGACGGGTGAGGGGGTACGAGGCGTGCTGCTGCTGGTGCGGGAGGCGGGGCGGCCGGTGTTCTCCGAGAAGGAGACCGAGCCGCTCCAGGGCTTCGCCGCGCAGGCCGCGATCGCCTTGGAACTGGCCGAGCGGCGTCAGGACGCCGAGGAGATCGCGGTGCTCCAGGATCGCGACCGGATCGCCCGTGACCTGCACGATCTGGCCATCCAGCGGCTGTTCGCGACCGGCATGACGCTCCAGAGCGCGGGCCGTTTCATCGACCACCAGGAGGCCTCCGAGCGGGTCGCCCGGGCGGTGGACGACCTGGACGAGACCATCAAGATCATTCGCTCGACCATCTTCGGCCTGCGGGCCCGCGACGGCGCGAGCGGATCCGGGCTGCGCGCCCGTGTCGTACGCCTGGCGGGCGAGGCGGCACCCGTGCTGGGATTCGCGCCCAGCGTCCGCATGGAGGGCCTGATCGACACCGACGTGCCGCGGGAGATCGCCGACCACGTGGTGGCGGTGCTCTCCGAGGGCCTGACCAACATCGCCCGCCACGCGCACGCCGAGCGCGCCGAGGTGGCGCTGGCGACGGACGGCCGCGAAGTGCGGCTGACGGTGGCCGACAACGGCGTGGGCATCCCGTCCCACGGGCGGCGCAGCGGACTGGCCAACATGGCCGAGCGGGCCCGGCAGCTGGGCGGGACCTTCGAGATCCGCACCCCCGAGGGCGGAGGCAGCAGCCTGGTGTGGCGGGTGCCGCTGCCGGAGAGGGAACGGTAGTCGCCACGACAGCCGACGCACCCTCTCGCAGCCTCACAGGCGCAGGGTGAACCAGGTGGTCTTTCCCTCGTCGGCGGGCCGAACGCCCCAGTCGCCGGCGAGGGTGCGGACCAGGAGCAGGCCGCGGCCGGACTCGGCGTCCTCGGCCGCTGTACGGGGCTGGGGGAGTTGCGGACTGCGGTCGCCGACCTCGACGGTGAGGTCCGTGGCGGTGCGGTGCACATGCAGGCCGATGGGGCCGTCGGCGTGCAGTACGGCGTTGGTGAGGATCTCCGACAGAAGCAGGAGCGCCTCGTCCGCGCAGGTGTCGCAGTCCCAGGAGGCCAGCGACTTGTGCAGGAACGCGCGGCCCTCGGGCACGGAGGACGGCAGGGCCGGAAGCTCGATCCTCAGGGACGCCAGCGGTCCGTCGGGCAGCCGGGCCAGCAGCAGGGTGACGTCGTCGTTGTGGCTCTCGGCGTCCGGCAGGAGCCAGCTCAGGACACGGTCGGCGGCGCTCTCCAGCTGCGGCGTGCTGGTGAACAACTCCTCCAGGACGACGGACAGTTCGTCGATGCGTTCCTCGATGTCGCTGCCGGGTGTCTCGATCAGACCGTCGGTGTAGAGGACCAGGGTGGCGCCGGGCTGCATGGCCGTACAGGACTGTTCGTAGTAGACGTCGCCGACACCCAGAGGCGCGTTGACGGGGCAGGGGAGACTGTCGATTCCTTCGCCGGCCAGGGCGACGAGGATCGGCAGATGACCCGCCGAGCAGGCGGTGACGGTGCCGGCGTCCGGGGCGATCACGAGATAGCAGCAGGTCACGAGCTGGTCGGGGACGTCGAGGTCGGCGACGCAGGAGTCCAGGGCCTGCATGAGCTGGCGCGGCTGCATACCGGTCTTGGCGAGCGCGTGCGCCGCCGAACGCAGCTGGCCCATGACGGCGGCGGCCTCCAGCCCGCGGCCCATCACGTCACCGATCAGCACGCCGACCCGGTCGGCGCCCAGCGGAATGAGGTCGAACCAGTCGCCGCCCACCCCGGCGCCCTGGGTCGCGGGACGGTAGCGGCTGGCGGTGGCGAGGCCCGGTATGGCGGGCGGGGTGCCCATCAGACTGCGCTGGAGGGTGAGGGCGATGTGCCGCTGCTGTTCGTACAGCGCGGTCAGTTCGGCCTCCGCGCGCTTGCGGTCGCTGATGTCGCGCACGATGGCGCAGGCGCCGACGACCGTGCCGCGGGTGTCCCTGGTCGGCCACAGCGTGACGTCGACGTCCAGCAGGGCGCCGGATCTGGTGACCCGTAGCGTCTCGAAGTGCTCGACCTTCTCGCCGTGCCGCAGCCGCTTCATCAGGGCGTTGATGTCGTCCTGGAGGTCGGGCGGCGCGAGCAGCGACACGTGCCGGCCGATGGCCTCCTCCGCGGCGTAGCCGTAGAGCCGCTGGGCCGCCGCGTTCCAGTAGGTGATGTAGCCGTCGAGGGTCTTGGCGAGGATCGCGTCCTGGGAGGACTCGACGAGCGCCGCCAGTTCGTTGATACGGGCCTCGGCGGCCTTGCGGTCGCTGACGTCCCGGACGGCGGCGGACACGAGCAGCCCGTCCGAGGTCTCCAGCGGGCTCAGGCTGATCTCCACCGGGAACTCCGTGCCGTCCTTGCGCAACCCGTGCAGGTCGAGACCGGCGCCCATGGGGCGGACCTGGCGGTTGGCGGTGTAGCCGCCGCGGTTGCGGGTGTGCTGGGCGTGGAAGCGGTGCGGGATCAGCAACTCGACCGGACGGCCGAGGAGTTCGGCACGGCCGTAGCCGAAGAGGGCCTCCGTCTGGGCGTTGACGAGCCTGATGGTCCCGGAGTCGTCGACGATGACCATCGCGTCCGGCGCCGCCTCCAGCAGTCCCCGAAACCGTTCCTCGGCCGCTGTCGGCCCCGGATTGACCGAGTCGGCCATGCGCCCACCCCCACCCCTCGACACGCTTGCGGCCATCCCAGCGCCCGTGCGTCACGACCACACCGGGATGTCGCGTACTGAGCGCGCACTGCCCGAACCTGTGCGTGCCCAGGACGCGGATGCCCGGGTCGTGGTCGGCCTGTGCGCGTGCGGGTGGGTGAGGTCGGTCAGCCCCGGATTCCGCTGCCGTAGGGGGCGTACAGGTCGAGCAGCCGGGTGCGGGCGGCCTGGAGTCGGTGGGCGACGACCTCGCCGACCCAGCGGGCCACGGTGCGGCCGAACTCGGGGTCGGCCTGGCACAGCGCGCGTACGGCGGTCGCGTCGAACTCGTAGGCTCGCACCGGCGAGGCGGTCCCGGCGCCCAGGTGCCAGGCGTACGGGGCGTACAGCCAGGACCAGCCGATGAGGTCGTTGTGCCCGAGGGACTCGATGACGGCGGCCCGGCGGCCGGGGACGCGCATGTCGAGGTCGACCGTGCCGGTCCGGATGATCCAGAACCGGTCGGCGCGCCCGCCCTCCTCGAAGAGCCGGACGCCCTCGGGGAACGACACCTCTCGGGCGACCCGCAGCAGGCGGTTGCGGTGCTCGGCGGGCAGCGCCCGCGGCATGCTGGTCGTTGCGGGAGCGTTCATGACGTACCTCCGGTGCATCACGTGCCGTCGAGAAGGCGTGCCGACTGTCACCTCCAGCGTGTGCGCCCGGCACCCGGCCCGGCCATGGGCCACCCGGCCCTGGCACCGGGGCCGATCGGGTATGGGTCAGAGGCTCGCCGCGTGATCCGGGACGTAGGTCTGGAGGTCCCGTGGCAGGCGCTCGTAGCCGGTGGGCGCCGGCCGCTTCGGCAGCTCCAGGACCGGCGGCGGTACCTCGTGGTAGGGCACCGAGTCCAGCAGATGGGCGATCGTGTTCAGCCGGGCGCGCTTCTTGTCGTCGCTCTCCACGACGTACCAGGGCGCCTCGACGACATCGGTGTGCACCAGCATCTCGTCCTTGGCGCGCGAGTACGCCTCCCAGCGGCTGATGGACTCCAGGTCCATCGGGGACAGCTTCCAGCGCCGCAGCGGATCCTCCAGGCGGCGCCGGAACCGCTCCTGCTGCTCGGTGTCGCTCACCGAGAACCAGTACTTGCGCAACAGGATCCCGTCCTCGACCAGCATCCGCTCGAAGACCGGGCACTGGCGCAGGAACAGCTGGTACTCCTCCTTGGTGCAGAAGCCCATCACGTGCTCGACGCCCGCCCGGTTGTACCAGGAGCGGTCGAACAGCACGATCTCCCCGGCGGCCGGCAGATGCTCGACATAGCGCTGGAAGTACCACTGGGTGCGCTCGCGTTCGGTCGGCTTGGGCAGCGCGGCGATCCGGGCGACGCGCGGGTTGAGATGCTCGGCGACCCGCTTGATGGTGCCGCCCTTGCCGGCCGCGTCCCGGCCCTCGAAGACCACGACGAGCCGGGCGCCCTCCGTTCGCACCCACTCCTGGAGCTTGACCAACTCCGTCTGCAAGCGCAGCAGTTCACGCTCGTAGACCTTGCGGGACAGTTTCGCCTTCGCCGTGTCGGCCATGCCGCCTCGCTTCTTCGCCGGGACCGGGGGAATCCGAGGCCAACGGTACGTGCCGCACTCACGGGGAGAGCTCGGCGCGCCAGGGACTCCACCGGCTGTAGGTCCCTGGCGATCAGGAGTCAGTGGCCGGCAGCCACAGGTCGGGGCCGAAGACCTCGTAGCGGATGGCGCGTGCCGGGATGCCCGCGCGCAGCAGCTGTCCGCGCGCGTGCCGCATGAAGGGCAGCGGGCCGCACAGGAACACCGTGGCGTCGTGGGGGAGTTCGACCCCGTCGAGGTCCATCAGACCTTCGCCGGCGTCGGGTTCCTCCGCGCCGGGCCGCTCGTACCAGAACAGGGCGCGGGCGTGCGGCAGCCGCTCGACGAGGGAGCGGGTCTCGGCGCGCAGGGCGTGGTCGGCGGGGGAGCGGTCGGCGTGCAGGAGCAGTACCGGGCGGGCCGTGTCCAGGGCGGCCAGGTGGGCGAGCATGCCCGTCATGGGGGTGCAGCCGATGCCCGCCGAGACCAGGACGACGGGTGCCGTGGCGTCGGCCGGGTCGTCGAGGACGACGTCGCCGAACGGCGCGGACAGGGTCAGCTCGTCGCCCTCGCGGACCTGGTCGTGGAGCAGGCCGGAGACCTCGCCCTCGGGCGTGTCGGCCGTGGCGGCGACGCGTTTGACGGTGATGCGCCGCAGCTCGCCGCCCGGGTCCGAGGACAGGGTGTACTGGCGCAGCTGGTGCACCCCGTCGGACATCCGGACGCGCACGCTGACGTACTGGCCCGCCCGGGCGCGGGGTGCCGGCTCGCCGTCGGCCGGGCGGAGCAGGAAGGACACCACGTCCGGGGTCTCGGCGCGGCGCTCGACGACGGTCCACGGCCGCCAGACCTCGCCGGGCCGGACGTCCGCGTCCTGGTAGAGGCGGGCCTCGCGGGCGATGAGGGCGCCCGCCATCAGCCAGTACACCTCGTCCCACGCGGCTGCCACGTCCGGGGTGACCGCGTCGCCCAGGACCTCGGCTATCGCGGCGAACAGGTACTTGTGCACGATCGTGTACTGGTCCTCGGTGACGCCCACCGCGGTGTGCTTGTGCGCGATACGGCTCAGCAGCGCGTCGGGCCTGGTGTCCGGGTGCTCCAGCAGCGTGGTCGCGAAGGCGGCGATCGAGCCGGCCAGGGCCTGCCGTTGGGCGCCGCTGGCCTGGTTGCCGCGGTTGAACATGCCGTCCAGCAGCTCCGGGCGGTCCCGGAACATGGCGCCGTAGAAGCGGGTGGTGATCTCGTCGAGAGCACCGGCCACGGCGGGCAGCGTGGCTCGCACCACGGCGGCGGAATCAGCGGACAGCATGAGGCCTCCCGGGCAGGGGTCAGAGGGAAGGGGCCGCGTCGCGAAGGGCGGCGGGTTTCTGTGTATCAGGCATCCGGTCGTGTTCCGGTCGCATGGCGCCGTGCGGGGCGGATCAGGGACCATCGGCCCGACCAGTGGGGACCATCGGCCCCATGAGGTCCACTCGCAACAGGGCCGAACGGGACGGGGGAGAGGTGCTGTCGACCCTGTCGGGGGGGCGATGGAGGGCGGGGTGCGGCGCGGCGTGGCGGGGCGGGACCGACCGGTCGGCTGCCGTCGTGGCGATCGAACCGACCCGCTGACCGACAGCGGCCTCAGGAGGTGGCCCGGTCGGCCCTGTCGGGCACCCGGGAGGAGAGAGCAGGGTGGTAAGGCGCACCACGCCCAGCGTCTTCGACCCCCTACCCCTGGCTGATCCACCGCCTGGCCTACCGCCGCACGGGCCACCAGCACCTGCACGTCCGCGGCTACAAGGAGTTCGGCACCACGACCACGCCGTTCGACATGGTCGTCCGCAACGACCTCGACCGCTACCGCCTCGTCATGGACGTCATCGACCGCGTCCCCGGCCTCGCGGTGCACGCGGCGGCCGTACGGCAGGAGATGCAGGACGCCCGGCTGCGCCACCATGCCTGGATCCGCGACCACGGCACGGACCTGCCCGAGGTCGCCGACTGGACCTGGGACGGCTGAACGGGCCCGCAAGCAGGGCCGTTCGGCCCCACGGCCCGGGGCTCGCAGCCCCTGCGATCCCCGGGCCTGCCGCGGGACATTGAGAACGCAACGAGATCCGGCAAGACCCCCGTGTGATCCTCTGGAAGGGATGAGCACCATGGCTGTTCAAGACCACTCGCACCGGCACCTGGGATTCCACCTCCCGTCCCGGCGCAAGACCGCAGCGGTCGACACGACGGCCGTCGAGACGGCCGCCGCGAGCGTGGCGACCCGCGCGTACGTGTTCGCCGGGCTGCGCCTGCTGACCGGCTTCGTGTTCCTGTGGGCGTTCCTGGACAAGACGTTCGGGTTCGGCTACGCGACCCAGTCCGGCAACGGCTGGATCGACGGCGGTTCGCCCACCAAGGGCTTCCTCAGCGGTGTGGCGGCCGGCCCGATGGAGTCGACTTTCCACGACTGGGCCGGGGACGCCTGGGCGGACTGGCTGTTCATGCTGGGCCTGCTCGGCATCGGCGTCGCGCTGATCCTCGGCATCGGGCTGCGGCTCGCCGCGGTCGCCGGCACGCTGATGATGGCGCTGATGTGGGTCGCGGAGTGGCCGCCGGCCAAGCACCTGTCCGACGGGTCGCCGAGCATGTCGACCAACCCGTTCGCCGAGTACCACGTCGTCTACGCCGTCGTGCTGATCGCCCTGGCGGTCGCGGGTGCCGGCGCGGTCTGGGGGCTGGGCAAGGCCTGGGCCAGGCTGCCGTTCGTCAGCAAGAACCGCTGGATGCTGTGAGCACCACACCGTCCCGGACCGGGGCGCCACCGCGACGACCGGGGTGGCGCCCCGTCGGTGTGCCGGGCTGTCGGCAAGACGGGTCACTCCTCCGGCACCATCAGGATCGCCCCGGCCGGACACTCGGCCGCGCACAGCCCGCACCCCTTGCAGTAGTCCAGGTCGATCGCGAAGCCCCTGCCGGGGCCGAGCTTGGTGATGGCGTTGTCGGGGCAGACGCCGTAGCAGTTGTCGCACTCGAAGCAGTTGCCGCAGGACATGCAGCGCCTGGCCTCGAACAGGGCCGTCGACTCGTCGAGCCCCAGCACCACCTCGTCGAACGTGGAGACGCGGCGGGCCAGTTCGAGCCGGGGCCGTACCGAGGCGGGCGCGTCGGCGTAGTACCAGGGGTTGAGCCGTTCGAAGTCCGCGGGCGCGTGTTTGGGATCCGGGGTGTACGACGTCCCGCGCAGGTAGGCGTCGATGTGCCGGGCCGCTTTCTTGCCGTGCCCGACGGCCACGGTGGCCGTGCGCTCGGAGGGCACCATGTCGCCGCCGGCGAAGATGCCCCGGTGACCGGTCATGAGGCCCTCCGCGACCCGCACCATGCCGTGCTCCACGGCCAGTTCGGGCACATCCCGGAGCAGCGACAGATCGGAGTCCTGGCCCAGCGCGAGCACCAGCGCGTCGGTGTCCAGCTCCTCGAACTCGCCCGTGGGCTGCGGGAAGCCGGTGTCGTCGAGCTCCATCCGCTCGATGGTGAGACGGGCGCCGTCGGCGTCTTTGACGGTGGAGAGCCACTTCATCCGGACGCCCTCCTCCAGGGCCTCCTCGACCTCCTCGTCATGCGCGGGCATCCGGTCCCGGGTGCGCCGGTAGACGACCACGGCGTCGGTCGCGCCCAGCCTGCGGGCGGTGCGGGCGGCGTCCATCGCCGTGTTCCCGCCGCCGTAGACGGCGACCCTGCGGCCCAGCAGCGGCGGGACCTCGCCCTCCATGCTGCCCAGCAGCGCGACCGCGTCGAGGATGCGGGCGCTGTCCCCGGCCGGGATGTAGGTACGCCGGCCGATGCCCGCGCCAACCGCCAGGAACACCGCGTCGAAGCCGCCGTCCCGTTGCGCGGCGAGCACGTCGTCGACCCGGGTGCCGCACTCCAGGGCGATGCCCAGCGCCAGGACGCGGTCGATCTCGGCGTCGAGGACCTCGCGGGGCAGCCGGTAGCGCGGGATGCCGTAGCGCATCATGCCGCCCGGGCGCTCCTGTGCCTCCCGGATCGTCACCTCGTGGCCGAGCAGCCGCAGATGGTAGGCGGCCGACAGTCCGGCGGGCCCGCTGCCGACGACCAGCACCCGCTTGCCGGAGCCAGCCGTCGGGGCCTCGATCGTCCAGCCCCCCTCGATGGCCTTGTCACCGAGGAAGCGCTCGACGGCGTTGATGCCGACGGCGTTGTCGACCTGGACGCGGTTGCAGGCGGTCTCGCAGGGGTGGTAGCAGATCCGGCCCATGACGGCGGGCAGCGGGTTGTCCCGCATCAACTGCCGCCAGGCGGCCTCGTAGTCGCCGCTCTCGGCGTGGAACAGCCACTGCTGGATGTTCTCGCCGGCTGGGCACGCCTGGTTGCACGGCGGCAGCCGGTGGACGTACTCGGGGCGTTCGGTGCGCCAGGCGCCGGTCCGGTTGGCCAGGCTGGAGCCCACGTCCAGGGTGATCGCGAACGGCTTGTCCCTCATGACACGGTCGTTCATGACACGTTCTCCTCCGCCAGCAGCCCGAAGCGGGCGATGTTGCGGTCGGCGGCCCGCTGGAGGCGGGCGATGACATCGGTGCGGACCTCCGGCTCGAAGAGGTGCGCGTACCGCTTCTGCGGACGCAGGTACTCCTCGACCGGTACCCGCCGCCGGATCGGCGTCACGTCGGTGACCTCGCCGTCGACGGCCTCGAACACCGGGAAGAGACCGCTCTGTTCGGCGAGCCGGGCGATCCGCACGGTGTCGCAGGACGCCGTTCCCCAGCCCAGCGGACAGGGCACCAGGACATGCAGATAGCGGGCCCCGCGGATCCCCATCGCCCGGTGCACCTTCGCCTCCAGGTCGCGCAGGCCGGCCACGGTGGCCGTGGCGACGTAGGGGATCTCGTGCGCCATCGCGATCAACGGCAGGTTCTTGCCCTGTCCGAAGGGCGCGCCGGGCTCCTCGCCGACCGCCTGGGTGGTGGCCGTGCGCGCGGTCGGGGGAGTGGCCCCGGAGCGCTGCACGCCGGTGTTCATGTACGCCTCGTTGTCGTAACAGACGTACAGAACGTCGTCGTTACGCTCGAACATGCCGGACAGACAGCCGAGCCCGATGTCGACGGAGCCGCCGTCGCCGCCCTGTCCGACCACCCGTATGTCGGTGCGGCCCTTGGCGCGCAGTGCGGCGGTGACCCCGGCGGCGACGGCGGGCGCGTTGCCGAACAGGGAGTGCAGCCAGGGCAGTTGCCAGGAGGTCTCCGGGTACGGCGTGGAGAACACCTCCAGGCAGCCGGTGGCGTTGACGGCGATCACCTGGCCGCCCGTCGCGCGCTGGGCCGCGTCCAGGACGTAGCGGGCGCCGAGCGCCTCGCCGCAGCCCTGGCAGGCGCGGTGGCCCGAGGTGAGCGCGTTGGAACGGCCCGGGTCGGCCTGGTCGGACTGCGCCTCGGGGCCCAGCAGCCGGTTGCCGGCGGCGAAGCTGCCGACTTGGTAGAACCTGATCTGCTGTGTGCCGCTCATCGGTTGCTCCCCAGGTCGCGGAGGATGTTCTCCGCCGACGGCCCGGACCGCCTGGTCCGCGCCATCCGGTCCAACTCCCGTGCCACGAGGTCGTGGTCGAGGTCCAGGAACGTCAGTTGGCCCAGCCGCCCGGCCACCGCGTCGGCGAACAGCCGGTGCAGCGACGCCTTGGTGACCGGGCGCCCACCCAGACCGGCGATCACGGTGTGGCCGTCGAGCCGGATCCCGGACAGCGCGGTGCGCACGTTCTGCGCGACGATCCCGCCGACGCCGACTGCCAACGCCCTTTCCAGTACGACCACCCGGCGGGCGTTCCCGAGGACGGTGCGTACCTCCTCCAGCGGGAATGGCCGGAAGGAGGTGATCCCCAGCACCCCGATCCGCACCCCCGCTGCCCGCATCTCGTCGACGACGTCGCACACCGTGCCCAGCACCGAGCCGAGGGCCACCACGACGGTGTCGGCGAACTCGCAGCGGTAGGGATGGACCAGCCCGCCGGAGTCCCGCCCGAACGCCTCACGGAACTCCCGTGCGATGTCCGGGATGGCTTCCAGCGCCTGCATCTGCTTGGCGTGCGCCAGATACCGCACCTCGGTGAAGGCCTCGGGACCGACCATCGCGCCGATCGACACCGGCTCGCCGGGGTCGAGGACCTGGCGGGGCTCGTACGGCGGCAGGAACGCGTCCACCTGCGCCTGCTCGGGCACCTCGATCCGCTCCCAGGCGTGGGTGAGGACGAAGCCGTCCATGCACACCATCACCGGCAGCGACAGCTCCTCGGCCAGCCGGAACGCCTGCGGGTGCAGGTCGGCGGCCTCCTGGTTGTCGCGCGCGTAGAGCTGGATCCAGCCCGAGTCCCGCTGGGACATGGAGTCGCTGTGGTCGTTCCAGATGTTGATGGGCGCGCCGATCGCCCGGTTCGCCACCGTCATCACGATCGGCAGCCCGAGCCCGGACGCGTTGTAGAGGGCCTCCACCATGTACAGCAGGCCCTGGCTTGCGGTCGCCGTATAGGCACGGGCACCGGCCGCCGAGGCGCCGATGCACAAGGACATCGCCGCGAACTCCGACTCGACGTTGACGTACTCGCAAGGGTCGAGCGCGCCGGACTTCACCAGCCGGCTGAGCTCCTCCACGATGTGCGTCTGCGGCGAGATCGGATAGGCGGCGATCACCTCGGGGCGGCAGTAGGCGACGGTCTCGGCGACCGCGCGCGAGCCCTCAGTCTGCTTGAGCATGGGACAGCTCCTTCAACGCGAGCTCGACGTGCTCGTACGCCTCCCGCGCGGCGTCGGCGTTGGCCACGCCCAGCCGGCCGGGGAAACGATCCCGCACGGCCGTCGCGAGGGAGTCGAGCGTCACACAGCCGGTGAGCGCGGCCAGACCGCCGAGCAGGGCGGCGCCGGGCAGCGGGCGGCCGACGTGGCGCAGGGCGAGCGCGGTGGCGGGGACCGTGAGCACCGGGCCCGTGAGGGTCTCCAGGCCCAGGTCGTCCGGTCCGCGCGTCGCGTTGATCAGGACCGCGCCACCGGGGCGGAGCCCTTCGAGGACGTTGACCTGGTGCAGCAGCGTCGCGTCCTGGATCACCAGGGCGTCGGGCAGCGTGACGGGCTCACGGACCCGGATCGGCCGGTCGTCGATCCGGCAGAACGCCATGACGGGCGCCCCGGTGCGCTCCGAGCCGAAACTCGGGAACGCCTGTGCGTGGCGGCCTTCCAGGAAGGCCGCCACCGACAACAACTCCGCGGCCGTGACGGCACCCTGACCGCCGCGGCCGTGAATACGTACCTGGAACACGGCACCCTCCTGGTGAGCGGGTTCCGGATCGGTCGTGGCGATGGGGGAGCGGGGGCTCCCCAGGTCACTCGTCCTGCGCGCGGGCCCGGACAGGTCGGGGTCCCTCCCGGTCCGGCGCCCTGTGATCGGACCGGGAGGGACGCTCACCCCGGGTGGTGGCTCATGCGTGCGGGACGATGACGACGGGGCAGCGGACGTGGTGCATCACGGCGTGCGCGATCGGCCCGGTGTGGGTGCCGATCCGGGACGGGCGGATCCTGCGGCCGACGGCCAGCAGACCGGCGTCCTCGGTGACCTGGAGGAGCAGTTGTGCCGGACGTCCCTCCTCGACCATCTCGTGGACCTCGACCGTGGGGAACTTCTCCCGCCACGGCGCGAGCACCACGCCGAGCGTCCGCTCGGCGGCTGCCCCCACCTCCCGGCGCGCCTTGGCCTCCAGAGCGGCGGGCACGTACGGCAGGCGCCAGCCGTGCACCACGCGCAGCGCGGCGGATCGCAGCGCCGCGCTCTCGAAGGCGAAGTTCAGCAACTCCTCGCACGGTGAGGCCGGATCGACGCCGACCACGACGACGCGGTACGGCGTGCGCGCCGAGGCGCGTCCCTCGGCGTCCGGCGCGTGCTCGTCGTCCGGAGTCTGGTCGGCCCGTACGAGGACCACGGGCCGCGCCACATGGGCCACGGTCGCCAGCGCCACGGATCCGGCCATGAAGCCGCCGAACCCGCTGAACGCCCGGCTGCCCAGGACCAGCAGCTCCGCCTCGTCACCCGCGGCGACCAGGGCCTCGGCCGCCGGCCGGGAGATCTGGTCCGCGCTCATGTACACCTGCGGATAGCGCTCGTTGATCTGGTCCATCGCACCGCGCAGGATCCGCTTCGCCCAGTGGCGCGGCGCCTCCAGCTCGGGCAGATCCGTCACTTCGGGCGAGGCGCCGCCCTCCCACGCGTGGACCAGCCGCAGCGGCAGTCCGCGCCGCAGCGCCTCCCGGGCCGCCCAGTCGGCGGCCGCGAGGCTTTCATGTGAACCGTCCAGCCCTACGACAACGGGACGAAGCACGGCCGACACCTCCCCGGATCGACGGCGCCCGCACTCTGCTGCGCGGGGCGCTGCACTCTCAGGATCTCGTCGTGGACCGTGCCGACGGCAGGGGCCACAGCGGCCCCCGCCGAGGGCCGAACGGCCCTTTGGCACTGGTCAGTGAGGCTTCACGGCGGGAACGGGCGGGACGGCCGCCCGCTGGACACCGGTCCCGGTGTAGACCAGGGCCGCGCCCGCCACCACGGCGAGCAGCAGCAGGCCGAGCGCGTACGAGCCATACGTGCCGTAGAGCGCGCCCATCACCAGCGGCGGTACGAAGCCGCCCAGTCCGCCCGGCGCCGACCACACCGGTGACCGAACCGGTCCGCTCCGGGCCGGCAGCGCCACGAAGGCGAAGGTCGCCCCGCTGGCCGCACTCAGCGAGGCCGCCATCGCCAGGAACGCGACCGTGCCCAGCGGGGCCAGTGACGGAGTGGCCGACTGGACCAGCGCGCCCACGACCACCACGGCCAGCGACCCGGACAGCACCCGCACGGGGCCGATCCGGTCCGACAGCCAGCCGCCGACCGGCCGCATCGCCACCGCGAGCAGCACGAACCCCGCCATCCGGTTCGCGGCGTCGCACTGGGTGAGGCCGTAGCCGGTCTTGAGACAGGTGGGCAGGTAGACGGAGAACGCCACATAGCCGCCGAACGCCACCGCGTACAGGGCGGACGCCTGCCACAGCCGGCCACTGAGCACCTCGGCGCCGACCGCAGCGACAAGCTGCTCTTCCCGCGGCTGTCCGCCACCGTCCTGCTCGGCATCGCCGCCACCGCCGCCCACAACGTCTTCGGCGCCGGCTACGACTACAGCTCCACCATCTCTGTCTGGTTCCGGGGCCTGTTCACGCTCCAGCCGCGGCCCGAGGCCATCGCGGACGCCCCGCTGCTCTTCCAGCTCCGCGCCCTCACGGCCTGTCTGCTCTTCGCGGCCTGCCCTTCACCCGCCTCGTCCATGTATGGAGCGTGCCGGTGGGCTGGCTGGCCCGCCCCTGTCGGTCTGCCGGCGGGGCGCGGACGCGGCACCGGCGATCCGTACGGCGGCCGCGAGGCTGCCCGAACGGAGAGCTGATCAGGGCCGGTCGGCCCATGCCGCGGAGGCGGTCATGGCGGAGGCTGGAGATGTCGCGGGGCCCGCGGGCCCGGACAGCGAGGACGGGAAGGGCCCTACCCGCTTCTCGCGGATCCTGATTGCGCGGTGCACGGCCGCCGGCCGCTTCTCCGCGTCTTTCCGGGTCCCTTCCCGACACCTCCAGCACAACACACCGGCGGCGCGTCCGCCAGGGCCGATCGGCCCCGACCGATGAGGAGAGGAACGTCATGACCGTCATCGGACCGGCCCCCGCACCGTCCCGACCCGCACTGCTGAGCTTCCTGGGCGCGGTGGGCACGGTCACCGGCAGCAAGTTCCTGGTCGAGACCGACCACGCCCGTGTCCTCATCGACTGCGGTCTCTTCCAGGGCCTGGCCGACCTGCGCCGGCGCAACTGGCGCGGCCTGCCCTGCGACGGCGCCGACATCGAGTCGGTCGTGATCACCCACGCCCACCTGGACCACTGCGGCTATCTGCCCCGGCTGGTCCGGCACGGCTTCCGGGGCCGCGTGGTGGCCACCGACTTCACCGCCCGGCTCATGGAGATCGTCCTGCGCGACAGCGCCAAGCTCCAGATGGAGGCGGCCCACCACGCCAACGAGCACGGCTGGTCCAAGCACCGCCCCGCACAGCCGCTCTACGACGACTCGGACGTGGACCGCACCATGAAACTCCTCGACCCCGTACCGATCGGCGTCGAGGCCGAGATCGCCACCGGAACCACCGTCACCCTCCACTCCGCGGGCCACATCCTCGGCTCCGCCTGGGCCCGGCTCACGCTGGAGGACGGCCACACCCTCGCCGTGAGCGGCGACCTCGGCCGCCCCGGCCATCCCCTGCTGCGCCCCCCGGAGCCGTTCTCCGGGGCGGACGTGCTGCTGATGGAGTCGACCTACGGCAACCGGCGCCACGAGGAGGACGCCGGACGCGCCCACTTCGCGAGCGTGCTCACCCGCACCCTCGCCCGCGGCGGCACCGTCGTCATCCCCGCGTTCGCCCTCGACCGCACCGAGATCGTCCTGCACGAACTCGCCGAACTGCGCCGCGCCGGACGCCTCCCGGCATCGGTGCCCGTCTACGTCGACAGCCCGATGGCGCTCGCCGCCCTCGACGTCTACCGGGACGCCCTGCTGACCCGGGCGCCCGAGCTGCGCCCCGAGATCAGCGCCGCCGGCACCGCCGCGCTGAGCCCCGAGCCGTTCCTCGCCGCCCGTTCCATCCAGGAGTCCGTCGAGATCGGCCGGGCCGGCGGTCCCGCCGTCATCGTGTCGGCGTCCGGCATGGCCACCGGCGGCCGCGTCCTGCATCATCTGCGGCGCCTGCTGCCCGACCCGCGCAACACCGTGGTCGTGGTCGGCTTCGCGGCCCGGGGCACCCGGGCCCGCGACCTCGTCGACGGCGCCAAGGCGCTGAAGATGTTCGGCGAGTACGTCCCGGTGCGCGCCCAGGTGGCCGACGTACCGCACTTCTCCGCGCACGCCGACGCCGGGCAGATCATCGAGTGGCTGCGCGGCGCCCCGGCTCCCCACACCACCTACCTCGTGCACGGCGAGCCCGACGCGGCCGCCGCGCTGCGCGACCGCATCGACCACGCCCTGGGCTGGACGGCCGTCGTCCCGCGCTCCGGTGAGCGCGTCCTCGTGCGCTGACCCACCGCCGGCGGCGTCGCGCAAGGGCCGGATGAGACTCCTGCCCGGGACCGTCGGCTCAAGCGCCGTGCCCCGTAACGGAGTTGGCTGGTGGTATGGGGAGACATCCCCCGGCCCGAAAGGGGGCGAGCACGGTGGGCACGAGCTTGACACCGGAGTTCTGGGAGCGCTTCGCGGTCCTGCTGGTCGCGGCGGTCGGAGTGACGATCGTCCTCGTGGCGGCCGTCGACGCCCTCGCCGTGCGGGTGCTGCGCCGGCGCGCGGGCTGGACACCGCCACCGAAGCGGGCCCGGCACCAGTTCGACCGCCACCACACGGCCGTTCACAGCTGAAGGCCGATCGGCCCGCACAAGGGCCGAACCGCCCCTGCCGCCCGGCGGACCGGCGTGCCACGGTGACGGTGACCCCTGACTGCTGCCCGATGCGCAGCAACCTGACGAAAGGCGGTGGGGACGATGGAGCTGCCCCTGGTCGTGGGCGTCGACGGATCCGAACCGAGCCTCGTGGCGGTCGACTGGGCGGTGGACGAGGCCGCCCGCCTGGCCCTGCCGCTGCGGCTGGTCCACGCCTCGATGTGGGAGCGCTACGAAGAGGCCGCCCTGCCGGGCGGCCTGGAGCGCCCGTCCGGGCGGGTGCTGGCGGAGAACGTGCTCGGCTCCGCGGTGGAGCGGGCCCGGCGTCGCAACCAGGACGTGAAGGTCACCGGTGAGGTGGTGGGCCAGGAGGCGGTGGCCGTGCTGCTGCGCGAGGGCCGGAACGCCTCGGCCCTGGTGACCGGGTCCCGTGGCCGCGGTGAGCTGACGGGTCTGCTGCTCGGTTCGGTGAGCCTGGCCGTGGCGGCCCGTGCGGACTGCCCGGTCATCGTGGTGCGGGGCGACAAGGCCGGCCTCGCGGGCACCCACGAACGGGTCGTGCTCGGCGCGGGCGACCCCGCGACCGGCGACGAGGCGGTGCGGTTCGCGTTCCGCGAGGCGGCCTCCCGAGGCTGTGTCCTGGACGCCGTCCGCACCTGGCGCTGCCCGGCCCACGAGACCGCCGACCACCCGATGCTCGCCGAGGATCCGGCGCACCAGCACGAGGCTCAGGCCTCCGCCCTGCTCGACACCCTGCTCCGGGAGGCGCAGGCCGAGCACCCGGAGGTCCGCGTCCGCGAGGACACGGTCGAGGGACCGGCCCGCAAGGTGCTGCTGAGCCGGACCGCCGCGGCGGACCTCGTGGTCATCGGCGCCCGGCGCCGGCACGGCCATTACGGACTCCAGCTGGGGCCCGTGGGACACGTACTGCTGCACCACGCGGACTGCCCGGTGGCGATCGTGCCCGAACGGAGCTGATCGCGAGGACGGCGCCCCGTGCCCGACGGGACACGGGGCGCCGCCGGGTTCGCGCCTGCGCTGATCGGGAGGGGGCTCGATTCAGCCGGCGGCGAGTTCCGCGGCGATCGCGTCGGTCCACGCGTCGATCGCGGGCCAGTCACGGAGATCCCCGAAGCGGCCGCCCATCAGCCGGAACAACAGGCGTCCGGCGAAGGGCAGCTGACGGGTGGTCACGACCCCGGCGAAGAGCCGGTGGTCGCGATGCGGCAGGTCACCGGGGAGGCTGTCCAGGATCACCGGGACCTCCTTGAACGCGAGACGCTTCCACGGCCCGCGCAGCGCGCCCGGCATGCCGACGCTGAAGATCCACAACGGCCGGTCGCCCAGCAGGCCGGAGTTGGCGTCGAGGAAGGCGTACGCCGGATCGAGCCAGCGCTGCCCATGCACGGCGCTGCCGAGGACGAACGCCCGGTAGGCGTCGGCGTCCTCCACCGTCTCCAACGCCCTCGCCTCGGCCTTGAACCCCGCGGCGCTGAACCGTTCGGCCATATGGGCCGCGATCTCACCGGTGGAACCGTGCGCGCTCGTGTACCCGACCAGGATGTCCATGACGTCACCTCGCTGTACGTCGGTCGCGTGCGGCTACGCGGCACCGCTGTGCACGCGTCCGGGTGCCTCGACGGACCTGAGCGCCGGCTCGGACCGCTCGGCGGCGGGGACGGTCACCACGGGCACCGTCGCGTGCCGCAGACAGGCGTGGCCCACCGCGCCGACCGCCGGCGCCTCCCACTGCCTGTGCGCCTTGCGCCCCAGCGCGAGCAGGAGCGCGCCGTCGGCGTACCGGAGCAGTACCCGGGCCGGCGGCCCCTGCGCCACGACGGCGCGCACGGCGGTGGCCTCGCGCGGTCCGAACACCTCACGGACGGCGGCGGCCAGGACTCCGGCGGCCTGTTCCCGCTCCTCCTCGGGGGTGGGCCGGGCGGCCGCCGGGGCGTAGGGCGCCAGCCGGGCCGCGGCCGGTTCCCACACGTGCACGGCCACGACCCGCGTACGAAGGGCACGCGCCTGGCCTTCGGCCCAGCGCAGTGCCGCCAGGGACGCCTCGGATCCGTCGACACCCACCACGATGCCGTTGTCCTCGGCCTGTTCGGTCATGACTGCCTCCCCGGAGAACGCCTCCTGCTCCCACAGTGAGCGGTGCCGGGTGGGCGAGGCGTGGGCCGAGCGGCCCCGAGTGCGCGCCGAACGTCCTTTCGCCACGAGGGACTTGTCAGCCGACGTCCCTTCGGCGCAGGCCCGCCCATCCGGCCGCGGTGAGAGCGGCGGCGACCGCCAGGAGCAGGATCGGAGCGGTGAAGGTCAGGTCGGTCGCGGGCAGGTGGGGTATGTGCTGGAAGGGGGAGAGGTCGCGGGCCCGTTCGGGCAGGTCGAGGGCCTGGGCCAGCAGGCCGATGACGAAGCAGGCGACGAGGGCGGCCCATGCGGCGGTCGCGGTACGCGGGGCGAACCCGAACAGTGCGACGGCGAACCCCGCGAGCAGCCAGAGCGCCGGGGTGTAGACGAGCGCGGCGCCGACCAGCCGGGGCACCTGGCCCAGGTCGCCGCGGGTGAGGCCGTAGGCGAGCCCTGTGCCCAGGCCCGCGGCGGCGAGGACCACGACGCTTCCGGCCAGCGCGACCGTGAGGTGACTGGCCAGCCACCGGCCCCGTGAGACCGGGGTGGCGAGCACCGGCTCGGCCCGCAGCGCGCTCTCCTCGCCGTGCAGCCGCAGTACGGACTGCACGGTGAACCCGGCGCCGAGGAGGGCCACGACGAGCAGGGACTGGGACAGGTAGGAGTCGGTGAGGCTCGCCCCGGCGTACCCCGTGAGCAGGTCCGCCATGGCCTCGTTGTCGGCGACGAAGTCCTCGACGTCGTCGGCGACCCAGCCGTAGGCGAGACCGGTCAGGAACACACCGCAGGACCAGCCGACGAGGCTGCCCCGCTGGAGCCGCAGGGCCAGCCCCAGGGGACGGCCGAGACCCGGTGCCGCCCGGGGCGGGCCCGGTCGGGGCGGTACGAGGCCCGCGCCCAGGTCGCGCCGGTCGGAGAGCGCGTGGGCCGCGAACACGGCGGCCACGGCGAACAGAAGCGGGACGAGCAGCGGCCACCAGCGTTCACCCGCGAACGGCCGCGTCTTCTGGACCCAGCCGATCGGCGAGAGCCACGACAGCGTGCCGTCCCCGATGTCCCCCGCGGCGCGCAGGACGAACGCCAGCCCCAGCACGGCACCGGTACTGCCGTGCACCACCCGGGTGTTCTCCGAGATCTGGGCGACGACGAGGGTGATCGTGGCGAAGACGAGTCCGAGCGCGCAGAAGGAGACGCCGAAGACGACCGAGCCCGTGGTGGGCAGGTCCATGCCGATCAGACCCAGCGTCACCAGCGTGCCGACGGTGACGTTCATGCCCGCCACGACGAGCAGGGTGGCGGTGGCGTTCGCGTGGTGGCCGACCGGGAGGGCTCCGATCAGTTCGGCGCGGCCCGCCTCCTCCTCGGCCCGGGTCTGCCGGCCCGTCAGGAACATGCTCATCAGCGCCACCAGGACCAGCCCGAAGGTGCCCACCTGGAAGGCGACCTGGCCGCCCAGGGTGTCGAGGCCCTGGGCGGGACCGTTGAAGGCGATGGCCGCCGCGTTGTCCTCGCCGGCCTCGGCCGCCACGTCGAGATCGTGCTGGGTGGGGTAGAGGCCCTTCACGCTGGCCGTCGTCAGCAGCACCAGCAGGGGCACGGCGACGATCCAGACGAGGATGCGGATCCGTTCGCGGCGCAGGACGAGCCGGGTGAGGACGGCGGTGCCGGTGAGGTCGGAGGAGGCGCTCATCGCCGGTCGCCGTCCTCGGGTGCGTCCCCCTCGTCGCCGTAGTGGCGCAGGAACAGCTCCTCCAGCGTGGGCGGTTTACTGGTCAGGGTGCGGATGCCGAAGCCGCCGAGGAGGCGTACGGCCTCGTCGAGGCGGTCGGTGTCGACGTCGAAGCGGACCCGGTGGTCCTCGGCGCGCAGGTCGTGCACGCCGGACAGGGCGCCGAGCCCGGTGGGCGTGCGCATCGTCACCGCGTCGATCGACGTCCGCGTCAGATGCCGCAGGTCGGCGAGGGTGCCGGTCTCCACCGTGCGGCCCGACCGGATGATGCTCACCCGGTCGCACAGGGCCTCCACCTCGGCCAGGATGTGGCTCGACAGCAGGACCGTGCGGCCCTCGGCCGTCGCCTCGCGGACGCACTCCTGGAAGACGCTCTCCATCAGCGGGTCGAGGCCCGAGGTGGGTTCGTCCAGGAGCAGCAGCTCGGCCCGGGAGGCCAGCGCGGCCACCAGGCCGACCTTCTGCCGGTTGCCCTTGGAGTAGGTGCGGGCCTTCTTGGCCGGGTCGAGCTCGAACCGCTCCAGCAGTTCGTCCCGCCGGACGGGATCGAGGTCGCCGCGCAGTCGCCCGAAGACGTCGATGATCTCGCCGCCGGTCAGCTTCGGCCACAGGCTCACATCGCCCGGCACATAGGCCAGCCGCCGGTGCAGCCGCACCGCGTCACGCCACGGGTCCCCGTCCAGCAGCCGGACCTCGCCCGCGTCGGCCCGCAACAGCCCGAGCACGACCCGCAGGGTGGTGGTCTTGCCCGAGCCGTTGGGCCCGAGGAACCCGTGCACCTCCCCGGTCGTCACGGTCAGGTCCAGCCCGTCCAGGGCACGGAACCGACCGAACCTCTTCACCAGCCCCGACACGGAGACGACGGACATGAGTTCCTCCTGGCCCGGTTCGTCCTTCGCTGCGGATCTTCTTCGACCTTCGCGCACCGCGGGGCCGGCGCGGCAGGGGCCGAAGGTCCCGGGCGGCGGCCGTACGGTCGCGCCGCGCACGGCCTCACCCGTGTGTGACGCGGAAGACCGGGAACCGGTCCGCGACCCGCGCGAACTCCTCGACCGGGGCCAGCCGGTCCACCGGGACATGGGCCCGGGCACCCGGCGCCCGCCGGAGGTAGGCCTTCAGCACCGGCGCACGGTCGGCGGGGTCCACCTCGACGAGCCGGACCTCCGTACGGCGTCCGCGCCGCAGCGTCACCCGGCCGCCGGCCGCACGGACGTTGCGCACCCAGTTCGCCTTCTCGCCCAGCATCGCCACGAGGTAGCGCTCGCCCTCGTGCTCCGCGACGACGAGCGGGAAGGAGACGTAACGGCCGGTACGCCGCCCCGGCACCTCCAGCGTCACGCAGTACCGCGGGGCGAGCCCGACGGCGTACTGGGCCGCCGCGAGCCGGTTCAGAGCGCGTGCCACCCGGTTGGGGCGGCCGCCGCCGTACATCCACCGGTCGAGCCGGTGCAGTCCGCCGGACCCGGCCATCAGGGCACCTCCACCCGCCTGGGCAGCCGGCCCGCCGGGGTGAGCGCCATCCGCATGATCCGGTGACCGGTGTCGGCGGTCGGCCCGAACATCAGTGGGCAGCCACCCTCGATCACGGTGATCCCGTGCTCCCGGCCGTACGCCGCGGCCTGCTCCGAGACGCTGCCGGTGCCGTACAGCCGGTGCATCCACACAAGGCGGATGCCGAGGTCGGCACATTCGCGGAGGGTCCCCTCGGCGGCCTCCGGCCGGGTGCCGATCACGACCGCCTCGACCCCACCGGGAACGGACTTAAGGTCGGGCCGGCACCGGTCGCCCTCCACCTCCTCGGCGTTCGGGTTGACGGCGAACACCTCGTAGCCGCGCTCCCGCAGCCACCGGTAGACCGCGTTGGCGGCGTGCGTCTGCGGCGCGCGGGACACTCCGGTGACCGCGATGCGCTTCTTGGCCAGGAACTCTGCGGCGGCCTCTTTGACGGTGACCACGGTTGCCTCCCTCATTCGGGACGGAGTCCTCCACCGTCTCCCAGCCAACCCCGCGACACCCCGCCACGGCCAGGGACGGTCAGGTCCCGGATACGGGACCCTCGGCCCCTCGGGAGTCGAGCCATCCCTCGGGGCCCGGCTCGCTTCCCCTCGCTGTGGCCCCTGCGGCCTGTCGTGCGGTACACCGAGTCGCTGTCGGAGCGGCCGGCAGCCGCGTCACGCAGATGCGCCGGCCCGGCTACGGCGTCAGCCGGTCCTGCGGTGCGTCACCCGGCTCCGTGCCGCCCATGTCGAGGCGGAACGGCGGATAGGCGTCGGTCATCAGGGCGGCGTAGGCGGCGACCCGGAGGACCCAGCGGTTGAGGCCGAGGATCAGGTCGAACAGGCTCCGGGGGTACTTCTCGGTGAAGGCCAGGGTCACGGCGGCGATCAGCGCCAGCACGGCGACGAGTCCGCCGTCCCACCAGCCGAGGTGCCAGCCGCCGAGGAAGAAGCCGACGACGAGGTAGTGCGGGATGGCCAGCAACCACCACTTCACCAGCACCAGACGCCGGGAGAGCCGCATCGGGTAGGCGATGTCCAGCCGGGCCGGGTAGTCGGCCTCCTCACGGAGGCTGAACGGCGGGTAGCGGTCGGTGCCCAGGGCGCCGTACGAGTAGTAGGCGACCCGCCAGCTCCAGCGCAGCACGCCCAGGTTGAAGTCGAACAGGCCGCGGGGGTAGCGCTCGGTGAACAGGATCGAGAAGAACGCGATCACGCTCACCACGGTGAAGGCGATCCAGAGGAAGAACAGCACCACGTAGTGCGGGATCACCAGGATCCACTTCACCAGCCACAACCAGCGCGACAGCGGCGCGTCCAGTACCGCGTTGACCCGGACCGGTCGGTCCGGCAGGGACGTCAGGGTTGTCACGACGATCAACTCCTTCGGGCCGCAACGCTCCCCGTGGGGCAGGGCGCCGCACACCGGGGGCAGGGCCCGCTACCAGCGTGACCGCCCCACCGCCCACGGTACGAGGGCCGACCGGGGGCACCCGGCAGGCCAAGGGTCCCGGGTGCCCGAGGAGCGCCGGGCCCTCACTCCGCCGGTGCGGTGTCGGGCAGGCGCAAGCCCGTCGCGGCCGAGAAGCAGTGCACGGCGTCCGGACGCACGGCGACCCGCAGCGCGTCGCCCTTGCCGTGCGTGGGCCGGCCCGGCAGCCGGACCACGACCGGGACGAGGTCCTGGCCGAGCTTGGCGGTGGTGTGGAGGTAGGCGACGGAGCCGGTGTCCTCCACGGCGTCCACCACGAGGTCCAGGCCGGGAGTCTCCAGGTCCTCGGGTGAGAGGGCCTCGAACCGCTCGGGCCGGACGCCGAGCGTGAGCTCCGTCGCGCCCCCGGTGCCGGCGGCCCGCAGCGTGTCGTGGGGCAGCGCAAGGGTCAGGGAGCCGAGTCGGACACCGTCGGCGGTGATCGGCAGCCGGAAGAGGTTCATCGCCGGTGAGCCGATGAAGCCGGCCACGAAGGTGTTGGCCGGGTGCGCGAACACCTCCTTCGGCGTGCCCACCTGCTGGAGCAGCCCGTCCTTCATCACGGCCAGCCGGTCGCCCATGGTCATGGCCTCGACCTGGTCGTGGGTGACGTAGACGGTGGTGGTACCCAGACGGCGCTGGAGCACGGCGATCTGGGTGCGGGTCTGGACGCGCAGTTTGGCGTCCAGGTTGGACAGCGGCTCGTCCATCAGGAACACCTGCGGCTCACGGACGATCGCCCGGCCCATCGCGACCCGCTGACGCTGCCCGCCCGAAAGGGACTTGGGCTTGCGGTCCAGATAGTCCTGGAGGTCGAGGATGGCCGCGGCCTCCCGGACCCGCTCCCGCATCCGGTCCTTGGGCATGCGCGCCATCTTGAGGGCGAAGCCCATGTTCGCGGCCGTCGTCATATGCGGGTAGAGCGCGTAGTTCTGGAACACCATCGCGATGTCCCGGTCCTTGGGCGGGAGATGGGTGACCTCCTGGTCACCGATACGGATCGATCCCCTGTCGACCTCCTCCAGCCCGGCGAGCATCCGCAGGCTGGTCGACTTGCCGCAGCCGGAGGGCCCCACCAGCACCATGAACTCGCCGTCGGCGATGGCCAGATCGAGATCGCACACGGCCGGATGAGCCATGCCCGGGAAGCACCGGGTCGCCTTGTCGAAGGTGACGGACGCCATGATCTTCCCCTCCCTGAAGCGTTTCCGCCCCCAGGCTGGAGCCGTCGGCGGTTCCCGCGACAGGACCCGGAGGACCCGTCCTGCGTGCCGGTCGGCCCCTTGGGGCCGCGATGCCGGTCCCCGAGGCTGGAGACGGTGGGCGGGAGGGGGGAACCATGCTGTCGTTCCGTGTCAGGCCGCCCAAGCCGAAGCGCACGCGCACCGGGACCATGCGGTTGATCAGTGCGGTGGCCGCGCGCCGGGCGGCGGCGGAGGACGACTCCGCCCCTGTCTTCGTCGACCCCAGCGGGCGCCGGAGCCGTCGCGTCCGGCGTCTCACGTACGCCTTCGGCGCGCTGTGCGCCGGATACACCCTGGTGCTGGCCCTGAGTTTCTGGGGCGCGACACCGTTCGCCCCGAGAAGCGTGCTGCCCGTGCCGGGCCTGCCGTCCGGGGAGCCGGGATCCGTGGAGGACGGGACACCGGACAACCCGCCGGCCACGCCCGTGCCCTCCGCCGTCCCGTCCGTCTCCCCGTCGGACATCCCGGTGCCCTCGCTCACGCCCACGGACTCCGGTGCGCCCCCGGCCCCGACGACGAGCCAGAACCCGTCGACCCTGACGGGCACCGGCACCCCGTCCGGCACCGGCACGCCCACCGATTCCGGTACGCCGACGGACACCCCGACACCCACCGGCACCGGCACACCCACCGATTCGGGCGGCACGGGAACGCCCACGCCGACCGAGTCGCCGGAGGGGACGCAGAACACGAGCCCGGCTCAGACGTCGGAGCCCGCCCCGGAGACCTCCGTGGACGACCCGACCGGGTCCTCCTCACCCGGTCCGGGTGAGACCGCCCCCGCCGACCCCACCGCAGGACTCTGACCATGCCCGGGCGACCGCCGAGAAGGGGCACCGGGCGACAGGCCGCCGGCCCCGCCGGCACCGTCCGCGCCCGGCGCACCGCCGCCCGGCCCCGGGTGGTCCTGCTGCTCCTCGTCCTGGCCGTGCTGTCGGGCGTACTGCTCCTGCACGGCTATGTGCACGGGGAGTTCGCCGAGGACCACCGCGTCCACCCGCCGGTGTCGGCGAGCCACGTGCCCGAGGACGTGCTGCGGGGCGGGCCGGTGATCGAGGCCATCGGCTCCGGCCGGCGCAGCCACACCCTCCCGGACCGCACCGTCGCGCTGACCTTCGACGACGGCCCGGACCCGGACTGGACCCCGAAGGTGCTCGACGTGCTCGAACACCACGCAGTCAAGGGCACCTTCTTCGTCACCGGTGCGGCGACCGCCCGCGAACCAGGCCTGATACGGCGCATGGTGGCCGCCGGACACGAAGTCGGCCTGCACACCTTCACCCACGCCGACCTCGGATACGCGTCGCAGGCCAAGACGGACCGTGAACTGGCCCAGAGCCAGCTGGCGTTGGCGGGCGCGGCGGGCATCCACAGCTCACTCGTGCGCCCGCCCTACTCGGCGCACGCCGCCGACCTGGACGACCGGTCGTGGGCGGTGGTGAAGCGTCTGGGGGAGAAGGGCTACCTCACCGCGTTCGTCGACGTCGACACCGAGGACTGGCGCCGCCCGGGCGCGTCCGCCATCGCTTCCCGCGTGACCGAGGCGCTCACCGGGCAGGGCGCGGTGGTGCTGCTCCACGACTCTGGCGGCGACCGCTCGCAGACCGTCCGCGCCCTCGATCTCGTCATCCCCGAGCTCCGCGACCGCGGCTACCGGTTCACCACCGTCACCGGCGCGCTCGGCGGCACCGACGCCCACCGGCCGGTCAGCGGGGCGGACTTGTGGAGCGGACGGGTCTTCGTGGCCGCCGTGGTCGTCGGCGACCGGCTGGTGCCCGTCCTCGCCTGGACACTGGCGGCGGTCGGCGCCCTGACGCTCGCCCGGTTCGCGGCCATGGTGGCCCTCGCCCACCGGCACGCGCGGCGGCGCCGGGAGCCCGGCTTCCGCTGGGGGGCGGAGGTCACCGAGCCCGTCAGCGTGGTGATCCCCGCCTACAACGAGCGTGCCTGCATCTCCCGGACCGTGCTGTCCGTGGCCGCGAGCACCCACCCGGTGGACATCATCGTGGTGGACGACGGCTCCACCAACGGCACGGCCGCGACCGTCGCGTCCCTCTCCCTGCCGCACGTCACCGTCGTACGGCAGCCCAACCGGGGCAAGCCCGCCGCGCTCAACACCGGTCTGGCGTACGCCTCCCACCCGCTCGTCGTCATGCTGGACGGGGACACCGTCTTCGAACCCGGCACCGTGCACCACCTCGTGCAGCCGTTCGCCGACCCGCGCGTCGGCGCGGTCTCGGGCAACACCAAGGTCGGCAACCGCGGTCGGCTGCTGGGCACCTGGCAACACCTCGAGTACGTCATGGGCCTCAACCTCGACCGGCGCATGTACGACGAGCTGGGCTGCATTCCCACCGTGCCGGGGGCCGTCGGCGCCTACCGACGTCGTGCCCTGAGGCACGTCGGCGGCCTGAGCGGCGACACCCTCGCCGAGGACACCGACCTCACCATGGCCCTGCACCGGGGCGGCTGGCGGGTGGTCTACGAGGAGCACGCCCGCGGCTGGACCGAGGCGCCCGCGACCGTCGGCCAGCTGTGGCGGCAGCGCTACCGGTGGAGCTACGGCACGCTCCAGGCGATGTGGAAGCACCGCCACGCCGTCGTCGAACGGGGGCACGCGGGGCACTTCGGGCGGTACGGGCTCGCGCTGGTGGTGCTGTTCACCGTCCTCCTGCCGCTGCTGGCCCCGCTCATCGACCTGTTCCTGCTGTACGGGCTGCTCTTCCAGGACCCCGCCCGCACCGCCCTCGCCTGGGGCGCGCTGATCGGCGTGCAACTCCTGTGCGCCGCCTACGCGTTGCGGCTCGACGGCGAGAAGCTGCGCACGCTGTGGGCGCTGCCGTTCCAGCAGCTCTTCTACCGTCAGTTCCTCTACACGGTCCTGTTGCAGTCCGTCACCACGGCGCTCACCGGGGCCCGGCTGCGCTGGCACAAGCTGCGGCGCACGGGCCGGGTGACGTCCGTGCCGTCGGTGACCGTGGTGCCGCGGCAGGTTCCGGACGAAGCGACGCTGCGCCTCGGACGGCCCGCGCCGATCGTTGCCATGCCCCCGGCCGAACGGCCCGCGCCTCCCGTCGTACCGCCCGTCCGCCGTGCCCGAGGCCGCAATCTCTACCTGGACTTCCTGCGTGCCGTCGCCCTGGTGCGCGTGGTCACTTACCACACCTTCAACTGGGCCTGGCTCACCCTCGCCTTCCCCGCCCTGGGCGTCATGTTCGCCCTGGCCGGTTCCCTGATGGCCCGTTCGCTCGACCGGGGCGACCGCACCGGACGCGCGGTGATCCGGGCCCGGATGCGCCGGCTGCTGCCGCCGGTGTGGCTGTTCGGCCTCGTCATGGTCGCCGCGATGGTGTGGCGAGGGTGGCGCCCCGGCGCCGACTGGGCCCGGATGGTGTTCTGGATCGTGCCGGTGGACGAGCCGCCCCTCGCCGACACCGACTGGGCCCGGCAGATCGCCGCACCCCTGTGGTACATCCGGGCCTACGTCCTGTTCGTGATCCTCTCGCCGGCGCTGCTGCGGGTGTTCCGCAAGGCGCCGTGGACCTCGACGGCGGCCTTCCTGGCCCTGGCGGCCCTGGCACAGAGCGGAGGGGTGCCCCTGCCCACCCGCGTCGAAGCCCCGGTCACCGACCTGGTCACGTTCGGGGCCTGCTGGCTGCTCGGCTTCGCCCATCACGACGGCCTGGTACGCCGGCTGCCGGTGGGCCGGGCCGTGGCGGTCGCGGCCGGCGTGATGGCCGTGGGCGGCTGGTTCGCCCTGACCCATCCCACCGAGGAGGGGTACGACCTCGGATCCATCCCGCTCGGCCAGGCGCTGTGGTCCTTCGGCTTCGTCCTCGCGCTGCTGCGGTTCGGTCCGAGCCGTGGTGACTGGGTGACCCGGGTCCGGCCGGTCCACTCCGCCGTGGTCCTGCTCAACGCCCGCGCCGTGACGATGTACCTCTGGCACGAGGTGGCGCTGGTGGCCGGAGTCCTCCTCATCGACCTGATGTGGCGGGTGCCCGCGCTGGAGCGGCTCCTGCCGCTCGACTCGGCGGGTCTGCTCTACGCCCTGGCCTGGCCGCTGCTCGGTGTGGCCGTGCTGCTGACCGGCTGGTCGGAGGACCGGGCGGCCGAGCGCCCGGTACGGCTGTGGCCGCGGCCGGACCTGCCGAGGCCGACCGGCTCCGGCCGCACCGTCGTACGAGGTGAGCCCTGATCCCGCCCGCCTGTGGTGCTGGACTTGTCCGCCGTGAGGGACTCGCCCCTCGGCCCGGACATGGACGACCCCCGGCGCGGGCCCCGCGCCGGGGTTCTCGCGTGTCGCGGACCGGTGTCAGCGGTTCACGGTCAGCGGCACGGTGTCGACGGTCACGGGTCGGCCGTCCTCGGGCGACACGTAGTACGCCGTGAGCAGGCCCGGCCCGGAGCGGACGGCCTTGTAGGGGAAGGTGACGTCGAAGGTGCCGCGCTGGCCCGTGCCCGACGTCGCCCGCACCTGGACGTCGGCGGCCGTGCGGCCGGTGACGTCGGTGACCTTCAGCCGGAACTCGGCCTCGAAGGTGTCGGCGGTACCCCACACGCGCAACCGGCTGCGGACGGTGTCGCCGAGCATCGGGGACTCGACGAGGACCGCGGGGGTCAGGTCCTCGAAGTCGGCCCGGCCGACCGGCCCGTTCAGGACGACGCCCTCGCCGCCCAGGTGCTTCACGGGCGCGCCCTCGATCTCGAAGGAGACCTTGTGCACGCTCGGGAAGCGGGTGACGGTGAACACGACCTGAGCCAGGCGGGCCCGCATGGACAGGCTGCCGCCGCCGTCGTCGTAGCGGTCGGACAGGTCGACCGTCGCGATGTGGTCGCGGATGACGACGGAGCGCAGCGCGGTGCCGGACGGGATGGCCGTGGTGCGGGCGCTGCGGCCCTCGGTGCGGCTGGGGCCGGCCAGCAGGGCACGCAGCGCCGAGGCGGCGGTCGCGGGTGTAGCGACGGTACGCGGGGCGGCCGAGACCTTCTCGCCGTGCAGGAAGTAGACGGCCGTACGGATCTTCTTGGCCGCTGTGTCGCCGGACCCGTCGGCCGGGGTCGGGGTGGTCGTCTCCGGGGTCGGGGCCGCTGTCGTGGGCGCGGACGGGGTGGGTTCACTCGAAGCGCCGCCGGACGTCCCCGAACTCTCCGCGGGGGACTGGGGCGGCTCGGTGCCCTGCGAGGTAGCTGAACCGCTGCCGCACGCTGCGACCGTCAGCAGGGAAAGCGTCAGCGCCGCCGTCAGCACGGTGGGGTGGATGCGGCGGGCGGGCGATGGAGCGCTGGACATGGCATCCTCCTCCGACACTTCCAGCGAAGCGCTTCGCGGCCTCGTTCCCCAGTGCCGGACGGGCACCGTCGCGGGTCTAACGGCCGTTGCGCCAGGGAGAACTCGTACCTCAGTACGGCATCGGTCGCCCGGACGGAGTGCGCAGGTCCGGCGGTGCCGGCCGTCGTGGGGTTGTGGGGCGCCTGGTCGCGTGGATCCGCTTCATGATCGTCACCTCCGGAACCTTCCGGGACGGGGGTGCCTCTGCGATCGGCACCGTGTGTGACTGAAGCCTTCTCCTGGTGGCGGCGCCGCGCCATGAGGCGACCGACCCTCGTCGTATGGGCCGACCGGCCCCGGAGAGTCCGGTGCGAGGGGCCTGTCGCGGGCCCGGGTCCGGGCCGGTCGGCTCACGCCGGGTGCCGTGGATCGCTGTTCGATGTCAGGGACGACAAACCGGCACGTCCGAGGGGAGTGGTGATCATGGGTACGAGTCTGACGCCGGAGTTCTGGGAGCGGTTCGCCGTACTGCTGGTGGCCGCCATGGCCCTGACGGTCGCGCTGGCCGCCGCCGCGGACGAGCTGTATCTGCGCATGGCACGCCGCTGCGGGCGCGGGCGGGTCCCGCAGGCACCGCCCCGGGCGGTCGGCACGCACCGGCGCGCCGCCGTCCACCTGTGAGCCGTCCACCTGCGCACCGCACCCCCCGGGCCCCCGCACAGCGGTAGGACGCCCCCTGCACCGAGTGGCAGGGGGCGTTCCATGTGACCGTCGCCCGTGTCCGGCACCCGTTTCCATGCGGGGACGACCACAGACCGTGCACGACCGTTCAGTACAGCGAAGCCGGCCAGCCTGCCAGGACGGCCGCGATGACACCGATGTCGAGCACCACCCCGAACGACAGCCAGGGGTTGAACCACAGGGCCTTGAGGAACAGCCCCGTGGCCGCGGCCAGGAGCGCCGCGGTGGCCCAGCCCTCTGCCTGTGCCGCCGCCGCCGCGCCCGCCATGACGTAAAGCATGGTGGTGACGGAGGCCAGGCTGACCGCGAGCGTGCCGGGAATACGGGGACCGGACACCCCGGCCGCGGCGAGCGCCCAGGAGTGCCGTGGGTCGAAGGGCTCGTCCAGCTTGGCCCGGGCCAGCCAGACCGGCAGATGGACGAAGCCGTGGACGAAGAGGAAGACCGAGACGAGTGCGGTGGTCATGGCGGTGTGCCTCCGGTTGGTCGCCGTCCGGGACAGGGCCGAGGCCGGACTCCGGTCGAGCGTCGGCCGCGCCCGGACGGCGGGTGGACGCCGGGGCGCGTGCACCCGCAGGCGCACCCCCGGCAAGAGGCCGTTACGGCCGGTGGTGGTCGCGGGGGTAGTCGCCGATGTAGTGGCGCTCCTCGATGACCGTCCCCTTTTCACCGGGGCGCTGGACCATGCCGACGGTGGACATGAAGGTGATGAGACCGATGATGCCGACGATCATGAGGACGAAGCCGACGACGAAGGAGCTGTAGCCGAACACCAGGCATGCGCCCACGACGGCCGCACCGATCAGGATGAGAGGAACCATGACTGCCCTCCCCGGGGAGTCTGCTCACCACGCCGGAACCGGTCGTGACCGTGGCCCGGCCGGACTTGGAGGGCCGGGCGACCGGACGGGATGAGCCCCGTCCCGTGCGGGCCCCGGTTTCAGCGTCCGGCGCGGCGGCCCGCCGCCCCAGGGGCCGAACGTCCCGGCCCGGGGACCAACCGCCTCTGCGGAGTACGTGCGGGTGGTGCGACCGTGGAGAAGGACACTGGTGGCGTCGCGCGGCGGCGCCGTCCGACGGAAGGCGGTGGAGACGATGGTGCTGCCCCCGGTCGTGGGTATGGACGGCCCCGAACGCACCCCGGAGCCCGCCCGCGACTCGCTCGCCTCAGCCCTGCGGGACATCCGTGCCGTCGTCTTCGACACCGACGGCGTCATCACCGACTCGGCCCGCGTCCATGCCGCCGCGTGGAAGACGGCCTTCGACGCCCACCTCAGGGCCCACCCGCCCGCGGACCCGGCCCTGCGCCGCCCCTTCGACGTACAGGACGACTACCTGCGCCTCGTGGACGGCAAGGCCCGTCTCGACGGCGCCGCCGCCTTCCTGGCCTCCCGCGGCCTCGACACCTCCGACCGGACCGTGCGAGCCGTCGCGGAGGAGAAGGAGCGCCTCTTCACCGAGAGGCTGCGCACCCATGGTGTCGACGCGTATCCGGGGACGGTACGGCTGGTGCTGGCCCTGCGCCGCGCCGGAGTGGGATGCGCGGCGGCGTCCGCGTCCCGGCATGCCGGGGAACTGCTCTTCCGGGCCGGGGTGCTCGACCTCTTCGACCTCCTCGTGGACGGCGGCGAGGCCGCCCGGCTGGGCCTCGGGGGCAAACCGGAACCCGACCTGTTCCTGGAGGCGGTCCGGCGACTCGACGTCCCCGCCGGCGAGGCGGCCGTCGTCGAGGACGCCCTCGCGGGTGTCGAGGCCGGCCGGCGCGGCGGGTTCGCCCTGGTGATCGGCGTGGACCGGGCCGCCGGACCGGACACCGGGGCGCGGCTGCTGCGGCACGGCGCCGACCTCGTCGTACGGGATCTCGCGGAACTGGTCGTGGAAGGAGCACCGCGGTGACGGGCTGGAGCTGGGAGTACGAGGGGTACACGCCCGCCGACGAGCGGCTGCGGGAGTCGCTGTGCACCCTGGGCAACGGCTACCTCGCCACGCGCGGGGCGCTGCCCGAGTGCGCCACCGACGAGGTGCACTACCCGGGCACCTATGTGGCCGGCTGCTACAACCGGCTCACCTCGGAGGTGGCCGGGCGGCAGGTCGAGAACGAGGACATGGTCAACGTCCCCAACTGGCTCCCCCTGCGCTACCGGCTGCCCGGCGGCCCCTGGCTCGCCCCTGACACCGCGACCGTCCTCGACCACCGGCAGCGACTGCACCTGTCCGCGGGGCTGTTGGAGCGCCGGACACACTACGACCTGGGCGAGGGGCGCGAACTGATCCTGCGTCAGGAGCGACTTGTGCACATGGCCGATCCCCATCTGGCCGCGCTGCGCACCGAGTTCACGGCCGTGGGATTCTCCGGCTCGCTGGAGGTCGAGGCGGCCCTCGACGGCGGGGTAACCAACGCGGGCGTCCCGCGCTACCGGGACCTCGACGGCCGCCACCTCACCCATGTGCACACCGGCACCGCCGCCCCGGACACCGTGTGGCTGCGCTGCCGCACCCGCACCTCGGACATCCGCGTCGGCATGGCGGCCCGCCTGACCGCCGACGCGCCCGTCACCGACCACCACGAACTCCCGTACGCCGTCCAGCGGGTCACCCTCGACCTGGCGCCCGGCCGCACCGTGACCGTCGACAAGACGGTCGCCCTGCACACCTCTCGCGACCCGGCGATCAGCGACCCGCTGTACGCCGCGATCGACCGGGTCGGCCGCGCGCCCGGCTTCGACGAGCTGGTGGAATCGCATCTGACGGCCTGGGACCAGCTGTGGCGGCGCGCCGACCTGGAGGTGGCCGGGGAGGCGGGCCGGATCCTGCGCCTGCACCTCTTCCACGTCCTGCAGACCCTCTCCCCGCACACCGCCGACCTCGACGTCGGGGTACCCGCGCGGGGCCTGCACGGCGAGGCGTACCGCGGCCATGTCTTCTGGGACGAGCTGTTCGTCCTGCCCTACCTCGACCTGCACTTCCCCGAGGTCTCCCGGGCCCTGCTGCGCTACCGCCACCGGCGCCTGGAACAGGCCCGCACCGCCGCCCGGTCGGTGGGCCGCAGGGGCGCGATGTACCCCTGGCAGAGCGGCAGCGACGGCCGTGAGGAGACCCAGCAGCTGCATCTCAACCCGCGCTCGGGACGCTGGCTGCCCGACCACTCCCATCTCCAGCACCACGTCGGCTCGGCGATCGCCTACAACGTGTGGCAATACTGCGAGGCGAGCGGCGACACCGAGTTCCGGGACACCAAGGGCGCCGAGATGCTGCTTGAGATCGCCCGCTTCTGGGCCGACTCCGCCGTCTGGGACGAGACTCTGCGCCGGCACCGCATCAAGGGCGTGGTCGGCCCCGACGAGTACCACGAGGCCTACCCCGACGCGAGCGAACCCGGCCTCGACGACAACGCGTACACCAACGTCACCGCCTGCTGGGTGCTCTCCCGCACCCTGGAACTGCTCGACACCCTCCCCGCGCCACGCCGCCGTGAACTCGTCGAGCGCACCGGACTGGACGGCGGCGAACTCGAACTGTGGGAGGACGTCTCCCGCAGTCTGCACGTCCCCTTCCACGAGGGTGTCATCAGCCAGTTCGAGGGCTACGGCGACCTCGCCGAACTCGACTGGGACGGCTACCGCGCACGCTACGGCGACATCCGGCGCCTGGACCGGATCCTGGAGGCCGAGGGCGACACCGTCAACCGCTACCAGGCCTCCAAACAGGCCGACGTCCTGATGCTCGGCTATCTCTTCGCGCCCGCCGAACTCCGTTCCCTGTTCGGCCGGTTGGGCTACCGGCTCGACGAGGACACCTGGCACCGCACCGTCGACCACTACCTGCACCGCACCAGCCACGGCTCCACCCTCAGCGGCCTCGTGCACGGCTGGGTGCTGGCCCGGGCCCGGCGCGCGGAGGCCTGGAAGTTCTGCCAGGAGGCACTCCAGGGCGACATCGCCGACCTCCAGGGCGGCACCACCGGCGAGGGCATCCACCTCGGCGCCATGGCCGGCACCCTCGACCTGGTCCAGCGCGGCCTCACCGGACTGGAGACCCGGGGCGGCGCCCTGTGGCTCGACCCGGTGCCGCTGCCCGAGCTGTCCTCTTACGGCTTCACCCTGCGCTACCAGGGCCACTGGGGCGTCGGGCTGCGCCTGGAACGCGGCCGACTGGAGATCACGGTGCCGTCCTCCGACGCCTCACCGATCGACGTACGGCTGCCGGACCGGACGGTGAGCCTGAAGCCGGGGGAGACGGGCCGGCTGCTACTGCCGGACTGACCCGCGGCAGGGGGAGGGGGCCCGCGGGCATCGAGGCCGATCGGTCCCCGGACAGGGACCTGGTGGCCCATCCTCGCCGTGCCGGCGCGGACCGAAGCTGGTCCTTGAGAGGTCCGAGGACCGGAGGTGCTCGCCATGTACTGGAACCGCCATGACATGAACGGCTGGGACTGGTTCGCGATGTCGGTCGGCACGGTCCTGCTGTGGACCCTCCTGATCGCGGTCGCGGTGCTCGTGTTCCGCGCGCTGACCCGTGTGCCGGACCCGTCTTACCCCGACGCCTCCCGCTCCCGTGCCACCGCGGTCCCCGAGCGACTGCTCGCCGAACGCTTCGCCCGCGGGGAGATCGACGAGGAGGAGTACCGCCGCCGGCTGGCCGTGCTGCGGGCGGAGGACGCGGGCCTCGGCACACCCTGACCGCGGCCGGACGGCCGTGCCACCACCCGCCCCCGGCCCCCGACGAGGGAGGTGCGCCCCATGATGACGGTGCGACCCCACGAACCCACGCACGCCACGGCCCTGATCGCCGCCGCCACGGCGGCGCCCTCGCTGCACAACTCCCAACCGTGGAGGTTCCGTTACCGCGGCGCCGACCGCTCCGTCGAACTGCGGGCAGACCTGGACCGGGCGATGCCGCGCACCGACCCCGACGGGCGAGCGCTCCATCTGGGCTGCGGGGCGGCGCTGTTCAACCTCCGTGTCGCGGGCGCCCACTTCGGTGAGCGCGCCGACACGCGTCTGCTTCCCGACCCGGCGGAGCCCGTGCTGCTCGCCACGGTGCGTCTCACGGACACCGACGCACCCGACCACGACCTGGCCCGGCTCTTCCCAGCCGTCGCCCGTCGGCACACCAGCCGGCACCCCTTCGAGCAGCGATCGATTCCCGTCGCGATCGAGACCGAGCTGCGCGAGGCGGCCGAACTGGAGGGCGCCCGGCTGCTGTTCCCCGACCCGTGGCACGTGGAATCACTGCTCGACCATGTCCGGGACGTGGAAGGACGCGATCTGCTCGACGCCGACCGGCTCGAGGACGTTCGCCGGTGGACCCGCATCGGGCGTGAGGAGTCGGAGGCGGCCGTCGACGGCATCCTGGACACGGCCTTCGGGCCCCGCAAGCAGGGCGGCCGGGCCCCGGTCCGGGACTTCGCCGGCCGCCGGGCCGTGCCGGGCCGTCCCGCCGCGGTCTTCGAGAACGCCCCGCGCCTCGCCCTGCTGGGCACGGCCGCCGACCACCCCGCCGACTGGCTGCGCGCCGGCCAGGCCATGGAACGCGTCCTGCTGCTGGCCACCCACCACGGCCTGGCCACCTCCCTCACCTCCCACGCGCTGGAACACAAGGACCTGCGCGAACTGGCCCGCGACCCGGGCTCGACCATGGGATTCGTCCAGATGGTCCTCCGCCTCGGCTACGGCCCCACCGGCGCCACGACACCGCGCCGCCCGCTGGAACAGGTCCTGGAGATCGTGTGAGCACCACCTGCCCGCGCCGCCCCGCCATGGGGCGCTGCGGTGCAGGGGCCTGGGCACCGGCACCCGGCTCGCCACTCGGCGTGTGGCCCGAGGGCCGGCGCCCGGGGTCCGGCGTCCGGGGCCTGAGGCTTGAGGTCCAAGGTGCGGAAGCCTGCGACCCCGGCCGCCTGTGGCCCGGGGGCCGGGGGCCTGAGAGTTGCGGGCTGAGGCGCGGGACCCGAGGTCCAAGGCACGAGGCCTGCGACCCGGGGCACGAGGTCCGGGGCACGGGCCGGAGGCCCCGGCCTGTGCGGGCAAGTCCCGCGCCGTCCGGCCCGACGCCGCAGCCCCGGATCACCGGTCGCCGCTCCCGGGCCTCCTAGCCGGCCGCGGACCTCTGGCTTTCCGGCCCCCTGACCCGGCTGGTCAGTCCCAAGGCTGCCTCTCGGCCCAGGTTTCCCGAACCTGGCAGGCCCGCCGAGCCCCCTGCCCAGCCACAGCCCTCGGCCCGAGGGATCCGCCCTCCGGCGCCGAGCGCTGGCACCCGGGACCTCCGGCCCGCCCCCTCGGCCCCGGGACCCGCCCGCACGACATCGCGCTCGCCCACCCGCCCGGCGGTCCCGGGTATCGGGGCCGACCGGCCCCCTTGCTCCGCCCGGACAGCCCATGGGACCGGCGCCCGTTCCGCTGGACGCTCTAAGTGACGAGACGACCTGAGGAGAACCGCAATGACGGACGACGCGCTGAGCCGACCCACCGTCCACGCCCTGCTCGCGGACGGCACCACCGTGTGCATCCGTCCCGTACGACGGTCGGACCACGATCAGGTGCAGGGGCTGTACGAGGAGATGTCGCCGGAGAACCTGCGGCTGCGGTTCTTCGCCGCCAGCCGCCGCTCCGCAGAGATGGCCGCCGACCGCGCCTGTGCCCCGGAACACTCCGGATACCTCGCCCTGCTGGCCGAGACGGAGGGGAGGCTCGTCGGACTGGCGGAGTACGACACGGGCGGACCCGGCCCCGCCACCGAGGCCGAGATCTCCATCGCCGTCGCCGACGGGCTGCATCACCGGGGCGTGGGCACCCTGCTGGTCGAGCACCTGGTCTCCGCGGCCCGCGCCGGGGGCGTCACCACCTTCACCGCCGACGCGCTCAGCGAGAACCACGAGGTGCTGCGCCTCTTCGCCGACCTGGGCCTGCGCACCACCCGGAGCTTCGAAGGCCCCGAGGTGCGCTGCGCCATCGCCCTCGACGAGGACGATGCCTACCTCACCGCTGTCGAGGAGCGCGGCCGCGCCGCCGACGTCGCCAGCCTGCGCCCCCTGCTGCGCCCGAGGTCGGTCGCCGTCGTCGGCGCCGGACGCAAGGCGGGCTCGGTGGGCCGGGCGATCCTGCACCAGCTGAAGAGCGGCGGCTACACGGGCCGTCTGTTCGCCGTGAACCCCGCCGCACACTCGATCCTCGGCGTCCCCTGCCACGCCTCCCTCAGCGCCCTGCCGCTCACCCCCGACCTCGCCGTCCTCGCCGTACCCGCCGCCGCGATCCCACCGGCCGCCGAGGAGTGCGGCAAGGCGGGCGTGCGGGCCCTCCTCGTCGTGACCGCCGGGCTGGACGCCGACCAGGCCCAGGCCCTGCTGGCGGCATGCCGTGAACACGGCATGCGCATGGTCGGCCCCAACTGCCTCGGCATCTCCCACACCGACCCGGACGTGAGCCTCGACGCCACCTTCGCCGCCGGTCACCCCCGCCCCGGCAGCGCGGGCGTCGCCGTGCAGTCCGGCGGGGTCGGCATCGCCCTGCTGGACGGCATGTCCCGGCTCGGCATCGGCGTCTCCTCCTTCGCCTCCCTCGGCGACAAGTACGACGTCAGCGGCAACGACATGCTCCAGTGGTGGGAGAGCGACGGCCGCACCGACCTCGCCCTGTTGCACCTGGAGTCCTTCGGCAGTCCGCGCGCCTTCTCCCGTACCGCCCGCCGCGTCACCCGCCGCCTGCCGGTGCTCACCGTCGACGCGGGCCGCACCGAGGCCGGCCGCCGCGCCGCCGCCTCGCACACCGCGGCCGCCGCCACCCGGACCATGACCCGCGGCGCCCTGTTCACCCAGGCCGGCATCACCGCCACCCGCTCGGTCGGCGAACTCCTCGAAACGGCCGCCCTGCTGCACTCCCAGCCGCTGCCCGCCGGACCTCGGGTCCTGATCGTCACCAACGCGGGCGGCGCCGGTGTCCTCGCCGCCGACGCCTGCGCCGAGGCCGGGCTGGCACTCCCGGCGCCCACCCCCGAACTCGTCGACGACCTGCTTGCCGTCCTCCCGGACGGCGCCGCCGTCGGCAACCCCGTCGACGCCACCGCGGCCGTCTCGGAGGGGCAGCTCATGGACGGTGTGGACCGGATCATGCGGTACGGCGGGATCGACGCCGTCCTCGTGGCCCTGGTCCCCACCGCGGTCGCCGCGGCGACCGGCGACGACCTGGTCCGCGCCCTCACCGGTGCCCCCGGACGCCGGGCCAAGCCCGTCGCCGTGGTACGGCTCGAACAGGCCCTGCCCGTCGAGCTGTTGCCCGCGTCCGACGGCGGCACAGTCCCGTCGTACGCCGAACCCCAGGCGGCCGCCCGGGCGTTGGCCCACGCCGCCCACCGCGCGGCCTGGCTCGCCCGGCCGGCCGGGACGGTCCCCGCGCTCGACGAGGTGGAGACGGACCGCGCCCGCACCGTCGTGGACACCTACCTCGACACGCACCCGGACGGCGGCTGGCTCGACCCGCGCACCTGCGCCGAACTCCTTGGTTGCTACGGCATCCCGCAACCGCGGTGGGCATGGGCCGAGACCGAGGACGACGCCGTGCGGGGCGCCGAACGGCTGCGCGGCGCGGACGGGCGCGTCGTCATGAAGGGCCACTGGACGGGCCTGGTGCACAAGAGCGCCGAGCACGCCGTCCATCTCGACCTGCGCGGTGACTCCCAGGTGCGGGCAGCCTTCCGGGACCTGGAGACCCGGTTCGCAGGCCTGTTGGAGGGCGTCGTGATCCAGCCGCTCGCCGACCGGGGCACCGAACTGTTCGCCGGCGTCGTCCAGGACCAGGTCTTCGGACCGCTGGTGCTGTTCGGACTCGGCGGCACCGCGACCGAGGTCCTCGCCGACCACGCCGCCCGGCTCGCCCCGCTCACCGACCACGACGTGCACGACCTGATCACGGCCCCGCGCTGCGCCCCGCTGCTGTTCGGGGCGAACGGGGCCAGGCCCGTCGACCTCGAAGGCCTCGAACAGCTGCTGCTGCGGCTGTCCCGTATGGCGAGCGACCTGCCGCAGCTCGCCGAAGCCGACCTCAACCCCGTACTCGCGACACCGGGCTCGGTCAGCGCACTCGACGTGCGCGTGCGCCTGCTGCCGCGTCGGCCCCACGACCCGTACCTGCGCCGTCTCCGCTGAGGAGGGACAACCATGAAGCACAACAAGGTCGGCTCCGTGATGACCACGGACGTCGTCCGCGCCGAGTACGCAACCCCGTTCAAGGAAGTGGCCCGACTGCTCGGCGAGCACCGCATCAGCGGACTGCCGGTGGTCGACGAGGACGAGAAGGTCGTCGGCGTCATATCCGAGACCGACCTGATGGTCCGGCAGGCCGAGATGCCCGACCCCTACGCGCCGAAGAAGCGCTTCTCCCTGGGCGGGCTGACCCGCCGGAACCGGGCACGGAGGGTGAAGGCCAAGGCGCGTACCGCGGGACGGCTGATGACGCAGCCGCCTGTGACGGTGCACGCCGACGACACCATCGTCGAGGCCGCTCGCACCATGGCCCAGCACCGCATCGAACGGCTGCCCGTCCTCGACGAGGAACAGCGTCTGGTCGGCATCGTCACCCGCCGCGACCTGCTTCAGGTCTTCCTGCGGCCCGATGCGGACATCCGGCGCGAGGTCATCGACGAGGTGCTCGTGCGCGCCCTGTGGCTCCCGCCCCGCAGCATCGACGTGTCGGTCACGGAGGGCGTGATCACCCTCGCCGGTCGCATGGAACGCAAGAGCGAAACGGAGATCGCCGTCTCCATGACCCGGCAGATCGACGGTGTCGTCGACGTCGTCGACAAGCTGACCTGGCGACTGGACGACGCGAACCTGCGGGTCGACGAGCAGTCACTGCACGGAGTCGCGGACGACTGGCTGCGCAAGATCTGAACCGAGAGGAGGCGTACCGCCATGACTGGTGGTGTGCTGGTCGCCTACGGGACCACGAACGGATCCACCGCCCGGATCGCCGAGACCGTGGCCGAGATTCTGAACAAGGAGGGGATCACGGCCTGGGCCCGGCCGGCCGCGTCCGTCGGCGACGTGCGGAACTACGACGCCGTCGTCCTGGGCGGTGGACTGTACGCCGGACGCTGGCACCGTGACGCCCGCCGGTTCCTGCGGCGGCACCGCCGGGACCTGGCCGGGCGTCCGCTGTGGCTGTTCAGCAGCGGCCCCCTCGACCCCTCGGCCGCCCATCGGGACATCCCGCCGGTGCCGGGCGTGCGGAAGGCCATGATCCGCCTCGACGCCCGGGAACACATCACCTTCGGCGGCTGCCTGGAGGAAGGCGCCAAGGGCTGGGTTGCCCGGATGATCGTGCGCAACGGCAAGGGAGGTGACTTCCGGGACTTCGGGCAGATCGAGGACTGGGCACGGCGGATCGCCCAGGAACTCGTGGCCGCGCGCGAGGGCTGATCGCGCGCTGACACCGAGGAAGGCCCACGGGCCAGGAACCTCACGAAGGGCGGAGGAGCCATGTCCCTGACGTACGAGAGCCACGGCCACGCGGCTCTCCATCTGGCCCGTGCCGCCTCGCTCGCGCCCTCACCGCACAACAGCCAGCCGTGGTCCTTCGTCGAGGAGGGCCACGACCAGGGCTTCCAGCTGCACCTGGACGACGCACGCCGGATGCCCCTGACGGACCCGGGCGGCCGGGAAGCGGTCATCGCCTGCGGAGCGGCCCTGTTCAACGTCCGCCTGGCCGTACGCCGCATGGGGTTCCGGCCCGCCGTCGACCTGCTCCCCGACCCCGGGCATCCGACCTGTCTGGCCCGCGTGGGCTACGGCATCCACGCCCCGGCCACCTGCGAAGAGGCACGGCTGGCCGCCGTGATGCCGCAACGGCACACCCACCGCGGCCCGTTCACCGACGGCCCGGTCCCGGACCCGGTCCTCGACGAGCTGCGGGCCGCCGCCCTGGCCGAGGGCATCGCCCTCCAGCTGGTCGACGAGCCGGAGACGCTCCGGCTGCTCGCGGGGCTGGTGCGCGTGGGCGAGGAGGCGCACCGCACGGACATCCGGCACGCCGCCGAACTGAGGCGGTACGTGGGCCCGTACGGCATACCGGCCCAGGCCTGCCGGAACCATCCCGACGGCACACTCCTGGTCGGCCGTGACTACCTGCGTCAGGCGCCCTGGCGGTACGTGCGCCGCCCCGAACGGTGGAGCCCGAGAACGGGCACCGTGGCGCTGCTCACCAGTCGGCACGACAGTCGCCAGGACTGGCTGCGCTCCGGGCAGGCGCTCCAGCGCCTCCTGCTGCACGCGGCCGGCCACCAGGTCATGGCGGCCTTCCACACCCAGCCCCTCGAACTCCCCGCCCTGCGCACGCGAATACGGACGCTTATCACCGGCGGCCAGTACCCGCAGGTGATCCTGCGCCTGGGCCGGACGACCGAGCTGTGGCGCACCCCCCGACTTCGGGCGGCCGATCTGCTGACCCGCGCCGATGCCTCAAGCAGGTGGTGGCCGTGAACGGGACCCGGCGCCTGTGGTGGCGCTTTCGGCGCAACCCGCTGCGCCGCAGGAGTGACCTGATCGAAGGCTGGCTGCTGCTGTCCACCTGGCTGCTGGCCGTGGTGGTGGCAGTCGTCGCCGGTGTCCTGGCCGCCGACGTGGTCGAAGACGACGTCAACCGCCTGCGGGCGCAGCGGCACGCCGTGACGGCCGTGCTCACCGAGGACGCCGAACGCTCGCCGTCCGCGACCGAGGGAACCGACATGGACCAGGCGTGGGCCACCGTGCGCTGGACCGGCCGGGACGGCAAGGTCCGCACGGGTGTCGCCCGGGTCGAGGCCGGCGGCAAGGCCGGCGGCAGGACCGAGGTGTGGCTGGACGAGCGTGAGCGTCTCGTGCCCGAGCCCGCGACGCCCGAGCAGGCCGAGCTCCAGGGGACGGTGCTCGGCATGGCCGCCGCCGTGGGCGCGGGGGCGCTGGTGGCGTTCGCCGGCTGGGGCGGCTGTGCCCGCCTGGGTCGGCGGCGCCTGGCGCAGTGGGACAAGGAGTGGGCCGACATCGACCCGCGCAAGGGATGGAAGACCGGCTGAGCGACGCCCCGCCAGGGTCCGACCGGCTCGGGCCCCGGGCCGAACGGCACTCGGCACGCGCACCGCTCCGGAGGAGGCTGGAAAGTGGACCGAGAAAGCACGCTGGTGAAGGGAGGAGACATGACGGGCATGATCGAGCGGCTGCCGGGCTGGCCGACGCTGCCCGACCTGTTCGGCTGGGTGGAGGCCGGCTTCCCAGGGACGCACGGTGTCCCGGGGCTGCATGGCATACGCGTCGAGGAACACGTGACGGACGGAACGTACGTCCTGCGGGCCGAGCTTCCTGGCATCGACCCCGCCAAGGACGTCGAGATCACCATCGCGGAGGGCGTACTGACACTGCGCGCGGAGCGTGGTGAGGAGAGCAAGGAGAAGTACCGCACCGAGTTCCGCTACGGCACCTTCGCCCGCTCCGTCCGGCTGCCGGCCGGCGCACAGGGCGACGAGGCGACCGCCGACTACAAGGACGGTGTCCTGACCATCACGGTCCCGGTGCCCGAGAAGAAGGCGGGAACCACCACCATCAAGGTGCGCCAGGGCTGACCACGAAGCCACCGCACCAGTCCGCCGCCCGGAAGGAAGGCCGGGCGGCGGACGTACGCATGCCGTCTGCCGGCAAAGCCGCTCCTCAGCGGGAGCAGGCTTCGCGTCCGGGTAGAGGTCGGCTCTCAGCCGCGGCCGCCACTTACGCAGTGCAGGCCGCCCCGTCGCCACAGCCCCGCCTCTGGACGACGGCTGTCCCCCCACTCCGCGTCCCTCAAGCCTCGCAGGACGCCCTGGAAGACCGTCAGCAGATCCTGGGCAGTTGCTCGCCGAGCGGCATCTCCACGATCCGGCGTGCCCCCACCAGCGTCCGCAGCGTCACCCGGCCGCCCGGTCCGCCCGACCCCTCCGGCAACACCTCGCCGATCCGCACCGCGGCCACGCCCTCGGCCACCGACCGCATCGCGCCGAGCGCCTCCTCGGCCGAGCCCGCGGCGACGAACGCCACCAGGCAGCCCTCGTTGGCGACGATCAGCGGGTCCAGACCGAGCAGGTCGCAGGCCGCGGCGACCGCCCCGGGCACCGGCACGGCGCCTTCCTCGATCTCGACGGCGACGGAGGAGTCCCGGGCGATCTCGTTGAGCGCCGCCGCGAGCCCGCCCCGGGTCGGGTCGCGCAGGACGTGGACATCCGCGCCGAGCGGGGTCAGCGCGCGCACCAGCCGGTGCAGGGGCCGCGTGTCGGAGGCGATGTCGCTCTCGAAACCGAGGCCCTCACGGGTGCTGAGCACGGTCGTGCCGTGCAGCCCGATGGGCCCGGACAGCAGCACCGCGTCGCCGGGCCGGGCCAGCGCGGCGGACGGATGCAGGGAGCCGTGCCGCTGCCCGACGCCGGTGGTGTTGACGAACAGCCGGTCGGCCGCGCCCCGGCCCACGACCTTGGTGTCCCCGGTCACCACGGGCACCCCGACAGCCTGCGCCGCCTTCCCCAACGAGCCCAGGACCGCCCGGAGTTCGCTCAGAGGCAGCCCCTCCTCGACGATCAGGGAGACGGACAGCGCGATCGGCCAGGCGCCCCGCATCGCCAGGTCGTTGACGGTGCCGTGTACGGCCAGGGAGCCGATGTCCCCGCCCGGGAAGAACAGCGGACTGACCACGAAACTGTCGGTGCTGATCACCAGCTCCCGGTAGCCCGGCAGCAGCGCCGCGTCCTCCAGCGGCCCCGGTTCCCCGTCCAGGGCGGGCAGGACGAGCTGTTCGAGCAGTTCGGCGGTGAGCCGGCCGCCGGCGCCGTGGCCGAGCAGCACGACCTCGTCGTCGTGGTGTGGGGTGGGGCACTGGACGGTCATGGCGTGCTCCTCGTCGGGATGCGTCCCGCCGCGTGGAAGGCGGCACAGGTGCCCTCGGACGACACCATCGGGGCGCCGAGGGGATGGCGGGGCGTGCAGCGGGTGCCGTACGCGGTGCAGTCGGTGGGCAGCTTCGCCCCGGTCAGGATCGCGCCGGCGATGCACTCGGGGTCCTCGACCGGACACAGTCCGCCCACGTCGAAGCGCCGGGCGGCGTCGAACTCCCGGTACTTCTCCGCCAGTTCGAGCCCGCTGGCGGGCAGCGCCCCGATGCCGCGCCAGGCCCGGTCGGTGACCTGGAAGACCTCGGCGACGGTGTCCCGCGCCTCGGTGTTGCCGGACCGGCGTACCGCCCGCACGTACTGGTTCTCCACCGCGGACCGGCCGGACTCCAGCTGCCGTACCGCCATCAGGATGCCCTCCAGCAGGTCCAGCGGCTCGAAGCCGGTCACGACGATCGGCACCCGGTAGCGCTCGGCGATCGGCTCGTACTCGCGCCAGCCCATCACCGCGCACACATGCCCGGCGGCGAGGAAGGCCTGCACCTCGCAGTCCGGGTCGTCGAGCAGCGCGGTCATCGCGGGCGGTACCAGGACATGGCTGACCAGCATCGAGAAGTTGGTCAGTCCGAGCCGGGCGGCGTGCAGGACGGCCGTGGCGTTGGCGGGGGCGGTGGTCTCGAAGCCGACCGCGAGGAAGACGACCTGCCGCTCCGGGTGCTCGGCGGCCAGCCGTACGGCGTCCATCGGGGCGTACACCACCCGGACGTCCGCGCCCCGGGCCCGCAGCGACAGCAGGTCGGTGTCGGTGCCGGGGACGCGCAGCATGTCGCCGAAGCTGGTGAGGATCACACCGGGGCGGGCCGCGACGGCCATGGCCCGGTCCAGGGTCTCCAGGGGGGTCACGCAGACCGGGCAGCCCGGGCCGTGGATCATCCGCATCCCGGCGGGCAGCAACTCGTCGATGCCCTGGCGGACCAGGGTGTGGGTCTGGCCGCCGCACACCTCCATGATCCGCCACGGGCGGGTGGCGGTCCGCCGCAGCTCGTCCAGCAGGCGCCGGGCGAGCGCGGGGTCGCGGTACTCGTCGAGGTACTTCATCGGTGCGTGAGATCGAGCCGGACGTCGACGACCCCTTCGACCGAGTGGACGGCCCGGGCCACGATGGGCAGATAGGTGCGTTCGGAGGCGGAGCCGGCCAGCGTGGCGACGCCGTCGGAGACGGTCACCGACAGCGGTGTGGTCACCGGCATCCGCTCCAACACGGTCTGCCGTATCTCGGCGGCGATCTCCTCGTCCGGCCGCAGGAAGACCTTCAGCAGGTCGCTGCGGCTGACCACGCCCTGGAGCATGCCGACCGCGTCCACCACGGGCAGCCGCTTCACATGCCGACGGGCCATTATCCGGGCGGCCTCCGCGACGGAGGCGTCGGCGTGCACGGTCACCGCGGGTGCGCTCATCAGCTCGCCCGCGGTCACCGCGTCGGCCTTGGCGTGCTTGAGGAGTTCGGCGGGGTCCAGGAGCGGGGGCTCGTCGTTGTCGCGGTACTCCTCCTTGGACAGCAGGTCGGCCTCGGAGACCACCCCGACGACCCGGCCCTCACCGGCCAGCACCGGCACGGCGCTGACCTTCCACTGGTCGAGCAGCGCGACGATCTCCTTGAAGGGCGCCTCACTGCCGACGGCGACGACGGTGTGTGTCATCACATCGCTCACGGTGTACGGGGATTCAGACATCACAGCCTCCCGGCGGTTCCCCCTGGGTGCGGACGACGGTCAGGTCGAGGAAATGGGTGGAGCACGAGATGCACGGGTCGTGGTTGCGGATCGCCCGCTCGCACAACGCCGTCAACTCGGCGTCGTCCACGTCGTGTTCACCGAGGGCCCGCTGGGTGAGCCGCCGCAGGTCGTCCTCGATCGCGCCCTGGTTCTGCGCGGTCGGCGGCACGAGCAGCGCGTCGGTGACGATGCCGTCGGCGTCCAGGGCGTAGCGGTGGTAGAGCACCCCGCGAGGAGCCTCGGTGGCGCCGTGTCCGACGCCCGCGACCGGCGGCACCTCCACGAAAGGCCGCTCGGGCGGCTCGTACGCCGCGATGATGCGCAGCGCCTCGTCGACGGCGTACACCGTCTCCACCGCCCGCACCAGGATCGACCGGAACGGATTGCGGCACACGGCCCCCTCGCGCGGATCGCCCAGCCCGGCCGCCACGGCGGCCTGGAGCGCCACCGGGGACAGCCGGGCCCCGCTGATCGCGAACCGGGCGAGGGAGCCGGTGAGATGGAGCCGCCCGTCGAGGCGGGAGTGCAGCGCGGTGGAGTGCGGCACATGGGTCTCGGCCACATGCTCGGTGAAGTCCCGCACGGGGAAGGACGACCGGGTCCCGTCCGCGCGCAGCATGGTCGGCGTGCCGCATTCGATGGCGTACGTGTCCGGCTCGGCCAGCGCCAGCAGATCCGCCGCCGCGTGGGCGTCCGGGAACTCGAAGCCCGCGACCCAGCGCACGGTGTCCCAGGCGTCGTCCCGAGCCTGCTTCAACTCCTCGGTGAGCGGCCGTAGTTCGGCGCGCGTCGGGGCCCGGTGGAAGCCGCCGAGACGGACGTTCACGGGGTGCACGGCCCGCCCGCCGAGCAGCTCCATCAGCGCGTTGCCGGCCTTCTTCAGCCTCAGCCCCCGCTCCACCTCGGCCCGGTGCGTGCGGGCCAGCTCGATCGCGCTCGGGCGGCCCAGGAAGTTGGGGGCGTGCAGCAGATAGATGTGCAGAACCTGGCTCTCGATCCACTCCCCGCAGTACAGCAGCCGCCGCAGCTCCCGGATCACCGGAGGAACCTCCACCCCACAGGCGTCCTCGATCGCCGCGCACGCGCTCATCTGGTACGCCACCGGGCAGATCCCGCACACCCGTGCCGTGATGTCGGGCGGCTCGGTGTAGGAGCGGCCGCGCAGGAACGCCTCGAAGAAGCGCGGCGGTTCGTAGATCTCCAGCCGTGCCTCGGTGACCGTGCCGTCGTGCACCCGCAGGCGCAGCGCGCCCTCGCCCTCGACCCGGGACAGCGAGCCGACGTGCAGAACACGGGATCCGCGGTGTGTCACTTCTCCAACTCCTCAGCGAAGGAACGGGCGTTGAACGTGTGCAGGAACCGCTCCACGGCGTCCTCGTCGAGGCCGTCGCGGCGCAGCAGCGGGATCAGCGCGGGCAGGTTCACCGACCTCGACGGGCCGAAGCAGCCGAAGCAGCCCCGCTGGTACGCCGGGCACAGCGCCCCGCACCCGGCGTGGGTGACCGGGCCGAGGCAGGGCGTGCCGTGTGCGACGGTGACGCAGACTGTGCCGCGCCGCTTGCACTCGAAGCACACGCTGTGGTCGGGCACATCCGGCCTGCGTCCGGCGAGGAACGCGGTGATCACCTCGATGAGCTGCCGTTTGTCGATCGGACAGCCGCGCAGCTCGAAGTCGACGTCGACATGGGCGGAGACGGGCGTGGAGGTCGCGAGGGTGTCGATGTACTCGGGGTGCGCGTAGACCACCCGCCGGTACTCCTCGACGTCGGCGAAGTTCCGCAGCGCCTGGATGCCGCCGGCCGTCGCGCACGCCCCGATGGTCACCAGGTGGCGGGAGGCCGCCCGGATCGCCCGGATCCGTTCGGCGTCCCCGGGTGTGGTGACCGAGCCCTCGACCAGCGACAGGTCGTAGGGGCCGGGCGCGACCGCGCTGGACGCCTCCAGGAAGTGGGCGATCTCCACCTCGCCGGCCAGGGCGAGCAGTTCGTCCTCGCAGTCCAGCAGGGTCAGCTGGCAGCCGTCGCAGGAGGCCAGTTTGAACACCGCGAGGGAAGGCTTGGGTGTTGGCGCGGACATCTCACAACTCCCTTACGGACAGCAGGGGTTCGGCCTGCACCCAGTCGACGACCGGCCCGGCCTGGCACAGCAGCAGCGGTCCGAGCTGGCAGTGCCCGCAATGCCCCGTCGCACAGCGCATGTTGCGCTCCAGCGAGACGCGGATCCGCTCCCGGGGCATGCCCCGGAAGGACAGGTCCCGTGCCGTGGCCCGGATCATCGGTTCGGGCCCGCAGATGAACGCCCAGGTGGCGTCCGGGTCGAAGTCCGCGCGGTCCAGTAGCTGGGTGACCACGCCGACGTCCCCGCGCCAGTCCTTGTCGGGCTGGTCGACGCTCACCCCGGTGAACGCCGTGGGCCAGCCCGCCACCTCTTCACGGCCGATCAGATCGGCCGGCGTGCGTGCCCCGATCAGGACGTCGACACGACCGTAGGCCTCCGGTTCGGCCAGCGCGCGCAGGATCAGCGGCCGCAGCGGCGCGAGCCCGATACCACCGGCCACGATCAGCACATCGGAGCCGTGCGCCCGCTCCAGCTCCCAGCTCGTGCCGTACGGCCCCCGGAGGCCGACGACCTCGCCCACCCGGGTCGCGCACAGTCCGTCGGAGACCGCGCCGACGGAACGGATCGTGTGGGCGAGGCCGCCCGTGGCCTGCACGGAACTCACCGACACCGGGATCTCCCCGCGGCCGAAGGAGTGCACCATCGCGAACTGTCCCGGCGCGAAGTCGGCAAGCGCGGCGCCGACCGGTTCCAGCCGGAGCGTGACCGTGTCCGGGGTCTCCGGACGACGGGCGACCACGCGATGGGGGACCGGCACGGCGGTCATCGCTCCTCCTTCGTCTCGTAGATCCCGTACAGGTCGATCAGCCGGGCGCGGGCCGCGTTCAGCCGGTGTGCCAGCACCCGGCCCACCCAGTGCTCGATCGCCCGGCCGAACTCGGGGTCGTCCAGGCACATCAGCCGTACGGCGACGGCGTCGAACTCGTGGGCCCGGACCCGGGTCACGGTCTCGGCGCCCAGCTGCCAGACGAACGGCTCGTACAACCACGACCAGCCGACCAGGTCACCGATGCCGAGCGTCTCGACGACCGGGGGCCGGCGTCCGGGCACGTGCATGTCCAGGGCCGCCGTGCCGTCCCGGACGATCCAGAAGCGGTCGGCGTGCGCGCCCTCCTCGAACAGCCGGGACCCCGGCGGGAAGTCCCTCTCGCGGGCCACCCGCAGCAGCCGGTCACGGTGCTCGGGGGGCAGGGCGTGGTTCACGCGCAGGGAGATCGAGGGAGGCATCAGTCCGTCTCCGTTCCAGGGTCCGCCACCTGTTCGGCGTGCAGCGCGGCCACTTCCTCCGTGATGTCGATGCCGGCCGGGCACCAGGCGATGCAGCGCCCGCAGCCCACACAGCCGGAGGTGTCGAACTGGTCGTGCCAGGTGGAGAGTTTGTGGGTGAGCCACTGGCGGTAGCGGCCACGGGCCGAGGCGCGCACCGGTCCGCCGTGCAGATACGAGAAGTCGAGGTCGAAGCAGGAGTCCCAGCGCTGCCAGCGCTCGGTGTGGTCACCGGTCAGGTCGGTGACCTCCTCGGTGGTGGTGCAGAAGCAGGTGGGGCAGACCATCGTGCAGTTGCCGCAGGTCAGACAGCGGGCGGCGACGTCGTCCCAGCGGTCGGCGTCCAGGCTCGCGCCCATCAGGTCGCGCAGGTCGACCACGGGCAGCGAACGCCCCATCCGGTCCCGGGCGGCGTCGACGGCGGCGTGGCCCGCGCTCTCGATGCCCGGATCGGCGGCCTGGTGCGGCAGCTGCTCCAGCAGCTCGGCGCCCTCCTCGCTGCCGACCCGCACGAGGAAGCGCCCGTCCACCTCGGTGAGCGCCAGGTCGTACCCGGCGTCGGCGGCCGGGCCACCGCCCGTGGACACGCAGAAGCAGGTCGCACCGGGCTCGGTGCACTCCGCGGCGATCAGCAGGGCCCGGTCGCGGCGCCTGCCGTACCCGGTGTCCGCGTACCGTCCACCGGTCAGGACCCGGTCCTGGATCGCGATGGCCCGCAGATCACAGGGCCGGACCCCGAGAAAGGCGTACGACGGCGCGGCCGGCTCCTCGGCGGTGAACGACACCTCGCCCTCGGGCGTACGGTCGGCACTCCAGAGCCGCTCGCGGGACGGGTGCAGGAAGTTCTTCCAGGACTGCGGACCCGCGCTGTGCGCGAAGGCGGCCTGGTCGTCGCGGCGGACCAGCCGGTAGCGCCCGGCGTCCAGCTCGACGCCCCAGCCGAACGGAAGCTCGTCGGCCGAGTCCAGCTCGGCGAGCACGATCGCCCCGTCCCGCACGGTCGGCCCGATCACGGTCCGCCCCCGCGCCACCAGCGCCGCGACCAGCGCGTCCAACCCGTCCCGGTCCAGTACGGCGGGGGCTGCGGCGACGCTCATGACGGTCCTCCTCGTCGAGTGGCTCCGTGCTCTCCACCCTCAGGTTCGGACCCCGGGCGCCCGTACGGCAGGGGCTGACCGGCCCCATGCGCGGGCCGACCGGGCACCACCGCACCGCACCGCTCAGGGCAAGGGCTCGCCCAGCTCACCCTCGACCGCGCCCGCCATCGCCCGCAGCACCGCCAGCGTCCGGTGTGCCTCCGCCTCGTCCACCAGCGTGATCGCGAACCCGACGTGCACGATGACGTACGCCCCGACCTCCGCCTGAGGCGTGCAGCTCAGGCACACCTCGCGGCGGACGCCGCCGAAGTCGACGGTCGCCATGCGCAGTCCGGCGTCGTCGTGGATCTCCAGGACCCGTCCCGGGATGCCCAGGCACATGGACGCTCACCTCTCCCCGGCCAGCCGCGCGGCCGCGACCGCCGCCTGGCCGTAGCTGATGCCGCCGTCCCCGACCGGGACCTGGCCGCCGACGAGCACCCGCAGACCCTGCGCGTGCAGGCGGCGTCGGACCTCGGTGAGCAGTCGGCGGTTGACGAAGCAGCCGCCGCCCAGGCATACCGTGTGCGGCGCACCCTCGGCGACGGCCCGTGCGACGAGCTGCGCGGTGACGACCGCGAGCGTGCCGTGGAAGGCGGCCGCCAGCCGGCTCACCGGCTCCCCGTCGAGCGAGCGCTTTAGGAGGTCGGCGAGGGTGGGCGCCGGGTCGTACACCCACAGGCCCCCTTCCCGTACGACACGGTGGGCGAGCGGTACGGCGTGCTCGTCGCCCGCAGCCGCTTCCAGCAGGACGGCGGCCTCACCCTCGTAACTCGCCCGGTCACAGAGCCCCAGCAGCGCGGCCACGGTGTCGAAGAGCCGTCCGGCGCTGGAGGCGCGCGGGCAGTTGACGTCCCGCTCGATCATGGTGCGCACGGCGGCGACCTCGACCGGGTCGAGCCGGTCGCGGAAGCGCCGGGTCAGCCAGGGGTAGGGGCGCGGGAAGCCCAGGGGTTCGCTGCCCAGGAGATGGCCCAGCGCGGTGCGGGCGGGGTGGCGTACCGCCGCGTCGCCGCCGGGCAGGGGCGCGGTCGCGAACCTGCCCACGCGGCGGTAGCCGCTCAGATCGGCGACGAGGATCTCGCCGCCCCACAGGGTGCCGTCGTCGCCGAGCCCCAGTCCGTCGTAGGCCACCCCCAGGAACCGACCCCGCACCCCGTGCTCGGCCGCGCAGGCCGCCACGTGCGCGTGATGGTGCTGCACCGGGATCCGCCGCAGCGACTGCGCCGTCGCCCACTGCGTGGACAGATAACCGGGGTGCAGGTCGTGGGCCACGACCTCCGGCTCGATACCGGTGAGCCGCCTGAGGTGGTCGTAGGAGGCGTGGAAGGCGTCGTAGGCCGCCAGGTCGGACAGGTCCCCGGTGTGCGGGCCGAGGTGGGCCCGTCCGTCGGCGGCCAGCGTGAAGGTGTGCTTGAGCTGGGCACCGGCCCCGACGACCGGCCGGGACACGGTCAGCGGCAGCGGGGCGGGGGCCAGCCCGCGCGCCCGGCGGACCGTGATGCGGGTACGTCCGGTCAGCTGCACCACGGAGTCGTCGTACCGGGAGCGGATCGGCCGGTCGTGGGTGAGGAAGCCGTCGGCGACCGGGGCGAGGGCGCGGGCGGCCTCGGTGTCGTCGACGGCGATGGGCTCGTCGCTGAGGTTGCCGCTGGTGACCACGAGCGGCCGGGCCAGCTCGTCCAGGAGGAGGTGGTGCAGGCCGGTGGTGGGCAGGAACAGGCCGATCCGGTGCAGCCCGGGATGCACCTCCGGGGCGAGCGGAGCGGCGGCGCCGCGCCGGCGCCGGGCTAGCAGCACCACAGGCCGCTCCGGAGAGGTCAGTACCGCGCGCTCGGTGGCGCCGATCCGGGCGAGACGGTCCGCGGCGCGCAGGTCCCCGACCATCACGGCGAACGGTTTCGTCGGGCGCCGCTTGCGTCGGCGCAGCTCCGCCACCGCCGCCGGATCGCCGGCGTCGCACACCAGTTGGTAGCCGCCCAGCCCTTTCAGCGCGACGATCCCGCCGCCCGCGACCGTCTTCACCGCCGCCTGGAGCGCCGTCTCGCCGCGCAGATCCTCCCAGGCGAGGCAGGGCCCGCAGGTTGGGCAGGCCACCGGCTCGGCGTGGAAGCGCCGGTCGCCGGGGTCGGCGTACTCCGCCGCGCAGGCCGCGCACAGCGGGAAGCGGCGCATGGTCGTGCGGATCCGGTCGTAGGGGAGGTCCTCGATGATGGTGGCGCGCGGTCCGCAGTCCGTGCAGTTGATGAACGGGTAGCGGTGGCGGCGGTCGCCCGGGTCGCGTAGTTCGTGCAGACAGGCCGCGCAGATCGCCGCGTCGGGCGGGATCTCGCGCGGTGCCGGGTCCCCGTCGCCGTGCGGGCTGTGCCGTACCTCGAAGCCGTGGCGGTGCGTGGGCCGCGGGGTGCCGCCGGTCAGCCGTACGCGCCGCACCCGGGCGAGGGCCGGCGCGGCGGTGCCGAGCCGGGCGGCGAACTCCTCGACAGCCCGCGGCGGACCGACGACCTCGCCCTCCACATGCCCGTTGACGTTGGCGACCCAGCCGTCCAGACCCAGTTCGGCCGCGGTGCGGTAGACGAACGGCCGGAAGCCGACGCCCTGGACGATCCCCTCGACATGGAAGCGGCGCGCGATCATGCGGGCCTCCCCGCCGCGGTGTCGCGGTACCGGGCGATCTCGTCCGCCACGGTCGCCACCAGGGGGTCCACGGCGTCGGCGACGGCGGGGGAGAGCCCGGCGCCCAGCGAGCTGTCGGCGCCCTCCACGGCGTACACGACCAGGCGTTCGGGCAGCAGGTCCAGGACCCGCGCGAGTTCGACGGCCTCGCCGAGCCCGAGCCCGTGCGAGCTGGTCGTCGGAGGCTGGTCCAGGAACCCCGAGTCGAGTTCGAGACGGTGCACCCGGCCGGGACGGCCCGGGTGGGCATGGGCCGCGTCGACGACCACGGCGAGTCGGGCGCCCTCCCACAGTCCGATCAGCCGCCCGGGGTCGGCGTCGCAGGTGGCGAGTTCGGTCTCCGGGGGCAGCGGCCGCTCGTGCAGGCCGGCCAGTACGGCCCAGCCCACGCCGTCGTCGCGCCGGAACTCGTTCCCGACGCCGATCACGGCGATACGACCCCGCGTCCTCATGTCTCAACGTTGATGCGCGGCGGCCTCGCTCCACAGGGGCCGAACGACCCCATCGGCAGGGCCGACGGGAACCGCCCGGAGCCGCCGGGGACCGCGCGGGCCGCCCGGGACTACGCCGGTACGACGGCGACCGGGCACCGGGTGTGCGGCAGCAGGGCGAGCGCGGTCCCGCCCGAGCGGCGCCCGACGACGACCAGCCCGGAGCTCTCGGAGGTGTGGGCGAGTGCGACGGCGGGGTCGAGCAGGACGACGTCCTCCAGGACGTCGACGTCCGGGTACGTCCCGCGCCACGGCTTGAGCGCGTCGGCCAGCAGCTGTACCTCCTGGTCCTCCCAGGTGGCGCGGTCCTCCTCCAGGACGGGGAAGGGGTGCCGGGCCGCCTCCTTCTCGGGGAGGGTCCAGGTGTGCACCGCGTGCAGCCGGGTTCCGTGCAGCGAGGCCGTGGTGAAGGCGAGGCCGAGGGCGTCTTCGGCAGGGTTCCGGGCGTCGATGCCCAGGGTCACGGTGTCGGCACGGCCCGCCGGTCCGTCGCCGGTGTGGGTGCCGGGGACCAGTACCAGGGGCCGGGGGCACCGGGCCGCGAGCGCGGCGGCGGTCGAGCCGAGGGTCATCCCGGCGTGTCCGCCCTCGCCGCGCAGACCGAGGATGAGCAGTTCCGCGTCCGCGGCCGCCTCGCGCAGGGCCGGCGTCGGGGCGCCGGTGAGGGTGAGGGCGTCGGCCTTCAGCCCGGGGTGTCGTTCGCGGAGTTGGGCCACGACGTGCGTCGCCACCGACTCGGGCCGCTCGGCGGACCGGCCGAGCGCGACGGGCCCGTGCGGTGCCTGGACGTGGGCCACGCGTAGCGGCAGTTCGCGCAGCAGTGCCTCGTGGGCGGCCCAGTCGGCCGCGACGCGGCTGCGTGCCGAGCGGTCGACGCCGGAGATGATCACTCGTTCCATGGTGTGCCGCCTTCCGGCCCGGACATCGGCATGCCCACGGCCTGCTCCACCCTCCCCGCCCGGACCGCCCGTGGACAGGGGGCCGAACGGTCCCGGCAGGAGACCTGGCGGCCCATACCGGCCGGAGGGCCACGGCGGGACGCTGGCATCGAGGAGCAGACCGAGCGCGGGAGGTGCCTGTCATGCTTCGCCCCGTTATCGTCGGCGTCGACGGATCCGCCGAGAGCCTGGCCGCGGCCGACTGGGCCGCGCGTGAAGCCGTGCGCCGGGAGCGGCCACTGCGTCTGGTGCACGTCTGGAACTGGCATCCCCGGCAGGACGGCGAACCGGCCACCGCCGCCCAGCGGCATCTGGCCCGGCGTGCTCTGCGCCAGGCCGAGGACCGCATCCGCCGGTCCTGTCCCGGTGTGGCCCTCGACGACGCACAGGTCGAGGGCCCGGCCACCGCGGCGCTGCTCGGCGCCGCCGACGAGGCCGACGTCCTCGTGCTCGGCTCACGCGGCCTGAGCGGGTTCACCGGATTCCTCGTCGGCTCGGTGGCGCTCGGCGTCGTAGCACGGGCCGAACGCCCGGTCGTGCTGGTCCGGGCGGGCGAAGAGGCCGCGGACGAGCACGTCCTCGCGGAGGACGGCGGCGCGTCGACCCGCACCCCCTACCGCGACGTCGTCCTGGGCCTGGACCTGGGAGACCCCTGCGACGAGGTGATCGAGTTCGCCTTCGAGGCCGCCCGCACCCGCGGAGCGCGTCTGAAAGTCGTCCACGCCTGGCAGCCGCCCTCCCCGATCTCCCTGGGCCCCGGCGACATCGGCCTGGTGGACGAGTCACGGCAGGCGGAGGAGTGGCTCGGCTTCATGACGGCCGTCCTCCAGGTCTGGCGCGAGAAGTACTCCGGCGTCGAGGTCACCGAGACGGTCACCGAGGGACGGGCCCAGTCCGTACTGGTGCGCGCGGCCTCCGGGGCGAGCCTGCTCGTCGTGGGCCGCCGCATCACCGAACGCCCGGCGGGCCCGCGCACCGGTCCCGTCGCCCACGCCGCCATCCATCATGTCGGCTGCCCGGTTGCCGTCGTACCCCACGAGTGAAGGGCCCGGGCCGGGCGAGCCGGATGCGACGTCGCACGGCGCGGGGCCGATCGGCTCGACCAGAAGCTGCGCGTCCTGCGCACTCGCCACGAGGAACTCCTGCGGGCCGAGTACATCGGAGGCCCCCACACACCCCGCGAGAGTGCAGGTCACCTGGACGGCCACGATGGGCGTACGCCATCCCGGCACCGCCTCCTGCACCCTCCCGGAGCGGGACCCGGACCAGTCGGCGCCCGCCGCCACCGCGTTGCTCCACGCGGAGACCGCCTACGCGGACGTCATACGCGCGGCCGCCGCCTACGCCGTCGCCGGCACCGCCGCCCGTGCTGTCGGGGACGAGGTGCTCGCCACCCGGCTGCGGGTGCGGGCCCTGCGGCGGCACTGGATCCCCCGGTGGAGACCGTCCTGGCCCTGGCGGACACCGCACTCGAACACAACGAGCACGAGGATGCCGTCCGCAGGAACTGGGCGTCGGACGCGGCGGCGCGCGAGCGGTGACCGCAAGCGCGGGCGGTCGGGCGGATCGGTCAGGCCGGACAGGTCCGATGACAGGGCCCTTCGGCCCATGCGCAGCCGTTCGCCACGCGGTTGGCTGGGCGTACGGAGGGGGCCGACGTCGACCGAGGGGGCGAGGAACGTGGACATGAGCCACACACCGCCACTGTGGGAGCGGTTCCTGCTCCTGCTGTTCACGGCGACGGGCATCACCTTCGCCCTGACCGCGCTCCGGGATGCGCTGCGGCTGCGCCGAGTGCGGCGCAGCGCCTGCGGAGACCTCGGTCCGCCGACCGAGTCCCCGGCGACCCCGAACGCCCCCGAGTCGACGCCGTTCCCGTCACCGGAGGCGTGTCCCGCTCACCACCCGCCGCAGTCCCTCGCCGTCTAGGGACACCGGACCGCATCCCGACGAGGACGAGGAGACACAGCCATGGGCCTCGACGAACGATTGCCCGACGCACCCCTGACCGTCGGCGTGGACGGCTCCGAGCCCAGCCTGCGGGCCACCGACTGGGCGGCCGACGAGGCCGCGCTGCGCGGAGTGCCGTTGCGGCTGGTGTACGCCTCGATGTGGGAGCACTACGAAGGTGAGGGACTCGCCGCGGATTTCGGCAGGCCGTTCGAGGAGATCCGCGGGGAGCACATCGTCGAGGCCGCCGCACAGCGGGCCCGCGAACGCAGGCCGGGTCTGCAGGTGACGGGCGAAGTGCTGCCCGACGGACCGGAGACCGTACTGCTGCAAGAGAGCCTCCGGGCCCGTGCGCTGGTGGTGGGCACACGCGGCCGCAGCGGGGTCGCCGAGGCACTGCTGGGCTCCGTGAGCCTGACCGTGGCCGCCCACGCGCAGTGCCCGGTGATTGTCGTGCGCGGCAGCCACGACAACCAGGCGCAGGCCGGGATCCACCGGCGGGTCCTCCTCGGTGTGGGCGCGGACGCCAAGGGTTCGGCGGCCGTCCGCTTCGCCTACGACGAGGCACGGATCCGGGGTGTGCCGTTGGAGGCCGTACGGGCCTGGCGGCGCCCCGCGCACGAGACCACCGACAACCCCTTGATGGGCGGCACCACCGCCCGGCCGCACGAGGAGCAGGCCGTGCGGGAACTGGAGGCCGCCCTGGAGGACGCCCCGGCGGAGCTCGACCTGCGGCGGCGCACCGCCGAGGGCCACGCCCACCGGGTGCTGGAGGACGCCTCGCGCCACGCCGACCTCCTGGTCATCGGCGCCCGGCGCCGACACGGTCACCTCGGACTCCAACTCGGCCGGATCACCCACGCGGTGCTGCACCACTCCGCCTGCCCGGTCGCCGTCGTGCCCCAGCAGACCTGACCCGTCACTGGACCGTCCGGGCATCCGTCGACATGCCCTTTCCCTCTGGCTCCGCCCCGTTCCGTGCCCGTCCCGCCAGGGCGCACGCACGGGGCGGACGGCGCAGGACCGGGAGCAGACGCCGGACCCCGCGTGCGCCCTGGTGCGGCCTCCTGCCAGGCGCCTACCCTCACGGCACGACCCTGTGACAGTGATACGGCAGGGCGGCACCTCCTGTGGTCACCGGCCGTCCGGCACGTTCGCCGAACGGGTCCGCCACGGACCCCGGACGAACGCGGCACGGCGGCTTCGCGGGCGAGGCGCCCACCGTGACCACGCGCGCGACAGGAACCACCCCCTGAGTCCGCTCGGCCGCGCAACCGGGAGCCCGCGGCACGAGCCTGCGTCGACAGCCCCGTGGAGGCAGCTGTGTCCGGACCCCGCGTCGCCCTGATCGCCGACCCCACCTCGCCCGAGGGATGCCGCGAGTACCTCGCCGAAGCCGTCCGGCTCCTCACCGGCGCACCGGCGGTGCGGATCGACTCCCGGCACTTCGCCGCCGGCGGGTCCGGGCGCGGGATCCCGGAACGGGGACGCTTACGTCTGCACGTCCCCGAACAGGGCACGGACGTGCTCGCCGACATCGTCGTCCTCTACGAGATCCCGCCGCACCGCCGACGTTCCCTCGCCGCGTTCCAGCAACTCCTCGCGCGCCACGGCGTGGTGACCCTGGCCGCCGACCCCGCCTCCTGGCGCACGGCGACCGAGAAGAACCTGACCGTTGCGCGCCTCGCCCGGGACGGAGTCGCCCAGATGGAGACGGTCGTTCTGTACGGGCCCGGCCCCGAGGAAGCGTCCGCCGCCTTCGACCGGCTCGGACGGGACGTGTGGGCCCGGCCCGTCATCGGCACCGGCGGCGACGAGACCTTCCACATCACCACCCGCGAGGCCCTGCGGCGGGCCGTCACCTACTACGCCGGACTCGGCACCGACTGGATGCTGTCCCGCGACGCGGGCAACTTCACCACGGAGGGCCACCGCCACCAGTTCCGGGTCTTCGTTTTGGACGGCCGGGTCGTGCATGCCAGGGAGCACATCCAGCCCGCCCTCGACACGCCCTGCAACACCTGTCAGGGCGCCACCCCGGTCCATCTCACCCCCGAGGAACTGCCCGCGCGGCTCGCCGAACTCGCCGTCGCCGCCACCGTGTCGGTCGGTCTGCCCTTCGCCGGCGTCGACCTGGCCGTCGAGAACGGCGGCGTCGTCTTCGAGGTCAACGTCCAGCCGGCCTTCGTCGAGGGCGAACTCCGCACGGTGGCCGTCCCGTACATCCAGGCACACCTCGACGCGCACAAGGGGCCGCAGGGCTCTGGCTACGGGACCCTGGTCCCTCTCGCACCCGCCGTCACGGAGTGACCATGGAATCAGGCGAGAGCACCGGCCACGGAATCCGCAAGGGGCTCCCCCGTCCCCGACCGGAGGCGGTGCCCGCGCCAGGGGGCGTCCCCCAAGGGCTGCGGCTGTCCGTGGGTCGGCGGCCGCAGGCTCGCGCGGTCGGGATACCGCGCGAGCACGCCCCCGCCCCGCCCCACAGCCGACCCGACGGGGTCCCACCGACCTCCGGCGCGCACAGAGCGGGACCGTAAGACCCCTACCGCACCCCGACCGGCCCAAGCCGCGAAGTGTCCGCCCGTTGGAGGGTGGAGACGTCCGGACACCGATCGGAAGGGTGAGGACATGAGCGTGCGTGTGGGCATCAACGGCTTCGGCCGGATCGGCCGCAACTACCTGCGGCTGGTGCTGGAGAGGGCGTAGAGCGCCGCAGGTGCCCCGGTGGAGGTCGTGGCGGTCAACGACCTCACGTCACCCGCGGCGCTGGCCCATCTGCTGGCGTACGGCAGCGACCGCCAGACCGATCAGCAGCCCGGACCCGGCGGCGTGCGCAGCGGGAGCCAGAGCGGCGAGGATTCCCGTGCCGATCACCACGGCGTGTTACACCTCGGGCCTCCGCCGGAGTTCGACCGCCATCCCGGCTCCGGGCCAATGTGCCGCTGTCTTCTCCTTGCCCGGATCCTCAGGGGTGGGCGAGCGGGCTGCCGACGGCAGACATCAGTGGTTGGCGGAGTCCAGCGCCGACTGGAGTGACTGACGGTAGCCGTCGCTGGTGTACGTGGCCCCGGAGACCGTGTCGATGTCGGCGCCCTGGGCGGAGAGCGCCTCTCTGGTCAACTGCGGGACGGCGTAGGCGCTGATCTGCTGATCCCTCGGGTTCTCCTGAGGGTAGGTGAGCGCGGTGACGTCGGTGAGTTTCCCGTTCCTGAGCGTGATGCGTACCTGGACAGGGCCATAGCGGGTCTGGACGGAGTCCCCGGTGAGGGTCCGGGTGCCCGTGACCGACCCGCTCGACGTGCTGGAACTGGTGGATGGCGCGGGAGAGGACGCCAATCCGGCGACGGTCGGTGCCGTGTGCGGCTTCAGCGACAGCAGCAGGACCATGCCGGAGACGGTCGCGGCGCTCGACAGCACGATCCGGCGCAGCGGACGGTTCTTCCTCAACGTGTGCAAGACGGCCTCACAGCTCGAAGGACTCATGGTGGATTCGGCGGTCCGGGACGCCGGCGGTGCGCAGTGCCTCGTACAGCTCCTGGGCGAAGCCGAGGGGTCCGCACACGTACACGTCGTGGGCCTCCAGGTCGGGTACGGCCGCGCGTAGGGAGTGGGCCGTGAGGGGCGGGCGCCGACCCTGCGGCCCGTTGAGCGCGTACAGCACCTTCGCTCCGCGTCGGCGTGCGACAGCCTCCAGCTCACCGGCCAGGGCCAGGTCCTCGGCGGTGCGGGCGCGATAGAGGAGAGTGACCGCACCGGGCAGCGTCTCGAACAGGGCCCGCAGCGGAGTGATACCAGCACCGCCCGCGACCAGCAGGGACTTGTGTGCGGTCTGCCGGTCGGACGTCAGCGCACCATAGGGACCCTCGGCCCATACTCGGGTGCCTGGCCGCAGCAGAGCGGCGGCGGAGCTGTGGTCTCCGCGTGCCTTGACGGTGATGCGCAGCAGGTCCGGGCGGGGCGGGGCCGACAGGGAGTACGGCACGGACGTCCAGCGCATGCCCTCGGTGAGGAACCGCCAGCGCAGGAACTGGCCCGGGCGTGCACCCATCTCGTCCAGGCGTCGGCCACGTATGACGACGGAGTACACGCCGGGCGCCTCGTGGTGCACGCGGTCGACCCGCAGGCGGTGACGAAGGTTGAGCCGTACCGGCGTGAGGATCCGGAACCACACCACCAGGGTCGCTACGCCGCCGTACAGCGTGTACCAGGCAGCTCGGGCGGGCAGGTTGCCGGTGAAGTGGGAGCCCAGGGCGAGTTGGTGGCCGAAGGAGAGGAAGACCGCGGCATACGTGAGCAGGTGCACGTAGTACCAGAACTCGTGGCTCACCCGAAGGCGCACCGCGCGCGCTGAGACGAGCCCGACCGCCAACAGGATGAGGGTGCCGGCGGTCGCCTTGAGCATCTCTGGGTAGTCCAGGACCACCGTGAGCGTCTCGTCCACGAAGGAGGAGCCGTCCTGGGCGGCGTACCCGAGCAGGATCAGTACGACGTGGGCGGCCAGCAGGCAGATCGTGTAGCGGCCTGCCATCGCGTGCCAACGTGTCACCCGGTCCGCCCCGATCCGCTGTTCCAGGAGCGGCACGCGGGCCATCAGTCCGACGAGGACGGCTGAGGCGTATCCGCTGAGCAGTCCCGCGATCCGCCCGGCCTCGGTCAGCCAACCCGCCGTACCCACGACTGAGCTCGTGTCGTGCCACCACAGGGCGATCACGGCGGCAGCCCCGCCCCACAGAGCCGCGAGCACGGGGACGGCGGGGGATCGCCGTCGCGAGGGAGGCGCGGGGGCAACCCCTCGGTGAGCGTAAGCCGTCGTCATCGGCATGTCCCTTCGGCTGTTCGTAGGCTCAATCGGCGGTCGGGTGACGACACTGTGACGATCCAACTTCTGAGCCTGCTCTGAGCGCGCGGTGGCTGGTGAGGCCTAACGCCCTGGGGGCCAAGGGCCGCCGGACGGTCGGAGCCGACTGGATGCGCGGCGGACTCAGAGCGAACTCAGAGCTTGGGAGAGCGCAGCAGAGCGCGGCGAGAGCGCATCCTTGTAGCTGAGATGAACACTCCCCGCCCTTGCGGCTCCGGCCGCCCCGCCCTGACCCGGATCGACGGCGCCCCGCTCCGGGTCCTCGTCGTCGACGACGATCCCGACCTGTCGGAGGTCCTCGTCGGCGCCCTGCGCTACGAGGGCTGGGAAGTCCGCACGGCCGCCGACGGAGTCTCGGCTGTCGCGCAGGCACGCGAACTGCTGCCCGACGCCGTCGTCCTCGACGTCATGCTCCCGGACACCGACGGCTTCGCCGTGCTGCGCTCGCTGCACGCCGTACGTCCCGACGTGTGTGTACTCTTCCTGACCGCCCGCGATGCGGTCGAGGACCGCATCGCGGGCATCACGGCGGGTGGTGACGATTACGTGACAAAACCGTTCAGTCTGGACGAGGTGGTCGCCCGTCTGCGCGGACTGCTGCGCCGGGCCGGCATGGCCCGGCAGACGGAGGCAGGGCCGCGGCTGACCGTCGGCGACCTGGTCATGTACGAGGAGGCCCGCGAGGTCGTTCGCGGTGGCGAACCCGTCGAACTGTCCCCGACAGAGTTCGAGCTGCTGCGTTTCCTCATGCGCAACCCGCGACGCGTGCTCAGCAAGGCGCAGATCCTCGACCGTGTGTGGTCCTACGACTTCGGCGGGCAGGCCCACGTCGTCGAGCTGTATATCTCCTACCTGCGTAAGAAGGTGGACGCGGGCCGTCTGCCCATGATCCATACGGTGCGGGGCGCCGGTTACGTCCTCAAGCCGGTGGTTCGATGAGGAGACGGACAGGCCGTGGGCCACGCCGGTGGCTGCGGCGTCTACCTCGGCCGCGCACTCTGCGGGCGCGGCTCACCGCCGGCCTCGTCGTGCTGCTCGCGGTCAGCTGCGCGGCCGTCGGGGTGGCGGCGGTGGCGGAGCTGAACGGCTTTCTCACTGGGCGTCTCGACCAGCAGCTGCGCGAGACGGGGGTACAGTTCCCGGCGAGTCTGGAGCACGGCGGGACGCTGCCGTCCGACCACGACGGTGACGAGGACGGCGACACCCGTCGCCAGGCCGCTGGTACCTTCGGCGCCAGGCTTGTGGGTGACACGGTCACCAATGCCGCGGTGGTGGCGTCCGGCATGGGCACGGGCACGGTGACCGTGCCGCTCGGGACGAGGGACAGGGCAAGGCTCGCCGACCTCGCGGCCGATGGAGAAGGGCACACGACCGAACTCTCGTCGTTGGGCGATTACCGCATGATGGCGACCGAGGGCAGGGACGGCGACGTGCTGATCACCGGGCTGCCCATGGAGTCCGTGGAGGCCACCGTCCACCGGCTGGAACTGGTGGCCGCGGTCGTCTTCGGCGCTGCGCTCGCCGTCGCCGGGGTTGCGGGAGCGCTATGGGTGCGCTGGTCGCTGCGGCCGCTCAGCAGGGTGGCGGCGACCGCCACCAGGGTCAGTGAACTGCCGCTCTCCAGCGGCGAGGTGGAGCTTCCGCCCCGAGCGCCCGAGAGCGATCCGCGCAGCGAGGTGGGGCGCGTCGCCGGTGCCTTCAACGCGATGCTCGGCCATGTCGAGGACGCGCTCACCAAACGGCACGCGAGTGAGGAACGGCTGCGCACTTTCGCCGCGGACGCCAGCCACGAGCTGCGCACGCCCGTGGCCTCGATCCGTGGTCACGCGGAACTGGCGCTGCTGTACCCCGGCCCGGTACCGCAGAAGGTCGCACGGGCGCTGGAGCGGATCGAGGCCGAAGCGGCCCGGATGGGCGAGATGGTTGACGACCTTCTGCTCCTGGCCCGTCTGGATGCGGGGCGGCCTCTGGAACGTCTTCCGGTCGACCTGACCCGTCTGGTCCTGGACGCGGCGACGGACGCGCAGACCGTGGGACCTGGACACCACTGGTTGCTGGAGCTGTCCGAGGAGCCGGTGACCGTGCGGGGCGACGCTCATCGGCTCCATCAGCTGCTGGCCAACCTGCTTGCCAACGCCCGCCTGCACACACCCGTCGGTAGCACGGTCACGATCTCGTTGGAGACCGGCGACAGTGACGGGACAGCGGTGCTGACGGTCCATGACGACGGACCCGGCGTCGCTGCGGACGTTCGCACGAAGGTCTTCGAACGCTTCACCCGCGCGGACCGTCGACGTGTCGAAGGCATGGTGGGGGGCACGGGCACCGGGCTCGGTCTGTCGATCGTGGCAGCGGTGGCGGAAGCACACAAGGGAAGCGTCACTCTCGAAAGCGGCCCGGGCTCGACCACCTTCACCGTGCGACTGCCCACGGGCAACGGGTGATCACCAACCGTTGCACTCTTCCGGCCGGCCCCGGCTGGGTCGAGCACGTCACGATGGCGACTCGTCGCTCCTCGGGGAAGCACACGGGCAACGCCTATGGGGCCGCACCCCTGACGGTCGGGGCGGCGGCTTGAGGGCCGCGAGCACCGCACGGCCGTCGGTCGGCGAACCATGTGGCTTCTCCCTGCCGTCTACAGGAACTCGCAGCTCAGGCAGCCTAGGCGCTTCGGTGCCCTCAGGGGCGCCTACCGTAGGGTCGGCGTCGGGTTCATCGTGTGCTCAGACTTTTTCCTCGCCCGCGGTGAGGGCGGCGAGGGCTGCGTCGAGGCGGCGGGCGGCCTCTTCGGCGACCGGGCGCAGGGCGTCGATCTCGGTGAGCGCGACCATGGTGTTGGGATCGAGGGCCTGTACGGCGGTGTGGTCTCCGTCGCGGCGGACGACGACGTTGCAGGGCAGCAGCAGACCGATGGAACGGTCGGTCTCCAGGGCGCGGTGGGCCAGGGGCGGGTTGCAGGCGCCGAGGATCACGTAGTCCTCCATGTCGTGGTCGAGCTTCGCCTTGAGCGTGGCGGTGACGTCGATCTCGGTGAGGATGCCGAAGCCCTGGGCGGCGAGGGCCTCGCGGGTGCGGCTGACGGCGGTGGCGAAGTCGGTGTCAAGGTGCACGGTGCGGTCGTAACGCATGGCGGTGGCCCTTCTGGTCGGCTCGCGTGGCGCGGGACGGGTGTCCGGCCCTGCGCGAGGCACTCGGGAAGCGTTTCCTGGACTTTCCCTGCCCTAGGAAATACCCCCCGGGGTACTAGTGTTACGGTCGTAAGCATACCCCCCGGGGTAATTCGTCGTTGGAAGGGAGTACCGCGTGTTCTTCGTCGACACGATCGAGGTGTCAGGGCTCGGCAACCGCAGCTATCTCGCGGGCGGTGAGCGGACGGCGGTGGCGGTCGACCCGCCCCGCGATGTCGACCAGGTGATCGCGGCAGCGGCGCGGCGGGGTGTGCGGATCTCGCACGTCGTCGAGACCCATGTCCACAACGACTACGTCACCGGAGGCCTGGAACTGGCCCGGATCACAGGTGCGGCCTATCTCGTCCCTGCCGGGGCCAGGGTCTCCTTCGCACGGATACCGGTACAAGACGGCGACCGCACGGAGATCGACGCCGAGGCCGGCCTGACCCTGCGCGCCGTGGCGACGCCCGGTCACACCCCGCACCACACTTCCTACGTGCTGGAGCAGAGCGGCACGGTGGTGGCGGTGTTCACCGGCGGCTCGTTGCTGATCGGCACGGTGGGCCGCCCGGATCTTGTGGAGCCTCGGCTGACCGAGCAGCTCGCCCGCGCCCAGCACGCCTCCGCACACCGTCTCGCCGCCGAACTGCCGGACGAGACCGCGGTACTGCCCACCCACGGATTCGGCAGCTTCTGCTCGTCCTCCCAGGCAGAGGGCAGCGACACGACCATCGGCAAGGAAAGGGCGTCCAACGAGGCCCTCACCCGGGACGTGGACGACTTCGTCGCGGGCATGCTGGCCGGCCTGGACGACATCCCCGCCTACTACACACACATGGGCCCGGCCAACGCCGCGGGACCTGCGCCCGTCGACCTGACCCCGCCCGCCGTAGCCGACGCCGAGGAGATCGCCGCCCGGCTGGCGGCAGGGGAGTGGGTGGTGGACCTGCGCAACCGCGTCGCCTTCGCCGAAGGGCACGTGTCCGGCTCGTACAACTTCGAGGCTGAGGGGCAACTCGCCACGTATCTGTCCTGGCTGATCCCGTGGGGCAAGCCCGTGACCCTGCTTGCCGAGTCGCCGGCGCAGCTCGCCGCCGCCCAGCGCGAGCTGGTCCGGGTGGGCATCGACCGCCCGGCCGCCGCGGCCACCGGCGGGCCGGCCGAGTGGGTGCCCGAGGGCGCGGCACCGGCTTCCTTCCGGCGTGCGACGTTCGCTGGCCTCGCGGTTCGGCGTCCCCTCGAGGGTGTCGTCGTCCTCGATGTGCGACGCCGCTCGGAGCGGGCGGCTGGGTACATCGAGGGCTCGGTGCACATCCCGGTCCACGCCCTGCACCGCCGCCTCGGGGAAGTTCCCGCCGGGGAGGTGTGGGTGCATTGCGCGGGTGGGATGCGTGCCGCGATCGCCGCCTCCCTGCTGGACGCGGCCGGACGCGAGGTCCTCGCCGTGGACGACTCCTTCGATGCGGCCGAGAAGGCGGGACTCACCGTACGGACGCCCTGACGACATCGGATGCCGTAGGCGTCCCACCGATCTTCACCGCCTACACGGAAACAGGAGCGAGAAACCGACATGAGTATCTTCCGGCGAGAACGGGGCGGCCCCGGCCGCGTGAGCGTCCAGGAGGCGGCCGTACGCACCGGGCACGGCAACGCCGCCGGCAGCGGCGGTGACGCCGTGCTGCTGGATGTGCGCGAGCCGCACGAGTGGCAGGCGGGTCACGCGCCGCGCGCCGTGCACCTGCCACTGTCGGCGCTGGCCGCCGGGGCGGGGCTACCGGCTCACGCGCAGGCGCGGCCCTTGGTCGTGATCTGCCGCTCCGGCAACCGCTCCCGGCAGGCCGCGGAACTGCTGGCCACGCGCGGCGCGGAGGCCGTGGACGTGATCGGTGGGATGCGCGACTGGGCGGGAGCGGGGCTGCCGGTGGTGGATCCGCGCGGCGGGAACGGCACCATCGCGTGAGCACTCTCATACTCGCCCTGGGCGCCGGCGCGGTCATCGGTCTCGCGCTCGGTGCGCTCGGGGGCGGCGGCAGTGTGCTTGCCGTCCCCGCCCTGATGTATCTGCTCGGTTTCAGCCCGGTCGGGGCGACGACCGCGAGTCTGGTCATCGTCACGCTCACCTCGGTCACCGCGATGGTCGCGCACGCCCGTGACGGGAACGTCCGCTGGCGGACCGGGCTGCTCTTCGCCGCGGCCGGGATCGGCCCGGCGATGCTGGGTGGCGCGCTTGCCGGACGTATCCCGGCGGCCGTGCTGACAGCGGCCTTCGCCGTGGTCGCGGGAGAGGCTGCCCTGCGTATGCTGCGGTCCCGGCTGGCCGCGGAGGGCGCTGTACCGGTGCGGCCGGGACGGGTAGCGGCAGTCGGTGGCGGGCTCGGCGCGGTCACCGGTGTCCTCGGCGTCGGCGGCGGCTTCCTCGCTGTCCCTGCGCTGGTGGGGGTGCTGGGGCTGCGGATGGGGAACGCGGTGGGTACCAGCCTGTTGGTCATCACCGTCAACTCGCTGGCCGCGCTGGCGACCCGCGCCGGTACGGTCGAGGGGCTGGACTGGGAGGTCGTCGGGCCGTTCGTCGGGGCCGCGATCCTCGGTGCCTGGGACGGGAAACGGCTGTCCGCGAAGGTCTCCGGGCACACGCTCCAGCGGGTCTTCGCGCTGGTGCTGCTGATGGTGGCGGCCTTCATGCTGATCGATGCGCTGCTGTGACGGTCGCCGTGTCGAGAGCCCTCACGCCAGGGACAGGAACAGCTTCTCCAGACGGGCGCGCATCTGCTGGGCGTCCTCGCCGTTCTTGCGGCCGGATTCGATGTTGGTCATGCACTGCTGCATGCCGGTCGCGATGATCGCGAAACCGGCGCGGTCGAGCGCGCGCGAAGCGGCGGCCAGCTGCGTGACCACGTCCTCGCAGTCGCGCCCCTCCTCGATCATCCGGATCACACCGGAGATCTGACCCTGCGCCCGACGCAGCCGGTTCAGCACGGACTTCAGGTCCGCACCCTCAAGCTCCAGTTCCACGATCACTCCTCAAAAAATACCCCTAGGGGTACTGTACGTCCCGGTTCGGGACTGCGTCGACCACTAAGGATCACACCTGCCATGACTAGCTCTCCCGTCCCCATCCCCGTCACCCTCGTCACCGAGCAGGCCCGCACCCGGCTGCACGAACTCACCGTCATCGACGTGCGCACACCCGCCGAGTACGCCTCCGGCCATCTCCCAGGCGCCCTGAACATCCCCCTGGACCATGTCAACCGCGCCCTGCCGGAGATACGCCACGCTTCCGAGCAGGGTGACGTCCTCGTCGTCTGCGCCTCCGGCGCCCGCTCGGAGAACGCCTGCAAGCTCCTGGCCGAGCAGGGCATACCGACCGCCACTCTCTTCGGTGGCACCGGCGCCTGGGCCGCCGAGGGACAGGACCTGCACACCCCGGCCGCACGCGACACGCGGACCGGCTGGAGCATGGAGCGTCAAGTGCGCTTCACCGCCGGCACGGTGGTGCTCCTGGGCCTCCTCCTCGGTCTGCTCGTGCACCCGGCTCTCCTGCTGATCTCGGCCGGTATCGCGGGCGGTCTGGTCTTCTCCGCCCTCACGAACACCTGTGGCATGGCGGCCGTGCTCGGCAAGCTGCCGCACAACCGCCCGCGCGCGGCCGATCTCGACGCCGCGCTGGCCGCGCTGCGCAACCGCTGAACCCGCGGACGGCTCACGCAGACACACCGGAGAGAACCAGGCGTGGGTCTATGAACGCCAGGCATCAGGACAAAGCCGCGGCGGCCCGGCACACAAAGACCTGGCGCGACAGCCGCAGTCGGCCAGAAGCGCCCGTCGCCTCGTGGACGCAGCCCTCGACGTGTCGCGGTGATCCTTCGCCGGCAGTGCGATAGACGGCCGGGAGCTGACCTGCACTCCTTCAGCTAGTTGATCAACACGGGCCGCCCCTGGGCAGCGATCGGAGGCGAGGTGAGTCTTGATCGTGTCCGTCCCAGGCTGGGGCGGACGCTGATCGAAATGCGAGGAGAGTCCGCGCATGGCATCGAGCGAGGACGAGGACCGCCGCCGGGCGGAGAAGGCCCGGCAGGTCGGTCTGTTCCGCTATTTCTTGTTCCAGGACCTGCTGGACAACACGCTGACCACCGTGAACGCGGTCGTCTGGCACGGGGGTTGGCAGCCAAGGAACACACGGACCCGTTCGGCCGGCAGGTCAAGGTGTCCCGGGGCACGATCGACCGGTGGACCCGCGACTACCGTCGCGGCGGGTTCGCTGCCCTGGTCCCCGAGCTGCGCAAGGCGGTTCCCAGGACGCCGCCGGAAGTGCTGGAACTGGCGGCCGCGCTGAAGCGGGAGCAACCCGGCCGCACGGCCGCGCAGATCCAGCGGATCCTGCGCACGACGCAGGGCTGGTCGCCGACCCAGCGCACGCTCCAGCGGCACTTCGTGACCGCCGGACTGACCGGCACCGGCACCGGCGGGGGCGGGACGAGCGTCTTCGGCCGGTTCGAGGCCACCTGCGGCAACGAGTTGTGGACCGGGGACGCCCTGCACGGGCCGGAGATCGGCGGTCCGTGAGGTGATGCCCGACGTCGAACTGGTCGCCTGGCAGCTGTTCCTCGTCTTCCCGCTCGGCCCACGTCGCGCCCGCGGACAGCCCCGCAAACCACCCGTCCTTCAGCCCACCCCCGTGACCTGGAAGATGCCGGGACAACTCACTCTCTTCCCCGCCCGCCTCGACCACCTCCGCTTCAGCCGGGACCGGCACGTGAACCCGGACAACCCGCTGCAGAGGGAGTCGGGAGTCATGGCGGAGGAGCGGTGGAAGTTCGATCCGGAGTTTCTTGAAGGGGCGGTACGAATCGTGGCAGAGACAGGGAAGCCGAACACCGAGGTGGCCGAGGACCTGGGCATCAACGAGACCACGCTGGCCGGCTGGGTTTCGCGCGCGACGGGCCGGGGACTGCGCCGGGCGGTGAGAGCGACGAGCTGGAGCGGCCCTGGCGGCCCCAGATCAGGATCAGTTCGGCGACGTTGCGCAGCTTGATGTTGGTGTGCTGGGAGACCTCCCCAAGACGCCGACGCGGCGGGGCCTGCCTGTGCAGACCGCTGGGAGCCGTCCCCCAGCCGGACCGCCGGATCGTCCCGACATGGACCGCGGTCACCGCCGTGGCCGGCGGCGGCGTCACTTGCGTCGGACTCGGGTGCGGAATTCGCCGCCATCACCCTCACGTCCGCCTGTTCGTCCACTGGTCGAGGAGGAACCCCTGGGTCCTCGACCTGGGGGTTATATATGGAGCGGGGGACGAGAATCGAACTCGCGCTCTCAGCTTGGAAAGCGACGGCGCTTGGGTGAGCGCCACGTCTCTGACCTGCGCAGATGTCCTCTTCTTGAGGTGGTCGTGAGGGGTGGATCGCACCGGTGTTGACCGTGGTTGTCCGCTCTTATGGGCACGCTATGGGCACGACGGCGAGAAGTGGGGGAGGGGGTGGCCGTCTGGTCCCCGCGGGGCTGGCCTGGCTCCGCCTAGAAGGTTGACTGAGTGGGGGGCATTGCGACCGCACACGGTTGTCCGGCGCGGCGTGCCAGCGCTCTGGGGTGCGTTGTACGCGCTGATGGGGCACATGGAGCAGCAGCCACTCACACGAGACGGCAGTGATGCCCTGATCGGCAAGCGGGCCGAGGTCTTGCGGGAGGTCACGGCGACCCGTGGCCTGATCAAGCTCTCTGGTGAGGAATGGTCCGCCCGCGCCCTAGACGAGAGCCTTGTCATCCCGCTGGGAGCGTGGGTGGACGTCATGGAGATCGAGGGTGCCACGGCCATCGTCTACCCCCGCGAACTCCTTCCGTGATCGGCTGAACACGCAGCAACGGAGGCACTGTGGATCCAGTTGTCATCCCCCTTCTCGTGGCGGTCCTTGTCGTGGTTTTCCTCGTAGCCTCCACTGTGCGGATCGTCCCGCAGGCGCGCCGCTACAACATCGAGCGTTTCGGCCGGTACCGCCGGACGCTGCAACCCGGTCTGAACCTGGTCCTGCCGGTGGCGGACCGGATCAACACCAAGCTCGACGTGCGCGAGCAGGTCTATTCGTCGGACCCCAGGCCGGTGATCACCGAGGACAACCTCGTGGTGAACATCGACACCGTCCTCTACTACCAGATCACCGACCCGCGGGCGGCGGCCTACGAAGTCGCCGACTACCTCCAGGCGATCGACCAGCTCACCGTGACCACGCTGCGCAACGTCATCGGCAGCATGGACCTGGAGGAGACGCTCACCTCGCGCGAGGAGATCAACTCCCGGCTTCGTGCCGTCCTCGACGACGCCACCGGCAAGTGGGGCATCCGGGTCAACCGCGTGGAGATCAAGGCCATCGACCCCCCGGCCAGCATCAAGGAGGCGATGGAGAAGCAGATGCGGGCCGAGCGGGACAAGCGCGCGGCCATCCTGCACGCCGAAGGTGAGCGGCAGGCCAAGATCCTCACCGCGGAAGGCACGAAGCAGAAGGACATCCTGGAGGCCCAGGGCGCTCAGCAAGCCATGATCCTGCGGGCGGACGGCGAGGCCAAGGCGGTGGAGCTCGTCTTCCAGGCCGTCCATCGCAACAACGCCGACCCCAAGGTCCTCGCCTACAAGTACCTGGAGACGCTCCCGCACCTGGCGAGCAGCGACAACAACACGTTCTGGGTGATCCCGGGCGAGCTGACAGAGGCAGTCCGGACCGTTACCCGCGCGTTCGGCGATCAGGCGTCGGAGGGCCCTCCCACGCCCGGGTAGTCCGAGGAAGCGGCCACCGCCGACGATCACGACACGTCGGACGGAAGCCGGATTCCGCGGCTCGAGGCAGGCTCGACGGTTTCCCTCGACGCCGCTGCGGCTGCGGACGAGGCCATGAAGCAAGCTGCCGCAGCGGTGAGCGACGCCAAGGCGGAGGCCGAGGCCGCGAAGTCGCCCCAGATGCCGCACCGCACGCGGACGTCCGACGATTGAGCCCACTTCCGCGAGCCCCTTCACTCGACGCAGAGGAGGCGGCCTGACGACGCTCCCGCTCTCTCGATGTCTTCCTGGCGAGGTCTGAATGCCGGGCACCGGCAGGTGTCTGGCATCCGGCCGCCGGGCGGCGGTTGGTGTCGTGCCGGTGCCGGCCTGCGCCGCTTGGTGAGCGGGTCGGCCCTTCAGCGTCGCCGCAGCCAGTCGCCGGTCTCCCCGATCGCGGCGAGGAACGCGGCCGAGGCGATGCACCGGGCGAGCGTGGCGGGCTGGTCGAGCGCCTTGCCCACGAGCCAGAGGACGAGAGCGATCAGCGCCCACCAGACGATGACGGAAACTGCGAGCCGCCGTACTCGCCGTCGACTGGTCACGGGGGTGGCCTTCCCGTCTCTGCGTGGCGCAAGGGCTGCGTACATGCAGCCCACCGCGGCCACGATGGCCGCGGTGGCCGTAGCCACCAGGGTGATAACGGGCGGCGCCTCGGCCAGGCGCGGCACCGTGTTGAGGGGTGCGACGGCGTAGAGGGCGAGCAGGGCCAGGCCGCGGGGGCGCAACGGCGCGAGCCGGTGCCTCAGCTGGCGCGGTATGCGGCCGCTGACCAGGGCCAGTCCGGCCGGGAGCAGGGTGAGGGAGAAGAAGACGAGGCCGGTCCAGTGCCAGATCATGCGTGCGAGGACTCCTGTGGAGAACGGCGGGCCGACGGAGGCACGGGGCGGCTTCCGATCACGATGGCGTCGGCGGTCGGCTGCGTTCGGCTGGGCAGCGTTGAGCGCGGATGGAGCGCGCCGACAGGCATAGGCCGGCAGAGCGCGTAACCGCCGGGTCGATCCGGATGTGCCTGATGACGATCGATCACGGTCGGTCCTCGTCCCGGTGGACGAGGTGGGCGGTGAGCGCACCGATGAGCAGGGCCCAGGCCACAGCTGCGGGGCCTGCCTGGTGCCAGCCCAGCAGGATGACGGCCCCTGCTGTCGTCCCTCCGGCGGCTACAGCACGATGGTCGGTGGCAAACGCCCACTGCTCACGGGCGGTTGCTCGGTGCCGGAGTTCGCCGAGTGCCGTTCTGACCACCAAGGCGGCGATGATGATGGCGGGGGCCAGGAGAGAGGTCTCCGTGGCCATCAGACGGACATCCCGTCAGGTCGGGCCGTCATCACGGCGACCATCGGGCCGTCGGCCGCTTCTGCCTGCGGAGCCTGAGCCACGGCCTGCCACACCGGGAGAGGGAACTCTCTGGTGAACGGTGAGCGGAATCGTGGGTTTGGGGCCACGACGGCACACCTCCGGGCAATGGCGACGGGCACAAGGCCCCTTCACGCCGACCAGACTTCCCGGCACACCTCACGTCCCTTGACGTGTTCTTTGCACTCTATCTGCTGTCCGCGTCCCCAAACAGCCCTGCAAGGAACGGTGTGGGCCATGGCCCCGCAGACACGCTCACCCCTGGCCGGTCCGTCTCGCGATCATGCGGGACAGCCCGCCGACGCAGGCGCGATCACAGCAAAGACCGCTACCGGCAGCGGCCTCCCTCTCGCCCGGACGCCTCTACGGCCATGACCCACGTCTCCCACGGGGCGAGAAGTGCACCGGCTGTGTCGGCGGCGCCGCAGCGGACGACACAGCGGTCGGCCCGGTACGCGGCTGGTACTCGCTTGCAGGCCCCGGCCCCCGGCCCACGGCCGCGCTCCGGCTGATCGATACGGCGCCTCCGGCCGACCCAGGCCAAGGAGCGGCTGTGGCGGCGAGTGTGTCAGTGGCTGGCTGACAGCTCGCCGCTGAGCTTGCCGTGAAGGTGGGCGCTGGGTTCGTTCAGGCCGGTGATCTCGACCTGCTTGCCGCGCTGGGCGTATTTGGCCTCGATGGCGTCCAGGGCGGCGACGGAGGAGGCGTCCCAGACGTGGGCCGAGGACAGGTCGATGACGACCCTCTTCGGGTCGGTGGCGTAGTCGAACTGGCCGACGAGGTCGTTGGAGGAGGCGAAGAACAGCTCGCCGGTGACCCGGTAGACAACCGTGCTGCCGTCCGGGTCGATGACGGAGGTGACCTCGGCGAGGTGCGCGACGCGCTTGGCGAAGACGACCATGGCGGTGACCGAGCCGACCACGACGCCGATGGCGAGGTTGTGGGTGGCGACCACGCACGCGACGGTGGTCACCATGACGGTGATCTCCCCAGTCGGCATCCGGCGAAGCGTCTTCGGGGCGATGGAGTGCCAGTCGAACGTCGCGAACGACACCATGACCATCACCGCGACCAGGGCGGCCATGGGGATGTCGGAGACGACCGGGCCGAAGACGACGCACAGCACCATCAGGAACGCGCCGGCCAGGAACGTGGACAGTCGGGTACGGGCTCCGGACACCTTCACGTTGATCATTGTCTGGCCGATCATGGCGCAGCCGCCCATGCCGCCGAAGAAGCCGGTGACGATGTTGGCGATGCCCTGGCCGATCGACTCGCGGGTCTTGGAGGAGTGGGTGTCGGTGATGTCGTCGACCAGCTTGGCCGTCATCAGCGACTCCATCAGGCCGACCAGAGCCATCGCGAAGGCGTACGGGGCGATCGTCGTGAGGGTGTCCAGGGTGAAGGGCACGTCGGGCAGACCGGGGGCGGGCAGGGAGGACGGCAGGGCGCCCTTGTCGCCCACGGTAGGCACGGCGATCCCCGCGGCGACCGTGATCACGGTCAGGATGACGATGGAGACCAGCGGTGCCGGGATGACCGTGGTGACCTTCGGAAAGAACACCATCAGCGCCAGGCCGGCTGCGATCAGCGGATAGACCGGCCACGGCACGCTCGTCATCTCCGGGACCTGGGCCATGAAGATCAGGATGGCGAGGGAGTTGACGAACCCGACCATCACGCTGCGGGGGATGAACCGCATCAGTTTGGCCACCCCGAGCACCCCGAGGATCACCTGGAAGACCCCGGCGAGAATGACCGCGGCGACGAGGTAGCCCAGGCCGTGCTCGCGGTTCAGAGGTGCGATCACGAGGGCGACGGCGCCGGTGGCGGCCGAGATCATCGCTCGTCGGCCGCCGACGACGGCGATGGTGACGGCCATCATGAACGAGGCGAACAGGCCGATGGCCGGGTCGACACCGGCGATGATGGAAAAGGAGATCGCCTCGGGGATCAGCGCGAGCGCGACCACCAGGCCGGCCAGTACCTCGGTGCGCCAGACTTTCGGATCACGCAGCCAGCCGGGCTTGAGAACACGCAGCCGCGCGGCGGGAGACAGTACGGGAGAAGTCAACGAAGCAGCTACCTGTCGTGCTCGGGCACACCCTTGGGGCAGGACGGGGCGCGCAGAAGACGGCGAGGAAGGCCGGGGGCTGGCATTCCGCGGTCGGCCCGCTCTCGGGCCGGAAGTCGAGGAGAGCCGACGGCGCGATCGCGTGTGCGTCAGGCTCTGGTCAGAGGCGAAGGGTCACGGCGGACAGGCGGCAGCGCCAGGCACCACGGACTCGCGCACGCGTTTCTCCTGCAAGACTCGGATTCTTCGCCGGGGGCGGCATCGGCCCCGACACGGAAACGGCTGGGCTGGAGACCCGCACCGCACGCAGAGGTAGGACGGCGCTCAGCCTCGCCCTCACCACGGAGACTCTACCCTAACGTTAGAGTAGAGATCGGCGGCTGGATGGCACGCAGCGCCGTCGACAACGAGAAAGGCCAGGTCGGGGACGTGGACGGCAAGCACATGCAGATCGGTGAGGTCGCCGCGCGAACCGAGCTGTCCCTGCGCACCATCCGGCACTACGAGGAGACCGGCCTCGTCGCCCCCTCGGCCCGCTCCCAGGGTGGCTTCCGCCTCTACACCGAGGCCGACGTCGCGCGCCTGATGGTCATCCGCCGCATGAAGCCCCTCGGCTTCACCCTCGACGAGATGCGCGCCCTGCTGGAGGCCACCGACCGCCTCGACTCCGGCAAGGAACTGCGACCCAGAGAGCGTGAAGAACTCCTGGACCGGCTGCGGGGCTTCGAAGAGGCCGCGCAGCAGCGCGTGGCCGACCTGCGCGCCCAGCTGGCCCGGGCGGAGGAGTTCGCGGCCACACTGCGCCAGCGCCTCCCGCGGACCGTCGCACCGACCCGGACGCTATAGACGATCAGAATCAGCAGGGCTCGGCTATCACCGCCGCCACTCGTCAGCCTCGTCATCAGCTCGCAGGCTCGCCCCTACGGAACGTGGCCGAGGAGCTGGTCGAGGTGGGCTTACCGGATGGACATGGCCCGTTCGGCGAACCGCCGGCCCATCAGGACACCGGTGCCCAGACCGTGGCTGAGGACCGGTGTCCTGATGGGCCGCCACCGGATCCCACCAACTTCAGCGCGCCGTCTCGCGGAACGTGAGAACGCATGGAACGGCCAAGCGGCCAGGTCCGCTCCGGCCATCGCTGACGGCTCGGCAGCTCCAGCCGCTCCGGGGCGCCGTCCACCTACGGATCATAGGATGAGCCTCACAATCCGCATCTGATCTGGGCGCTCGTCAGGGTGGCCCCCGCATGCGAGCCACGGAGACCAACGCTCACGCCGACAGAAGAGGGGGACAGCCATGGGCGCGCCACGCCTGAGCAGCACACCGTTGCCGGGAATCGGTGTCCGCTACGACCTGACAACACGGGAGCACCGCCGTCTCTCCGTGATCGCCCACCGGGACGGGCCGCGCACGCTCAGCGCGTATCGGGAGGACGACCCCGACGCGTGCGCCCTGTCCGTACGGCTGACCGCAGAGGAGGCGGCCACCCTCATCGACGCGTTGATGCCCACCCACCACAATCCCAACCTGCTGTCCACCACCGACCTGGGGCTTGTGGCCGAGCGCATCGAACTGACCGCCGCATCGCGCTGGAACGGACGCCTCCTGGGCGAGACCCGGATGCGCACCGAGACCGGCGCCTCGATCGTGGCCGTGCTGCGCCGGGCCGAGGCCATTCCCTCCCCCACCCCCGACTTCCGGCTCGCCGGCGGTGACACCCTCATCGTCATCGGCACCCGCGAAGGCGTGGAGACGGCCGCCGCGATACTCGGGCGGGAGTAGCCCGTCATGCATTCCTCCGCCGTTTTCCTGATCGAGTTCGGCTGCATCATCCTGGTTCTCGGGCTGCTCGGCCGGTTCGCCGGGCGCTTCCGGTTCTCCCCGATTCCCCTGTACCTGCTGGCCGGACTCGCCTTCGGCAACGGTGGGCTGCTGCCGCTGGGTTCCAGCGAGGAGTTCGTGGCCGTCGGCGCCGAGATCGGCGTCATCCTGCTGCTGCTCATGCTGGGCCTGGAATACACCGCCAGCGACCTGGTCACCAACCTCAAGACCCACTACTCCGCCGGTCTCGTCGACGCCCTCCTCAACGCCCTGCCCGGCGCGGCACTCGCGCTGTTGATGGGCTGGGGCCCGGTCGCCGCCGTCGTCCTGGCAGGCGTCACCTGGGTCTCCTCCTCCGGTGTCATCGCGAAGGTCCTCGGCGACTTGGGCCGCCTGGGCAACCGCGAAACCCCGACCGTCCTGAGCATCCTCGTCCTCGAAGACCTCTCCATGGCGGTCTACCTACCGATCCTCACGGCCCTGCTGGCCGGGGCCGGCCTGGCGGCAGGCAGTGTCACCCTCGTCATCGCCCTCGGCGCAGCCGCCGGCGTCCTGGTTCTCGCGGTCCGCTACGGCCGCCACATCTCCCGCTTCGTGTCCAGCGACGACCCCGAGAAGCTCCTCCTCGTGGTCTTGGGCCTGACCCTGCTGATCGCCGGGCTCGCCCAGCAGCTGAACGTATCCGCCGCCGTGGGTGCCTTCCTCGTCGGCATCGCGCTGTCCGGCGAGGTCGCCGATGGCGCGCACAGCCTTCTTGCCCCGCTGCGGGACTTGTTCGCCGCCGTGTTCTTCGTCTTCTTCGGTCTGAACACCGACCCCGTCAGCATCCCGCCCGTCCTCCTGCCTGCCCTCGCCCTGGCCGCCGTCACCGCCTGCACGAGATCGCCACTGGCTACTGGGCCGCCAAGCGGGCCGGTACCGCCGCCAAAGGCCGCTGGCGAGCCGGCGGCGCCCTCGTCGCCCGCGGCGAGTTCTCCATCGTGATCGCTGGACTCGCCGTCGCCGCCGGCGTCGAACCCTCCCTCGGCCCGCTGGCCACCGCGTACGTCCTGATCCTCGTCCTCCTGGGCCCTCTCACCGCCCGCTACACCGAACCACTGGCCACACGCCTGCTCAGTCATCACCGCCGGCGTCCCGCCCTCAAGCGCGACAACACCGCGCTACCGCCGACGGACATGCGCGAGACCGTCAGCGATCAGAATGCCGTCGGACACACGTGACCGATCCCGCCCGGGCCGCAGGCAGCAGACTCCAGCCCTTCATTTCACAGAGAACGAGGCGGCGACCCACATAGATCCCACCAGCACTCCGAAAACCCCAACCAATCGGAATGCATTGACAGTGGCACGTCCGGGGTTCATGAAGGATGCATAGAAGTCGAAGATGCGGTGCGCGACACCTCCGAGGTCAGCGATCAGACATATGCCGAACCCAATCAGGGAAACCCCGAAGATCAGTGGGATCATTCACCCTCCTTTCTCCCTGGTCTTGCACTCTTCAGCCAGGATGTTTGCTGACGGGTAACGCCTGTATCCGGCATCTCGCATGCTAGGAAGTCAGGCCCTGCACGAACGACCAGGTCGATACGCCACCTATGAGGGATCCGACGATCCGGATGGCGAGCGGGCTGAAGCCGGGACCGGGAGCGAATGGTCCGCGATGCGTGGCGAACTCGTAGATTCTGTGGGCAGAGTCGCCGACATTAAGAGCGAGGAGGAATCCGGCGATTCCAAAGGTTCCCTTCCACGTCAGATGAAGGAAGTCGATGATCCCCCCAGGGGCAGCTGTCATTATCACGCTTCCCGGCATTTCTTCTCCATCTGCGTGAAGGATGTCGTGACACTGTGCGCGATGTCGCCTCGGCTGTTCCTGGTCCCGAACGCTCCGCAGTGACTGAGCTGCAAGGGAACACTCACGGCCTGCTCTGGGGACTGTCCCGGCGGATCCGGTACAGGCGATGCAGGCTGAGTGCGACCAGCGCGCCCGCGATCATCGGCCACGAAGGCGAAGCGCCATGTCTGGTCAGCTCTATCGCCTTCAAAAGCAGAGAAGCCGAAGCCAGCACCGCGAGCCATCCCATCGCGATGTCGACCACACCGCCTCGCCTCAACGGGTTCTGCACCTTCGGCCCCCTTGTCGTGCAGTTCATGTCGTCACAGTGTCGTCGCGTGAAGTGGTGACCCCACGAAAGTGATCACCCAGGTGCGGGCTGAGTAGGAGGCACTGTTTCAGCTCGCGCCCTCGGCACCGTCGCGGCCGGAGGCGGTGCGCTGGTAGATGTCGGGGATGCCGTCGGCGTCCTCGTCCCGGGTCTCGTCCTCCCACAGGCGGCGGTAGATCCCGTTGCGGCGCTTGATCAGCAGTGCCGCGACGGCCGCGGCGAGCAGTGAGCCGAGCAGGACAGCGGCCTTGATGTGCTCGACGTCGGCCGGATCGGTGAAGGCGAGTTCACCGATCAGCAGGGCGACGGTGAAGCCGATCCCGGCCAGGACCGCCAGAGCGAACACATCCGCCCAGGCCAGGTCCGGGTTGAGGCGGGCCCGGGTGAAGCGGGCCGCCAGATAGGTACCCGCGAAGATTCCCACCGTCTTGCCCACAACCAGGCCCAGCACCACTCCCAGGGGCTCCGGGCGCGTGAAAACCTCTCCCAGCACTCCGACCGACACGCTTACCCCGGCGGCGAACAGCGCGAACAGCGGCACTGCCACACCGGCCGACACCGGCCGCAGCAGATGCTCGGTCCGCTCCCCCGGGGAGGCGTCCTCGTCGTCATCGCGGACGGTCCGCAGGATCAGGCCCATCGCCACACCGGCCACCGTGGCGTGCACGCCGCCGTTGTACATCAGCGCCCAGATCACCACGCCCAGCGGCACGTACCACCACCAGCCGCGCACCCGGAACCGCTGCATCAGGTAGAACACGAACAGTCCGGCCACGGCTCCGGCGAGGGCGGCGGGGTTCAGGTCGCTGGTGAAGAAGACGGCGATCACCAGGATCGCGCCGAGATCGTCGACCACCGCCAGGGTCAGCAGGAAGGCCCGAAGGGCGGAGGGCAGATGGGTGGAGAGAACCGCGAGGACGGCGAGCGCGAAGGCGATGTCGGTGGCCATCGGCACCGCCCACCCCCGTGGGCTGCCCCCGCCGATTCCGACGGTGGCCAGGTAGACGCCGGCGGGGACCACCATGCCGCACAGGGCGGCGACCACGGGCAGCGCAGCCGTAGCCGGGGTACGCAGCTCGCCGACGACCAGTTCGCGTTTCAGCTCAATACCGGCGACCAGGAAGAAGATTGTCAGCAGCCCGTCCGCGGTCCAGTGCTCCACCGACAGATTCAGGCCGAGTGCGGGTATCCCGAAATGGAAATCGCGTACGTGCTCGTACGCGCCGCTCCATGGGGTGTTCGCCCACACGAGCGCCACCACGGCCGCCGCCAGCAGCACCAGCCCGCCGACCGTCTCCGTGCGCAGGGCCCGGGCCACCCGCACTCGCTCCGGCCAGGGCAGCAGACCGAGGAACACAGAACGCTCACGCCGGCCGTCACGCATCCGGGAGAACCTCCACAGCATCGGATTGAGGGCACACGTGCCCCTTCGACGCCGACCAGACTTCCCGGCACACCCCGCGTCATTGAGCTCCTTCAGCGTTGCAGCTCAAGGGTGAGGACGGCCTTGGCGATTGACGTCATGCGGTTGGGGCTGCAACGGGACCTGCGGAAGATCCGCCAGGACTTCAGGCGGGCGACGCCACGTTCGACAGGTGCGCGTGCTGCGGCCAGGGCACGGTTGCGGGTCTTGTCGGTGGGGGTCAGTTCCTGCAGGGGCTTGCGTTTGATGCCCGTGGTCAGCCACGGACCGGCGCCCTGGTAGGCGAGATCGGCCACGATTGGGACGCCTTGACGCTCGCAGATCCGGATGATCCGGTGGGTGCGGGCAGCGGTCAGGTCGTGGGTGCGGCCCGGCAGGGCGGGAGAGAGCCACAGCAGCTGGCCGTAGGGGTCGGTGACGATCTGCACGTTCACGCCGTGGCGTCGGTGTTTGTGGGAGTAGTCGGCCCGACCGTCGCCGACCCGGTCGCATTCGGCGAGAGTGCCGTCGAGCAGGATGAAGTCGGGTTCGTGGTCGCGCAGCGTCTTGAGCAGGCCCGGTGCACGGGCGGCAAGAAGGTCGATGACCGCGCGGGTGTAGGCATGGGCGGTGGACTCGCTGATCCCGAACCCGGCGGCAATCTTCGCCAGGGTGGTGTGTTCGCGCAGGTACACCAGTGCCACCATCGCGCGCTGTGACGGGCGGAGCTTGCAACGCCGGTCGCCCTCACGGGTGACGATCAGCATGGTGACCCACTCCACGAGTGCATGCGGCAGGTCGAGTGCGGCAGGATGGATGACCAACGAGGCCCCCCGAGCAACGTGATTGAGACGTCAGACATCTCGATCAACAGCCCGGGGGCCTCGCTTGTTGCGCTTCACGGACCGTCACCCGATCGGTGCCACATCGAAGAAGCTCATTGACGCGTTCTTTACACCCTATCCGGGGCTGCCGCGTGTATGCGCCGTGGGCGCCGCGACCTACGGCGACCTGCTGTGATCGTTGTCACGGCCAGCGGGCGGAGCTCGATGCCCTACACCTTGCGCGAGCAGAGCCGGGGCCTATTTGCGAACCTGCGATGGCCTCGACGGCCAGTCCAACAATCGGGCGCCGATCACGGCGGTCTGGAGGGTGTAGCGGTGCACCGGTTCGGACGGGTCGGCACCGGTGAACTTGTGGATGCGTTCCAGGCGGTAGGTGAAGGCGCGCACGCTCAGTGACAGCCGCCGCGCCGCCTCCGCGGACACACAGCCGGAGTCGAAATAGGCGGTGAGGGTGTCGAGGAGCGGCTGAGGGCCGCCGCGGGCTCCGCGTAGCGGGCCGAGCGCGCCTTCGACCAGGTCGGCCATGGCCTGCCGGTCGCGGGTGAGGACGGGGTAGACGAGGAGGTCGGCGGCGTGCAGCACGGGTTCGTCGAGTTCGAGGCGCTCGCCCAGGTCGAGGGCGTTGAGGGCCTCCTCGTAGGACTGGACGACGCCGGCCGCGCCGGGCTGCGGGCGGCCGATTCCCACCTGGCCGCCGCCGGTGGCGGCGAACGCCTGCTTGGCGAAGTGGGCGAGTACGTCGCTCTGGTCACCCGGGGCGATGTACACCAGCCGTCCGTCTTTAGTGGTGAGCAGGATGCTGCGGTCGCCGAACCGGCCGATCAGCGCGCGCTCCACCTCCCGCAGAACCGCATCCCCCTCTTCGTACGTGACCGTCCCGCGGGCCACGGCGACGGCGTGCTCGTACGACAGCCGCAGCCCGTAGCGCTCGGCGCGCTGGGCCAGTCGGCCGAGGTCGCTGCGGCCGTACAGCAGGTCGTCGATGAACTCGCGGCGAGCGGCTTCTTCCTGGCGTACGGCGAGCCGCTGCGCCCGCTCATAGCCTTCGGCGAACGCGTCCAGGGCCTGTGCCGCGGCGCCTAGCGCGTCGTCCACGGAAACACTGTCCCCGGTCGGCCAGTGCGCCCGGGTGGCTGCCATGTGGGCGCCGACGAGGGCGCGCAGTCCGAGGCCGGCCTCCGCGGCCTGCTCACCCAACGTACGGCGGGAGTCGAGTTCGTCCCGGGTCAGTCGGCGACCGGTCGCCGAGGCGTCCGCGAGGATGCGGGCGTACCCCTCCAGGTACTCCTCGTAGTCCTCGGACACGTCCCGCCCCGTCATGTGGGTCCCCCGACGTTTGATGCGTTGTTGACGTCCTTCTAGCGCACGGGCGCGAGCATGAACCGGCACAAGCGGGGTCGTTGCCTGTCTCCGGCAATTTTTAGCGGCGGGGACATGCCGACTACGGGCAAGGTGCCACTGCCGTACCGAGGGGCGTGGACGCCGTCTGGTCAGCGCATGGAGGCACATAACGGGCGGGCGATGGTCATCACCCGTACGCTGCGCCTAGGTGTGCCGGGAAGCCTGGTCGGCGGACACATCCGTCTGCCCGGAGGCTCTGATGCCCCTCTTCCGCCGCCGCTCTGCTCCAGTCCCACCGTCCGGCCGTGAGGTGGTCCGGCTGCGCGGCGACCTCGACACGCGCAGCGCCGACACGACATGCCGGCGTCTCCTGCGGGTGATCGAAACAGGGCCGGATGTTCTGGAGGTGGACCTGACTGAGTTGCAGCACCTCAGCCCTGACGGGTGCGCGGCGCTCTTCATTGCCCTCCGGGCCGCCCGGGCGCGCGGCACCCGACTGATCATCACGCACCCCAGCGCCCAGGCTCAGGCAGCCATGCGGGAGATCGGCCTGACCCGCGCTTTGACGCATGGGGACACGGGAACCGGGTGAAGCACGTCCCGCGCAGCGCGCCATGCCGGGGGATCGACAAGAACGGGCACCTCGCTGCCGAACACCTGACGGCGTTTGGAGCAGCGGGCCGTGGAAGGGGAGCGGATCGACACGCGGTGGGGGAGAAAGGCCGGCTGATCCGACCAGTTGATCAGCGAGACCCGGCGGGGCGACGAAGTCCGACCCTCCATCCGGCCGGCCAGGGTCATCACAGCCGACCGCCGATGCCCTGTGCCTGATCGACAGTCCGTGCTCGCACTGCGCGCCGGTAGAACCACTCGCCCAGCTGCGATCCGGCCACGAGCCCTCCCGCGAACACCAGGAGCCCGCCCTGCACCACGGAGGCGAAAAAACTGGCGTCCTCGGTGTCCAGGTCGCTCCACCGCAGGAGCGGGCCGGTCAGCCCGCCGAGCCATATCACCAGCAGTGCGACGCCCCGGACGCGAATGGCCCATGGGGTCGTACGGCTGCGGATTCGTTTCGGCGCCCAGCCCCGCAACGAGGCCACGGCCACAGGCAGTGCGAAGGCCGACCAGCCCAGCAGCCAGAGCCACAGAAACATCGCTCGTACCTCCTTGCGGAAAACCGTCCCAGCGGCGGAAAGACCAGCGCACTCACCGTGCTGGCGATGCCAGACCGCGAAAGTGTCTTCACGTACGAGCCAGGGCGGTTCCAGGACCACCCGGGCTCGTACGTCTGGTCGGTGTCGGCGTCAGCCGGTGATTTCGACCTTCCCGTTGGCCTCGGCGGGTGCCGTCGTCGCGGGCTGCGCGCCGCCGACCCGGCCGGTGATGCCCTTCAGCAGCTCGGCGAGGTCGACTCCGGTGGTGGAACCGAGCAGTTCGAGGCCCTGTGCGACGTTGTCGGCGACCGTGCGCGAGAGCTGACTGGCGCCGTCGGTGGAGATGACCGTCATCTTGTCGATCGCGCTGAGCGGCTCGGACGCCTTGGCGACGACCTGCGGCAGCACCTCCACCAGCATCTGCAGGACAGCCGCGTCGCCGTACTGGGCGAAGGCGTCGGCCTTCTTCTGCATGGCGTCGGCCTCGGCGGCACCCTTGGCGCCGATGGCGTCGGCCTCCGCCTCGCCCTCGAGGCGGACGGCGTCGGCGAGCGCGGCGCGCTGCGCCTTCTCGCCCTCACCGGTCAGCCTCGCCCGCTCGGCAGTTGCCTCGGCCTCCTTGACCAGCGCGATGCGGCGGGCCTCGGCCTCTTGCTCGGCCTGGTAGCGGGCGGCGTCGGCGGGCTTGCGGACCTTGGTGTCCAGCTCCCGGTCGGTCAGCGCGGCCTGGCGTTCGGCGACCTTCTCCTGCTCGCTGAGCACTTCCTGCTGCCGGGCTGCCTCGGCGAGCGGTCCGGCTGCGGCGGCGCGGGCGGCTGCCTCGTCGGTCTCGGCCTTGATCTCGGCCTGCTTCAGCGCGAAGGTCCGCTGGGCGATGGCGATTTCCTCCTCCGCCTTCAGCCGGGCCTGCTCTGCGGCGCGCCGGGCGACGGCCTCGGCGATGTCGGCCTCCTGCTTGGCGCGGGCGGCCTCCGGGCGGCCGAGGTCCTCCAGGTAGGAGCCCTCGGTGGTGATGTCCTGGATCTGGAAGGCGTCCAGCACCAGGCCCTGCCCGGAGAGGCTGGCCTCGGCCTCCTCGGCAACCTGACTGGCGAACGCGGCGCGGTCGCGGATGATGTCCTCCACGGACATTCGGCCGACGATGGCGCGCAGTGCGCCGGAGAGCACTTCCTGGGTGAAGCCGACGATGCCGTCCTGCTGCATCAGGAACCGCTGGGCGGCGGCGCGGATGGAGTCCTCGGTGCCGCCAACCTTGACGATGGCGACGCCTTCGAGGTTCGCCTTGACACCGCGGAGGGTGACCGCGCCGCGTACCGCGATGGGGATGTGCCGCGAGGACAGGTCCAGGGTGAACTTCTGCTGCACGAACGGCACGACGAACACCCCGCCGCCGACCACGACCTTCTGGCCGCTGTTGTCGGTGAACACCCGCCCGGTCTCTGGGTCGGTGGCCTGCTTGCCGCGCCGGCCGGTGACGATGAACGCCTCGCTCGGGCCCGCCACCTTGTAGCGGGTGACCACGACGAGGCCGAGCAGGACAAGGAGTACGACGACTCCTATCACGGCGGTGACGACTGGACTCATGATGTCCTTCCCCTCAGCCCTCCCAGGGGACGGCAGATCGATGCGGGTTCATGCGGGTGAAAGGGCGGCGCCGATGCAGCGGCGCCCGATGGGAAAACCGGGCTACGGATCAGCGTTCGACCGGGCGTACGGAGACCGCTGTCTGCGACAGAGCCTGCTCCACCCAGATCTCGGCGCCTCGCGGCACCGGGCTCGGACTCTTCGCCGCGAGCTTCACCGGTTGCCCGGCCAGGTGGACCAGCACCTCGCCGTAGCCGCCGTCCGGAATGGCCGTCACCACGGAGCCCGCGGCGCCGATCAGGTCGTCGCCGCGCGGGGCAGCGCTTGACCGGTCGTTCAACAGCGCCCGGCTGAGGCGGTAGGCGAGCCAGCCCGTGGCAGCTCCGGCGGGTACTCCGACCGCGGTGGCGCCGACCGTGCCGAGCCCGGTGGTGCCCAGGACGATCGCGCCGGAGAAGCCGAGCATGGACACGAAGCCGGCGATGACCGGAAGCGACAGCCAGCCGTCGAAAAGACCGTCGAGCGCGTCGACGCCGCCGAAGAGGCCCTCAAGGGCACCGTCGAAGACGAGGGACAGTGCGAGGAGTACGACTCCTGCGATGCCGAGACCCAGAAACCAGGCCACCCGCGTTCACCACCTCTCCCCACTGTCACCGCGCTGGTGACCGCAATACTCACACGTAGACCCCGACGAAAACACTGCCGGGTTCCGGCAATCTTTACGCTCTCTTGATGTCGTCCTTCCCGCAGCTTGGCCGGAGCGCGGTGAGGAACCGGCCGACGGCGGCCTCGAAGGACAGTCGGGAAACGCCACATCAGGTCCAGGGCGTGGCGGGGTCGGCCGGCCTGGGATGGCGACCGAGGAGTTCGGCGAGCCCCTGCCGGGTCGTCGCCAGTGGTTCATATGCCCTGGTCAGGTGGCTCTTTTGGAGTGCAAATTGGCTGATGTCCCGTCAGGGCGGCGGTAGTTCGTGACTCACCCGATCGGGGTGCGTGCGGTGCTGGTAGTGGCGGTGGCGGGCGATGGCCTGGTGGCGGCGTCGCCAGTCGGACCAGTGGAGCCGGTGGGCTACGTCGTGCACGGGCTGGACAACGAGGGTGATGAAGAGTCGCTGGATCTCGTTGCAGGTGAGCGGGACCAGCACATCCGGGGCCGGGTGGCGGGCGCGTTCGTCGGCACGGACGACGGCGAGGAAGGCGTGGGCCAGCATGGCCAGTGTGACCCAGCGGACCCAGGAGGTGTAGCGGCGGAGTTGGTGCTCGTCCAGTCCGGCCAGGCCTTTTCCGGCCTGGAAGGTCTCTTCCACCCGCCATCTCGATCCGGCGACGCGGACCAGGGTGGCCAGGGGCGCCGGGACAGGCGAGAAGCAGCGGTAGTAGGCGAGTTCACCGGTGCTGCGGTTGCGGCGGATCAACAGCTGGTGGCTGCCGGGCGGGGTTCGGCCAGATCGATGACGGCCCAGTCGTAGAAGCGGTGCCCCTTGGCGCCGGCTCCTGCCGACAGCTTCTGCCAGACCCGGCTGGGCACCTTCGAGGCCAGGGTGTCCGCGCGGATCTTCCCCGCACCGGTGGTGACTTCAGCCGAGCAGGCGACAGCGAACACGTAGCCGACCCCGCGCTCTTCCAGCGCGCACCGCAGTTTCGGGTTGCCGCCGTAGACCTCGTCGCCTGCGATCCAGCTCATGCGGTGCCCGGCGTCGAGGAACCGGCCGATCATGCGGGCGGCCAGCTCCGGCTTGGTCGCGAAGACGGTGTCCTCGCCCAGGCCCGCGGCCCGGCAGCGGTCCGGGGCACGTGTCCATGAGCGCGGGATGTACAGCTCCCGGTCCACCGCCGCGTGCCCACGCAGCCCCGCATAGACGAGGTAGACGGCGACCTGGGAGTTTTCTATCCTGCCGGCGGTGCCGGTGTACTGGCGCTGGACACCGACGGTGTGCGTGCCCTTCTTCACGTCCCCGGTCTCGTCGACCACCAGCACCGCGTCCTCGTCGTGCAGATGCTCCAGCACGTACTGGCGCACGTCATCACGCACGCGGTCGGCGTCCCACCTGGCCCGGCCGAGCAGGTGCTGCATGCCGTCCGGACTCGCCTCACCGGCCCCACTCCGCGATGGTCCAGCAGTTTTTGCGCGGCAGGTCCGACAGCAGCCCCCGCACCAAGTCCCGCACCCGACGCCGGGGCTCAACCCGCGCGAACCGGCCCGCTGTCCGGCCCATCATGACCTCGAACGTCTCCTGCCAGCGGGCAGGGATTACGCTGTGACCCGCGGCCACCGCGAGATCTTCAGTCTTCACACACCGATGATCAGCGGTGGCCGCATCCACCTGCGCACCAGCCGTGCCAGCACGGCCGACTCGTTCAGCCCACGTCCTGCACGCAAACCCCAGGGCGCCCCCGTCAGTACATGAGGCCAGGACAGAGCGACTCGATCCAGGACTTGAAGTCCGCGGACACGACCTCGAAGTCCGCGGGATCCAGATCGCCCAGACCGGAGGAGAAAACGGCGGAGTCCAGATCATCGGCCCGCAGTAGAAACCCGCGGCCACCACTGTCATCGCCGATGAGGACGAAACCCGGTGCGTACTGCGCGACTTCGTAAGTGGCGTTGCGTTCGCCAATGCTTCCTGCCGAGTACACGCAGACGCCGGACTCGGTGAGCAGGCCGTCCCTCACACTCCACAGAGCCACCAGCGGAGCCGGAAGGCCCATCTTGGCCTCGGCTCGCGCTTGCATCACATCAGCCGACGTAGCCGCCGCCCTCGAAACCGACCCCGCCACTCTGCACCCCTCCGAACAGGCTGTTCACCGCCCCAACAAGCACCGGAACGGACACCGGCCCTGGCCCGCTCCCAGGCCAGCCACCACTACCGTCAGGCTACGGTCCGATCATGCTCTACGGCTGGAGTACTACGCTCGGCAAATGGACCGCTACGAGAAGGCGGCGCATCTGGAGTGGTGGGCCAACCCATCCACCTGCCTGGCTCGAATCCCGATCAGAGCGACGGCCACCGCCAACATGGGTGAGTGGGACGCAGTGTTCTCGCCCCCTCTCGACCACGGCGTCCGTGAGAACCTGAAACAGTTCATCGCCGCGGACCCCTGCTTCAACCTTCGCTTCGACACCACAGCCGTCGAAGTCCAGGCAGAGGACTCCGACGGCGTCGATCACCTTCGGCTGACCGTCATCCCCGAGCCGTAAAACCGAGCAGCCCGACATGATCGGCCGGACAAGTCCTACGCAGGTGACGGCGTCCACTATGCGATATCCGGCGTTACCTGCATGTACTACCTCATGCTCGCCGGATAGGCGCCCGGTCCCCGCGACGTCAGGACGCACACCGACCGGGAGGACGATCGCTCACGGGACATTTCTTCGGTGGTCATGCTCCCTGTTGCGCTGCCGATGTTCGCGGCTGCGCATCTGGGCTGAGTTTCAATACGCTCGAATCGAGGTCGAAAAAGGCTCAACATCTAGTATCCCATCCTGGCGGACGAGCGCCTTGCGTCAGTACCTTACACGCTATGGTCATATCTGCGATAGCACTGTTCATCATAGGTACGGCTTTGACGCTCGGGCTACGCACATGGGTTCAATGGAAACGCACCCGAGATACTGGGCACCGACACGATCCGGCGCCGCGCTTTTCCGCACAGTGGTGGTCCCACCAACTGGTGCTCCTCAATAATTTTCTGGTCGCCGCAGGGCCGATAGCGGCTCTTTTCGGGCTCTCCTCGCTTCCCAGTCTCGATCACACGGCGCTGAATGTTTCCGGAGTGGTTATCACCGTGGCCGCCCTCGCTTTCACCGTGGCGGCACAATTCCACATGGGTGATTCCTGGCGCGTAGGCGTGGACCGGGAGGAACATACATCGCTGGTGGTCGGCGGGTTCTTCGCATGTGTCCGAAACCCCATTTTCGTCGGGTTCGCGGCCGGGAGTGCAGGCATGGCGTTAATGGTGCCGAACATTTTCTCTCTCGCCGGGTTTGTCAGTTCGGTCGTTTCCGTGCAGGTCACGGTGCGTCTGGTCGAGGAGCCCTATCTGGTTGCCATGCATGGGGAGGAGTACATCCGCTACGCCGACAAGGTCGGGCGCTTCGTCCCCGGCGTGGGGCGACTGAGGCACGCAGACGACCGGTACACCTCCGGCCGTCAGGTCAGTACCGAGTCGTAGCCTCCGGGCATTTTGATCAGTGCACGCCAGGTGAGCAGAACGCAAATTCTCAGCGAACCACAACGCAGAAGGATCCATCATGCTGAATTTCGTCGGCGGAATGGTGATGGACACGCGCGACCGTGTCCTGATGGTGCGCCGGGCCGATCACGTCGACCACATGGCCGGCCTCTGGTCGCTGCCGGGTGGCGCGCTCCGGCCGGGGGAGTCCGATCGTGAGGCGGTGGTGCGGAAGGTCCTGGGTGAAACCGGTCTGGAGGTCGTCGTCGAGTCGCCGTTCGGCAGTGTCAACAGGAAGGGGCTACGGGCCACCGCCTACCGGGCCCAAGCGGTGGGCGGGCAGGTCCAGCAGGGTATCGACAAGGGCATTGTCGAGTGCCGGTTCTTCGCCCTCGACGAGGTTCCCGAGCGAACCGTGCTGGAAGCGGGCATGGCCCTTGCGTACCACCGGCTGAAGAACCCGGCGAAGCTGGGCGTCAGTGAGTATTCGGCGATCGTCGACAACCTCTTCTCCAACCTGTTCTACTCCTATCTCGACCCCGTACTCGAGACGCTGAATATCGAGAACCTTTCAGATTTCTCCTGGCTGATCAGGAGCACTCCCCTGCGTAAATTCAAATCAGTTATTCCATTTCTCATGTCGGACAGGAGTGATCGGGCCAGAGAATTCGCGCTGGTCGGAGAAATATATATCGCACTCTGCACCATGATCGATGACATCGGAGACTCCCGCGATGAGCGCTATGGATTCCCAACCGCACACCGCTACTTCGGCCGTCCGTATGTCACTGCCCTCATTTCCGGAGCCGTCGAGTCGCTGCGCAAGGACCTCGCCAAGAGGTACGGAGACGCGTATGCGGAAACAATGTCCGACGCTCTCCTCACCTTCAGCCGTGCCCAGGCCAAGAGATTCGCCGGGGATCACCTGGACATCCCCGGCTACTTCGACAACTGCGTCAAACGGAACAACATCATGGGTGTGGCGTGGGCGGCCGGACTCCGGGAAACCGGGCAGGATTTCATGGCCGACTTCCTGTACGCCATGCACCGCGCGGTGATCCCGTCCAGCCAGATGGTCAACGATTACTACGACATCGATCGGAAGGAATTCCGCGACTTCCGCGCTGGGGTGCACAGTTACTGCACACTCAAGCTTGCCGCCGAGTATCCGGATCGAAAGGAACTGGAGGACCTACTCGCCCGCCGGACCGAACCCACAGCAGAGAGGAGGTATCACGAACTGCTGGCGGAGTACGACATCGTCGAAAAGGTACGCCGCGACATCTGCGCCGCCCTGGCGGAACTCGACGGCACCATCGAGAACGCCCCGCTCTCCGACGCCCAGAGGACCGTACTCACGTGCTGGAACGACATCCCGCGTATGAATGGGTTCGACGCCGGTGACTTCACCGACGATTTCACGGATCGGGCGCTGCGCTTCGTCGACAGCTTGGACCAGCTGTGCGAAACGTTGTCCTGAGTGGACCTGGTGGGCGGATCGGGCCCCGCCGCGATGGCCGGGGACTTTTGGTGGACCGGGGTGAGGTGATCCCCCCATCTTCAGCCCGCCCTCGACGCGCGGCGCCAGGCGGCACAGGGCCAGGAGCTGTCCCTTCGTTCTCTGGGTCGCCGACGGGCCTGGAGAACGGGTGAGACAGGGCCGTCAGATTTGCACTCCCGGATGGGGTTGTTGCACATGCCGTAGCGGCATGTGGTGGGGTCGGGGCACCACAGCACGAAAGGCTCTGTCTGCGATGTACCCCTCCCTCACGCCTCCCCGGCAGGTCAAGATCGGTGATGCCGCTGCGTTCGCCGGGATCACCCCACGCGCCATCCGCCACTACCACGAGATCGGTCTGCTGCCGGAGCCCGAGCGCGGCGGGGACGGCCGCCGCCGCTACGGCTATGACGACATGACCCGCCTGCTGTGGATCCGCAAGATGGCTGATGCCGGTATCAGCCTGGACGACATGCGGACCGCCTTCTGCGAAGCCCGGGACGAAGCTGTAGACGAAGCCCTGGACCAAGCCCCGGATATGGAGTCGGTCCTGAGCAGGCTCGAGGAAACCTTGGCGGCGCAGGAGGCGGCCATTAAACGTCGGCGTGCGGCTGTCCAGCGCCTGCAGGCGGTGGGCAGCCCGCTGGGGCTGCTCTCCGAACTGGTCACGGACCGGCTCAGCCACCTGCCCCCGGGCGCGTTGCGCCCCTCCGATCTGGACGCCCTGCTGGTCACGGAACGGATCTTCGGGCCGCTGGGCGCCGCCATTCAGGCCGGCACGTTCATCGTGCTGGCCACCCACCCCGACCTGCGGGCCGAGGAGGACCGTCTTGAGGCGGCCGAGGCCGCCCTCGACGACGGCGTCGAACCCGACGACCCGCGCGTCGAAGAGCTCGCCGTACAGCGATGCGCTCACCTGATGGTCCTGAATCAGGCCATCGAGGCAGCTGGTCTCGACGCTGGCGAGGAGAAAATCTTCGAGATCTACGATGCCGACCTGAAAGGAGGGGAGGGCACAGAGATGAGTGCCGCCGCAGCGATCACCAAGATGCCTTACGACTTCTCTCCTGCCCGGACGCGCTGTATGGAACTCGCCGGATGGCTCTTCGGGGAGGCCCTTGCCGACGCCCACTCCGCGGACAGCTGATCGCCTGTGCCCTGGGGGAGCGGCGCTTGGCCCAGCTCTCCGGCGTCAGCAGCTCGGCCTCCGGCAACACGACAGGTTCCAGCCGGGTATCGCCCCTCCGCAGCGCGAGCGCGCGACCCGCCGCAGCAGAAGCCGCGATCTGACAGAGGGGACGCCTCGCGTGGCGACCCACGATGGCAAAACCAGATCACCGGTAGATCCTGCGCGGCGCCGTTTCTAGCGCATGAGCAGTCCGCGCATCCCGAGCCCGTAGTGCACGCGCAGCCGGTGCAGCTCCCACAGGCCCACTGCCGTGACGGAGAGCGGGGCGCCCAGGATGAACACGTACCGGATCACTGTCGGCACGCCCTGGTGGGCGCCGGTGAACATGTCGATCAGTGCCGTCTCCCATGCCAACGCCATGATCAGCAGCGGCGGTACGGTCTCGTGGATGTCCGCGGTGCGGAACACGTGCTGGACGGCGAGTCCCACGCCCCAGACGACGAACGGCGTCACCCAGAAGAGGACGAAGAGGGTGAACGCGAGGATGAGGCCCTTCGTCACGGTGAAGTGGCCCTCCACGAGGGGTTCCTGGCCCTCGAAGAACCCTGAGAGGACGATGATCGGGAAGACGGAGGCCGCCGCCATCATGGCCGCGATCGCGCCGAAGCACCGCCCCGCCCGGCGCAGCAGGTCCCCTCGCGCCGCCGGAGCGGCCAGGCCGTACAGGATGCCGACGACGACGGGGAGGGTCGCCGCCAGCACGAGGGCGCTGGTCCACGACTTGTCGACCTGCTCGTCCGCCGCATCGCTGAGCTTGGGGGCGAGCTTGTAGGCGTAGGACATCCACAGGAACGCGCCCACGCCGACCAGGGTCCTGATCTTCCGCATCCGCGCCACCTCAGGATCCGAGACGATGCCCGGCCGTGACGGGGTGAAGACCCTGCGCGCGGTGTGGATGGGGCCGATCCGGCGCCGCAGCCGGGTGATCGGCCCGCCCGGCGGCGGCCCCGGCGGCCCCGGGTAGGGCGGCTGGGGCTGGGGCGGCACGTAGGGCTGGGGCGGATAGGGCTGAGGTGGCTGCGGCTGGTAGGGCTGCGGTCCCTGGGGCGGCTGTCCGCCCGGGTTCCAGTTGCTCATCGTGCGTCCCCCGATATGCGCGTGTGCGCCCGATGGGCGCGATCGCCGAGTGTATTGAGCACACAGGGTCCGCGCAGCACTCGCCCCGGGTCGCACACCGAACGGCCGCAATTATGCAAGCATGCTTGCTTGTTCTATTCGGCGCTGCCATACGCTCGCTACCCCGGCGCACGGCTGGAGCGTCGCCCACCAGATCGCGCACCTCTCCTGGACGGACCATTCGGCGCTGCTGGCCGCGACCGACACGGACGCCTTCCACGTCCTGGTGGAGAAGGCGCTGGTGTCGCCGGGCCCCTTCGTCGACGACGGTGCCCAGGAGGACCGCTCCGCGGGGACCTGCCTCGGCAAACGCGAACCACGCGCGCTGCTCGCCAACCCCCGCCTCCAGGCCTACGAAGACCCGCAGGCGTTCCTGACCTGCAACCACTGCAGCCCTGGCGCACGGAAACGGGATGATGCACGCGTTGGCGGCGTCATTTTGGCCGGTTGGGCCTTCCCTGCACCGTCTGGGGCTGCAGACTGCGGACATGGACCAGCATTCCGCGCGCTCTTCCCTGCCGTATGCGGCTGTGCTCTGCGACGTTGACGGTGTTCTGCGGCACTGGCCGGCTGCCGATGAGATCGAGCACGCTCACGGGCTGCCCGTCGGTGCTCTCGCAGCTGCGGCCTTTGCCCCGGCCCGCGTTCACCCCGCCGTCACCGGGCAGATCACCGATGAGCAGTGGCGGTCCGCAGTGGCCTGCGACCTCGCCGTCTCCTGCGGATCGCAGGAACGCGCCCGCGCTGCCGTGACCGCCTGGTCGACACTTGTCCCGGTCGTGAACCGGGAATTGGTGGCCCTGCTTGTCCAGGTCCGTACTGTTGTATCTGTGGCTCTGGTGTCCAACGGAACGACCCGGCTGGAAGAGGACCTTGCCCGCCAGGGTCTGGACGGTGTCGCCGATGCCGTGGTGAACACTGCCCGTATCGGTGTGGCGAAACCCGACCCGCAGGTCTACCGGATCGCCGCCGAACGTGTCGGGGCCGCGGCTGAGCGCTGTCTGTTCGTCGATGACACGGTCGCCAATGTCACGGCCGCACGCGAGGCGGGGATGGCGGCGCTGCACTACCGCCAGCTCGAGGAGCTGCACACGGCGCTCGCGCCCCTGCTTGGTTCGTAGGCCGCTGCAGATAGAGCGGGCTCGGGCGGGTCGACTGCCCTCAATGGGCTCCATCAGGGACTGCGTGGACAAGGCGATGATGGAGTCCTTCTGGGCACGCGTCCAGATCAAACTACTCAACCGCAGACGGTGGCGGACTCGGCTGGAGCTGTCCACCGCGCTCTTCGAGCGCCTGGAGATCTTCCATAACCGACAGCGCAGACACTCCGCGCTGGGCATGCTCAGCCCGGTGGAGTACGAACTTCGCAACCCGCCAGTAGCCTGAAACCAAGCAACTCGACTCCACCCAACTCGGGGCAGTCCGGAGCCTCCACTGAACCCGGAGCCGTTCAGGTCCGGCTACGGTCTGACCTTCTGGGGAACAACGTGGACGATCGATCTGCGCGACCGCTGACGGGGGAGAGGCCATGATGGCTAGCTCGCACGCAAAAGAAGTCATAAGACCGGACGACATCACCTTCTCCCATGTGTGGCTCACCGGCGGATTCCTGCTCTTCGGGATTGTCGCGTTTGCGTACAACGCGTGGCTGATCAAAAAGGCAGGGGAGCCGAGCTTCAAAAAGTGGGGTGTGCTGGCCCTGTGCGCCACCGGCTACTTGAGTCTTGCCCTGTACGGATCCGTCTGGGCTCTGGTCCACGCCATCAACAACACGTAGAAGAGCATTGAGCTTATTCAGCGTTGTCGCTCCAGCGTGAGGATGGCCTTGGCGATTGACATCAAGGCCATCGGCTGGCGGTTCGTCACCCAGCACCAGATCCTGACCACTCGGTGGCAGCGGAGTCGGCGAACCGGCACGAGTTCCTGAGCAGCCTGTACCCCGTCACCGCGTACTGCTACGTGCCCTACGACCGGGATGCCCGGCGCATGAACTAGGTCGCCAACGGCATGTTCTGGGAGCTAAGCGGACCCGTCTCCCGAGGCAGCGACGATGAGTACGAAGAAGTGCCTGACGACGACTACGAGCCGGAAGACCGGGTCATCAAGCTTCGGGGCCTGTCGCGTTCATCGACCGGCACAACTGGGGACTGAGCAGGGAGCACGAGGACCAGCTGGTCGACCTCCCCGGCACCGGTCAAATGCGTGGCAAGGAACTCCCCGGCCGTCGACGACACCTCGCCGCCCGTCGGCACCGTGAACGAGGCCCCTGCGCGATCGGCGAGGACCGGCACCGCGAAGTAGCGCAAGCGTCCGTCGGCGTACTGCGCAGCCAGCGTCACCGACCACGAATCCGCGGCCTGCTGCGCACTGCGCACCGCCACGACCGACCGCGGCCCGGGCTGCGCAGCCGACACCTCGGGAAGATCAACATCGGGGGCCATCGACCGCGCAAGCCGGGCCTGCGCACTGCTCTCATCGCCTGCGCGGCTGCGCAGCCACGCATTCAGGAGCACCGAGGCGTAGCCGGCCGGGTTGCCCGGCACGGCCGTCTTCACGGGGGTCGGCTTCGTCGCGGGGACGGCACGGACCACGGTTGCGGGACTGGCCACGGCCACGGCCAGTGCGACAGGCCCGGCCGCCATCACAGCCCACACGCTCAGCCGGCTCAGGCGGACCCTGCGCCGCATCTGCTGCAGCCGAACCCCCGCAGCAGTCGCAGGAACAGCCTGCTCCTGCGCCATCTGTTTGGCACGAGACATTGCGAACTCCCAGGTCAGAGTCAGTCGTTGCTTGTGACCCGAGACAACCCGCCGCCCCAGACCGCACCCCAGACCACGAAGGCCCGACCACGATCACGAAAGGGACACGAAGCCGTGGTCTGGCCTGTGGTACGCCCCGACCACAGACCCGACCACGACATTTCGGCACCGGGCACCCTGCCTCGCGGAAGGGGGCGGCACGCGGTTGCCGGGACGGCAGATGCGCACTGCGCAGCCATCCGAAGCAGTCGGCCAATCAGGAGCGCGCCCCCACACCGGACCGGCTGCGCACCGCTTCGCGGAGTGCGCAGCCGACTGCGCAGGACGCGGGTCGGGCTGCGCAGTCACCCGCCCACGCCGATTGCGCAGGATCTGCGCACCGGTGCGCAGGACGCCGGTCACGGCTGCGCAGTCGGTCGTGCGCACGGATTGCGCAGCCACGCCGACACGCGTGGTACGGCCCGACCATGGGCCGTACCACGCCCGTCCACAGCGCGAGTTGTCGGATCGTGACCGTTGGTCGGGGCTGGTGGTCGGCCGTCTGGTCGGGGGCGCTGGGTGAGCTTGCGGCATGGATCTAGCCCACGCCGTTTGTTCAATCGACGCCCCTGTTCGCTGTGCCCCCTCGTATAGGCCACGGAGCGTCGTCGGCCGCGGATGCACGGCGCTTGAGGCATCGCGATGAGCCGCGTCGGGGCGGGGATCCGGCGTGGGGTGATGGCGGCGGATCAGTTCACGCAGATCGCCAATGCTCTCTTCCGTGACGAGCGGCTGTCGTTCAAGGCGAAAGGGCTGTTCGGTCTGATCAGCACGCACCGGGACGGCTGGCAGGTGACCGTGACGGACCTGACGCGCCGCGGCCGCGACGGAGATGCGGCGGTGAAAAGCGGCCTCAAGGAGCTGGAGCAGCATGGCTTTCTGCTGCGGGAACGGGCCCGCAACGAGGACGGCACCCTCGGTCCGGTCGCGTACGTCATCACGGACCTGCCGGGCCTGGAAAGCAGCAGGTCGCAACCGATGTCGGGTTTTCCACCAGTGGATTATCCGACGTCGGGTAATCGCCGCACTAAGAACACCAACCCAAAGAAGACCACTCAGCAGAACACCAGCCCCCTCCGTCCGTGCGAGCCCGGCGACGCCGCACGAACCCCCAGCGGAACACCGGGCTCGGACGCGCCCGCCCCCGTTCTGCCGGGGGATGAACTCCATGCCGGCATCCGCCTGCTGCTGGAGATCGCAGCGAGCTGTCCCGAACTCCTGCTGACCGGGAACGCGTTGCCCGATCAGGGCCGCATCTGCACGGTGATGATGGAGGCCGGTTGGAGCCGCGAGCAGCTGCGGCACGTCATCACCGGACGGTCCTTGCCGCAGCCGGTGCGTACCTCCGTGGGCGCGATCATCGCCGCCCGCCTGCGCGCCGCCCAGGCCTACCCGCCGCCCGCTCTCGCGGCCGACCACCGGCACGACGATGTCCCCGACGCACCAGCGTCGTGGGCGCCGCCGGACGCGCGGACCTTCACGCCATCCGTCACCCGCAGCGTGACCCAGGCCCTGACGTACCGGGCGCTCGTCGAATGCACCGGCTGCGGCCGGCCCGGCACCGCCCCCGGCGAGGATCTGTGCCCGGCCTGCCTCGACTGGCCGCTGTGCCGCACCTGCCCGGGGCCGCCTCCAGGTCTACGACCGCAACTGGACGGTGTGCAGCCAGGAGCCCGAAGCCGGCACGCATCCCACCGACACGCCGGTGACTTTGTACGCGGTCAAGGACGACGAGAGCTGCTGACGCACGTCCGCCTGACGAGGGCGACTTCGTCCACCGAAGCCGCGGCCTCGACACGAGTCGTGAGGCGCGGTGCGGCCGAACGGCCGACGGCGGTGCCAGGAGCCGGAGTTCAGACAGACCTTCGACGCCTACCGCTGTAGCTCGGCATCCAGCCCTGTTTGGCGCAGCGCCCTGGTCATCGCCGGCAGGTCCGGGGCGCCCCCGCCCAGCGGGGAGACGTGCTCCTCAAGCAGCTCAGGTGTGAGCCGACGGCGCCCTCGGCGTGCTCCATGAGGACCGCACGCCCGGGCTTGCCGTACCCGACGTACTCGTCCAGCAGCCTGCGGGCCTCGTCCGGGTCCACGAACCGGCTCATCCCGCAGTCCAGGCCGTCGTCTTGCAGGTCCTCGGGGTACCGGGCGCGGCCCCAGGCGCCGTTGTCGTACCAGTAGACGCAGCCCAGCTCGTTGCCCGCGAGGCGGTCGCGCAGCTCCTTGTAGGGGAGCCAGTCAGGGCCGTCGGCCAGCATGTCGACCGGCGGTTCGTACCACTTGCAGCCGCTCGACTCGTCCTCGCCGTACAGCACGTACCGGCCGTGACCCAAGCGGGAGAACGTCCACCAGGTGCAGCCGCCGTCGTCGAGGTGCAGTCCCTCGTCGTCGATCCAGGTACCGCCGCGGTGACCGGTATCCTCCTCGGCCTTGGTGGTCGCCGAAACAACAGCTGTGAGCGACCACCGGGCCCACAACATCTCGGGCGCCGGAAGATCCTCGGGCAGTCCCGGCCTCTGGATGGTCATCTGTTCTCCCCTTTGTCGATCACGAGCGACCGTACCGTGTGACGAGGACGGTCCGGCGCAGGCAACGAACCCGTCGCGGCACAGGGGAGGCGTGCGGTCCCGGCACCTCATGAGGAGGCGCCGGGACGGTTGACTCCGTGGTCGCGCAGTTCATCCACGGTGGTGCCCTCGCCGGGACGGATGATCTGGCGTTCAATCAGGAACACCACGACCAGCGGCACCTTGCGCAGGACCTCGGCCAGGGCAGGAGCCAGTCTGTCGTCCGGCGTGGCCCTACGCTGGGCTTCGTCGATGATGACGAGCCCGTGGGGCTGGGCGGTGCAACTGGTTTTGACTGCAGTTCCGTGATCGACCAGTTGAGGGTTTTTTGGTCAGTCGAAGGCCACGACGAGTCGGACGGCGTCTTCACCGAAACGGTCCGCCAGAGCTTTCATGACGGCAAATACGTGTGGCCAGTGGGACCTGGGGCCCAGGATGGAACCCGCCGTCAAGGACTCGTACTGGTAATGCAGCTCTCCGGTCTGCCACTCGACGTAGTGGTCGCGTCCTTCCAGTTCGCGCGGGCGTGGACCCACCGCTGCAACCAGCTCCGGGGGCCAATCGGCGGGCACGAGTTGCTGATGCAGCAGTGCCGGCTGCGCCCGGGACGACCACGTGAGCCGGCCAATGTAGTGTTCCGGAGCAGTCGCTGGATCCATTCCCGCGATCTCGGCCCAGCTGACCCAGGTGGCCTCTGTCAGGTGGCCGTCTGCCACCCAAGGCTGCAGCCGCTCGCGTAGGGCGCTCGACAAGTCGGCGGGCAAGCCGCGTTCTGCGGCCAGGGGCGGGTAGCCCGCGTAGTTTCGCACCCCGAAGAGGCATCCGAAGGACGCGTAGTCGGTCTCGTCGTACAGGGGCCACAGATCCATGGCGCCGACCCAGGGTTCGCCCTCGTAGTAGTCGGTGCCGACGCCGGGATGGCGAAACTCGATACCGCCGTGGATGTCCGTACTCACGGCGCCTGACAGTACAACGGCTCGGGGCCACGGGCTTCGGCATTTTGCGATCACGGTTGCTGGCCGATCAGGATGCGGGTCCAGCGACAGTCGAAGGACGTCCGGCCCTTGTGGGTTGAGCGGAAGTGGCATCCTCGCAGCCCGCCGACCTGTACCTGCTCTGCGCTCGCGAGGAGGACCACCGGCCACAGCCCGGGAGATCACGCCCCGCCGGATGCTTCCGCCCCGTCGCTGCAGCCGCGCGTGCGACAGCCCGACGGCGCACCGGCGGGCCATCCAGGCCAGCCGGCTGCTCTTCTCTCGCAAGTTAGGGCAGCGCGATTTCGATGGCGAGGGCGCCGAGGGTTTCCTTGTCGGGTGGGTAGATGGCACGGATGTTGGCGAGTTGTTCGTCGCGGGCGGCGGTGGGGTTGATGTTGGCTGCTCCTTCGCTGTCGAGGAGGGTCTCGAAGTCGGTGTATTCGGTGACCCGGAGGACGGTCACGTCGCAGGTTTCGTCGGTGCCTTTGATGCGGAAGCGGATGGTGTCGCCCGGGCCGAGGTCGGCGAGGTGCGGGTATTTCCCCCGGACTTCGATGGTTTTGGTGCCGGCGGCGACGAGGTCGAAGTACTGGCGGTACAGGTGGAGTTGGCGGACGCGGGTGGGGGCGTCGGTCATGGGGAGGGAACGCTCCTGGGGGCTGGTGCGGTCATGAGGCGGCTGATTTCGGTGGCCGAGTACGAGCGGAAGAAGTGGCGGGGGTCGGACAGCACGATCGCGGTCAGGGCCAGTAGCTGGTCGGTGTAGTCGGTGATGGTGCCGGGCCATTGCCGGGTGTCGAGCATCCAGGGCGCAGCGCCTGCCGGCAAGGTGGCGCGGCCTTCGCGGATGAGGGATTTGGAGAGTTTCGCGCCGGTGTCGGTGACGATCTGGGGGCAGAACAGGCGGGCGGGGAGCTGGGTGCGGGCGAGGCGGGCGGCTTGGAGGGCTTCGTCGATGAGGAGGGAGCCGAAGACCCAGTCGCCGCTTTTGACCATGACGTGCAGGGTGCCGCCTTCTTTGGGGTTGGTCAGGGCGAGTTCCTTGACGAGGTTGCGGTACAGGGTGGCCAGGTCGAGGTAGGGGCCGGAGGTGGGGGTGATGGTGGTCTGGTAGGGGCCGTGGTGCAGGCAGACTGCGGCACGGCGCAGGGCGGCCCGCACCCGGGAAGCCCAGAACACGCCCCTGACGGATGATCACGTGCTTACGGTTTCTACCCTGTCCAGCACGAATACCCCAACGAGACGGCACACCAGCCCCGCCGACCAGCAGAAATCAGGACGGCGGGCCCTCACTGGCGTGCGCGTGCGCGCGGTGACTCGCTTGGTGTTGTGCATGGTGGTCCCCCGTGGTGGTGTTGCGTGTTGTTCGTGGTGGTTGTGGCCTGCTACTGCACTGTCCGCAGGAAGATGTCCGTCACCCCGTTCGTGTCCCCTTCCACTAGATCGGGTGAGACCGACTCGAACGCGACGACCGTGCCGTCGGCGTTGACCGAGGGGTGCTCGGCCGGGAGGTCGTTGCGGCCGCCCCTGCGATCGACGCTGACCAACTGCCTCTTCCCCGTGGCGATGTCGAGGAGGTACACGGAACGGCCCGAGGTGTAGGCGAACTCTGTGCCGTGCCCTGAGATCGAGGGCTCGGTGCCCCTGATCCGGGCCGTGGTGGTGCCGGTGTCGAGGTCCCGTACAGAGACGTATCGGCCCTGCTGGAAGGCGATCGTGCGGCCGTTCGCGCTGAGGGAGGGGGCTGAGGCGTTGTCCGCGACCTTCGAGAGGTCGCCGGTGTCCAGGTCACGGACGTAGAGGTCGCCGCCCTGCTCGAAGGCGATGTACCGGCCGTCGTAGTCGATGGACGGGTTGCCCGCCGGACTGCCCGAGGGCGCGCTGACCACGTCCGTGGTGCCGCCGTCGAACTTGAAGCGGTAGACGCGGGGTTGCGGGTCCGGGTCGGCGTCGGTGGCGGGCAGGGTCGCCGCGTAGGTGATCCATTGGCAGGTGGGGCTGATCTGGGGCCGCCCCATCCAGGTGAAGCGGACGCCCTGGTAGGAGTCCAGCGTGGTGACCTTGCCGACGGAGCGGTTGCGGATGTGGATCTCCGGGGCGCCGTCGGCGACGGACGGGACCATATAGCCCACCATGCGTCCGCTGTAACAGGGGGTGCTCTCCGACGACGGCTTCTCCGTGTCGGAGTTGACCGGGACGACGCGGACAGCCGCGTTGATGAAGACGTCTCCCTCCGAGGTGAAGGTGACGACCTTGTTCTCTCCCATCACCGGGTCGTGGGACGCCCCGGCCGATCCGCCGAGCCGTTCGGTGACGGACGGCATCGGGGCCGGGTTCTTCCGGAGGCCGCCCGAGAAGGCGAACACGTCCGACTGCCGGTTGGTGTCGCCCGGCACCAGGTGGGACTCCGTCGAACTGAACGCCACCACACGTCCCTTGGCGGCCAGCGAGTCGCCCATCACCGTGGCGGTCCACGAGAGGGTGGCCCCTCGCAGCCCCGTCCGCAGGTCACGCACCCGCACGCCGTCCGTGCCCGTGACGACGGCGTACCGGCCGTCCGCCGTGGCCGAGGAGGCGGTTCCGTCGGCCACCCGTCGCGATGTGCCCGTGCTCAGGTCGTGGACGTACACCCCGGTGTTGGCGTTGAGGAGGACCCGGCGGCCGTCCGCCGTGATCCGGATCAGGTGGGCGACACCGAGGTCCGCGTCGACGTGGATGCGCTGGCCTGTCGCCCGGTCCTTGACGAAGACGTCGTTCGGGTCGTCGCCCTCGACGTCCCCCTGGACCGAGTAGGCGACCCGATTGCCGTCACCGCTCACCGAGGCCTTGTTCTTGTTGCCCTCGTCGGCGGTCGAGATCAGCTCCTCGGTGCCGGTCTGCGTGTCCCGGACGTACAGCAGCCGCGCGGTCTGCCCTCCGTTGCGGCCGCCGACGGTGTACGCGACGTGCTTGCCGTCGGGGCTGATCGACTGGGCGCGGCCCAACTCGGCGGAGCCGGGCGGGTCTTGGGGCCACAGCCGCTCCGAACGGCCGGTGGCGCTGTCGTACAGGTAAGGAGCCTGGAAGCGGGTGCCGGCGGAGAAGGCGACACGGCTCCCGTCGGCGCTGGACAGCGGCGCGTCGTAGGTGTGGCCGCTGCCGAGGTTGATCCTGGTCAGGCCGCCGTCGGTCAGGTCCTTCAGGAACAGGCACGGCGAGAGGCGCTCGCAGCCGAGGCTCGGCGCGGTGGACGTGAACGCGACTTGGCGGCCGTCGGCGCTGATCGAGGCCCCGCTCGACGGTCCGTCGGCCTGAGCGCCGTCGGCGGCCGTGCTCACCCGCACGGTACGGGGCTCGTCGGGCCCCTGGTGACGCCGGTCCTGTGCGGCGGCCGTCGGCGTCCAGGCGAGCGCGATCACGACTGCCGTGCCGAGCACGGCTCTTGAGGCGCGGAACATCAGCGTGACCTCCACTGGAAGACGTCGTACTGACCGTTGGTGTCATCGGGGACGACGTCCGCGTCCTCCGTGGAGTAGACGACGGAGCGGCCGTGGGCGGAGACCGAGCCCGCGGTGGCGCTGCCGTGTCCGACGGGGATCTCGTGTCCGCCGCGCAGGCCACGCAGGGTCAGGTTCGCGTCCGCGTCCCGCGTCAACAGTCGCTGCCCGTCCGGGCTGACGGCCAGGACGCGGACGCCGGGGAAGTGCCGGACGCGGCCCGTGCGCAGGTCCCGAACATAGGAGCCGTCGGCCGAATCCATCGCCAGGATTCGGCCGTTGGCGCTCAGCTGGACCACGGTCGAGGGCGTGCCGTCGTCGGCCTCGGTCTGCGCGCCGGTGACGCGGTTGACGACCCACACGTCACCGGTGCCGTTGTCCTGGTAGGCGACCCGGCGGCCGTCGCCGCTGATCGACGGTCTGTCCATGTCCCGGTTGGAGTCCTGCGGGCCCGCGCTGACGGTCTCACGGGTGCCGGTCAGACGGTCGTAGAGGTCGATGCGGGTCGGGAAGTCAGGGTGCCCGAGCCACCGGTAGGCGATGTAGCGACCGTCCTCGCTGATGGTCGGCGAGGACGCGGTGTCCCGGCCGTCGGGGGCCCCGACCCGGATTCTGGTGCCCGTGCTCAGGTCGGACAGAAAGACGTTGATGTTGCGGCTGCCCCAGTCGGTGTACGTGGCCCAGCGGCCGTCGGCGCTGAGCCGGGGCGTGCTCAGCGCCTTCTCGATCTTGGTGACCTCGCCGGTTGTCAGGTCACGGATGTAGGAGTAGGTGCCCGGGCGGCTGACCCCCTCGGGCACCAGGTTGGTGGCCGACGAACGGAACGCGATGTAGCGGCCGTTCGGCGTGGTGACAACCGCACTGGAGGCGCCGTCGCCCTGGGTGCCGTCGGCGGCGGTGCTGACCCGCTCCGCCCGGGGCGCGTGCTGCGCGGCACCGGCGGTCGTTCCGGTGAACGCGAGCAGCAGCGACGTCGATAAGGAAATGCCGGACACGGTCACAGCTCTGCCGGACATGGCTGAAGCCTTGGACATGTTCCCCCTTGTGTTCCCCGTTGACGCATGACCCCCGGCCCCGCGCCGAGGGCTCCCTTCGAGGCAAACGCACCAACTACCACAGGGTCAATCGGCCTTGTTGCGTACAACCCGGACGGAAGGTCACGCGTCCGCGAGAAGAGGCTCGTCCAGGAACGCCCGTACGTGGCCGAGAATCGTCCGCAACCCGTCCCACCCGGGGTACGCGGGCATCTCGTCGAGCCGCCGGACCGGCTCGCCAGTCGGCTTCCGGGCTGTCGTCGGCGGGCATCGGGACCCAGCAGGCCTCGGTGGTGTCGTAGCGCTGGTTCTGCCGGTACTTGGTGGGTTCTGGCACAGATCTTGGGGAGCGGTCGCAGAGCGTCACTGCAGCAGCGACCACGACACCGTCATCGTCCAGCTGGACGGCGCCAAGCGGTGGCGGATCTACGGCACTACCCGCCCGTTCCCGCTCTACCGGGACATCGAGGACCCGGGCGAGGCGCCCACCGAGCCGGTCGCCGACCTGGTCCTGTGACCGGGCGACGTCCTGTACGTGCCGCGCGCCGTTGTGGCACGCGGTCTCTGCCGACCAGGGCACCCGTTCCCTACACGTCAACTGCGGACTACAGACCCACACCGCGACCGACCTGATGACGTGGGTGTCCGAGCAGCTGCTCCCGCACGAGGACTGGCGGCGCGACCTGCCGCTGCTGGACGACCCCGGGCTGCTCGCCCGCTACCGGGCGGCGATGGACGGGCAGGCCGTGGGCCGGATGGTTCTGTGATGCCCGTAGTCGTGTATCCGCCCGACGAGGGACGGTGGCCGGCGGGTGCGGGTGGACGGCGAGATCCTCGGCGGTGCGTGCGGGTTGCGGGATATCGCCGAGTTCCACCCTCGCGGGCGTGGGGAGCGGTGGCTTCTCTTGGGACGTTTGCGGGCTTGGTTGGAAACACCCCCGCGCGGGGGGGCGTGTTCCTTCCTATGGCACCGACCCGGTACCCCACGTCGCCCTGCTTCCCGCACCTGCGGGGTCGGCCCGGTTGTCCTCGGTGAGACGGTCGCGGAAGTCGGCCAGCACGCTGTGGTGGAAGCCGGGGTCGTCCAGTTCCATGGTCATGGCGTACTTGAAGTCGATTCTGGCCCGCACCGCCTCGGCGGCCTGCCGGTCCGACAGCCCGAGCATGAACTGCGGCACGCACACGGTGACGGGCTGGCCGGGCGAGAGGGCCGGGCGCCCGTTGCGCGGGTAGCAGCCGGCGAAGTCCTCGTCGCTCCGCAACCCGTCCAGGCGGTCCCTCACTCACATCGCCGTCGTACTACCCGGGTTGCCCAGCCGTGCGCTCTGCACTGTCTGGAGTGGGACCTGCTCACCGGAACGAGGATGGAGCGACAACGGGCACCTCGACGTCTGCACGGGCTCGTGGAACACCCCCAGCACGCGCCCACCGATCACCGCGGCGCACCGGAGGACTCCAAGATCACTGGCAGGGTCGAGTTAAGGGTTCCGCTCGGCGGGGACGGCTGCGTTCAGTGGCACGGCGGAGAGGGTGAAGGGGAGTATCTCGGGCGGGAGTCCGTTGATCCAGCGGTTGTACTGGCTGTTGACGACCAGTGCCCGGTCACGGGCGAGGGAGATGGAGCTTGGGTGGTAGAAGCCGCCGGGTGCGAGCAGCCGGCTCGTGTAGCGGCCCTGGGTCAGGTTGGGGGACATGGCGACGATGGTGACCTGGGGGGTGAGGCCGGGGATGTTGTTGATGTTGCCCTGGACCACATACAGCCGCCCGTCGCGGTAGGCCAGCCCGTCGCCGTTGGGGAGGCGGTGGCCGCCGAGGTCGACCTGGAGTGCCTGCCGGGTGTGCCGGTCGATGCGCCACAGCTGTCCGGTGGAGCTGTTGACGGTCAGTAAGTGGCCGCCGACGCAGGTGATGCCGTTGAGGTTGTGCTTGCCCGCGATCCATTCGACGGGGGTCGCGGTGACGTCGAGCCAGCGTTCGAGGTGTGGGCCGCTGCTGGAATCGGTGAGTCGGTAGACGACGGGCCGGAAGGAGTCGGTGACGTACGCGCTGCCGTCCGGCGCGACGGCGATCTCGTTGACGAAGCCGCCGTCCATGCCGTGCAGCAGGGCCAACAGTGCGCCGCGCTCGGTGTCGTACACCCGCACGGTGGCGGTGTCCGCTCCGCCGACGATGAGTCGTAGGGCGGAGTCGATCGCCATCCCGGACGTGGTGCTGCGGCCATCGGTGCCATGGGCCGACCACGGGCGCAGCGCGGGCTGGGTCAGGTGACCGCGGTAGAGGGTGCCGTCCGCGGCGCTGCCGACATAGAGGTGTCCGGTGCGCGCGTCGTAGGCATGTCCGCTGGGGAAGGCCCGGTCCCCGGGAAGGACGTACTTTGCCGGCAGCCGGCCGGGACCGGGCGGCGCGCTGCCGCCGGCCGCCGCGTTGGTCGGCGACGTCCGGGTCCAAGCCGTTGCGGACATCGCGGCTGCGGTGCCGAAAGCGGCGGTCAGCATCCTCCGCCGTGACACAGGGTGTTGTCCCATCAGATGCTCCGTCTCGTCGGGGCCGGGCACGCTCGTGGCCGGCCGGTGGGGGCCAGGTCGTCATGGCCCGGCGGGCGGCGGGGCTCCGACGCCCCGTCGTTCCAGGGGACTTGATAGGAGAGTGAACGACATGTAGGTGACGGAGATCGCGGAAGTTTCCCCGCCGCCTCGACCCCGGTGTGTCGATGGCGTCGGCGAGGGCGCCGATGGCCGACGCCGGCAGTGCGACAGGCGCGGTTCACCCTGCATTTCGAACCTTGGCCGGGCCGGTTCCCGCACCGGTGGCGGTGATGGCGGCGCCGATCTCGTCCAGGTCGGCGGCGGTCACCTCCAGATCCCCCGCACCGATCCAACCGTCGACCTGGGAGGCCGTGCGCGCGCCCACGATGGCGCCGCTGATGCCCGGCCAGGCCAGTACCCAGGCAATGGCGACCTCGGCCACGCTCACCCCGTGTCGCGCGGCGATCGGCCTCAGCGCGCCGGCGAGCTGGAGGTTGGCGGCCAGCCCGGTGGTGAAGTCGGCATGCGCGGACCGCCAGTCTTCGGTGCCCAGCGACGCCGCCCGCTCGGCGGTGAACGCGCCGCTCAGCAGTCCGGACTGCATCGGCGAGTAGGCGATCACGCCGGTGCCGTTGGCGGCTGCCCATGCGACTTCGGGCGCGGCCGACCGGTTGATCGCCGAGAACGGCGGCTGGATCGCGTCCACGTGCGCGATCTTCTCGGCCGCCTCCAACTGCGCCACGTCGTGGTTGGACAGGCCGATCGCACCGACCTTGCCTTCGGCCTTCAGGTCGGCCATGACCTGCCAGTACTCCTCCAGCGCAGTGGCGTTGGGCGATACCGCGCCGGAGCCGTCCCCCGCGTACTCCAGGGACTCGCCGGTGTCGGGCCAGTGCACTTGATACAGGTCGATCCGCTCCACGCCCAGCCGCCGCAGCGAGTCCTCGACCTCGCGGCGCAAGCTGGCGGGCTTCATGATCCGCCGGGGCGCGGCCGACGGGTTGTCCCGGTCCCACACCAGGCCGGCCTTGGTGAAGACGTAGGGCTTCTCGGAAAGGTTCGCGATCGCCTTTCCGACCAGCTCCTCCGCGTGGCCGAGGCCGTACACGGCGGCGGTGTCGATCCAGTTCACGCCCGAGGCGATCGCGTGCCGGACAGCCGCGATCGACTCGACGTCGTCGGTGTCGCCCCAGCTGAACCTCCAGCCGGACCCGGCCACCACCCAGGATCCGAACCCCACCCGGGTGATCTCCATCCCGGTACGGCCCAGCGTTTGCTTGGCAAGCATGGCTCTCCTTCTCTTTCCACGGCAGTGGACGGCCGCGGATTCCCGGCATGCCGGACGGCTTCCAGCCGGATCGGCCACATGACCTGGACCGCGTTCTCGCGCCCTCTGACGGATGAATGACACGTGGTTCCACCCCGGTTACGGCAAGCGCTCCGCCCTCGGCGCCGAGCGCCCGCACCTGGCCGGGTGGCAGGTGCGGCTGGCAGCGCGTCAGCGCCACAGCTGGTAGCCGCTGAGTTCCAGGTAATGAAAGTTGCCGACGATGCCGCCTTCGGCCTTGGCGCCGTTGTCGACGCTCAGGTGGAAGCTCTTCTCGCGGACCACATAACTGCCCTTATAGGCCGCCCGGGTGCCGTTGAGGTCCTCCTCGAAGGCGCGGTCACGGTCGAGCCGCAGGACGAGGTCGCCGTCCGTACTGGCCCAGGCGCCGACAAGCGCGGCGGGTATGCCCTTGCTCCCCGGCGTGCCCGAGGTGCTCCGCGGGGGCGTGCCCAAGATGCTCTGCGCGGGCGTGCCCGCTGACGTCGGGGCCGGGTGGCCGCGTCCCTCGGGGTCCCGGTCTCGGCGCTGCAGGCCGTGAGGGCGATGAAGACGGCGATCACGACGGCTTTGTGCTTCACGCCGACCACTGTCGGCCGGGCCGCGCGAGCCGTACCAGGGCAGGCCCATCCTGGGGAAAAGCTCCCCACCCTGGCGGGGTGGTATCCGCCCATAATGAGGGTGTGGATCGACGGACAGAGCTGAGCATGTTCCTGCGCTCGCGGCGGGACCGGGTGACGCCGCAGGAGGTCGGGCTGGCCACACACGGCCGGCGCCGGGTGCCGGGCCTGCGCAGAGAGGAGCTCGCCCACCTCGCCGGGGTGAGCGTCGATCACTATGTACGACTGGAGCAGGGACGCAATCCCCACGTGTCCGAGCACGTGCTCGACGCGATCGCCCGGGCCCTGCGGCTCAGCGCCGACGAGACCCGCCACCTGCGCAACCTGGCCCGTCCCGAGCGCAGCCGCGTCCAGAAGGAGCCAGTGGCCGGCGTACGTGCCTCGTTACGGATGCTCCTTGACACCCTGGCCGGACCGGCCTACATCGTGGGACCGCGCGCGGAGTTCCTCGCCTGGAACGACCTGGCCAGGGGCGTGTTCGCCGACTTCCCCACGCTGCCGGCAGCCGAACGCAACGCCGCCCGGCTGGTCTTCCTCGACCAGACCTTCCGCCAGCTGTTCGGGCAGAGCCTGCCGCGCAAGTGTGCCGACAGCGTCGCCTACCTGCGCCTGAACGCCGGCCGGCACGCCGACGACCCGCAGCTCATCGAACTCATCGGCACGTTGTCCCTGCGCAGCCAGGAGTTCCGCCAGTTATGGGCGCAGCAGGACGTCAACGACAAGTCGCACGGCCGCTACCGGCTCGACCACCCGCTGGTAGGACCGCTCGACCTGCACTACGAGGCCGTGGACGTGGCCGGGACGGGCAACTGGAAGCTGATCGCCTACTCGGCCCAGCCCGGCTCCCCGTCCGCCGACGCGCTGCGACTGATTGGCAGCTGGATCTCCAACTGATCCGCCCGTCATCTCCAGAACGACCGCACGGCCGCCCGCCTCGCCTCCGCGAGCCCCACGCGCAGGCGTACGAGCCAGGTGCATAGATGGTGTCCCTCGTCGTGGTGATGGGGATCAACTGGCGGACTCGTGCGTGGTGTTGGGTAGCGCAGGGGCGCATTCGGGGGCTCGGTGTAGAGCTTGTCCATGCTGCCTTCGGGGACGTAGCGGCGAGGAAGGCGATCCATTCATCGTGCATCTCGACGAGCACGGCGGTGACAAGGAGCAGGAGTGCGTCGTCGTCGGGGAAGACCCTGGACGACGTCAGTGCGGCACTTGATCTCGCGGTTGATCCGTTCCAGTGGGTTCGTCGACCGGATCTTCTTCCAGTGCCGGGGCGGGAAGCCGCGAACGCGGTGAGGTCCTCCTTCGCCTCCAGCAGCGTTGCTTTGACCTTGGGAAACGGCTGCCCGAGCATGTCGGCGACGGTGTCGAGCTGGGGGCAGCACGATGTCGAACCTGACCCGGGCCCAATCACCGTCCAGGCTGCGGCCGTGAGGTGTGCGAGTGCCTGCCGGTTGCTCTACGAACTCCTTGACCTGGGATTCCTAGGGCGTGTAGCGGAAGCAGGCGGGGCGCCCCGATCTGGCGTTTCGCGCGGTAGTGGCATCCTTGGCCGGTGTTCTCATCCGATCATGCGGGCGCCGTGTTCTTTGATGTCGATGGCACCCTCGTCCCAGGTACGAGTTCGTCGGTCTATCTGGCTGGCTTCCTTGGCCATCGGGATGAGTTGGCCAAGGCGGAGGACGCCTACGCCTCCGGCGCCGTGGACAATCGGCAGGTCTCCGAGCTGGATGCTGCGGGCTGGGCCGGGGTTCACGAGGCCCAGGTTTCTGGCTGGCTCGACGGTCTTCCCTTGGTCTCGGGCATCACGGAGACCGTGGCCTGGTGCTGGCAAAACGGGTTGGTGCCCGTACTGGCAACCCTCGCCTGGTCGCCAGTTGGCAGCTACCTCACTGACCGCTTCGGCTTCCACGCGTTCAGCGGACCTCGGCTGGAGACCGTCGGCGGCCGGTTCACGGGGCGGGTCGCCCGTCACTTCGACGAGTACGGCAAACGAGATTTCGCCCTCGCGCAGGCGCGAGAGCTGGGGCTGGTTCCCCGCTCGTGCGGGGCAGTCGGAGACAGCCGCTCCGACCTGCCACTGTTCGCATCCGTCGGGTTGAGCGTGGCGTTCAACGCATCGGCAGGAGCGCGCGAGGCGGCGACCGTCACGGTGGACGACGACGACTTGCGGGGCGTGCTTCCCATCTTGAGTCGCCTGGTCACAGCCACTCGTTGATGGCCGCGACAAGGACGGTCGCTTCGTAGCGAACCGCGAACTTGTCGTACCTCGTAGCCACGGACTGGTGCCTTTTGAGACGGTTGATGCCGCATTCGAACGCGTGCCGCTCACGGTAGTCGACCGCGTCGAACTTCGGCGGCCGACCGCCGCGGGAGCCGCGCTTCTTGCGGTTGCGGGCCTGGTCGGCCTTGTCTGGGATGGTGCAGAGGATGCCGCGTCGCCGCAGGTCGGCGCGGTTGGCGCGGGAGGAGTACGCCCTGCCCGCACGGACCCGCAGCGGCCGGGAGCGGGGCCTGCCCGGCCCCAGGCGAGGAACCCGGACACGACCCAGGACGACCTCGAACTGCGGGGAGTCACCTCGCTGCCCCGCGGTGATGACGATCGACATGGGCTTTCGCCGCTGCTCGACGGCCCTACAAGCCCTATCTGAAGCGTCGGTTCGCTGCGGGATGCACGAACGTCACCCGCCTGCATCGCGAGCTGATCGCTGAGAACGCGCCCGTCACCTATCAGATGGTCCGCGCCTACATTGCCACCCTGCGCGCCGCACCGCCGCAGGCACCACCCCCGCCGCCAACCGTGCGGCGGGTCACCGGCTGGGGCCCACGCTCCCCGCATGGATCGAGGCCGTCGATGCCAGCCAACTGCCCGGCCTCACCAACTTTGCCCTCCACCTGCTCCGAGACCTTGATGCGGTGACCGCCGGACTCACCCTGCACTGGAGCTCCGGTGGCACGGAGGGCGCCGTGAACCGCATCAAGAAGATCAAGAGGCAGGTCTACGGCCGTGCCGGATTCGAATTGCTCCGCAAGATGACTCTGCTCCAATAGGTCGCGCCCCGACTCTTCAGCCCCCTGGTCACGTCAGCGAGTGTGGTGGGCTGAGAAGATCATCGCGAGACCACAGACTCCATCTGCCGCGAAGGATAAAATGTCGGAGAGAGCGCCCATGGACCGGGCCGAGGAGCGACTTCAACATGAGCTGAGCCGTGGACAGCAGCCCCTCACCGAGATGGACTTGGACGAGGTGTGGCTCAGGTTCGTGCGCTTCGGCTCCCAGCGCTTCGACACCGCGGACACACCGGACGCTGATGGCCTTCTCTTCCAGTACGGGACTCACGCCTTTGAGGGACCACCGGTCTTCACGCTGGACCTGGTCCGACAGTTCGAGATCAACGACGCATCCGGCGAGCATGATCATTACATCCAGCTCCACTGCGAACTGCGGTACGAGCCAGTCCCTCAACTTCGGGCTCTGGGACACTTCGAGACCTGGTTCTTCCACGACACGGACGACGAACTCGACGCCTGGGCAGTCTGCCTTGGCCGCCAGGAATTCTGGCCGATCGTCCGCAACTTTCACCCCCGGGAAATCCGGGTCTACCAAGAGCAGGTGTGATCACGGCCGCGAAGCGACCTGCCTTGTGACGCTCCGCGACCGCTCTCCAAGATCTGTGCCAGAGCCGAGTTTCGATGTCACTCGAGGGCGCGGGCAGAGCGTCGATAGAGTGTTGCCGTGCCGTACTCGCCGATGCCGCTCCAACTCGAAACCGCTCGATTGACGTTGCGGCCGTGGACCGAGTCCGATGTCGATGCCCATCGCACGCTCGTCTCCGAACGGGGCGATGGCATGCCATCGATCGAGCACAACCGGCGGATGATCGAAGAGCAGCGCACTGCGTCAACACTGACAGGAATTGCTCTGCTGGCCGTCATCCGCCGCAATGGGGGCGACTTCATCGGGTATTGCGGGCTCACCGTCGGTCGGGCTTCCGTCGACGAGCCCGAGATCGCGTACGAGTTGTTCCGGCGCGTTCACGGACAGGGCTATGCAACGGAGGCGGCCTCCGCCGTGCTCGACGCCGCGATCGCGACTGGGCGGGGGCGGCTCTGGTCGACAGTGCGTCCCTGGAACGCGCCATCGTTTCGCGTCCTCGAAAAGCTCGGGTTCGAGCGCGACCATGTCTCGGCGGATGACCGTGGCGAACTGGTGTGGCTCACTCGCTCCCTGCCGTAAGGGGCACGTTCCGGTCGCCTGAATGCGACCGGACACGTAACCCATCGGACCTGGTCGACCGCAACGGGACCGCAGGTCTCCATGAAACTCACCGGCCCGAAGGTCGCCAGTCCGTGCCCCGTAGGGACCTACGTGGTGGGTATGCCGACGTGGATGTGGGTGGAGCCCACCGAGACCACCTACGGGCCGGCCACCGCCACGGCCACCGCAGGCGCGGTCACAGTCACCGCCACCGCCGAAGTGACCTCCATCCGCTGGGACATGGGCGACGGTCAGGCCCCCGTGGTCTGCCACGGCCCCGGCACCGGCTACCAGCCCTCCCTGGGCATAACGGCGTCCCCGGACTGCGGTCACCTCTACCAGCACCCGTCCACCAGCGAGCCCTCCCACCGCTACACCGTGACCGCGACGTCCACCTGGACCATCACCTGGCAAGCCGAAGGCGCCATCACCGACCAGGGCGAGTGGACCGAGACCCGTACCAGCGAGCAGACCATCGCCGTCGGCGAGGCCCAAGCCCTCACCTCCTGAGCCCGGTTCGCCAGCCACGGTCACAACCGTCCCCGGCCCGGGTCGGGGAGCGAACGCGACCGGATCAGACCGTGAGGAGCAAGATCAGGTGACCTTCACGACATCCGTCAAGGGGATATCGATCCTGGTCGCGTCGCCGAAGATGTCCACCGTCAACTCGACACGGCCCCGAACATGGTCAACAGCCACGACAGGGCTCGTGAAATCTGTGAACGGTCCCCCGGTAATCCGCACGTCAGTCCCGACCTGGATGTCCATCTCGTGCGACACACCAGCCCCCTTTGCACTGCTACTTCGATCAGCCATTGCTGACAGAAGCCAACCTACCTTCGGCGGTAAGCACCGAGCGGGCTGGGGGCAGGCTGCGATGGGTGCGGTTCTCAAGAAATGGTTGGGGATTTCAACAAGCTGAAGTTCGCGGAGCTGGAGTTGAGGCTCGAGGTCGGCGCCGATGGGGAGATCAGCGGTGAGTTGGTGTTCACCAACTCCTTGAGCATGGACATGGTCGGGCAGGTGTCGGGTGACTCGCCGGTGACGCTGACTCCTACCGGCAAAGGCCGGCCCGGCACCTCCATCGCCGACTCCCACTATGAGTACGACGGCAGGGTTCTGCGTCACTGGGAGAACGGCATCAACCAGCGGATGACGCTCGCCGGGACCGTGCTGCGCGCGGCGGACCACGGCAGTGGTGCCAGCTTGGCCCGGGCGGGTCAGACGGCCGGTTTCCTCGCGGTGAAGCGGGACGCCTGACCCGGCGCCGAGCGGTCAGAGCTCGCCGTGATGGATCGGGAAGCGGGCCGGTTCCCGGACGCCCGCCCGCTTCAGATCCTCGACCGTCGACTCCATGGCACTCAGACTCGATTGCAACTCATCGGCCTCAGCACTGCCCGGCCGGGCCCGCAGCGCGAGATGGACCACGGGGTGATGTCCGTGGCCGTGCCCGCCCTCTGGTCCGCTCCAGGGCGGGTCGAAGCTCCATGGCACCGGCCCCTGCAGGTCGTTGGCGGCCATCCAGTCGTCGATCCGGGCGTCCACCCAACCGTGGATGTTCCAGAAGAGCGGGTTCACGTGGGAGGAGTAGGTGTCGCCGAGCCAGTTGTAGGCGGAGTCGTCCCATTTCGGATTGACGTTGAACGCGTCCCCGCCGGGCCGGTATTCGGGCATCTGTGCCGACCAGCGCATGTGCAGCGCGTTGTGGATGAAGAACTCCACGGCGGCGCCGAGGCGGCCGAGCGTGATCTGGCGCAAGACCGCCGGGTCGGTGACCTGGGTCTCCACTGCGTGGATCTGGTCGTACCCCGCCTGCGACTTGACGTCCAGGAGACCCTGGGTGCTGCCGGGGCCGCCCGGCAGCTCGTACGCCGGCGGGACCGGAAAGGCGGGGTCGCCGGAGGCCGGGATCGTCGCCCAGCCCTGCACATGGGGGTGCTGAGGGTCGCCCGTCTCGGCCAGGATGTGGTTGACCTCGGCGATCATCTCCCGATGCATGTACAGGAAGTCCTCGCCCGAGCCGTTGTCGAGCTCCACCGGCCTGTTCCCGGTTGCCGGGTCCCTCGGTCCGCGGGACGCGCGGGGCGGCACCCAGCCGTGGTCGCTGAAGACTTCTTTCTCCGCCGGAGTCAGAACTGCCCACGAGTCCCGTGTCAGGTGCCACAGCATGTGGTGCAGGCGCATGGCGCGGTCGGCCATGGCATCGATGACGGGTTTGGGAAAGGCACTCATGTGCGCTCGACCTTCCTGAATTCCTGAAGTCGGCGAGGTTGCTTGCGCAACAGCACGGCCACCGCAGGGCGCGTACGGCAGCGCGGGACAGGGGGCGCGTAGGGGCAGGCACGCGAAGTGCGCGCACGTCGCACAGTGCGCCGGAGGCTCAACGGCGGGGCGTCCGAGGCAGCGCTGGCAATCACCTCGCAGCGCACACGGGTGCACCCACGCTCGAGAGGTCCTAAAGAGACGGCGGTGTGAGTTGTCTCAATTCCACTGTGCGACGTAGCGCCTGATCACGCATCTGGGCGTCGGCGCGTTGCAGATCCTCGTGTCCGGTGGCTACTGGGGGGCGCCGTCGGTCTCGGGTACCGGTGTGCCCGGGGGTGTGAAGGCGGCGAGCACTGTGGCGGTGATGTGGTGGCTAGCGTGCTCGGAGGTGAGGCGGCCGGCGCGGATTTCCTCTGCCGCACTGTGCATGACCGTGTGCAGGACATTGACCATCCACGCGATCGGCAGGTCCGTACGGAAGGCTGCCTCGGCGCGGCCTCGGGCGACCAGCGTCTCGACCCGGGCGGCGGGCCCGGCATGCAGTTCGCGGATGCGCCCTGCGGGAAGTTCGCGTTGAGCGGCGGCGAGCAGGGCGCGTGCCTGGTCCACCAGGTGCCAGCCGGCCTCGATGTACTGGGCCAGAGCGAGCAGCGGATCACCGGTCAGGTCGACCGCGTCCAGTACTTCGTTGCCCCGGTCGATGGCGCGGCTCATCGCCGCGTCGACGACCTCTGCCCGGGAGCTGAAGTGCGCATACAGCGTCACCCGGCCCACGCCCGCAGCCCGCGCGATCTCGCTCAGGCTCGCCTCCGGGTTGCGTCCGAGGCATTCGGCCGCTGCCTGCACGATCGCGTCAATGCTGCGCAGCGCGTCAGCGCGCTTGGTCGCCGTGGAGTTCTTGCTGCCCATGCGCCCACAGTACACCAGCAAGTCGTACAACACTGTTTGGTTTATACCCCCCGGGCGTATAACGTGAACATCCTTGTACGACTTAGTGAGCGAGGGGTGAGCGTCATGAGCGACACGGAAACCGCCACGACACGCGCAGCGGAGGCACCGCATCCGCTGCGCTGGACAGCCCTGGGGCTGCTGGGGCTGGCCCAGCTGATGCTGATCCTCGACATCACCGTCGTCGCGATCGCCCTCCCCGACATGGGTGCCGAATTGGACCTGGGCCGCGCGGCCTTGACCTGGGTGGTCAGCGGATACGCCCTTACGTTCGGCAGCCTGATGCTGCTCGGCGGCCGGGCCGCGGACCTATTCGGCCCCAAGCGGGTCGTCCTGGCCGGGCTCGCGGTATTCACCACCGCGTCCCTGGCTGCTGGACTCGCCACCGGCGCCCCGCTGCTGCTGGCGGCACGGATCGCCCAGGGGGTGGGCGCCGCGATGCTCTCGCCCGCCGCGCTGTCCGTGGTGGTGCGGCTGTTCGACGGCGACGAGCGCAACCGCGCGCTGGGCATCTGGTCGGCGCTCGGGGGCGGCGGCGCCGCCCTCGGCGTACTGCTGGGCGGGCTAATCACTGCAGGTCCGGGCTGGGCCTGGGTCTTCTTCGTCAACGTCCCCGTCGGCCTGGCCGTCCTCGTCTCGCTCGCCCGGATCCTGCCGAGCCTGCCCCGCGCGGGCACCGGCTCCCTCGACGTACCCGGTGCTGCTCTGGTCGCCGCCGCGACGGGCGCCCTGATTTACGCTCTGATCCGTGCCGGCGACCACGGCTGGCTGAACTTCGTCACCGTTGCTCTGGTCTCCGCGTCGGCAGCCGCCTATGCGGCTTTCGCTCTCTGGCAGCGCCGGGCGGCGGCACCGCTGATGGATCTGCGTCTGCTGGGCCGACGCCCGGTGATGGCGGGCACTTTCGTGATCGCCGTCACCACGGCGCTGATGGTGGGGGCCTTCTTCCTCGGCTCGTTCTACCTCCAGAACCGCCAGGGCCATGGTGCCCTGATGACGGGCGTGTTGTTCCTGCCGGTGGCGCTGCTGACCATGGCCGCTGCAGCAGCCTCCGGCCGCGTGATCGGCCGTTGGGGAGCTCGGCCGCTGGCTGTGCTCGCCCTGGCCGTCGCGGCCGTCGGGTTCCTTGTTCCGGTGCTGTGGGCCGGAACGGCGGCGATGGTCACCGGCATGAGCGTCGCCGCGGCGGGACTGGGCGCCCTGTTCGTCGTCGCCTCCGCCACCGCACTCGCCAGCGTTGCCCCCCATGAAGCCGGTGTGGCGTCGGGCATCGTCAGCACCTTCCATGAGTTCGGTGCCTCGGCCGGCGCCGCGGCCGTCTCCAGCGCCGCCGCTACGAGCATCGCCGCCCACACCGGTGCCCGGCGTGCCTCCGGCTTCGACGACGCGTTCCTCGTCGCCACCGGCATGGCCGCGGTCTCCGCGGTCATCGTCATGTGGCTGATCCCCGCCAAGCAGCAGTAGGCCCACGCCCAAAGGCCGGCAGGGGTCGGCGCGCCCAGCGCGTCAACAGCCGCGGCGCAGCCGAAGCCGAAGACCCGCCCCATGCACCCCTGCCGGCCACGGCATCACAACGATCCCCACAACGGAAACGGGCGTACCGCACGCCCTCGACGTGCTCACGGAGGCACTGGATGAAGTACGGCAAGCGTCGGCTGCTGACGGTCGGCATCACCGCGGCAGGTGTAGGCGCGGCACTGGGCGCAGCCCTCCTGATCGGCGGCCCCCAGCAGGGCGGAGGCGAGGCAAGGACAGGGCGGCAGGAGGCAGTCGCCGAGCGCGGTCGGACCGTGATGCCCTTCGACCTCGAACAGACCACCCACCACTTCACCCCCACCGAGACGGGCGGCGTCCAGGACGTCGTCGCCGACCAGTCCGACGATGCCACGCAGGTCAACCTCATACGCACCCACCTCCAGCAGGAGGCCAAAGCGTTCAGCCAGGGAGACTTCGGCGACCCCGCGCAGATCCACGGCGACAGCATGCCGGGGTTGACGGAACTGGAGGGCGGCTACAAACGCATCGAGGTCCGCTACCGGCAACGGCCCGACGGCGCCACCCTCACCTATGAGACCGAAGAACCTGCCCTGGTCGACGCCCTGCACGACTGGTTCGAAGCACAGCTCAGCGACCATGGCGACCACGCCGAACCAGGCCACTGATCAACGACACCAGCAGCACGCCATGCCATCAGGCGCAACACACACGATCGGAGTGGAACGCTTGGACGACGCGTACGAGCTGAGCGTGGGCGTACCCACCGTCGAGGTCTTCCGCCGCCTGCGCACCGACGCCGGCCTCTCGGACAAAGCCCCAGAAGCAGTCGCACTCGCCCTGCCCAACACCTGGCACGGCGTGGTCGTTCACCACGAAGGGGAGCCCGTCGGTATGGGGCGGGTAATCGGTGACGGCGGTACGGTGTTCCAGATTGTCGACGTCTGCATTCACCCCGCACACCAGGGACGCGGCCTCGGTAAACGCATTATGGCCGCCCTCACCGAGGAACTGGAGCGCCGGGCACCCGCCACCGCCTACGGGCCTTCCCCCGTGATGGTGGACACGCTTCGTTGATCACGCGGCGAGCGTGAGCTTAGCCGTGTGGTGTCGGTGTTCGTATTCGTTGGGGCTGAGGTGGCCGTTGGCGGAGTGTCGACGGCGGGTGTTGTAGCGGGCCAGCCAGGCAAATACCGTCCTTCTGCAGGTGGCGGCGTCGC